>JARGOB010000026.1 GCA_029212925.1 Coxiellaceae bacterium | reverse complement strand
CACTGATTTCCAGTGAGGAACTATACAGTATTTTGTTTAATCAAACAGCTTCTTAGAAAAATAGTCAGGGCTTTGTGTTAGAATCACAGCATCAAAGAAGCCTAAAATATCAGTATGAAAACTACGCAGCTGTTGTAAACGCAGCTGCATAATCGGTAACTCGTGCTTGCCTATCGATAACAACATCAATCCCGATTTTGCCGTTTCATATCGCAGTATCAACGCTTTTAAATCCTGTAAAAAAAACATCAATTTGTAAGGAGATATACTGCATAGCGCATGCACACGATCAACAAAATGATGCAACTCACCTGCGCTATAAGCTTTTATTGCTAAATCAGTCAGACCAAAACAGCTGCCTTCAAGCTTTATTTTAGTACGCCGATAAAGCAAATTAAGGTGATCCGTTATGCGAGCATTTGCACCGCCTATAAGACTTGCTTCTGCCAGCATCACATGCAAATAGTCAGGCCGCCAAATAACTTCTGGTTTTGATTCCGTCAAAATCAAATCAGCCGAACCATTTAATGTACGTGTTAAACAGGTTTCAAACAATACCATTTGAATTTGTACGACTTCTATCGATGTACGGCCAGCCAGCAGGTCATTAGTATTTACAGAAACATCAGAAACTGTTTTTGGCAGTGCACGAAACCGCTTACATATCGTTGCTACGGAGTCCGATGGTCGCACGCGCATAGCGTAGCTTGGCATAGCTGTTCTCATTGAATCTCCCCCACAAATTTTCAACTCGAGTTATTAACGGGATTTAGCGCTATTTCAACATGTCTTTCAAAAAGCGCGCCGTATGCGACGTCTTGTGCTTGGCCACCTGTTCAGGTGAACCTGCCACCACCACTTGACCACCGCCATCACCACCCTCAGGACCCATATCGATAATCCAGTCTGCCGTTTTAATCACATCAAGGTTATGCTCAATCACCACAACGGTATTGCCATGATCTCGCAAACGGTGCAACACTGCTAACAACTGAGCCACATCATAAAAATGCAAACCAGTCGTCGGCTCATCCAATATATAGAGTGTCTGGCCAGTATCACGCTTAGATAATTCGCGTGACAGCTTAACCCGCTGCGCTTCACCGCCTGATAAAGTCGTGGCACTCTGCCCTAACGTAATATAAGAAAGCCCAACATCCATTAAGGTTTGTAATTTACGCGCAATCACTGGCACCGGCGCAAAAAATTGCAATGCATCTTCAACCGTCATCGCCAACACTTCAAAGATATTCTTGCCCTTATATTTTACTTGCAACGTTTCACGGTTATAACGTTTACCGTGACAGATATCACAAGTAACATAAACATCCGCCAAGAAGTGCATCTCGACCTTTAATACACCGTCACCTTCACAGGCCTCACAACGTCCACCTTTGACGTTAAAACTAAATCTACCAGGCTTATAGCCGCGCGTACGTGATTCTTCAGTGCCTGAAAATAATTCACGAATCGGCGTAAATAAACCGGTATACGTTGCAGGGTTTGAACGCGGCGTACGGCCAATCGGTGATTGGTTAATATCCACCACTTTATCTAAATCATCTAAACCAGTAACCGATTTATACGGACCAGCGGTTAATTGCGTGGCGCGATTCAATGCAGTCGCCGCAATGGGATACAACGTATCATTAATCAAACTCGACTTACCTGAACCCGACACACCGGTAACACAGGTCATTAATCCCAATGGAATACTGACATCCACATTTTGCAAGTTATTACAACGCGCACCCTTCAATACCAGCTGTTGCCTCGCAACGTTTTGCACGCGCTGTTTAGGGATTTCAATTTGCTGCTTACCCGACAAATACTGCCCGGTGATTGAACGCTTGGACTTAATAATATCAGCTACTTTACCTTGCGCCACCACTTCACCACCATGCACCCCCGCACCCGGACCCATATCAACCACATGATCCGCATGACGAATCGCATCTTCATCATGCTCAACCACAATCACTGTATTACCCAAGTCACGCAAGTGAATCAAGGTTTTTAATAAACGCTCATTGTCACGTTGATGCAAACCAATCGACGGCTCATCCAATATATACATCACACCCACTAAGCCCGAACCAATCTGACTGGCTAAACGAATACGCTGCGCTTCACCACCCGATAACGTCTCGGCGCTGCGTGACAAGGTCAAATAGTCTAAACCCACATTTAACAAGAAACCCAATCGCGCCCGCACCTCTTTTAAAATCTTTTCAGCAATTTTTTCACGTTGACCCGTAAATTTAACGCCCGAAAAAAACTCATGTGATTTAGCAATCGACATATTCGCAATCGATGGCAAGTTATGTTTTTTAATAAACACATGACGCGCACTTTCATTTAAACGCATGCCTTCACATTCTTCACAATCACTGGTAGTTAAATATTTAGTGAGCTCTTCGCGAACTGCAATTGAATCACTATCACGGTAACGACGCTGCATATTCGGAATTACACCCTCAAATGGCTTCGTGCGCTCCATCGAACTGCCGGTATGACCAACATACTGCAACAATATCTCTTCATCTCCAGTACCATGCAAAATCAACGCTTGATGTTTTTTACTGAGCTTTTCAAATGGCACTTCAACACTAAAACCATAATGATCCGCCACTGAACTCAATAACTGAAAATAATACAACGTACGTCGATCCCAACCGCGAATCGCTCCTTCAGCAATGCTCAAATCTGGTTGACGCACCACTTTATCTTCAGCAAAATATTGCTGCACACCCAAACCATCACACTCTGGGCAAGCCCCAACCGGGTTATTAAACGAAAACAACCTTGGTTCTAATTCTGGCAAACTGTAACCACATTCATTACACGCCATCTTGGCAGAAAAAGTGCGCGGCTCGGCTTTATCATCATCCATATCCATAATCGCCGCTAAACCATCAGCCAAACGGATCGTGGTTTCAAACGACTCGGCTAAACGTTGTTCAATACCCTTCTTAACTTTGATACGATCAACCACCACTTCAATCGTGTGTTTTTTACGTAAATTTAATTTAGGAACATCTGTCAGCTCCATCACTTCACCATTAATACGCGCACGCAAAAACCCCTGCGCTTGCAATGAGGCAATTAACTTAACATGCTCCCCTTTACGATTACGTACTACCGGAGCTAATAACATCACCTTCATGCCTTCAGGCATAGTCATTACGGCATCCACCATTTGCGCAATGGTTTGCGCTTCTAGTACCTGGCCATGTGTCGGGCATTTTGGCTGACCAACGCGTGCGAATAACAAGCGCAGGTAATCATAAATTTCTGTAATGGTTCCCACCGTCGAACGCGGATTATGCGACGTGGATTTTTGTTCGATCGAAATGGCAGGCGATAAACCTTCAATCACATCAACATCCGGCTTTTCCATCATCGATAAAAATTGCCGTGCATACGCCGACAATGATTCCACATAGCGACGCTGCCCTTCGGCATATAACGTATCAAACGCTAACGATGATTTACCCGAGCCAGACAAGCCCGTAATCACCACTAACTCATCGCGTGGAATATCTAATGAAATATCTTTTAAATTGTGCGTGCGCCCGCCGCGCAATGAAATCACTTCTGTCGCTGTTTCTGCCTTCGTCGCCATGAACTTCCCTCTACCTATATAATATGGTGTAAAACTAACCGGGCATTATCTCACGACTTCCGCCAAAAAGCGAAATACGTTATGATGCTGGCGCATTGCTCTAAAGAAAGGTAAGTCATGAAGGCAAAAGAAAGTCGCGCCGTTTTATCCTTAGGTTCAATTATGGCATTCCGCATGCTCGGTTTGTTTATGATTTTGCCAGTATTTTCATCGTATGTGCATACCCTGCCAGGTGCCACACCCACACTGATTGGCTTCGCCCTAGGCGTATATGGACTTACTCAGGCCTGCCTGCAAATACCGTTTGGTACGCTTTCTGACAAGATCGGCCGCAAGCCGGTGATAGCATTTGGATTGGTGCTGTTTACTATCGGCAGTATTATCGCCGCATTAAGCCATAACATCGGCGGCATTATTATAGGTCGCGCCATCCAAGGTGGCGGCGCTGTTGGTAGTACGGTATTAGCACTAGCGGCGGACCTCACCCGTGATGAGCATCGCAATAAAGCGATGGCATTTATTGGGTTAACTATCGGCATGTCATTTATGCTGGCCATGATTCTTGGTCCTGTTGTAAATCACTTGTATCACCTCAGCGGTATCTTTTGGTTAACCGCAATAATGTCCGTTTTAGGCATATTAATGCTGTTTACTTTAGTGCCACACCCGCCTGAGCTTGTGGTCGATGAAAATATTGAGCCTACGCCTCGTCGTTTAAGTGATGTACTCAAAAACAATCAACTGCTCAAACTCGACGCCTGTATTGGTCTGCAGCATGCCATTTTCACCTGCATCTTTATCGCCATTCCAATCCTATTAACACACGAGCTAAAACTCAGCAGTGACCACCAAGTGTGGTTATATGTCGTGGTATTAGTACTGGCCTTCTTCTGCATGTTGCCATTTGTGATTATTGCCGAAAAGAAACGTGTTATGCGGCCGCTATTTATCACTGCGGTGCTGATTATCTTTATTTGCCAACTGGTGATGTTAATGTTTGTAAATAGCGCCATCGCCATCAGTATCAGCTTATTTTTATTCTTTACCGCATTTACGTTTTTAGAGTCCTGCTTACCTTCATGGGTATCTAAAGTAGCCCCCATCCGCCAAAAAGGCAGCGCCATGGGCATCTACTCCAGCTCACAATTTTTTGGTATTTTTGTCGGTGGTACACTGGGTGGTGTTGCTTATGGTCATTTCGGTGTATACGGTGTTTTCATACTTGCCGCCGTGCTCGCTTTGGCTTGGCTGGTCATCAGCTGCTGTCTTGATAACCCACCTTATTTATCTACGATGATATTCGCCAGCAGCAAACCCGAAGAAAATATCATGCAACAAATTCAGCAAATGAACGGTGTAAACGAGGTCACCTGGTTCGATCGCGAAAATTTACTGTATGTCAAAGTAGACAAACAAAAAATTGATGATACCCGGTTGCGTAAACTAACAGAACAAGGTAGCCTAGACCACTAGCCGCTATAGGGCGGGTGCGAAGACTTTAGATTAGGAGAAAAAAACAAATGGCTAGAGGTGTTAACAAGGTAATTTTAATAGGTAATTTAGGCGGGGATCCAGAAGTTCGTTACACCCCAAGTGGCAATGCCATTGCAAACGCTACACTAGCAACCAGCACAACCTGGCGCGACAAACAAAGCGGTGAATTACAAGATCGCACAGAGTGGCACCGTATCGTATTTTTCAATCGCTTAGCTGAAATTGTTGGTGAATACCTGCATAAAGGCTCAAAAGTGTATATTGAAGGCAGCCTAAGAACACGCAAATGGCAAGATAAGAGCGGCATCGACCGTTACACCACTGAGATCATTGCTAATGAAATGCATATGTTAGATAGCAGACAACACAGCGAAGCTTCAGGCAATCATCATGACAACAAGTCCAGCAATGCCAATCAGAATAATCAACAGTCTAGCAGTGCTCCTGTTGATGCCAGCATCAATGATGACGATATTCCATTCTAGTGGTTGCAGGTAACTGACTAAAAAATTTGAGTTTTGTCGTGGGGACAGGAGATACAATAAATTTCAATATTTGTTTTGAATTTTGTGATTTATTTCAATAATGGCTTATAATTGAGACTATGAATATTAGCCAATTTAATTTCAATCTGCTGCGAGCATTAGATGCTCTGATATCAGAACAGAATGTTACCAGAGCCAGCAAGTTGCTCAACATTACGCAATCTGCCATGAGCAGCTCACTGAATCAGATACGCGATGTATTCGAAGATGAATTACTAGTACGCTGTCAACACGGCATGATCCTCACCCCAAGAGCTCAAGAATTATCCAAGCAAATTAAGCCGATAATGCAGCAGATCAATGCATTGACTCAGGGCGCCACGAATTTTAATCCCAAGCACTCTACTCGTAGTTTTTGCATAGGCATGACAGACTTTGCTTGCTCTATATTATTGGAGCGTTGGTTAGACTTTGTGAAAAAAGAAGCACCGCATATTGAGATCGATGTAAGACCGATTGATAACTCCATCGACCAAGCGAACAAATTAGGCGACCCTTCCGTTGAGCTATTTCTTGGCTTCTCAGGCTCCGTACCAAAAAACTTCATGCAAGAAAATATCTTTGAAATTGACTGCATCGTGGTTGCCAAAAAAGGCCACCCGCTGATGAAGAAAAAAATCAGCATGAAAGAATACCTGGAAGCCGAACACCTCGAGATTACTTTTGCGGGTCATAGCGGTTTTAGCAACACCAATGCCTACCTACAAATCATGGGTGAACAACGCAATATTCGCTTATCCGTACCACATACTTTGGTGGCGATTGATATCTTGCCACACACCAATTTATTAGCCACTATGCCCGAACAGGCATTAGCTGCCTTTGGTAAAAACGCACCCGTTGATTATCAAATGATGCCATTTAATTTTCCGATTGGCTTTCTATCGCAAATTTGGCACCAACGCTTTGATCAAGACCCCGCACACCAATGGTTACGTGACACCTTAAAATTAGTAGCTGCCACTGCCGTCAAACCTGCTAATAGGGCAAGTTCATGAGCGATAACCTAAACTTAAATTTACTCAAAGCTTTCCAAGCATTATATGAAGAGCAAAATGTTACACGTGCAGGCAAACGATTATGCATTACACAGTCAGCCATGAGTAACGCACTTACACAATTACGCAAATACTTTGATGACACCCTTTTTATCCGCGAACGTTATGGCATGCGCCCAACACCAAAAGCGAATGATATTTTTGCCAAGCTGCAACCCATACTGGCTCAAATTGATGAAGTGATCAATTCTGTAGAAACCTTTAATACAAAAGAATCTACGCGTAAGTTCACCATCGGTTCCACCGATATCATGAACTGCGTTGTCTTACCACGACTAGTCGAAAAAGTACGTAAACTAGCTCCGCAAGTAGACTTAGTTATTAAGGACTGCGACCCATTGAACTACGACCAAAGCATCTTGGATCAACGCAATATCGAATTATGCATCGGCACCTCTGGTAAATTACCTACAACTGTTTGCAGCAAACCATTATTTACCGCTTCAGCCGTGGTGGTGGGCAAACATGATCACCCATTAATGAAAGGCAAGCTCACCTTAGATAAATACCTTGAAGCTGAACACATGGTTATCAATGTCACCGGTTATAGCTTTAGCAGTTTTGCTGATGTGGCTTTACAAGAAATGGACAAGTTCCGCAAGATTCCGCTACGCATCCCTTACGCTAGCATCGCTTCACGCATATTGCCTAAAACTGATTACCTGGCTACTATCCCAGAGCTATTATTAACTGCCTTTAGAAATCCAGATAAATTAAGCATTCAACCTTGCCCGGTTAAAATCCCTGATGCTGCATTATTAATTGCTTGGCATAACCGTTTCGATAATGACCCTGGTCATTTATGGTTACGTAAACTCATTCTTGAAACTGCTGCCGAACTGATTACCTCCAATCCACACCTTAACTAACCTTACATTTGTAATGACATCCCAGACTACGTGAATTGTCATCCCGGACTACGTGAACTGTCATCCCAGACTACGTGAACTGTCATCCCGGTCCCCGAGCCGGGATCCAGATAACATTAAACTTGCTGACAAGTCTTGTCTATGAAACACTCAAGAGGTAAGCGTGCGGGCTTACAATTCTTTCAATCAGGAGACAAATCTATGCAAAAACAACTGATCGTTGGTGCAACTTTAGCGCTAGGTATAACGGGTGCGATAGCAAACCCAAGTATTACTTTAATGGGAAATACCAAAGGCACTTATTCAGTACCCTTGAGCACTATCACTCAAGTCGTAAAGCAAAATATAGACACCTCTGCCAATTCCCCCTATGCATCGATTAAAGTACAGCCCATTTATAACGACAGCGGTAAAATAAATTACCTATTAGTGTATTTACCTTCCAAAACCAATTATTCATTTAGCATTACACGCATCAATCTTAACCAAACACATGGTAGTCAATACACAGCTGGCAGCGTGGTCAATAACTATCACTTAAGTAATGCAGATTGGCAACAACAACCACGCACAAAAGGCTTTGGTGTATGCCCCAACAAATCAACCGAATTTGTAGCAGCTACTTCGGTACCCAATTACCCTACCGCTAAACAATACGTTGAAAAAGTATTCGATGATGCGGTCAAACATGGCTATAAAAGCGTCAAACTTGAAGGTGACGAAGCCTCAGTAAGCGCTTATGAAAATTATTTAGCCTGCCCTAACCTAAAAGGCTTTTTTAATATCGGTCACGGCGGCCCTGATGGCATTCTGTTATCCGATGGTATGCTTGGAAGCCATCAATTTAGCCAAATGCATAAAGAATTGCATGAAAAAGCGATCGTTGTATTAAATTCATGTGAAGTATTTAATGATCCGCTAAAATCTGCTGTGTTAAATGGTTCTGACCCACAAAAATATGCTGGCGGTATTAGCACATTAGGCATAGGCACATCCGAACCTGCCAGTGCTTGCTTTTGGGATCATGCATTTAATGGTAAACCATTAACCACCTGGTTAAATAAATGCGCTCATACAATAGATGCCAATGATACCTGGGGTATTGGTGGCTTGGGTTCAAATACCATGAATAAAGCTTAACATTGCCGCTGTCATCCCGGCCTCCGAGCCGGGATCCATTTATTATCCCAGATCAAAGCAAATAAATACTGCCTTGGCAAGTAAACCTACCAGGGGTACCTTTCGAGTGGCGTGTGATACACGGAAGTAAAGGAACACGAGGATAGGGACATCCGTTCATGAGAAATGACAACACATGAATCCCGGATCAAGTCCGGGATGACAACGGTTACTTACACCGCAAAATGATATTCGCCCGCTAGCATTACTAAGTTATCTTTGGGAGTAACCTTAGAATTTATCGTGTTGCCAGGAATGTCACTGGTATCAGTCCACGTTACATTTGAGAAGCTGCGATAGAGATAACGTAAGTCAAGATTAAAGGCTTTGTTCATTTGCACATCAACACCGACACCGAGTGAGAAACCAAATTTACTTTGATTAAACGAGCCCGAATCAGTAGCCGAATTAAAAACAGCATTATTGACTTTAAAACCAGCATAGGCTCCACCGCCATAGAAATATATTAAAGCCGTATTATAGACAATACCACCTGCCTTAAAGCCTAAACCAGCTGACCAGGTTTCATACACCTCATCAACCGACCCTGTATTAGAACCCGTTTGATTAGAAATAGTAACAACACTATTACTACCACCACCAAAGTTATAGCGACCATTACCTTCAACGCCCAAATAAAACTCATCCCACGCATGTCCCCAACCGATAATACCACCAGCTATCGCGTAGGTTTCACCGCTTTTGGTCGATAATATATCCGTAGTGGTATTACCGTCAGTATCACTAAAAGAAAATCCAGCTTGAGCAATATTCGCACCGGCCTGAAGACCAACATACATGCTATTAAAATCATTTTGCTGCATTTGATTCGGATCATCGGTTGAATAAACGTAATAACCCATGCTGTCGTAACCATCGGCATCTTCATCATCGCCACCGGCCATGACAACGGCTGAAGCAACAGTTAAACCTAAAGTGATTCCCAGTAGCAACTTTCCTTTGAACATCAAGCACCTCGTGTGGTGGAGCGGATAAAGAATAATTAAAGCACATTCAATTGATGACTGCAATTTGTCAATTTTTTACTGGATACCGGATCGGGGTCCGGTATGACAAACACTGAAAAACCGCTAGTAAAATAAAAATCTCAACTATAGAATGGTTACGTGGGAAAATTAGGGATGGGAGACGTTTATGCGTGAAACGCGTGCTGTTGTGCAAAACACAGCTTTGTGGGGATTAAACTCAAGTGCAGATTGTTTATTGTATGCACTGCAACAAGTCGGTGCGATTCCGCATTTTGTGCATACGATAAAAATTTCACCACACACACGTCACTTATTTGCTAATGGCTCCCGGGTACTGCTTCAACATTTATTACCCTTAGTCGCCGCACAT
Source organism: Coxiellaceae bacterium (assembly GCA_029212925.1). GTDB lineage: Bacteria > Pseudomonadota > Gammaproteobacteria > Coxiellales > Coxiellaceae > JARGNX01. The sequence continues at coordinate 26,048 of JARGOB010000026.1, read as the reverse complement.
GCCATACATCAAAAATTTCAACGCTTGGTATATTCGAATCCACAGCTCAATAACACCGACTGGTTTAATGCCACCGTCGGTATACCCATGGCATTAATCAGCATTGCCATGACCTGCTTTCATTATCGCCATATGTTAGCCATCACCATAAAATCAGCCATTCTGGTATTAGACCATAAAAAAGCCTTTCATAATGCGGCTCAGCCACAGCCGTCGGCCAAACAAAAAGCACAAAAAACACACGAAGTCTGTCGTGATTGCACCTCAATGCGCTTTATAAAAGGTGAAGTGCGCTCCTACATTGCTTACTTTTTTATGTTAGGTGTGATTGGCGTTGTGGGTGGCGTGTTACCAACCGTTGTAGGTAAACCATTAGCATTTATCTTGGGTTGCCAACTATACGGTGAACTATTTTTAGAATACCGCCTGGCAGATGAAGGGGTTTGTGATCGTCACCGCAGTGAATATTTTCGTCAAAACCCTGAGCTCAGTATCTCTTTAGGTGCCATGCTAGCACTCACTTGTTGGGCCGTTACTTCCACAACCGAAAATTATTTAGGCATCCAGCAAGACACGTTGGATTTTGGTATCAAATCCTTATTCAGTCTATTTTTCTTGGGCCTTACCTACCATATGCCATTACCTAGACCAATCAAACAAAGTGAACGCTGGTTAAGTGGATTAAGTTGGTTGCGTGCTGGTGTTGCCTTTGCAGTGGATGTGGCAGCCGATGGCGCTAAAAGGGTCACCAAACAAGAGTTACGAAAACAACGCAAACAACCCCTCCATCTCGAGGAAAAATTAAAAACAATAGCGGCAGCTTTAAACCACACCACTATTCAAAAATTTAAACCTTATATAATACCCGACTTTTTGCACAGCATACAAAATGCACTACAAGACTCTGTGCTTAAAGACTATGTCAGTGAAATATTGCATTATGGTATCGATTTTGCGGTTGAAGTGAGAAAAAACAAAGACGGCTGGAAACTAAAGTTAGTAAAAACAACACCGATTCCAAAATCTTGGCGAAATAAATTAGTTGGAAATGCCTATGGTGGATCACGCGTAGTAGGCGAATTGATATTGGCTTTATTGGGATCAGAAGAAGTGCTAGGGCTGCTAGAAAAAGGTGAATTAAAAGCTAGAAATATCTTGCATAGAATACAGGCTACTCAACCACAAAATCGTACTCGACGCTATGTAGCCGCGCCTGACAGCGCACCTCCCCCAGCAAAACCTCGCCATCGCATCCAACCACCAGCAGCCAAACCAGAAGCAGGCGATAGTCAATGGCAACTCGTCAAGGACATAACTACTCACTCGCCCGTTGCTCAACCAGAACCAGAACCCCGACCAGCCGTTGTGCCAACACCACCACCCGATACCCTTACGGTTGCGGGCGTAGCGGTTGATGTAAATGCTGCCTATGAAAATAACCCTTTTGGCGCACCAAGTCCGTAATTAACGTCGTCGTCTAAAGGTTTCTGTCGTCATGGCATAGGTTTGAATATCACCATACGTCAATGGCTGTGATTCAACCGCGCCCAGCTGGTCACGCACCATGGTGGCAAAAATTGGAAACGACGTATTTAAAGCGTTCACCGCTGCTTCACCACTGTTGGTATGACTTGTTTCAAGCTTGCCATCACGTGAGCTCACTGCCGTTAATAAAATTAACGCTAAATACCGTGATACATCACGATAAGGCACACCACTACCACCTTGTTCTGTTTGAAGCTTGCCAGAAACTTTTTTAAATTTATCACCATGCAACAATTTTGAAAAACGCGGTTGTGCTTTACTGATCACAGCGACTAAGCGTGAAATTTTACGCAGGTATTCAGACGGTGTAATCACTGCATATTTTGCCGCATGAGAACTGGCTGGCTGAGCGGATACTGCCTGACTAACCACTGCCGGTCTAGTCGTCCTCGCTTGTATTGATGGTGCACGCGGAGGTGGCGGTGGTGCGCGATGCACTACCGCTGGTGACCTTGCGCTAAAGTGAGGCGGTTGCAGTGATGCTGACGGTGCCACAGGTGCAAACGGGTATAACCGCCGTAACTTGCTTGCTAAGTATTTCGCTACTGAGTAATCCTCTGTTAACCCTTTAGCTTTGGCTTGTTGCTCTAAGGTATCGCCAGCGGCTTGTTCTGTTGAGCCATCTTCACTCACCTTAACAGCATTAATTGCACTAAAACGTAAATGGTCGGGATTCATGCTAGCGCATTGGCTATACATTAAGGTCGTCACATGCGCCAATTGCTCCTCTAAAGCCATCGGACCGCTATTAAACACCGCCGGTTGATTACGCCCTACACTATCAAAACCGGCATGACGTTCGTTGTAACAACCACCGCCCGGCACATGATCGGACGCGGGATTGACAATAGCAACATCCATTGAATCGCTATCAAAACCTTCACTGGCATACGTTTGAAAAGTTAATTCAAACAGGTCAGACTGACTAATCACTAAACGACCGTTCAGTTTAGGTAATTCAGGTAAGATAGACTGGATATAAGCAAACGCACTGTTACGATCACCGGCATCCATTTTGGGTAAACACAAATGCAACTCAGGTAAATATGGTTGTGGCTGCGCATTATAAGCGGTAATCATAGCCAATATATTTTGCTTAAAGGCGGCATGTTTCACCTCGATTGGCTGGCCTGCCAAGAAGGCACCACCACCTAACAATGGCGTTACAACAATACTGCTTTTACGATTACTTCTGGCTTGTTGGTTTAATGCATGAAAACTTAATGCCCAGCCTGACAACATGGCACGGAAATAAGCCGGCTCATTCAGGCTTTCACCCTTTACAAAAGCTGCCCCATCATACGGACTGTCATAGCCACCACCAACGCTCGCCAGCAAAACAGCACCTGCACCTGTACTCTTACGTAAATTCGGCGCCGCTACTGTCACAACAGAAATAGGCAGGATGGTGTGCTCATCTTGAAATAGCTGAGCCGTGGAACAAATGACACGTTTTTTAGTATCACTGCGTTGTTTGTTATTCATCGCGTAACCGCTAGCACGATCAAGCCCCATCAATAGCGATCCCTTAGTCAAATCATCACAGCTATACACTTTTACCGTGGTTTGCTCAGGGTAACCATCAGTGGTGGCATAAGCCGCTCTAAAATAGTCATAACCTCGTCGTCGCCAATGAATATTTTGCTGACGACTGGCCATACTGACATCGAATGCTTTGTGCGGTAAACGCGCCAATGGTTCGCCATCCGTATGACTGTGTTGCACTACCGCATTAGCTTGTACCGTCGCTCGTAGAATTTTTACCAATAGATTAAGCGCTGTTTTTATCTCATCGGATAAACGACAAGCGCGACAGCTTCTGATTGCTGCCACTAACTGTTTATATTTATCGGCGGGTAAAACAATCATTGGCTGGCCGGCATAAGCACTGTGATGAGGTAAAGACTGGAGCACAGCGACCAACGTTGCCAATGGTGCAATTGCTTTGGTTTCTCGTGGATGCAAGAAACTATTGAGCTCACTGACCTTACGATGGAAATGTTTAATAACCAAACTGTAGTGCTGCATTGTCGATGCATCTAATGCTCTAGCAACGGCAAACACTTGTTGGTCTTGCATCGCCAAACTGCCCCATGGAAATAACTCCAATGCTGATACATTATTCGCAACTACACGGTGACAATAAGCATCAAAGTCATATTTATTTTCCACTGGCGCATACAGCTCAAACGCCAAAGAAAAATGCGCCATCAAATTGGCACGCATTTGTGCCGTTAAAGAATCAAATCCGCGCGACAATAAAAATCTTGTTACTCGCTTGCAAGTGTCTTCATCAGCTGTTTGTAATGGGAAATTTGGATGCATTAACACAGCAGCGACATAACCTGGGGCACCACCTGGCACAAGCGAGTCCAGCAAAGCCACGCGTTGATCAGCATTTAATTCATCGACCGGGTGAGGCACAGCATCACTAGCAAATAACGAATCCATAATGCCATAACGCAGATCATCGGATAACTTCCGATAGATAGCCGGCATAAATAATATAAACTGACAATCATGCAGCTCAATACCACGCTCAACAATTTGAGACTGCAGTGCTTGTAAAAATAATTGCTGCGTAGCGGTTGGCATACGCAATTTTTTTATATTGACTAGTGCATCTTTTACTAATGCCAAAAACACCGTGTTTGCATCACTGCTATCACGCCATTGTCTTGCATCAATACATTCCTGCTGCCAATCGTTATTTAACGTCACCACCGCCATCGCAAAAGCTTGCATTTCGACACGTTCACGAGCAGCATCACTAAAGCCAAGCTCCGCATCGTCTCGTTTCACCTGCCCTGATAACAACCGCAATAAATCAACTCTATTAGCGCTGCATTCCAGTTCCACTGCCTCGCGTAGTGCCATTGGCCATTCAGGTAAATCTGTTACTGTACGCAGTTGTTTCACTAAATCCGTTTCACCGGAATAAACCAAATCGTGTGTTAATTGTTGCTGCACAATATAATCAACAATACGACGCTGCGTTGCTTCATCCAATACTTGACGGTATTCACGCCAATTCGCCATCAAGTGTGTTAATACTTCAGTATCAGTAATGCATGCACCGCACTGCAATAAAGCATACATCGCATCGCGGTTATCACTGAGTCGCAACATGTCTTTTAATAAACACGGATCATCTAATTCATGCTTTACATCAGCATGCAAACCGTATTGCGATAGGACAAATTGCAGTGCTTGTTTTTGCTTTTCTTGCGCTGTCGCGCCCATCATAATCGTCACTAGTTCAGGTAATACCGTTGCATCGATTTGCATTAAATCGGTTGGCAACTTTTCAAATAATGCAGGGTATTCAACAGACGCTCTACACAATGCTTGCCATTGCTCAGCTAATGCAACAGGGCGTGGCATGGCATCGCTAGGAGCCTTATCAATAATAGATACATTGGTATTTAATTCAGTGAGCAAATATAACTTTTTTTGTATAGCATTAAATAAACCCAACGTACCTTCAGCAGCAGCACCCGGTACAAGTATCGCTGAGGCCGAAGCCAAAGTAGGTTTAAACCGGCAATCGCTGTGTTTTAACAAGCTGCCATCGGCTGGAGCGGTTGCTTGGCGTCGACGTAACTCATCGGCTGTGATGAGTTCTGGGGCACCGGTGCTCGCATGATGCGTACCACGCATGGCGGCACGAACTGCTGATGCACCTCCTACCCACGGAACACGACGACCATACATATCCGTCTGTGAGCAATGCTTTACCTCACTGCCATTCGCTGGGTCAGCACTGAATACCCAACCCACTTGCAGGCCCGGATAACTGAACGAACGATGTTCAAAGTGCCGTGAACCTGATCGAGCCAATCGTCCCGTTTGCGGATCTAAACCACGGCAATATTCCATTTTTCCATGCGGTGGCAGTAGTGTGTAATGACCCGCCTTAATTCGCTGATAACCGGGTTTAGCTCGGCCGCGTACACCTGTCACGGTGCGCGACTGCCAACTTTTTGCATGGTGGCTATACCATTGACTGCGATCACGCGGGTCATCACCAACACTTGATTGATGATAACCATGACCATAGTGATGCTCACCATACACCGGACGATTGGTTTCGGGCGCTTTAAACTGATCAATAAGATAATCCCAATCGCTCATGTCCCACCGACCATCAGTCACACGAGCATTAGCATGACGAGAGCCACCATGACCCGACCAAATGATTTTAAGCATCGCTCGATGCGCAGCATAATCTGCCATCACCTGTTCAACAGGCACTACACGTGCAGGAACACGCCCCTCCAGCTGACGAAACTTAATTCGGCTCATGCTTTCGCTCCCCCATCAACAGTACTTATCTTCGGTAAGTCGGTGCCGCTTCTACATCAGCATAGTCTGGCAAGCCATGAGTTTTACTTTGCAATAATACATACAATGCGGGTGAAGTACGCACGGTGAATAACCCGGCGATACGGTTTTCATCAACACCTTTTGGTATGCTTGTTTGGCCTGGTCGTTCTGAGTGCAAATCATTGGTGCTAACAAAATCTTGCGCTGCTGCGACGCTAGTAAATTGAAATTGTATCCACCCTCTCTGACCTTTTTTCAAACCACAGGCACCCAAGTTACCCAACGCAGCCGCAGCTAATTCCGCAGCCGATAGTGCAGGTGCTGTTAGTACAACTTCTTCAGGGACATCTGCGGCAGATGCTGCTGCTCCACCAGTACCCATTTCTACCATCTCAAATGTAGTCGATGGATCATTGCTAACATTACTTTCTAACGCTGCTGGTCTTGCTGTTCTACGTCTCATTACTTTTTCCTCGTGTTTATATGATTCATTTAAGGTACATAAGCTGGCGCTGGTGGCACTGCCGTTACATCATCGGGTATTTCAGTTAATGCAGTGGCTAACAATGCGTAACGTGATTGACTCAAACGCACCATCGCCTTACCACTATAGCGCCTGGTATCCGGTCGCTTAAAAGTGGCGCCAGTGGCATCTCTTTCAGCGCGTAAATCTTCTGCGTGTATAAAATCATTCGCGGTTTTTGCATCATCAAACACGAGATGCATATAACCTTTACTGCCTTTGTACAATTGTATGCTGCAGCTATAACTACTGATGGTCACTTTGCCAGGCACTGATGGCGCATAACTTGTTGCTGGAACAGATGCAGCGACCACAGAAGTTGCCGTTGATGCTGGTGCTGGTGCTGGATCAGATACCACTGCTGATGCACCTGCTGATGCACCTGCTGATGCTCTGGCTGATGCACCTGCCCCTCCACCACTACGATGATCGACGCCATTAGAAATGTCGTGCGCTAAAGGTGCCACCACTTTATATAAATGACTACCATCATCAGTAAAAACACCAGTAAAGCCAGGGTTAAGCGTGGTTACACCCCTATGAGTAACAGAATAAATAAATGAGGCTGGAACGCCATCCATAAAGTTTACTTCGGCAAGTGCAGTGCGCCCGCCTCCCCAGCCACGTAACTTACCAGTAGCGACAATATCTATTGCAAAGAATCGTGGGTCTTTAAGTGCTTCGCCATTAAACCGTATGGCATAGGTATGCCGCTTACTCCAGGGTTCTACATAACAATGAGTTTGCGCCTCATTTTTAGAAGTAGAAACACCATTGGTGTAGGTAACATCAGTCGCGTAATAATCCAGCAAAAAACTATTACCGTCAGCACAATGTTTTGGTTGAAAACCGCTGCTAAAAATAATCGCTTGACTGCGTGTATCACTGCGATATAAATCGACATAAGATACATCAGCAGTGTTTTCAAAAAAAACAACGTTATATGTTTGTGCTACTACCGCCTTGTAAACGAAGGCTTAATGTTCTTTTAACTCACGCAGAAAATGTTCGCCCATTACGTTTGTAGCGCCCGAATTCCATCGCGTCGATTTTGATTTCAGCCACTCCACACACGACGCCACAATATCTGTTGACACCACAAGCCGATCTTTTAAATCTGAAAGGTTGTCCACAGATGTCAGAGCATCATAAATCGCGCTGCCTAAACCCCGCTTTTGTAAGTAGGCATATTCCGCTGCACAACACGCAGCTAACACCGAGGTTCTTTGCTCTGCTACACTACGTCTCATAAATACCCCACCCCACGCGAAATAATAAGTTACTATATACCTAGTATTGTATGATGAATTATTTTTTTATCAACATGATACGGATCAACAGACTGTTTCGTATCGGGCGACAATAGCGCTGAAAAAATTAGTATCAACTATTGATGTTTCTTTTTTATATTAATTATCAAAGGTCTAGATATCTAGTATATAAGATTAATATTCAAACAAGAGAATTTATTACTTTTTGAGCTTAAGTCATACAAACAAATTAATCGTTACTTAATGTTATTAATACTTCATACGCACGTAAACCTTGCCATTAAGGGTACAAAAAAGCCGGAAATAAATCCGGCTTTTAATTTTTTCTGGTTCCCGGCTCGGAGGCCGGGATGACAAGCTAGGTGTCATGATGACAAGCGAATTAGTCTTGTTCGTTACCTACAAACTCAACAATCGCCATCGGTGCTTTATCACCTGGACGGTAACCGCATTTTAAAACACGCAGATATCCGCCTGGACGCTCAGAGTAACGAGGACCCAAAACAGTAAATAATTTGTTAACCATCGCTTTATCACGTAAACGTGAGAAAGCCAAACGACGATTAGCAACGCTGTCTTGCTTGCCTAAAGTAACCAATGGCTCAACAACACCACGTAACTCTTTAGCTTTAGCTAAGGTTGTTTTGATGACTTCGTGCTCCATTACAGAAGCTGCCATGTTGCGATACATCGCTTTACGATGCGAGCTATTGCGACCTAGTTGTCTTCCACTTTTACGATGATGCATATCACTTACCCTTTATTTTATTCTACACCGTACTCGACTGGTGGCCATTGCTCTACCACCATACCCAACGTTAAACCACGCTGCGCAAGTACGCCTTTAATTTCCATTAATGATTTTTTACCTAAGTTAGGTGTTTTCAGTAAGTCGTTCTCTGAACGCATTACTAAGTCACCAATGTAGCAAATGTTTTCTGCTTTTAAGCAATTCGCTGCACGTACAGTTAATTCTAAATCATCAACTGGACGTAACAAAACAGGATCAACACTGCTTGAACTGTCTTTAGATTCTACAAAATCCTCGTGCTTCAATTCTACAAATGCAGTTAACTGATGTTGTAAGATAGTAGCACAGCGACGAATCGCTTCTTCAGGATCCAAAGTACCGTTGGTTTCTACTTCTAAAATCAGTTTATCAAGATCAGTACGATTCTCGACACGTGCATTTTCAACTTGGTAAGTCACACGACGAACCGGGCTGTAAGAAGCATCGAGGTTTAATTCACCCAATGTTTTGCCTTCTTCCAATTCATCGCTAAGCACACGATTTGAAGGTTGGTAACCACGTCCAGTTTTAATCGTTAGACGCATTTTCAAATCACCTTCATCCGTCAAGTGAGCAATCACATGCTCTGGATTAATGATTTCAACATCGTGATCCAACTGGATATCACCAGCCGTTACAGGACCAACACCGGTTTTATGCAACGTTAACTCAGCCACTTCACGATTATTCATTTTAATCGCAACGTCTTTTAAGTTGAGTAAAATATCAACCACGTCTTCACGCACACCATTAATAGAGCTGTACTCATGCAATACGTTATCAATGCTGATATCGGTGATAGCAGCACCAGTCATAGAAGATAACAATATACGGCGTAACGCATTACCTAAGGTATAACCAAATCCGCGCTCCAATGGCTCAAGCACGATACGTGATACAAAAGGCGACAACGCCTGTACTTGAATATTCTTTGGTGTAAGAAAATCTTTATAGATATCTTGCATTATTTCACCTCTACTTAGAATACAATTCAACAACAAGGTTCACTTTAAACTCGGTTGGCAATTCATCAATATCTGCCTCAGCCTTGTAAGTACCTTCAACTTTCTTACTATCAACATCTACCCATGAGCACTGTTGACGTTGTGCTGCGATTTCCATCGCGGCTTTAATGCGTAATTGCTTTTTAGCACGATCACGAATTTCAACAACATCACCGGCTTGCACATGATAAGAAGCCACGTTTACAATCGTACCATTCACTTTAACCGCTTTATGGCTTACTAATTGACGTGCTTCAGCGCGTGTTGCTGCAAAACCCATACGGTAAACAACGTTATCTAAACGTGCTTCCAATAACTTCAATAAGTTATCACCAGTAGAGCCTTTTTGACCGTCAGCAGTTTTGTAATATTTTCTAAACTGCTTTTCCATCACTTCGTAATAGCGACGAATCATTTGCTTCATACGTAGCTGAACACCGAAGTCCGTGGTACGACCACGACGCTGCCAGTGCACACCTGGTGTACGTTCCATATTACATTTTGAGTCTGTGCTACGCACACCACTCTTATGGCCTAAATCTGTTTTTTCACGACGTGATAAGCGGCACTTTGGCCCTATATATCTTGCCATCTGATGTTTCTCCTATACTCTACGCTTCTTACGTGGACGACAACCGTTATGCGGCAAACGTGTTTTATCAGTAACACGATGAATTGCTACACCCGCACTTCTTAATCCGCGAATCGCAGGTTCACGACCTGCACCTGGGCCACGTACATTAACGGCTAATTTGGTCAAACCACAATCAGCTTTTAATTTTTTAGCCAATTCTTCTGCGGCTGTTTGGGCAGCAAATGGTGTACTTTTACGTGCACCCTTAAATCCTTCGCTACCAGCAGACGCTTGGGCAATTTTATCACCTGACATATCAGTGATAACAATCAATGTGTTATTAAAAGTAGCCTTTATATGGGCAATACCTTCGGTAATCTTATGTTTGCGCTTTTTACGAGCGGTACCTTGACCTTGTCTCATCGCTTATACCCTTCTATTTAGCTTTAACGACTAGTTTGCGTTTACCTTTACGCGTTCTAGCATTATTTTTAGTTTTTTGGCCTCTAACAGGTAAGCCTTTTCTATGACGAATCCCAGCATAGCAACCTAGATCCATTTTTCTCTTAATATTCATAGAGATTTCACGTCTAAGGTCACCCTCTACAGTAAGTCTTGCAACCTCTGTACGCAGAGCTTCTAATTCTGCCTCAGTTAAATCCTGTACCTTCTGATCTGGTTGTACATTTGCTTCTACGCAGATCTTAAGCGCTTGAGTTGGTCCAACACCATAAACACTACGTAATGCAATACGCGTATGCTTATGCATTGGTATATTAACTCCTGCAATTCGTGCAGACATATGACTTTACTCCGATTTTTCTAAATTTAACTTTACCAAAAGCCGCTTAGGATACCTTCCTACGCTGTAAAATGCAAATATTAACCTTGTCTTTGTTTATGACGTTTTTCTTTGCAAATTACGCGCACGACACCCTTACGACGAATGACTTTACAATTTCTACATATCTTTTTAACTGACGCTCTAACTTTCACGTTACTTCTCCTGACAATCTAAATGAGGCTCATTTTTGAACCACTGCCTTTATTTTTCATAATCGACTGATACTGATGACTCATCAGGTGCGCTTGCACTTGAGCAATGAAGTCCATCAGAACAACCACGATAATCAGTAAAGAGGTACCACCAAAGTAAAATGGCACATTCCATACAATGATCAAAAATTGGGGTAATAATGCCACAAGTGTTAAGTAAATGGCACCTACAACGGTCAAACGAGTCATTACAGAGTCAATATACTCAGCTGTTTTCTCACCTGGACGTATTCCTGGGATAAATGCACCTGATTTCTTCAAGTTGTCTGCGGTTTCTTTAGGATTGAACACTAAAGCGGTATAAAAGAAAGCAAAGAAAATCACAGCTACAGCGAACACTATAATATAGAGTGGTTGCCCCGGTGATAAAGCCAAAGCCAGGTCATTTAACCAACCAAAACCTTTCACACTGGAGAAAAACTTAGCAATCGCACCCGGGAACATAATAATACTCGAGGCAAAAATCGGCGGAATAACACCGGACATGTTGATTTTTAGTGGCAAATGGCTGCTTTGAGCCTGATACATTTTGCGCCCTTGTTGACGCTTTGCGTAGTTAATCGTTATACGACGCTGTGCTCGTTCAACGAACACTACAACACCAGTAATCGCTAAAACCACAACAACTAATATAATCAATGAGATAGCTTGCATTTGACCTTGATGCACTTGTTCAAATACTTGGCCAACTGCCGATGGGAAGCGAGATACAATACTGGCGAAAATGATTAACGAGATACCGTTACCGATACCGCGTTCTGTCATTTGTTCACCTAACCACATCAAAAACATGGTGCCAGTGATCAACGTTACCATCGCTGTAAAATAGAAAATCGGGCCGGGAGATAATACAACATTACTACTGACCAGCCATTTAGCAATACCGAGTGCTTGAAACGCCGATAAGATCAGTGTGCCGTAACGCGTATATTGATTAAGTTTACGACGCCCAGATTCACCTTCTTTTTTCAATTGCTGCAGTGAAGGTATAATCGAGCCAAACATCTGGATAATAATGGAGGATGAAATATACGGCATAACCCCGAGCGCGAATATGGTCATCCGCGATAAGGCACCACCCGAGAACATATTGAATAAACCCAACAAGCCACTTTGATGCTGATTAAATAAATCAGCCAATCGAGCTGGGTTTAAACCTGGCACAGGTATATAGGAACCTAGGCGATACACCAAGATACCGATAAACACAACGAGCAAGCGGCTCTTTAACTCTTGTAAACCGCCGCCTGCCAGTGCTGATCCTAATTTAGCTGTTGCCATGATTGCGTCCCGCTACTTATGCTTCCGTTGTTTCCACTTTGCCGCCAGCCGCTTCAATCGCAGCCTTAGCACCCTTAGTCACAGGAATATCACGTAAAGTTACTGCTTTAGTAATCTCACCACTAGCAATCACTTTAACTGTTTTAATGTTTTGATTAATCACACCGGATGCTTTTAGTGCAGCCAAGTCAATCACGTCAGCTGTCACTTGAGCCAACTCATGTAAACGTACTTCCGCACGTGTTAATGATTTACGTGATGTGAAACCAAATTTAGGTACGCGACGTTGCAAAGGCATTTGACCACCTTCAAAACCGCTCTTGTGATAACCACCCGAGCGTGAATGCTGACCTTTATGACCACGACCGGCAGTCTTACCCAGACCGCTAGCTATACCACGACCAACGCGCTTTCTATTTTTTTTAGAACCGTCAGCCGGTTTTATCGTATTTAAATGCATTATGCTGACTCCTCAACCTGTAGCAAGTAACTCACTTTGTTAATCATGCCACGATTTTCAGGGGTATCTAATACTTCAACGCTATGATTAATGCGACGAAGCCCTAGACCCAAAACGTTTTCTTTATGACCTTTAGTGCGGCCATGCAAGCTTTTCTTTAATGTCACTTTGACACGTTTATCTTTAGCCATCGGTTAGTCCTCCAAGATCTCTTCTACGCGTTTGCCACGTTTCTCAGCTACAGATTCAGGCGTTGCCATTTGAACTAAACCGTTAACCGTAGCACGTACCACGTTAATTGGATTAGTTGAACCGATGCTTTTCGATAACACGTTCTTAACACCAACCACTTCGAAGACAGCGCGCATAGCACTACCGGCAATAACGCCAGTACCTTCAGAAGCAGGCTTCATAAATACTTTACTTGCACCGTGATTCGCTGTAATCGCATGGTGTAACGTACCTTCTTTAAGGTCAATATACACAACGTTACGACGTGCATTTTCAGTGGCTTTTTGAATAGCTACTGGCACTTCTTTCGCTTTACCACGTCCAAATCCTACACGACCATTACCGTCACCAGTAACGATCAATGCGTCAAATCCAAATACACGACCACCTTTAACCACTTTAGACGTACGTCTCATGGTAACCAGTTTATCCTGGTATGTGTCTTCAACTGCTGCTGCATTAGCACCCATATTAACAATCCCCTATTAAAACTGTACGTTGCCTTCACGAACCGCATCAGCTAACGCTTGCACACGACCATGATATTTGAATCCTGAGCGATCAAAAGCAATGCTTTCAACACCCGCCTGTTTAATCTTTTCTGCAATGGCTTTACCAACTACCACTGCTGCTTCTTTGTTACCACCGTGTTTAACAGCAGAACGCAATTCTTTATCTAATGTAGAAGCAGAGCACACCACTTTACCACCACATGGCGTAATAAGCTGGGCATAGGTATGACGTGGTGTACGCAATACGACTAAACGATGTTTAGGAGAGCCTTTTCTAGCTTGATCTGCGATCTTTGATCGTGTCAAGCGAGAGCGTCTTAATCTTGCTTTCTTTTTATTTATCATTTTTTCTTAGCCTCTTTCTTTACAACCACTTCATCGCTGTAACGAATACCCTTACCTTTATAAGGCTCAGGTGCACGAATTTTGCGGATATTAGCTGCCATTTGGCATACACGCTGTTTATCAATACCTTTAATTACAATCTCAGTTTGAGTCGGTGTTTCCACTGTCAAACCTTCAGGCATTTCTAAATTCACAGGGTGTGAATAACCAACGTTGATTTCGATGTTTTTACCTTGTGCTTTTGCACGGTAACCAACACCAACCATTGTCAGCTTTCTTTCGAAACCTTCACTAACACCTTGCACCATGTTGGCAGCCAGCGCGCGGCTGGTACCAGCTAATGCATTAGCGGTTTTTTTATCGTTCGCTGGAGCAAATGATAATACATTATCGGTTAGCTCAAATGTAACCAAGTCATGATTAACTCTCTCCAACTCGCCTTTAGGACCTTTTACTTTTAATAGCTGTCCCTCGATAGTTACATCGACTCCTGATGGCACTACCACCGGATTATTTGCAACTCTACTCGTCATGGCTGTTCTCCTACTAGCTCACATACAATAATACTTCACCACCTTTACCGGCACGACGCGCTGCTTTATCGCTCATCACACCTGCAGAGGTAGAAATAACTGCCACACCCAAGCCATTATTGACTTTGGGCAACTCATCTTTGCCTTTATATTTACGATAACTAGGCTTGCTTTCGCGTTGTAATTTTTCAATTACTGGCTTGCCATCAAAATATTTCAGCTCAATTCTCATTGTTGGCAAAGCAGAACCTTCTACTTCACCGAAATCAGTTATGTAACCTTCATCTTTAAATACTGCAGCAATAGCCATTTTAATTTTAGACATTGGCATTTCTACTGCTTTTTTGCTCACTGCTTGCGCATTACGCATGCGAGTTAACATATCTGATATGGGATCTTGTAATGACATAATATTCTCCTACCAACTCGCTTTCTTTAGACCTGGAACATCACCACGCATCGCGGCTTCACGCAAGTGAATACGACACAACCCAAACTTTCTCAAGTTACCGTTAGGACGGCCACAAGCACGGCAACGATTACGTACACGGCATGGACTTTCATCACGGCGTTTACGTTGCAGCTTCAAGATAGCTTCGTCGCGGTTTTCTTCGTCTTTTTTGATAATATTTTTCAAAGCTTGACGAGCTGCACGAGCAAGACTTGATAATTTCATACGCTTTTTATTACGCATAATTGAACTTGTTTTAGCCATTATTCAACCTCTTTATTGGCTTTTTTCAAAGGAAAGTTAAATGCTTTTAATAACGCACGGCCTTCCTCATCATTTTTAGCACTGGTTGTGATACAAATATCCATTCCGCGAATCGCATCAATCTTATCGTAATTGATTTCTGGAAAAACGATTTGTTCCTGAATACCCAAACTGTAGTTACCACGACCATCGAATGCATTCGCTTTAAAACCACGAAAATCTCGAATACGTGGAATCGAAATATCAACCAAGCGTTCGAAAAAGTCATACATACGCTCACCACGTAAGGTAACTTTAGCGCCGATAGGCCAACCATCACGAATCTTAAAGCCAGCATTTGATTTACGTGCTTTCGTTGCAACCGCTTTTTGACCAGTGATCGCTGCTAAATCTGCCAAAGCATTAGTGATAATTTTCTTATCACCAACCGCTTCACTCAATCCCATATTTAATGTGATCTTTGTGATCTTAGGCACTTGCATCACTGACTTAAAATTAAACTGCTTTTTAAGCTGGTCAACAATCGTTTCTTTATAATACGTTTTTAAACTCATCATCGTATCCTTTATACATCCACTACTTCGTCGTTAGACTTGAAGTAACGTACTTTTTTACCGTCTTCTAATACACGGATACCTACACGGTCGGCTTTATTAGTTGTTGGATTCAACAATGCGACATTAGAAATGTTCAACGCTGCTTCCTTCTCAACAATACCGCCCTGCTCTTGTTTGTTAGGGTTAGGCTTGGTGTGTTTCTTCACCATATTAACGCCTTCGACAAATAAGCGGGTATCTTTCTTTTCTTTATGCACCAGGCGTGTAACACGACCCGTTTTGCCTTTATCTTTACCAGCGATAACAACTACTTCATCACCAACTCTTATCTTTGCAATACTCATGATTACAGCACCTCCAAAGCTAAGGAGATAATCTTCATAAAGTTACCTGTACGTAATTCACGGGTAACCGGCCCAAAGATACGCGTACCAATCGGTTGGTTTTGCGCATTCAATAAAACCACTGCGTTGGTGTCGAAACGGATCAATGAACCATCTGGACGACGCACACCTTTACGGGTACGTACTACAACAGCGTTCATTACTTCACCTTTCTTCACTTTACCGCGAGGAATCGCTTCTTTCACAGTTACTTTAATAATGTCACCAATATTAGCGTAGCGACGTTTAGAGCCACCTAACACTTTGATGCACATTACTCGTCTAGCACCGCTATTATCTGCGACATTCACTAACGATTGTGTTTGTATCATGCCTTATCTCCACTTATACGCATCAGCTACGCTGCGCGCTCTTTAACTTCTACCAATCTCCAACTCTTAGTCTTTGAAATTGGCTTGCACTCTTGAACAACAACAACATCCCCCATTTGGCATGTGTTTTCTTCATCATGTGCATGTACCTTAGTTGAACGCTTAATGAATTTACCGTAAATCGGGTGCTTCACGCGACGTTCGACATAAACAGTTATGCCTTTATCCATTTTATTGCTCACAACTTTACCCATAAGGGTACGCGGCAATGTTGTCTTTTCTGCATTAACCATTATCACGCTCCTTTTGGTTCAAGATAGTTTTTACACGTGCAATTTGACGACGTACGTTTTTAAACAAATGCGGCTTAGGTGTTTGACCCATACCACGCTGCATACGTAAGTTAAATTGCTCTTGCAATAGTGCCAACAATTCTGTTTGTAGTTCGGCGGCAGTTTTTTGCTGTAGTTCTTGTGCTTTCATTACATCACCGTTCTTTTTGCAAATATGACCGATACCGGTAATTTCGCAGCTGCGCGAGCAAATGCTTCGCGTGCCAACTCTTCCGGTACACCTTCAATTTCAAATAACACACGACCTGGTTGCACAAGTGCCACCCAGTATTCAACGTTACCCTTACCTTTACCCTGTCTAACTTCTAAAGGCTTTTTAGAAATAGGTTTGTCAGGGAAAATCCGAATAACCGTTTTACCACCACGTTTTACGTGACGGGCAATCGCACGACGAGCAGCTTCCAGTTGACGAGCAGTAATTCGACCACGCTGGGTGGCTTTCATACCAAACTCACCAAAGCTGATCTTATTACCGCGCTGTGCTAAACCGCTGTTATCACCTTTAAAATCTTTACGAAACTTTCTTCTTCTTGGTTGGCGCATCGTCTATTCCTCACCTGCCTGTTTACTGTCTTCTGCAGCACTATCAGCATTCAAGTTTTGCACTTCACCTTTGAAGATCCAAACTTTGATACCAATCACACCGTAAGTCGTATTGGCACGCGCTGTTCCATAATCAATATCAGCACGGAAAGTATGCAGAGGCACACGACCTTCGCGATACCATTCAGTACGTGCGATTTCAGCACCACCTAGACGACCAGCAACATTAACACGCACACCTAATGCACCACACTTAATAGTGGTTTGCACGGCACGCTTCATTGCGCGGCGGAACATCACACGACGTTCAAGTTGCTGCGCTACATTCTGAGCTACTAAATATGCATCCATTTCTGGCTTGCGAATTTCTTCAATCGTAATATGCACAGGCATGTTAATCATTTTTGAAATATGATCACGCAACACATCAACTTCACCACCCTTCTTACCGATGATGACACCAGGACGTGCTGAGTGAATAGCAATCCGAGCATTACGCGCTGGGCGATCGATTTGAATACGGCTCACTGAAGCACGCTTCAATTTTTCACGTAAGTATTCACGAATTTTCAGATCCGCATTCAGGAAGTCTGAATAATCACGTGAGTTAGCATACCATTTAGCCGTCCAGTCTTTAGATATACCTAATCTAATACCGGTAGGATTAACTTTTTGACCCATGAATCGATCTCCTTAACTATCCGCAACCATCACAGTGATGTGACAGCTACGTTTTAAAATACGGTTAGCACGACCACGAGCACGCGCACTAAAGCGCTTCATCGTAGGACCCTCGTCTACAAAAATCGTAGACACCTTTAATTCATCAATATCCGCACCGTTATTGTGCTCTGCATTGGCAATCGCTGACTCCAATACTTTCTTCACAAGCACCGCTGCTTTCTTTTTGCTGAATGTTAACAAATCAACGGCTTTCTCTACTGGCATACCGCGTACTTGATCAGCCACCCATCTTGCTTTTTGAGCAGAGATTCGTGCATGTCTGTGTTTAGCTGCTACTTCCATCTCTTAATCCTCTATTTCTTCTTCGACTTTTTATCGCCATGACTACCCTTACGAGTAATCGCGAATTCGCCGAGCTTATGACCAACCATGTTCTCTGTAATATAAACCGGCACATGGTCACGACCATTATGTACTGCAATCGTTTTACCAACCATCATCGGTAGAATCATTGATGCACGCGACCAAGTCTTAATTGGGCGATTCGAATCACCTGCTGCTTCAACCTTCTTAATTAGATGGTCTGCGCAGTAAGGTCCTTTGTATGCTGATCTTGTTGACACAGTCTATCCCCTCTATTTCTTACGTCGATCACGTATGATCATTTTATTAGTACGCTTATTGCTACGGGTTTTCTTACCCTTAGCTGGTACACCCGTTGGACTCACTGGATGACGACCACCTGACGTTTTACCTTCACCACCACCGTGTGGGTGATCAACAGGGTTCATCGCAACACCACGAACGGTTGGACGACGACCACGCCAGCGGTTAGCACCCGCTTTACCTAATGAGCGTAAGCTGTGTTCTGAGTTAGATACTTCACCTACCGTTGCACGGCAAGTTAACAATACCTTACGCATTTCACCTGAACGCATACGCAAAATAGCGTAGATGCCTTCTTTCGCTACCAACTGTGCAGACGTTCCAGCACTGCGCATCATTTGTGCGCCCTTGCCTGGTTTTAATTCAACACAGTGAATCGTTGTACCTAAAGGAATGTTGTCCAATGGCAAACAGTTACCTGGTTTAATCGGCGCTGTTACACCTGATTGCACTTCTGCATCTTTCAATACGTTCTTTGGTGCAATAATATAACGACGTTCACCATCTGCATATAATACTAAAGCCAAATGCGCGCTACGGTTTGGATCGTATTCGATACGTTCCACTTTACCAATGATACCGTCTTTGTTTCGTTTAAAATCGACAATACGGTAAGCTTGCTTATGTCCACCACCACGGTGACGCACAGTAATACGACCTGCATTATTACGACCGTTAGTACGGTTTTTCTTTTCTAATAAAGGGCCATAAGGCTTACCTTTATATAACTCAGGGCTCTTAACGCTTACGACAAAGCGACGTCCCGGTGAGGTTGGTTTTGCTTTTACTAAAGGCATTAATTCAACTCCTACGCTTGTACCGCAATATCGATCTCAGAACCTTCACCCAAAGTAACCATCGCTTTTTTCCAATCTTTGCGCTTACCTTGAATTCGGCCAAAACGAGTCGACTTACCCTTCATTTTAATCATACGAACCGAGTCAACTTTGACACTGAACAACTGCTCTAGTGCAGCCTTAACTTCAGGCTTAGTTGCATCGACCGCTACCTTAAATGTGTATTGACGGTTACCCATACTTCCTGAAGAACTTTTTTCAGAAATATGCGGTGACATCACTACTTTCAATAATCTTTCTTGCTGTGTGCTCATGCTAATTTCTCCTCAAGCAGTTTGACACTATCAACGGTCATCACCACTTTATCAAAACCAATCAAAGCCACTGGGTCTAATTGATTAACTGAGTAAACATCAACAAACGGTATATTACGCGCCGCCAACACAAGATTGTCGTCTTGGGCAGCCGTTACTAATAATACACTTTTGACATCAAGCTTTAAGCCATCGATTAAGCCAACAACTTGCTTAGTCTTAGCTTCTGTAATCGATAATTCGTTAACCAATACCAAACGGTCTTGACGAATAAGCTCAGACACAATCGATGCCATGGCTTTACGATACATTTTCTTATTAATCTTTTGGCTGTAATCACGTGGACGTGCAGCAAATGTCACACCACCCGAACGCCAGATTGGGCTTCGTGATGTACCAGCACGTGCACGGCCAGTACCTTTTTGACGCCATGGTTTAGCACCACCGCCACTCACATCGCTACGCGTCTTTTGCGCTTTAGTACCCGCACGACCGGTTGCCATATAACTAGTCACTACTTGGTGCACAAGACCTTCGTTGAAGTCTATCGCAAAAGCATTGTCGGCTAATTCTACTTTACCTGCATTAACTACCTGAAGTTCCATTAGCCTTCCCCTTTCTTAACAGCATTCTTGATGATGACTTGGCCACCAGGAGCACCCGGTACCGCACCACGGATAAGAATGATTTTACGATCGGCATCAACTCTAACGACACGTTGGTTTTGTACGGTTGTACGTACGTTACCCATTTGACCTGCCATTTTCTTACCTTTAAATACGCGGCCTGGTGTTTGGCATTGACCAATCGAACCAGGAGCACGGTGAGAAATCGAGTTACCGTGAGTAGCATCTTGCATTGAAAAATTATGACGCTTAACACAACCGGCAAAACCTTTACCGCGTGATACGCCTGTTACGTCGACCATTTGGCCTTCTTTGAATAAATCGAGGCCAAGTTCATCGCCACGTTTAACGTCTTGATGCTCGTCATCTTTAAGACGAAATTCCATCAATACGTTACCGGCTTCTACTTTAGCTCGTTTGAATACACCTGCGCGCGGTTTGTTAACCTTAGATGCTTTAATAGTACCGGTGGTTACTTGAACCGAACGATACCCTTCACGCTTAACCGTTTTCACTTGCGTTACACGGTGAGGATGAACCTCAACCACAGTAACTGGCACTGATTCCCCACTTTCGAGGAAAACGCGGGTCATACCGCATTTACGGCCAATGAGTCCCATTGACATATTAGCTTTCTCCACATTAGAGGCTGATAACCTTCCTTAAGCATTGCTTAAGGAAACGTAATCTGCTTAATCACTTAATAAAAATGGCCCCTAGCAGAGGGACCATTTTCAACTTTTTAAATCTGCTGAGCCGGTTAAATCCTAACCATATTCACCCAGGGAGCTAAAGATACATGAAAAACAACTAAGTTCCAACTATTTTCTTCATTATTTTTGAGATGATACGGCACTAAAGTTATGCATCACGCTACCACGCCTTTTTAGCTGCTCAAACGTACTCATCGCTAACTGATAGTACAGCGACTCGGTCGACTGCTCGGGAGTTTCTCGCGCGCCTTCCTCAGCGACTCAAGCAACACGTCATCATGTTTGATGGCATCATCAATCACCTTTAGCTGTTTATCAAACAACCCATCTCTACGCACACGGAACTGTGCGTTTAATCTGCAACGTCTTACCTTTTTACTAGCCTTATCAACATCCGCCGTAGTAAAAAGCCCAAACTGACTCAAGAGTTGTGAATGATTATGGGTATAAGTTGCTGTCTCGCCTGTACCTTTTTCAAACGTTGGCTTCTCCAGACTTGCATCATGCGGCATATGTCACTCCCTACTGTCACAAAAACAATATCTTATACCGTATTGCTGGTTTCGGCTAGTTATCGCATTACTAGGCAATCACCTACTAGGCAGTTGCCTAGTAGGTGATTGCCTAGTAAAATAGCCATACCTTATATATGGAGCAAAACATGCATACTGATTATTTCCCACAGGGAATCGCCAAAGGTAAGGCCTTTATTGGACGCCAAGAGGAGTCAGCATCGCTCACCTATAACATCGAGCACGGTCATCATACCCTGCTTGTTGCACCGCGACGTTTTGGCAAAACCAGCCTGGCTCAACATGCGCTCTCTAAACTAAAACTACCCAGTGCTGAAGCTAATTTCTTCCTTGCCAAAACCGAACATGCTGTACAAGCAAAAATACTGGATGCTGTTGAAAAAATTCTATCGCAAGTCGTACCACAGCAAGAGAACTTAATTGCAAAAATAGCACGCTACTTCTCCAAATCTAAAACCAACTGGACCTTTGGCATTAAAGGCCTTGCATCAGTCCAGTTGACCCCAGCAAGAGAAAATGATGTCAGCGAATCACTATTTACTGCTCTGTCACTGGCTGAGGACATTCTTACTAAAGAGAAGAAAAAAGCGGTTCTTTATTTAGATGAAATCCAACAAATACACCTTCTAAAAGGTGGCTTTACCCTGCAAGGTGCGATCAGAGAATTTGCACAAATAAGCAAACACATTATTTTTATCTTTTCAGGCAGTAATAGACGCATCTTGCACAACATGTTTGATAATAAAGCCATGCCAATGTATGAGCTATGCGAAAGAATTAGGCTCGACAGAATCTCTACAGATGATTACAAAAACTACCTCAACAAAGTGGCTAATAAAAGTTTTGGTAAATCAATAACAGATAAAGATATTGACTTAATATTAACCCTTACACAACGCCATCCAAAACGTGTTTATAACCTATGCTACCAAATCTGGAAAGAAGCTAACAATGAAATTACTAGCCTCTTAATTAAAAAAACTTGGGATAAATTTATTGAATCACGCCTAACAGATAGCCGTATGCATTTAAGTCAACTCAACGTCGGGCAACTAAAATTACTGACATTAATTGCATCTGGTAAAAATAAAACATTAACTGGCAAAGCAGTGCAAGAACAGTTAAATATTACTAGCCCAACCATCGTCGCTGCACTGCAACAATTAGTGGAGAATGATTATATCGAACAAAATAGCGATAGCAGCTATCGACTGATAGATCCATTAATTCAGGAAGTCTTATTAAAATATGAGAGTGATAACATTTAATTGAGTCCGCGCGTAAATGCTACAGGAAATACAGTATCATGGTCTTCGCCAGAAAAGACAACTGTCTTCACACTGAGATTTTTCTTATGTTGCTTTAATAGTTTTGCAGTAAATGCATTAAGGTCATCAATCATCTTATATGAACCTGCATTTTCTTTACTACCAATACCAAAAAACGCATGAACTGGCTTGGCATGTTTATTCTTTAACAAACGATTCTCTTGGTTCATCAGCTTATGGTGGTCATACCACAATGATGGACTGACAATGATATAATTGCTAAATACATTCGGATGATTTAACAGCACCCAAGCAGCAAACAACCCACCATAAGAATGCCCTACAAGCGTACGCTCTGAGCTGAGTCGATAGTTATGTGATAGATATGGAATCAATTCCTTTTGAATAAATTTCATAAAAGCAGGGCCACCACCGGATACCGCCTGATATTGCTTACCATAACCACCAGTAGCCACATGCGTGGGTGTATAATCACGCGTTCGATTTAGCTTATATTGCAACGGTCCGTCGTAGGCGATACCAAAAATAATGCGATCAGAAGTACGGTGGCGATCCGATAAATGCTCAGTAATGCCTTTTGCAATAGGAAAGCTATAGTCAGCATCTAGCAAAAAAATGCTAGCGTAATGCTTATGGATATTCTGATAGTAGCCAACAGGTATGCTGATATAAATTTTATAATTCTGATGCGTGAACCTTGAATGAATATGACGTACCTGAGTGTCAGGCAATGTGATTGCCTCATAACGCTCAACATCGCTAACCACATTGCTCGCTGCTGCAAAAGAACTTAGCAGTAGCATCGCCACTGTAAAAAACATTACATTTACGGATTTTATTTCTCTTATCATAATTTCATTGATTCCAGGTTATCATCGCACAATAGTCTTATTGACGGATTGTCACCATAATATCAATTTTAGAACTTATAAGCATGGCATACACTCATATAATGACAATTTGCGACGCTTATACGCAATAAATATGTCATTATAATGTCAAATTATAGATTTCAGATGTGAGGCAAGTTTAGCAATCTAGCGTTATAAAAAAGCCCGGGATGACATAATTCCGCCTTTTTAATGGCTTATACCTACATCCAACCCGCAAATGAAAGGCAGTACCTTAGGTTACCCCGACTATTTTACGACGCATCATAAAATTGCCTTGACTATTTTACGATACGTCGTAAAATAGTCATTACCAACCCATTGTATTTGAAGATATTAGCATATGGATAGACTTTACAATTCACTCATAGACAACCACCTGAAAAACGAGACAGAGATGCTATTCCTGTCCGGACCTCGCCAAGTGGGCAAAACCACTACCAGCCTGCACCTAAAAGAACAGTACGAAGATTTCACTTATCTTAACTGGGATAACGAGGACCATCGCACCATCATTTTAAATGGCCCAACCATTATTTATGAACACGCAACAGCCAACCAAAATAAACTATCCGATAACAGCCACAAACCCATCATTGTATTTGATGAAATACACAAAAGACCCGACTGGAAAAACTTCCTAAAAGGCTTTTATGACACCTACCACAACGAGATGTACATTATTATCACCGGCAGCGCCCGATTGGACCTCTACAAAAAAGGTGGTGACAGCCTAATGGGCCGCTACTTGCCCTACCGCATGCATCCCATGTCAGTTGCTGAATGTTTACGAACAACCTTGCTCGATACCGAAATTGCCGAACCAACAGAGTTAGACAATGAAACATTCCAAAATTTATACCAATTTGGCGGTTTCCCAAAACCATTTATTCAACACAGCCCACCATTTAGCACTCGATGGCAAAATCTTCGCAAACAGCAATTACTACAAGAAGACATTCGCGATATCAATGTCATTCATGATTTAAATCGCATGCAAATATTAATGGACATATTAAAACAAAATGCGTCAAACCAAATCACATACAGCAATCTTGCTAAATTCACTCGCACCTCCGTAGACACCATCACACGCTGGATTGAGATCTTAGAAGCTTTTTATTTCTGCTACCGCATCCGCCCCTGGTCAAAAAATATTTCTCGCTCCTTACTGAAAGAGCCCAAGGTTTTTTTATGGGATTGGTCCGTTATTAACGACCTAGGAGCTCGCACAGAAAACTTTATCGCCTCACACTTATTAAAAGCTGTTCATTACTGGACTGATAGAGGCTTTGGTGAATTTGATTTACACTACATAAGAACGCGCGACAAAAAGGAAGTTGACTTTCTAGTATCCAGAAATAACGAAGCCTGGTTTTTAGTTGAAGCCAAACACTCAGAC
Source organism: Coxiellaceae bacterium (assembly GCA_029212925.1). Classification (GTDB taxonomy): domain Bacteria; phylum Pseudomonadota; class Gammaproteobacteria; order Coxiellales; family Coxiellaceae; genus JARGNX01. The sequence goes on along the minus strand of JARGOB010000026.1, from coordinate 800 downwards.
AATAAAAAAATCAGCCCAAACCTTGCAGATTTTCAACAGCAGACTGGGGCTAAACATGCATTTCAAGTGGTACTGGACTTGCCATATGTTGATAAAAATTGTTTCAGCATCAACACACCCATCATCGTCCCCGCTAAGACATTTTTATCTCAACTAATGTGATGTTTTAGTAACAAGTGTGGGAGTTTAGTGTTACAAAAAAGCCCGCTAATGTGGGCTTTTTTAGATTCTGGATCCCGGTTCATCGACTACACCAAGATAAAGCTGTAGGTTTCAGATGTGAGCCAAGTTTGGGAATTTAGTGTTAAGAAAAAGCCCGCTAATGCGGGCTTTTTTAGATTCTGGATCCCGGATCAAGTCCGGGATGACACAGTACATCCGATATGGAAGCTACAGGCTATTCGACGCTGATTTGAACATCAACACCGGCGGCCAGATCAAGTTTCATCAAAGCATCAACAGTCTTGTCAGTTGGGTTTGATATATCCACCAAGCGCTTATGTGTACGGATTTCGTATTGATCACGTGCATCTTTATCCACGTGAGGTGAAATCAATACCGTATAACGTTCGATGCGAGTAGGCATTGGTATAGGGCCAATCACTTGAGCACCTGTACGCTTAGCCGTTTCGACAATTTCTTTCGTAGAACGATCGATAAGCTTATGATCAAACGCTTTTAGACGGATCCGAATGCGTTGATTTTTCTTTACCACTGCCATAACTCTTACCTCTTCTATTCTATGATTTTCGCAACAACGCCCGCACCAACAGTACGGCCACCTTCACGAATCGCAAAAC
>JARGOB010000031.1 GCA_029212925.1 Coxiellaceae bacterium | reverse complement strand
AAATGACTTGATAAGGCAGTAAATAAGTGGTCGTTTACTCAGTTTTTACAAAGCCGCCAAACGCACATCATTTGGTTTTGGTGGAGCAGAAGCCGCCTCAGGCTGTGCAACTGATACACGACCAATCTGCGGGTCTGCCGTAGAAAACATCGCGTAACGCATTCCCGTCAGCTTCGCCTTGCCAGTTATTTTGCTCTCACCTAAATAACCCATATGCTTTAAATGAACAACTGTTGTCGAACGCAAATAACTGCGCATGGTAGTTCTACCCTTGCTCTCAGGCCACGCGACTTGTTTTTGATAGAGCGACTGCAATACACGATGGATTGCGGGCAAATCTCTTGTTGTTTTAATCGCTTCAACCGCTCGATCAACATGCTTACGCACTAGAGGCACGTCCGCCGTAAAGCGGGTATCGTTTTGCATTTGGCGCTGCAATAAAGCAATGACGCGCTGTTGATGCTCTAACACGCGCGGTTGAACAGGAGGCGGAACAACCACCGCACGTCCTTCAACAACCTCAGCCACCGGCACAGCCTTTGCTTCTGACATGTAGTCATCTTCACCAGCATGTAACAACAGCACTGTGTCATCATGCCTTCCCGCTAACTTAACCGGTGATTGACGCTGCTTATTGCTGGTGTAGATGTTAGCACCACACCTCAATAACGCGCGCACCTGGTCATTATGATGCGATCCGCTAGCTTTAGCTAAAGCGGTGTCGTGATTGTGATTTAAACGATTAACCAATGCCGCATTCATATGAGGATGATCAAGTAATAACTGCATCGATGCATCAGACTCTCGACGTGCCGCATGATGTAACGCTGTATTGCCTTGTGTATCCTGCAGTGACATAGATTGTGCCACAGATTGATAACGCAGCAACATATCCACGACAGCCTCACGTCCAGTACTTGCCGCCAACATGAGCGGCGTCTTGCCCCACTTATCTTGATGATTTAAATATTTAGTCTGCGCAATCAATTGACGCAAAACATCATCACTAGCACTACTGCGCAACGCACAGTGTATTGCCATTTCCTTGCTATCCGGGTAAATATAATCTGCATTAACTGCACGTGTGATCGCCGTATCACTTAACAGACTACTGACCATCGCGTTATCAGCACAATCCGCCGCCCAAATCAGCATATTATTAAACTGATCATACTGAGTGCCATACCATTTGACGCCACAAGCAACCAAAGCTGGGGGCACCGGTTTTACTGCGTACTGATGGCAAAGATTCACTAAATCAAAATACGAAGACTGGCTAATATTTGCGACTAATGATGGATGAGCCAATATAACATCCAATACACTTTGCCCATCATACTGCGCATTCAGCAGCTGGGCAAACTGTCGATGACTCGTTGCATAAAATTTAAAGTGGTTCAGTAGACTAAGAATGCCCGAGATACCTTTCGGCTGTTGTGCTAAAACAAACTTAATCATATCGATCAAATGATTTGGCTCCCTCACCATTTTATCAATCAGTTCAGTTTTAACATAGTCGTAATGTTTTTTTTGATCGCTGTTATAATAATGCCTCATCTCAAATAACTTTGAGAACACAGAATATGCCTTAAACAAACCGCTCGCATGATCCATGAGCTGTAAAACTTGGTTACTGGAAAGGGTTAATCTCGACAAACTGCAATTAGCATATACGCTATCCAAGGCATAAAAGTAGAACCCAGCCCCTAGCGCCCAATAGCGCGGGCTTGCATTACTTTTGACATCACACGCATAAAAATGATTATTGCGCCCCTCGCCTTTGTTATAAACCACGAGCTGAAAATCACCGCTGATCAATCTAGCAAAATCATCCGCATTAAAAATTGACAATAAATTTTCGGATGTTACCGCATAATGGTCAGTCCACTTAGGCATAATATACTCCACGCTATTCACTCAGTCGTACAGCATATCAGGGTTACTAAGAGGGAAAAATGGGGGCAATCGAAACGGATTGTTTCCCCCATAGAAACAATAGGGTGGTTCATATATGTCACAAACGTATACGGATATGTGACACAGCCCCAAATTTAAGGCTAGCTTGAGCCACCAAACTCGCATATAATAGCTGGCTAATGAATTTTAAGAGGTTTTAGTATGTGGAAACAGGTTTTAGCTGCTTTGTGTTTTACCATACTGACAGCGCAAGGATTAGCCACCGACCGCTTACAGCTGTCTCTCTCTGTAAAAGATCCCGTAACATTTATATCTCACCAAGGAGCAGCCGGAGGTTACTGGTTGGGTGAGAATGTTAATTATGAACCAGTAGCCAATTTGTTGTCACAATTACAACAACGACTACCAAGTGAAACCCTTAAAAACAGAGGGGATTCTCATATTACTGTGTTAACACCACCCGAATACCTCATACTAAAACCGTATCTGTCACCAGAATCTCTCGATAAAATTGCAATGCAGGAAAATATCCAACAATCAAGCTTTCATGTTGTATGCTTAGGTCAAGGCCAAGCAGTCAGCAAATATGGAGTGGTTCTGAATACATATTTTTTAGTCGTAAAATCACCTGACCTAGTTCGACTACGCAAAAAAATATTTGAGCAATTCGTCGCTCATGGCGGCATGCCAAGCCGCTTTGATCCTGACCACTTCACACCACACATCACCGTTGGATTTACAGAGCGTGACCTCTTTGAGCAAGATGGTGTCTACAAACAGAAAAATTCTTGTTTTTTACCAGTAAAGATAGTTTAAGAGCTATGTGAAAAACGGCTTCATCGCAAAATTTTCTCCATGTTCAAAGTGGCTGCCTGTTATGAACTGTACTTGCTCAGATGCTATATTTTCTAGGTATCTAATTAAAATATTTGGTTGTATTGTAATGAACCATCCCACCCAGTAAGTTGGCAATTTATTCTTACCAGCTTATGATTCAAGTTGATATAATTTGAAAACTGGATAGGAGGTTCAATTATGAATATTAACTCACTTGGCATAGATATTGCTAAGAATATTTTTCAATTACATGGTGTTGATAGTATGGGAAAAACCATATTGAAAAAGCGAATAGCACGCGAACAGTTAAACAGCTACGTTGCTAATTTGCCAGTATGTACAATATTTCTTGAGTCATGCAGTGGGTCAAATTATTGGGCAAGAACATTTCAACAGTATGGGCATACAGTAAAATTAATCAGCCCACAGTTTGTAAAACCTTTTGTTAAAACAAACAAAAACGATGCTAATGATGCACAAGCGATTGTCGAGGCAGGTATTAGACCGTCAATGCATTTTGTACCAATCAAGCAACCCGAACAGCAAGATATACAATCGATACACAGGGTGCGCAGCCGGCTAGTAAAAAATAGAACGGCGCTTATCAATGAAATTAGGGGGTTAAATTTAGAATATGGAGTCACAATGGCTTTGTAAAAACTGAGTACAAGTCACGGTGGTATAATAGCGCATTGCTCGTT
>JARGOB010000025.1 GCA_029212925.1 Coxiellaceae bacterium | reverse complement strand
ATCTTAAGTTAGGCAAAAATAGTTGTTTCTGGTACACTGCGCGCATGAATCAGACAATTAAAAAACACTTAAAACAGAAAGCACATAGCTTAAGCCCAGTCATTATCTTAGGTGCGGCGGGTTTGACCGATGGCGTGCATAATGAGATCGAACTCGCGCTAGAGTCACATGAGTTGATTAAAATACGCGTCAACGCTGAAAATCGTGAGCAACGTCAACAGTTTAGCCAGATAATCTGTGAAAAGCATAATGCTGAAATGATCCAGGCGATCGGGCATATCATTGCAATATACCGTCAGCGCCAGGATTAACGGGAAACTTTAGTCTCGACTGCTACGCCTTAACCACTAGAGGCAGCAGGCATTTTAGCAACAGAGCTAGGAGCTAAATCGTTACCACTTGCTTTGAGGCCTTCCAGTGAGCTTAAAGCACCCTTCATAAGCAGCACTTCACATAATTTATTGTATGAGCTCAGTTGCTGTGGAGTAGCTAAACGACCCGCTTTTATGCTGCCTAACATGCTGCGAATATCGTTTTCTGACAAACGCTTATCATTAGTGCCGCCTGTTATCGCCTGAACAGCACAATCAGCTGCTAATTCAGCCACATCCTGATTAAAAGGGTCGAGTACAACAGCCAGTTTAATTAAAACATTAACCGCTATTTTCCTGTACTCTTTAGCTGCCGCCGATCCTAGATAGCTGGTAAGCCTGGTACTGTGTGGCAACAGGGCTGTCACCATATCAGCTAGATCGGCTTGCGACATCGTAAAAAGATTCTCACTATTCAAAGACTGCAATGCATAACCCAATTGATCAGCAGTACCACCAAATAAGCCAACTTTCATAAACATTCCCCACAATATAATTATAATTCGTCAGGCAGCTTAACAATTCTATATTAAGATTTTCTTAAACCGTATGCGGCATCAACAGTGAAGACTACATGACCAAAGGTTGCAAACAGACTCAACAATAATCCACCGATGCGATAAGGCCACTTGGCATCGCAATGGTCTAGCTGAAAGGTATCAACAAATGTTTCACTATAACCGAACCAACTATTAAGCGCCTCAACAGCAGCAAAAAAAAAGGGTAGCGTTACCGCCCAATGCATTGTATTTGCAGTAGACTCTGGCAGCTCTTCAATACCTGATTCTAATTCGGTGTATTGATCTTCGGTAAGTGGCAAGCGCTGATCGAACCAATGATAACAAGCGTAAGAACGCGTCAATAAATTTGTGAGTAAAATAGCTAGCGACAAAATAAAGGCAGACACGGTATTCAGTGAATACTGCAATTCATTCGGTTGATTGATAATATAGTTTTCCGCTGCTTGTTATGCATCACGATTGGTTGAGAAGCCATACACCGCATGTTGAATCGACCCCAACACACCAAACAACGCGTTTAGCACTAAAGCTTTTTTATTGATGGCTTGTTCACCGTACAACACTCGACGCATATGCTGAAAGTTTTTCTGTGCTTTACGTCGATTAAAACGGCTAAACGACACCATATTCGCCATGGCAAAACCGAGTGAAGCAACCGCCCACACTGGCAGCACCCCTGGTTAATGAAATTTAAGTTAGCAGCTTACATACTGCAAGTCACCGGCACAACATTGCCATCATCATCACACTGCCATGTATTAGCAGGGTGATATCTATCAGAACGAAATACGGTAGTGCTATCATAGCTTTCCTTACCGTCCGATATATACGACTCAAAATCTGACCTAACCAATTTCTCATCTCGCATTCGAGTAACCAGCTTATCAAACAATCGCTGCTGAGACTTACTAGCGCCTTGACGTGCATAAATATCTTTAATGGTATCGAGAACCGAATCTACCGCACCTAGCGTCAGGTGATTATACTTTGCTAAATCGCTGGCAAAAATAACAAGGCGATTGGCAGGCAGCACTTCCATATTCACCACGGCCATTGCTAACTTAACTAAATACATAAAAGTGCAACTGAGATGCTGTAATTCCACATCCGTTTTTTTCAGTGGTAGCTGGCAGTTACCACGAATAAAATTAGCTAAAAATCCGCGATTTTCTAGTAACGCCTGCGCTTGAGTCTTTATATTACGCTGAGTGGCTCGAACGCCGTTTAGTCCCAATAAGTTTGTTTTTAATGCTGCAATGGCGCACTTAAATCGCTGAGATTCACTCATCTCGCTTGCAAACAAGCGCGGATCATACTCCGGCGCTTCAGTGCCCTCCGCTACATCATTTGCTTTTACTGCATCATTCAATTTTGTATCAACGCTACGCATACTGACTCCCTTTTAAACAGTCCATAAATTAGCCGGGAGTATACGTAAACCATAACTTCAGAGCAAACTACAAATAGCTCACTCTTGCAGGAGTCATTGCTATACATAACTAACTGATTTAAATATAATTTATACCATTACCTTGATTTTTATTCATTTATGCATATAATAACCCCATGAATAGATTCATTTATGCAGATAAATAGGGGGTTATTATGTTCAGAACTATCGAAAATGACTTAATAACATGGAAAGACGCCGCCAACCGCAAACCATTATTGGTAAGGGGCGCCCGACAGGTAGGCAAAAGCTATAGCATTGAAAAATTTGCCAAACAGCATTTCGAATTATTGCTCATTAATTTCGAACTAAATCCAAACTATATAAGCTGCTTCGAGACACTAAAGCCCTCAAAAATAATCAGTGCACTTGAAATTATCTGTCAAATGGATATTCAACCAGGAAAAACGTTAGTATTTCTAGACGAAGTACAACAATGCCCCAATGCCATTCGAGCATTACGTTACTTTAAAGAACAAATGCCAGAACTTCACGTCATCGCAGCAGGTTCATTTCTTGAGTTTGTAATCAATGATGATCAATTTCAACAGCCGGTTGGTCGTGTTGAATCACTGTACATGAAACCTTGCACTTTTTTAGAGTATTTAATCGCAAGTGGCGATAACAAGTTAGCTGATTACCTGGCTACAGTTACGGTAAGCGATGGCATCGAAACGGCAATTCATGAGCTACTCATTGAAAGATGCCGCGAGTACTTTATTGTAGGAGGCATGCCTGAATCTGTTGCTTATTACACCGATACAAAAAAATTTTTAGGCGCCGAAAAAATACAATCTTCCATATTAGAATATTACCGCAGAGACTTAAGCAAATACCAAGCCAAATTAAACACACGGGTATTAGAAAAAATATTCACAAAAGCCCCTGCACTGATTGCTAAACATTTTAAATATAAAGATATAGACTCAGAAATACAGGCGCGAGACCAAAAACCCGCGCTCAAAGCCTTAATCAAAGCAGGCATTCTATACCCCGTTTATCAAACATCCGCCAATGGCTTACCGTTATACGCCGGCATTAATGAGAAAAAGTTTAAATTGTTATTTTTAGACCTAGGCCTAGTAACACACGAAGTCAATGTCGACCCAACTACACTACTTAACGAGCATTTAATCTTACTTAACCAAGGCGACATGGCGGAGCAATACGTTGGCCAAGAGCTACTGGCGTATGGAAAAAATTACGAAGAATCCAAATTATATTATTGGGCACGAGACAAACGAGGCAGCCAGGCTGAGGTTGATTACATCATCAATATTGGTAAAAACATTATTCCGATCGAGGTAAAATCAGGAAAAACAGGACGCTTAAAGTCTCTGCAGGTGCTTATGCAAGAAAAAGGCTACAAACTTGGTGTTAGAATTTCACAAAACCAATTAGGCTACGAACGAAATATTTTATCCATTCCGTTGTACATGATCCATGAACTACCACGCCTGATTAAAGCATACCTTTAATTAGCTCACGTGAATTCAGCGGTTTAGTACCAATATGACAGCGCAGTAAATAGCGCATGATTTTTTTTGCATCTTGTTGCACTTGGGAGTCAGAATAATCATCGTTAGCGATCGCGATGATATTGGCACCACAAAACACCGCATGTTGATGCTCACCATGCCCGGTCACTGCATAAAAACCGCGATCAGCTGCGAGACTATAAGACTGCTCAGCCACAATAGCTTGATGATGACTAGCATCATGGGTAAACGACACCCCATAACCGAGTTCTTGTAATAAGTTTTTTTCAAATTGACGTAAGGTGATTTCTAATTCAACGTCACTGTTAGATAATTGTTGCAACGCTTGCTGATAACAGTCAAACAGCTTTTCATAAGGGTCATCTTTGGCCAGCAGACGCATGAGTAATTCATTGAGGTAATAACCACTGAACAAACGCAAACCATTCAAACGGTATGGCATGCCTTGCAACTCTACCTTTCCCAAGCTTTTTAATTCTCGCGCCCCCGACCAATCGACCAGCAAACAGCGAAACGGTTGTAACACACCTTTATAACGCGACTTAGGACCACGCGCACTATTCGCCACTACGGTCAATCGACCGTAATGATGCGATAATAACTCCACCAATAAACTGGTACTGCGATAAGGGCGTGTATGTAAAATATAAGCTGGTTGCAATGCAATCCGTTGCATTATTCGGTATACCCCAATTGATTTAAGATTTGATCATTGTCAGACCAGCCGCTTTTAACTTTTACCCAACAACGTAAATACACTTTCTTTTCATAATACTGTTGCATATCAACACGCGCTTCCGTACTGATCTGTTTTAACTTCTCACCACCTTTACCAATCACAATAACCTTCTGCGATTCTTTTTCAACCCAAATCACTGCCGCGATACGAATCAAATCATCCTCTTCGGCAAATGCATCAATGGTTACTGTGGTTGCATATGGCAACTCCTCACCCAAGAAACGCATTAATTTTTCGCGTACAATTTCAGTTGCAATAAAACGGTCATTACGATTAGTCAATTGACCTGGCTCAAAATGATGGCCGCCTTCTGGTATTTCATCTACCAGCTGCAGCTGAAAAGCTTTGACGCTATCATTCTCCTTCGCACACAGCGGCACAATGGTTTTAAACTTATATTTCTTATTCAGCTCTTCCATGTAAGGCAGTAACTTAGCCTTATCTTTAATCTTATCCACTTTATTAATCACACAAATGGTTGGACGATCGATTTCTTTTAAAAAATCGGCAATTTTTGTGTCTTGTTGATCCCACGACAAACCACTGACCATAAACACCACCAAGTCGACATCATATAGTGCTGCTTTAGCAGCACGATTCATATAATGATTCATCGCTTTATGCGCATTACTGTGAATACCCGGTGTATCAATATACACAATCTGCACATCGCCAATGGTATTAATACCAAAAATCTGATGACGCGTGGTTTGCGGTTTACGGCAAGTGATGCTCAGCTTCACCCCCAACAAATGATTCATCAATGTCGACTTGCCCACATTGGGTTGGCCAACGATGGCAACATAACCCATGCGTTGCACTGATTCACTTTTCGTCATTAATTAACTCCAGATAATGTCGCGCTGCAAATTGCTCAGCCTTGCGACGGCTACTACTAATCCCTACCGATTTATAATCCAATCCGACAACAAAACAACCTATGGTAAAAGTCTGTTCATGTGCCTTGCCATCCACCGAAATAATTTGATAAATCGGCAATGGTAATTTATTCGCTTGCGTCCATTCTTGTAGCGTTGACTTACAATCCTTAGCCACATCTACGCCAGAAATATCATCCAAATACATCTGCCACCAATGCAATACCGTTTGCAGGCAAGTCTCAAAATTACTATCCAAATAAACAGCGGCAATCATTGCCTCAACCGCATCCGCTAAAATCGAACGTCTTGTGCGGCCACCGCTGTGCTCTTCACCCTGACCCAATTGCAAAAAATCATTAAGCTGCAAGGTCAACGCTATGTCCGCTAAAACTTCTCCATTGACTAAGCTCGAACGTAAGCGACTTAAATCGCCTTCAGGCATATCCGGATAGCGCTGATACAGTTCTCGCGCCACCACAAAACCCAATATAGAGTCACCCAAGAACTCCAAACGCTCATTACTGCTACGACTAAAGCTGCGATGTACCAGTGCACGCTCACACAAGGAAACATCCTTAAAGGTGTAGTTCATGTGTTGATATAATGTATCGTATTGTGTCATTAGCCTACCCGTCGTCCGAGACGATGCCATTCAATGGCATGCCGTTGATTATTCCAACTCATCCAAATCATGCGTGCCTTCCCAATTAAATTGGCATAAGGCACTGCCCCCCAACTACGACTATCATTGCTGTTATCGCGGTTATCACCCATCACAAAATACTGTCCCTGTGGCACAGTATAATCAAAATCATCGCTTTGATGCGTGTATGGGTTAATCAATATGCGGTGTTTAACACCCAACAAATTTTCTTGGTACTCATCAACAATCAAACCGCCACCCGGTTCTTGATCAACAGTATGTCCGGCAAATCGTAGCGGACAGGGTTTACCATTAATCGTTAAGCGCTTATTGGCATAATGGATATGATCGCCCGGCAAACCAATGACACGCTTTACATAATTCACTGACGGATTCACTGGCCAACGGAATAACACGATATCACCACGCTTCGGCTTACCTGTTTTATAAATGACTTTATCACCAACCGGTAAATGCAAGCCATAATCAAATTGACTCACGGCAATAAAATCACCCGGCATAATGGTGGGCTCTAATGAACCGGTGGGTACACGGTAAGGTTGCATGACAAAACTACGAAACAGTAACACGACGAGTAATACAGGAAATAACGAACGACAAGCCACAATCCACCCTGGCATTGCGGCTTGACGATGGTGTCGCCACCAACAGACATCCAGCAAGGTCACCACACCGGTTAACAATACAATTAACGTCAAATAAAAGGCAAAATTAATATTCATCCGTGTTACTTCTCGTTTTTATTAACACGCAGCACCGCCATAAAGGCATCTTGTGGTATGGCTACCTTACCAACTTGCTTCATGCGCTTTTTACCGGCTTTTTGCTTTTCTAACAACTTACGTTTACGACTAACATCGCCACCGTAACACTTAGCGGTCACGTTTTTACGCAAGGCTTTCACTGTTGAACGCGCCACGATTTTACCACCTATTGCTGCTTGTATCGCTACATCAAACATTTGTCGTGGAATGAGTTCTTTTAATTTGCTGGTGATTTGCATGCCGCGTGAATGTGATTCATCACGGTGCACAATAGCAGCTAACGCATCCACTTTTTCACCACTAATTAAGAAATCCAATTTAATCAGATCTGCTTTTTGAAAATGCGAGAAGCCGTAATCCAATGAAGCAAAACCACGACTGACTGACTTTAAGCGATCGAAAAAATCTAACACGACTTCAGCCATTGGTACTTCATAAGTGATCGCCACTTGGTTCGTCATGTAATGCAATTTCTTTTGTACGCCACGGCGCTCTACACACAAAGTAATCACCGCACCAACATAATCTGATGGCACCAATATATTGGCGGTCACTACCGGTTCGCGTAATTCATCAACCAATGTCGGTTCCGGCAAACCGCTGGGGTTGTCAATATAGGTGATGTCACCTGATTTTAATAAAATCTCATAGACCACGGTCGGTGCCGTAGTAATCAAATCCATATCGTATTCACGCTCTAAGCGTTCTTGCACGATCTCCATATGCAACATGCCCAAGAAGCCGCAACGGAAACCAAAGCCCAAGGCTTCAGAAGATTCTGGCTCATATGCCAATGCCGCATCATTCAGTTTTAACTTGGATAGCGCATCACGAAATGATTCATAGTCATCGGAACTGACCGGATATAAACCCGCATAGACTTGCGGCTTGATGTGCTGAAAGCCTGGTAAGGCTTCAGTAGCGCCACCTTTAGCATGGGTTAAGGTATCACCCACCGGTGCGCCAAAGATATCTTTAATGCTGGCACAAACATAACCCACTTCACCGGCACACAGTTGTTTTTGTGGCTCGCGCTTCGGCGTAAAAATACCAATATCATCGGCAACATGATCTTTACCGGTCGACATCACTTTTATTTTTTCGCCTTTCTTTAACGTGCCTTGCACAATACGCACTAACGACACCACACCTAAATAAGGATCAAACCACGAATCAATAATCGAAGCTTGCAGTGGCGCTTCACGATCACCCTCAGGTGACGGAATTTTTTCGACCAGCTGCTCGAGCACATCAGCAATGCCCATGCCGGATTTTGCACTGATAGGAATCGCTTCACTGGCATCAATACCAATCACGTCTTCGATTTCTTGCTTGGCGCGATCGGGGTCAGCTTGTGCTAAATCCATCTTGTTGAGTACCGGTAACACCTCAAGATCCTGCTCGATGGCGGTATAACAGGTGGCCACGGTTTGCGCCTCGACGCCTTGTGCGGCATCAACCACCAATAACGCACCTTCACAAGCCGCTAATGATCTGGACACTTCGTACGCGAAATCAACATGGCCTGGTGTATCGATAAAGTTCAGTTGGTAGGTTTCACCATCCTTCGCCGCATAATACAGAGTTACGCTTTGGGCTTTAATGGTAATACCTCTTTCGCGCTCAATATCCATACTATCAAGCACTTGCGCTTTCATTTCGCGCTCAGATAAACCTTCGCAAGTGGCGATAAAGCGATCTGCTAACGTGGATTTACCGTGATCGATGTGCGCAATAATCGAAAAGTTGCGAATATGGTCCTGTGAAATTTGCTTTGCTGACATGTGTGTATTATTACCCGTCCAAAATGCAGGTATTCTAACTCAATTAGGCGCTTAAGTCTTGAATTTACCATCCCACACCCAGTGATGCCATCCCCATCCAGGATCCAGCCAAATCTCGCTGTCATCCCGAACACCGAAGAAAACAATGACGACACAATTCACAAAACAAATACCTAGCCATTAATAAAATCACTATCATTGCAAGCCACAACAATCATCGGCATGATGGCGCTCGAATTAAATACTGAACAAGGTTAAGCCGTGAGAATCTTCAATAATTACGACCCAACGCAAACGGGTATACCCACCCCTATTCCATCGCACAATAACACGAGCAACCCTTTATCATTAGCACAACAAATTAGTATGTGGTCAGTTATTGCAGCGCTAGGTAGCTTAATTGTTTTGGTCGGCGGCTTCTACGTAGGACGACGATGCCACAAACTCTGCAAGCCATTTGATGAAAACCAAGTAATAAAACAACGCAGCCACTCCATCGTTAGCAACAGCTCCTATGATAGCGAACCAGAATACGCACAGTTAAGTGAATTAAAAGAGTATATATTACAACCATGAATTACAGCACGAATAATAGCTTATTTGATACGCCCCAACTGCCTGCCATCACCACGCAGCAATTTTGGGTAGGAATAATTGCAGCCGCCGGTATTGGCGTAGCCGTGCTTACGGCTTCAGCTTTTATATACCTGCTGTGCAAAAAAATGGTTCGCGACTGTCAGCAACGAACTGCAGTGGACAGGCCTGCAGTAATTGTACCTGCTTTCCGTTTACAAACTTAAGTCAGCAATTTTTTAACAAGAACAGTATAATTTATATCACTGACACGTTGGTCATCCTTATAAAAAACGGGTATCAAAGGACGTAGCCAAGTGGGAATATTTTTCGACTGAAAAAACTTTTTATTTGAAGCGCCGGATTGATTCCATTTCACTTGCAAGCATTGATTAGCGTAGGCGGTATTGTCACCGAATAAATCAGCATAGCTGACATCAATACCATGCGTTATGACTAAAGGCTTTTGTGTATGCCATGCATCCAAAGTTTGCAGCAGCTGATGGTCTGTTTCCACTGCTATGTGTAAAATATCACGGTAACGACGAGCTATCACAGTGCCCCCCTGGTAACTCCAGGTTAATAGCGGCTGCGCATCTTCTGCAGCGGCAATGACTGTATCAAATAATTGTTGTAATTGATCTTCGCTGGGCAAAGGCAAGTCACATTGCCGTAACCAATAGCGAATAACATGTTGTTGCCTAACCAATGACAATGTTTGTAGACCTGCAATCGATAAGCTGTTTGGCCATTCTGATAACACAGGCGGTAAATCAATTTGCGCCAAATCATCAAGCAAAGTTAAGCTATCCGCCAATAATCGTGCACTGCGCGATATGGTTTTATTCATCGATGGCCAACGTTGATGCAACACCGGCACTACTTGGTGACGCACATAATTACGATCAATTAAGGTATTAGCATTACTGGGATCATTAATCCATTTAAGCTTATATTGTAATGCATACAACAACAAACCTTGTCGCGTTTCATCGATTAATGGTCGTAATAATGTCGCGCAACCTAATGATTTTACCAAAGGCATTCCAGCTAAACCATATGGCCCTGCACCACGCAAGCTTTGTAATAACAGGGTTTCCACCTGGTCATTTTGATGATGCGCTGTAATAAATACATCGCCGTCTTGTGCCATTTGTTGAAAAATATGGTATCGCTGCTGCCGCGCCCACGCCTCCATGCTGTCTTTTGAATCGCAAGGTTCGGTAACACTATGCGTAATAAATTCAACCTTCCATTGCCGACATAAATCTTGGCACCGTTGTTGCCAATGATCCGCCTGTGCATGCAAACCATGATGAACATGTACAGCTACCAATGGCGGCGCCTCATCGCACTGCTGACGTAATGCAACTAAGCGATGCAATAATACGGTCGAATCCATACCACCGCTAAATGCCACTAACCAACGCGAAGCGCCGCAATAGCGGCGCATGATAGTTTCAAAACCTGCTGACATGAGCTTAACGACCAACAGCAGTGAGTTTTTGGTAACGGTTTTCTAATAGCTGCTCTGTGGTCAGTGCTTCCAGACTATTAAGATTAGAAATGATATGTGATTTAATCAGTGCACACATCGCTTTAGGGTCGCGATGCGCACCACCCAATGGCTCAGGCAACACCTCATCAACCAAACCAAGTTCATATAAACGATCGGCCGTTAAACCTAAGGCCTCCGCTGCTTCACTGGCCTTTTCCGCGCTGCGCCACAAAATAGAAGCGCAACCTTCGGGTGAAATCACTGAGTAATAAGCATATTGCAACATGATAATACGGTCACCAACACCAATGGCTAATGCACCCCCGGAACAACCCTCACCAATAACAACACAAACAATAGGCGTACGTAATTGTGACATCTCTAATAAATTACGCGCGATAGCTTCTGATTGGTTGCGCTCCTCAGCACCAATCCCTGGATATGCGCCTTTGGTATCAATAAAGGTAATCACCGGCATATTAAAGCGTTCAGCCATTTTCATTAAACGTAACGCTTTACGAAAACCTTCAGGGTTCGCCATACTGAAATTGCGCTCCACGTTTTCTTTTGTAGTACGGCCTTTTTGATGACCAATAATCATCACCGGTCGACCATCCAAACGCGCCATGCCACCGACAATGGCTTGCGCTTTGGCATAGTGACGGTCGCCTTCCAGCTCATCAAATTCAGTAAAAATGTTATCAATATAATCCTTGGTATAAGGGCGTTGCGGATGACGCGCCATCTGCACTACTTGTGAGGCTTTTAATGACTCAAAAATATTACGCGTTAAGCTATCGCGCTTTTCTTCCAATTTAGCGATTTCTTCAGAAAGATTAATATCTTGGTCATTGCCAACGCGTCGCAATTCTTCGATTTTTTCCTGCAACTCAGCAATCGGTTGTTCAAAGTCTAAGTAGTTTAAATTCATATGTTTCCCGTAGGTTCTTAGCTTGTTGTGTGGCAATTATAACAAGATATTGCACATAAGCTAATGATAGCTTATAGTCCGTTCTAAATTTAAACAAACGGTAGATACCTATGAAAAGATCAATAATTACACTACTCATGTGTTGTACGCTATATATACCCGCTTTCGCACTCAACCTCACTAACATGGGCGCTAATTTGCAGTCGATGGACATCACTGTCATGAACACATCAAACCACCCGATGTATGTCGTCAGTCACATCAATAAAACCCACTATGCCAGCAACAACGTATATCGCATCATATGCTTGACCCCCACCAATGGACGTCAGTTCACTAATTTCCCAGTAAAAGATACCGGTGGTGCGACAGCACAAGGATTTGAACTGGAACCGCAACAGACTTTTAAAATGCATTACAATAGCTCAAAGCCTGAATGCCAAGATTTTTTATCCGTAGCCGATTCATTAGCAGTAATGAAATTGGACCCGAGTGTTGATGAATACGTCGATGATGATTTGAATTTTCAATTCTATGACCCGCTGAGTGATGCAATTTCGTTTTATGCCGATATTTATGTTGAACCCAGCAATGTGGCAATAACACCTAGTAAGTCAATTATCGCGATTAGTTAATACAAAGCAAGCTCTGCCATCCCGGCACGAGCCCTGTCATCCCGGCACGAGCCCTGTCATCCCGGCCCCCGAGCCGGGATCCAGATATCATACTGGATCCCGGATAATTGCTTCGCAATTTCCGGGATGACAAATGTAACTACGCCATGCGAGGTGTAAAGTGCTGCTCTTCAGTATCATCATCCTGCGTATTGGTAGTGTCCGCCTCTGAATGAGGCTGATGCTTCTGCAAACACTTCGCTTCGACCAAGTAACCGTCATCATGTTGATAACGCAATTTACTGTGATCAATTTCAGATTTGCCATGCTGGTATGAGTCCAACCAAGCGGCATAGTATTCAACCGATTCAACCACCGATTGCATATGACCAACACGACGCCTAAAGGATGACAAAGCGCTAAGCTGAAACATATTACCCTTATTTGCCTTAACCGCTTGATGCACACCATCCACCGTAACGAGGTCTTCTCGCACTGAATGGTATAACGATGTCGCTAATTTTAATTTACGCTGCAGCATACCTTCCTTTAGAACACTGGGGTCTTTCGCTAAATCTGCATTAGCTTTATCAATAGCGTGCTGTAATACACCCAACATCCGCGCTTTCATTACCGTTGGATTGCGTGGCTGGGGCTGAGCCGCTGATGTAACAGTATCAGATACCGGATGGAATAAAGCATGGCGGTAATGGTGACGTAAATCATAAGAGCGCACACCGGCTTCGCGATGAGATTTCTCATGGTGATCACTCCAATGCTTTACAGCCGCCGTATGGGTTTTCTGCTCCCTGGATACATGCCTTATTTCAATGCTATTCGTCATCCGCGCACCCTGCATAACATGTTCACGTGGATGATCGGTATTGTTAGTGACGCCGTTAGTCTGTTGTTGCGCCGGTTTTTTCTTTTGACTAAAGAAGCGGCCAATCACTGGAATCACTTGTGCCAAAGCAGTAACGGCCGCTGTAGCAATTGTCCAACCGACAGCAATAACCGGAGCAAAAGTAATCAGAATACCTGTTCCAATAGCGCCTATAGCGTGTAGCCCAGCTGCTTTGGCATGCTGATTACGCTTAGCAATATAGGTTTTATAAGCCTTGCTATTGGTTTTACCATTGATTCGTAATTTACGCGCATGCCAATGATTCTGCATGGCACTCCATGCTGACTTAGCAAACATCACGGCATTAATAGCAAAGAATGCAATAGGACCACCCGCTGCTAATGCTTTTTTAGCAAAGCCACCAAATACTGTAGTACCAATGGTCGTTGCTACACCGGTTTGGATAGCAAGATTGGTCATTTGGTGACGATTAACATTCGGGGATTTTGCTGTTTGTCTAACGGTATAAGCCAGTCCTGCCATTGTCATCACACCGACATAGGAAAACGCAGCAAAGTGAGCCGCCGTAAAATGCTGCACGGGAGCAGAGTGATGAGAAGGCCCTACGTAGTGGGTTGGCACAGCATGGTGAGCCGGCGGTACATAGTGCGTTGGCACAGCGTGATGCGCCGGAGGTACGTAGTGAGTCGGGACCGTATGCGAGGTAGGACCATAGGGCTTCATTAAATAGTTAACAGCGTCCTTACTAGCTAACGAAGCAAGGAAAGCGCCCATACCAAGGCGAGTCCCAACATCTAGTACTGCGCCCACCGGGTTTGATGCTGGTGTTGGGTTGTAAGTCGTATTACTGTTTTCTGATACTGGTTGTTCAGCTGTTGGCCGCTCTGAAGGATTTGCTAATCGTTGAACACGAGTCGCTCTGTCTGCTTGATCCATCCACCCAGCTCGCCTCTGAGCTGGCGTTATTGCTGCTAACCGTTCTGCTTCACGTAATTGTTGCGCTAAACGTTGTGTTTCTGCTAATCGAGCTCTTTGCTTTCGTATTGCTCTGCTTCTTCTAGCCATGATACTTTACCCACTTTATATGTAAATGCTTTAAACTTTCATAAGGTTATTTATGATTATTATACCCCTCCAGGATTAACGAAATATTACGTTTCAAATATTTAGTAACATAGTGATTTTATTGGATTAATTATTGGAAAAACACCCCTGGTGTTTTTATATATGGGTAATATATTGGATCCCGGATAAATGACTACGTCATTTTCCGGGATGACAGGGAAAGTTTAATCGTTAGATTTCGACAACTTAGTCTTAATCATGCCCTTCATAAAATTGGTCACCAAAGAAACCGTTAATTTATTAGGCTTGATGAGCTCATCCCGTCTAGTGTGCACATCCACAATGCATGGCTTACCGCAACTAAACGCGGCCTGAATAGTATCCTCGAGTTGCTCAGGTTCTGTAATGGTAAAGCCTTCAGCACCAAACGCTTTAGCCAATGCCGCATAGTCTGGGTTGGATAGATGGGTGTAACATTGCGCTACACCCTCTTTCATTTGTTCTAACTCGATAAAGTGATATGAGAAATTATTGTAGATAACCACAATAATCGGTAGGTTATATTTAATCGCGGTAGCAAAATCTCCCATGGTCATATGGAAGCCGCCATCGCCCACCAATGCAATCACTTGCTTTTTAGGCTCAGCAATTTGGCAACCCAATGCCGCTGGCATACCAAAACCCAGCGTTCCTAATTCGGTGCTACCAATCAAGCGTTGCACGCCATTGAGGCGCAACCAATTATTCGCCCATACCGATACTGTTCCAGCATCAACCGTAAAGATGGCATCATCGTTAGCCAAGCGGCTAATCACATGGGTTAAAATGGGCGAAGAGATATCTTTACCTTCCTTAATTTGCGCTTCTTTGTCTAACGATTCAATCGCACTGGCGTGATCTTTTTGTGCTTCTTGTAGAAAAGCACCTTCTTTTTTTGCTTTTAACTTCGGTGCTAGCTCAGCCAGGGTGAGCTTTGCATCGCCAATTAAACCCACTTCAACCTTGCAACGCACACCGATACGCTGTGCATCGATATCGATTTGCACAATCGGCACATCATCAGGATAAAACTCACGCCAAGCAAACGCACAACCAACAATGAGTAACGCATCGCAATCTTTAACGAAGTGACAACCATTCTTTGAACCTTTAAAACCGATACCACCGGCGTAATGCGGATTATTATTATCAACAATTTCTTTTGAACGCACGGTATGCACAATCGGTGATTTTAATAGATCAGCACATTGCAGCAGTTCATCAACCGCACCGCGCGTACCACCGCCATATAATATAGTGACATTGCTTTTGCTATTCAGAATATCTGCCGCTTTATCGAGTAATTCATCGGTAGGTGTTACACGATGCGGCATATTATAGACTGCGGTACTGGGCATACGCTTTACCGCTGCTTTACGCAATACATCAGTCGCAATCGATACATGTGCCACACTGCGATGCACCAAAGCCGATTGAATCGCCAATTGTAAAATATCAACTAAATTTTCTGCTGTACGCACTTCACGGTTAAAACAAGTGCAATCTTCAAACAATAAAATTTGATTAATTTCTTGCACCGCACCGGTACCAATTTGTGCACTTTCTATTTGTCCTGTCAGCACCAACATCGGCACTTTATCTAATTTGGCATCGTACATCGCATTAGGTAAATGCGCAGAACCTGGACCTTGGCAGGCTAAGATGACACCCATCTCACCAGTCAGTTTGGCATGGGCACTGGCCATAAAACCTGCTGCCTCTTCATGCCGGCATAAAATAAAATCAAAATCATCACGGGTATGAATAGAAGCCAACATTAAGTCGGTGGCATCGCCAGGCACGCCATAAGCCCGCTTGATGCCGGCTTCATGCAAAATTTGAATCACTTGATCACTGGTGGTATCGCCCATGAGTTGCTCCTCGTCCATCGTATTAAGGTTTCACTCAATCATAGACAGCAGATATGCAGATGTCCAGTTGGTCGCTTAAGATGACTACACATGTACTTCCATCTGGAAATTTTGATTACAATTCATTCATCAGGTGCTGCCCGGTGCTTTGGCTGGCGCGCTTACTGCCTCGGGTGCAGCATCAAAAGGACGCTTTATTACCCGCTTATCACAAGCAGTACGGAATAATCCAGGTGCAAATTGCATAACCACCGGTTTACCTTCAGGTACTAGCGAAAAGCATGCAGCAGCTATTGGGGGCGTAGAGGACATTCGGCGTGTCAAACCAACTATATCGCGCTCTAATTGGCTTTTTTCTGTTAGCAAAAATCCGTTTATATTTTCTTCAGCTAACAGTTTCCCTCTTAATCCCCTGTAGCGTACTTGTTCTCTAGTCATATCTGACTTGATAAGAGAATCAGTATACTGTTCACATTCAACACGCAACGCCATTTGTTTTAAATCAATATCACGAATGCAGCCCTCTGGCGCTACACGCAACGCAACACATAACGGCATAACCCTTGCTTGCAAACGTTTAACTTCGGTCGTCAAATCGGAGTTTTCGGCTTTTAGTGCAGCTATTTTAGCGCTATAAAATTGATGTCCAGTATGTCCTTTCTTATGTTTAGCCTTCTTTTTTCGCGGTGCATGCCTTTCATTATCACCTCCATCCTTTCTGCGTTTTCTACTCATATGTCACTCTATATTATCAAAATCACTATATATTTCTAGGGTTACAGTATTATAAATGATTAAGGCAGACAATACCCGGTGTCAAGACAAAAGAACAAAAACCCTCAGCAAGCTGAGGGTTTAATCATCAAAACAAAGCATTAAGCAACTTGAAAATCACCGCCTTGGCCATTATCCAAATACTGGCACTTGGCACCGTTATACGTGCTGATACGCACATCAGGATGACCCGGACTGCTGGCACTGACATTAAATTGGCAGCTGGGTGAAGCAAAATGTGAAGCACTTACCCCACTCTGTTTAGACTTAACCACGGTAAGGACATAAGACACATCAAAATCAGTACCGGGAATAGCAAAGCCAAAACCAAAATAATACGGCTGCTGCGCTGACAGTGTAAACTGCGGCTGAGCGGGCAACTTATTGCCATCCTTGTCAGCGAAATAACCGGCTTCATCCGGCGATGTAAAAGACAGCATGCCTTTCCAGCTGCCGCCATTGGCTCTAACATAATGGTGGGTGTGCACATTCATGGCTTGAACACTGCTGGCTGCAGTTAAGGTAATTGCACAACAAACACTCGATATAAAAGACAATTTCATTTTCTTTCCTCATTGAAAAATAAACTGCCTGCCTCTTGATCGAAGACTAACATAGCTAGCCAGAGTTTTAAATATTGACGCTTACGTAAGCGGAAATAGCCTCCTGGCAAGATACGCGCACAAAAACAAGTGTTGTGCATTTTTAAGGATGAGCCGCTGCGTATTGACCAAAAGCTAATAGCTTGCCTTTACTATCAACCAACTCAAATCGATGGTCTTTATACAACAGTTGAATCGTCCGACCAACAAACATTGGGTTGCAATAAGTCATGTTTAATTCTGATAGGCTTAATCCAGCCTCAGTTATCAGTGTTTTCATCACCCAGTTCCAGCCACACATGCCCTGAATAAATAAGTTTTTGACACCAAAGCAATGCATCAATAAGCGTGACGTATGAATCGGATTAAAATCACCCGAGACCACACCGTATTGCTTACCCATATTTTTGGGGAGTGTAAAAGCGACGTTATTTGCGTCGGTATCATACAGCTGCGAAGTGCGCTTCGATATTTTACTGATGTTGTCATAAATCTTATTATTAAATTGCGGTGACGCCAGCAGTTGATCAATCGCGGGCTGCGGCACTTTATTAGCAAATAAAAAATCCCTGCCCTCGAGTAAACACTGCCCTTGCTGATCTTGCACTTTAATGCCCATCACAACCGCTATACGCTGACCAGAAGTATAAGCGAGATCCTCTAACCCAACGGTCACACGGAATGGCTCCCCTGGTTTGACACAAACACCCGTATTAAGAAAACGCATTTCAGTGCGTAAGTGCAATACATGACGATAACTTATCTTGAGCTGCTTAAACACATCACAATAGCGCAAGACGATATACGGTGATGCGTAGGTGAACGGTAAAACAACGGATGCATCGCTAACCTTGAATAACTGCAACCATTTTTTATACATCGTTTTAGACAAAATATAATCGGTGCTATAGCTGATCGACTTTTTTGGTACTTCAACACGATGAGAGCGCGCAATACCAGCAAACGTTTTACAATAAAACGCTGGAATATGCTGTGCTAAATGGTAGCGATAGGTCGCCATAATAAATCCTTATTATTTGACGACACCATGGTGGCTGATTTAATACTAACAATCAAGCCTTACACTTTAGCGAAAGGGTTATAATCACCCGGCGCCTCATCTTCCATTAAGTCACCAACCCTTAAATGCTCGTCTGCCTCAAGTGACGCTATAAAGTTGTCCATATCAGCAGCATCATCTGACATAGGTGTTAGCGGTGCAGCTGAAGCAGTGTCAGACGGAGAAGCCCGCAATGACACTCTATCTCCTAACAAACCTAACACAGTAAGCTGTTGCGCAGGAGAAGACAGCTGTGATAGCCGGCGTTGTGGCTGTGGCTCGGCAGGTACCATACAGCTACTACCTTCATACGGTAGCATTTTGCTAATTCCTGCTTGCAAGCTATCCATTTCTGTTTGCATTAAGGTGAGGTGTCGCTGCAACGCTGCATTCTCCGCCGTTATCTCACTAATACGCGCCTGGAGCATACTTATTTCCTCAATACCCACCACATCACCATAGGCAGGCAGTAATGCAACATAAGGATTTGCAGCTGGTCGTTCTGCTCTAAATTTTCTCTAATACCTGAGTATAAAGTTTGAAATTGCTCACGCGAGTAGGCAATATCTTTTTGTGTTAACTCAATCTCTTCCATCAACTGACCATTCTTAGTTATAGCTTCATCAAGCTGCCCCATGAATCTATCTAACTCACCATTACGCATAACATACCTCTTCTATATATTTTATTATTTAAACTATGGACCAAACAAACCGTAAGGGCCAAAGACCGCATCATACGTATCCTCGATTGAAGCTGGAACTGACGCTGGCAAACAAAACAACCCTTGCATTACTGCGGGGGGAATAGCACCAAAATTAACAGCTACTTCAGTGTCTAATCTTTTAAGTGCATCTAAATCGAAGGGAGCATCATTAAATGCTTTTATTTCGGGTAGCACGCCTGGATCCACTTTGCGCCTCTTTGTTGGTGTAAAATTTGGTGTTATCAGCTGATTATAAACTCGCAATAATTTCAGCTTCTCACCGTTCAAGTAACCATTGAATTTTTTTTCAACGCGTTCAAATGCATTATCTTCTTCACTTTTAAACTTCTCAACTTCATCACTCGCATCGCTTCTCAGCCGATCATATTTATCTTGCAAAATCTTCTTGTAAGTTCGATGAGCGGGAATTTCACTAGATGGTAAGTCATTAATAGCTATTACCAATTCTAAAAGCTCACTCCTCAGCGCTGCATTTTCAGCCTTTATCTTTTCGGTGTCACGAGCAATAGCTGCCCTTACTCTTTGCTTCGGTGTTGATTTATCTGCTGACACACTAGCTGCTGGCACCAAATCTTCACCAGCATCTGCTTTTCTTTTTCTGCTCATTATGCACCCTATGATTTCACTTTGTGAATTATTTAATTTAATCATTATTTCTAGGCATAGAATACATAGCTATTTCAAGTGAGCAATGCCCGGGGTTTGACAGGGAGATTCTATATTAAGGGCTTCTAAATTAACGTAGCGCGATACAGGCTACGCATCACATGCTGATGCTGATCATTAGGCGAGAAATACAACCCGAGACCTAAAGGGGTTTTATCATAAATAACAACCACATAGCCGGTAGTAAATTCCGGCGTTACTTGATCAAGCGCCAGCTCAATGTCGCCCTTAGCCAAATAAGCATCACGTTGATCAGCACTCACATGCACCACATGACGCGTTGCCAAGTGCCCAATCAGCATCGCTGCAGCGGTTGAAAGCTTAGGAAATTGAATACTGGTTTTTAAACAAAATAAACCGGTAGCGTCCAGTTTTATTCTGTCAGGTGGCTGATTATCACGATTGATGCAATATAAACCTTTGTTACTTAAGCGCGCAAAACGAAATTGCGCTGCGATATCTTCAGGCAAACCAAAGCGCTCTATCACGTCTTGATGGTATTCTTGCAAAGCATCATCGGGTAACGGCGCTAGTTCAAATGGACGTCGATTAGTAGTATGCAACTTTTCCAACACAACAATAAAAAATCCACCGGTATTATTTTGATGAGGCCACACCCTCACCGCATCTTTTAAGCTCGGATCAAACTGATGCTGCCGCCATGCTGTTAAGCCATTAGCCGTTTTAAGATGATCGACCTTAATAGGCACTACACGCAAAGCATCACCCATCGCGGCTAACACTTCGCTCACTACAGCTTCATTTTCAATCGGCGAAAACGTGCAAGTCGAATATAATAAACGGCCACCCGGCTTACATAATTTGACCGCCTTCATCAATATATCTTTTTGACGCTTAGCCATGGCCAATGCCGACCGTTCTGAAGTATGTACCGATGCTTTATTATCGTTTTTTCGAAAGGTACCTTCACAACTGCAGGGCACATCCGCTAATACTTTATCAAAAAATTCACCAACATTCGGTAAACTCGATGCATCATTAATCGTCGTACTGACATTGATCAACCCCAAACGTTTAGCTATCTGACCAAATGCGCGCATGCGTCCATAGTTAATATCGTTAGCAATCAACGTGCCTTGGTTTTGCATTTGAATCGCCACTTGCGCGGTTTTATTGCCCGGCGCCGCACAACAATCCAATACCCGCTCACCTGGCTTTGCCGCTAACACATGGCCCGCCAACATCGATACTTCTTCTTGAATTTGAAATAAGCCCGCGGCATACGCCCAACACTTGGCAATTTGTTTGTCACCGTAGTAACGAAATGCATTGGCGTGCCAAGCAATCGGTTCTAAATCAAAACCTTCCACACGCATTAGCGCGATAAAATCCTTTGCATTAGTTTTTAATGGATTCAACCAAATCGATGTCGGTAACGGTTGCGCCAACACCTCCTGCGCTTGCTCTAGCTCAGGAATGATATCGGCATAATATTGGTATATTTCAGGTAAATTATTAGTCGTTGTCATCAGTTTGAAACAGCTCCACTGGGGCCTGCCCTGGCTGCCAAACATCTACTTTTTCCATTGCCTTCAAATAGCAATCTGAGCGCATTAAGAAATCCAACCAGGCTTGCACTCGCGGGTAGTGCAAACCATCAAACCATTCTTTATCAACAGCACGACATTGGCGAAAAAATGGAAAGATAAATACATCATTCAATGTTAAATGATCCGCCACCACAAACGCATGCTGTGCTAGGCGTTGATCGAAGTCAGCCATAAAACGCTCAATATTCGCATGATGATCATCCATTGTCATATTGTCTTGATTGCGTTCAGGGTATTTATAGTGCGTCACCGCACGTGAAAACTCTTGTGCAAATGTCGTGGCGATATCATCATATATCGCATCACCCCACATCTCTGGATCGTTTTGCTTAACCGCCCATTGCATGATGTCTCTGCTTTCATCGATCACTAATCCATCAGGCAGTTGCAAAACAGGCACTGTGCCTTTGGGCGAAGCTTCCAACATCTCTGCAGGCTTTGCCTTAAGAGACACCTCACGCAATTCGCACTGCACACCCGCATAAATCAGTGCCATGCGTGTACGAATGGTATAAGGGCAACGACGAAAGCTATAAAGTATCGGTAACGCTGGCGTCGACATCCGGTAATCCTCCACGCTGATGACAATACGGACACTCGCCACCACAGGTGTCGAGCTGTTCCATGGTTAATGGTTCGCGGCAACTGTAACATTGCACGTTATCAGTTTCTTCTAATTTCGCATTCAATGCCACCCGCTTATCAAATACAAAACAATCACCTTCGTAGTGATCGCCACCGCATTTTTCAAAGTAATTAATAATGCCGCCATTTAATTGATAGACTTCCTCAAAACCAGCACGCTGCATTAAATCCGCTGCTTTTTCACAACGCACACCGCCGGTACAAAAAGTCACAATTGGTTTCTTCTTAAATGCTTCCGGTAATTCTTTAATCGCTTCTGGAAATTTACGAAAATGATCGATATCCAAATCTACCGCGTTTTCAAACGTACCCAAACGGATCTCGTAATCATTACGCGTGTCCAATACCAGCATGTCCTTGCCTTCATCATACCATTGCTTAAACTGCTCAGGCTCTAAATGCGGCGCTGTTTGTTTTTCAGGTTCAATTTCATCGCAACCCATCGAAATAATTTCTTTCTTTAAGCGCACCAACATACGATTAAACGGCTGATGATCACTGTAACTGTCACGAAACCATAAGTCTGCAAATTCAGGAAATGACATCACATAAGCTTTCATCGTGTCCATGTTTTCACGCGTTGCAGATAAAAACATATTAATGCCTTCATTACTCAACAGGATCGTGCCTTTCATAAACAGCTCATCGGCTTTTTGTTTTAATTTAAAACGTAAATCGATCGTATACTCAGGACTTAACGTCACAAACTTATAAGCGGATATATTAACAAATTGCATTTTTTACACCTTCTACTGCTTAGTCTCACTGCGATGGAACATCGTAGCCGACGACTGGTCGACCGGAAAAACGCCCATCGTTGTTATATTCACATGCTCTGGTTGGCAAGCACAAAACACCACCGTCTGTGCAATATCTTCTGCAGTCAGTGGCGTAATATTTTGATATACCTGATCGGCACGATCACTATCACCCTTAAAACGCACATTGGAAAAATCGGTTTGCACCATACCCGGCGCAATTTCTGTTACTCGAATCGGCGTGCCATGCAAATCCATTTTCATGCCTTCGGTAATACCACGTACAGCAAACTTTGTCGCGCAATATACTGTGCCATTCGGGTACGCTTGATAACCGGCTATCGAACCTAGGTTAATCACATGCCCCTTGCCTTGTTCGATCATACCCGGCAACACTGCACGTGACACATACAGCAAGCCTTTAATGTTGGTATCGATCATTTCGTCCCAATCATTGGGATCACCCATCTGGATAGGCTCCATACCACGAGCCAAACCGGCATTGTTGACCAATATATCGACATTATTCCAAGGTGATGCTAAACCCGCTATCGCTTGTTGAACCGATTTCGCATTGGTTACATCCAAAGCAAACGCGTGTGCCTGTACATCGTGTTCAGCTATGATTTGCTCAGCCAATGCCTGAACCTTGTCTAAACGACGTGAACATAACAGCAAATGTGCACCGGCTTTAGCAAACGCATGCGCGCTGGCCGCACCAATACCACCGGAAGCACCGGTGATAAATACGATTTTATTAGCTAATAATGACATCATGTCGCCCTTAATGTGGTCACAAATGCCGCCATTCTACCATGTACCGACCAAGGGGGGTCAAGTCTTGCCCTGTTATTTACGCAACTCCAGCCCTGACTCCGCCTGTACTTCAACTGCTGGGCGGACTCCTCGCAGCAGAAAATCGGCAGGACTCACAGCAAAGAACGAAGACGAAGGCATAGAGCCCATAAACACAGGGTTGTAATCAGGTGCCCCCACACCACTCTCTGGCGCTTGTGCTGCTTTCACCACAACGCTCTTAGCTTTGCTTTCTTTTGGCGCTGGCACTACACGATCCTTCTCTCTCTTTAGCCGGCGTAAATCATCAGCTCTTGTATGCGCCACGCCCGGCTTGACGTAAAAAGATTTAGGCAAGCTCGTGATATACTGGCAGCCATCTCTATACACTGCGTCAGCAGCCTTAGCGTGACCTGTTTTAACCGCTACAATAAGCATATTGAGATAGGCAAAGAATGTACGATTCCCATCCGCTTGCTTATAGATAGTCCTGGCAAAATCAAAGTCATTGTTTTTGCTTGCAAACTCTAACGTTTTACTGGTTATTTTGGGGCTAACTTCAGCAAGACGTACAGCACCGTTATAAACTTGTTTTACCGTCGCAAAATTGCCTTTACTATCAAAATACTCTATCGCCATTAAATGCATATTGGACGAAGTTTTACCCTCGCGCATAAATTTACACCACATCTCATACACATGATGCTTGTTCTTATCACTCGACGGTGATTCCGCATCGGCAATCATTTGGCTAAAACGGCTCATATTAGGGTTTGTTAGTACCATAGGTTTTCTTGTTTTTCTTGCTTTTCTTGACATTACATTCTCCTCGTAGGGGATTCAACCGGCCCAATCTCTTCCACTAGCGCCGATCCAATTAAATCACGGTCACTGCGCTCGCCCATTCGCTCACTACTGACATCTGCTGAAGCCACAACAGCAAATAAACCTGCACCAGTATGACTGTAAGCGACACCAGGTACAGGCACACCATATTCATATGCCTTGGATGTCAGAAATATATCAGCGCGACATTCAGGGTAATCTTGAAACGCACGCTTTAATAAATATTGCACCATATAACGTTGGTCAGCTGCTTCGTGCTTACACAGCAAGTCAGAAACAAACGTCACATCAACCATGCCCTTGCTCTGAGCTAAAGTAATTGCATGTTGCGCCAACGCTTTGTCATTGTATTTCGCAGCTATAACACATACTGTTTGTAACAATTCAGCATTAACCTGATCATAGCTAACCGCTGTAGAATAAACGCGATGAAATAATACTACCGCCCCTTTCAGCGCAAGCTCGTTAAGCACAGCAATATGCAAATACACCTGCTTGGTGGGTAATGCCTGCAGATCGTGCCAACCCCTCACCGCTACATCAAATCGATTTTGCTGAATATTTTTCTTCAAACCACACAACTCATATTCATAACAGTCTCGAAACTGCTCACGCATAATTTTTACCTCATCATCACGGAGCACCCCAGGTTTCAATGCCGCCCGCATTACCGGTGCAACATCGCGAAACTGCTTTGCTACAAAAGCCGCAACTAACATAGCCTTGTGAATTCGAACATCTTTTGAGTGAGCCTTTATGCCTCTAGAATAAGCGCTTAAAGCAAAACCATAATCACCGCGCTTGCTGGCCGCCGTTACAGCTAGAAAAGCCAGCGGACTCGTTGCATCCTTTCTATCCCAAGCGATATCAAACACCTGCTTTACAATATCAAGCTCACCTACCAAACCAGCCGTACGAAGCATGCTCATATGACACGCCCTCATGTCATCTGCGCTTAACTGATCTTTAGTCTTATTAACCTCTTGCAACCATTGGTAGTACTGCGTTAACAAATCATCACTATAACGACGTTCTGCCCTAAGCACTGAATGCTCTGCTCTCATTATGATGCTCCCACCCTATATTTCTCACTATTATCAATAGGGCAGAACAATACCTGACTTTTATTAAGGTCATCTTAAATAATAAAAGAATAGAATTAAATACTAGCTTGCTCTAGCTGCGCGGTTGCTTAACTTCCATTTCGCGCACTTCAGGGGCAATTTTATCGAGCACACCATTAACGTATTTGTAACCTTGGTTAGCACCAAACTCTTTTGTGAGCTCAATCGCTTCGTTGATAACAACGCGATACGGTACATCCCAGCAATGTTGCAGCTCATAAACAGCCACCCGCAATACCGCCAACTCAACCGGATTCAACTCGCTTTTATCACGATCGATTTTGGTGGCAATCATTTCATCAATCGCATCCAGGTGTTCAAATACACCTTCAGCAAGCTTAATAAAATAACTTTGCTTTGAACCCGTGAGATCTTGTTCCGTCATAAATTGTGTGATGACTTCAGTGCTCGCCTGACGCGTCATGTCCCACTGATACACGGCTTGCAAAGCAAGCGCACGTGATTTGTGTTTGGGATTAACCTTATCGGATTTTTTACTACTTTTGTTCTGACTCATGTTGTTGACACTCTCTTACTTTCTGTAATTCTGCTATTTCCCTACTAAATTCCTCGACATCCTGAAAACTTCGATACACCGAAGCAAAACGCACATAGGCGACTTGATCCAATGCCTTTAACTGCTCCATCACCCGTTCGCCAATAAAATGGGAATCGATCTCTCGTTCACCCGTGGCACGCAGGCTCTGTTTAATATATTTAATCGCCGTTTCGATTTGCTCCATGCTCACCGAACGTTTTTCTAAAGCTTTGGTAAGCCCTGCACGAATTTTTTCTTCATCAAATAATTCGCGTGCACCATCGCGTTTAACAACACGTGGCATCACCAATTCTGCCAATTCAAACGTAGTAAAACGTTCTTGGCATTTTGCACACTCTCGCCGGCGTCTTACTTGGCTGCCCTCACCCACTAAACGCGAATCAATTACCTTGGTATCATCTGCATTACAAAATGGACAAAACATAATTCGCCTCCTGGCTAAAACACTTACGCGATATTTTCAACCGCCGGTGCATACACTGGAAATTGACGACATAATTCAATCGCTTGATTTTTTACGCGCACCCGCACACTGTCATCTGACATATTATCTAAAATATCACACATCCATTCAGCCAATTGCTGCGATGCCGGTGCATCAAAACCACGCGTGGTTATCGCCGCGCCACCAATACGTAAACCACTGGTCACAAACGGTGAACGTTGCTCACCCGGTACCGTATTTTTATTCACGGTAATATTGGCTTCACCCAATGCCGCTTCAGCCGCCTTACCTGTAATATCTTTATCAGTTAAATCCACCAAGAATAAATGGTTGTCGGTGCCACCTGACACTACCTTATAACCACGCGCCATCATTACATCCGCCATCGCACGGGTATTAACTACCACTTGCTTACAATAATCTGTAAAGTCTGGCTGCAACGCTTCCTTAAAAGCCACCGCTTTACCAGCAATCACATGCATTAAAGGGCCACCTTGATTACCAGGGAAAATACTCGAATTTAATTTTTTCTGTAACTTCTCATCACCATTCGACACAATCAAACCACCGCGTGGACCGCGCAAGGTTTTATGTGTTGTCGTAGTAACAACATCGACATCATTAATCGGAGAAGGATAAATACCTGCGGCGATAAGGCCAGCCACATGCGCAATATCGGCCATCGAACAAGCACCCGCCGCTTTAGCCGCTTCACCCATTTTGCTCCAATCTAAGATACGTGAATACGCCGAAAAACCACACACCAACATCGCCGGTTTATGCTTTTTGGCCAAATCCATCACCTGGTCATAATCAATTAAGCCGGTTTCGATATCCACACCATAAGGCACAACATTGTAATATTTACCTGAAAAGTTGACGGGTGAGCCGTGGGTCAAATGGCCACCATCGCTTAAGCTCATGGCCAAAATAGTATCACCAGGTTTAATCATCGCCATATAGGTCGCGGCATTGGCTTGTGAGCCGGAATGGGGTTGCACATTGGCATAGCCTGCATTGAATAATTGTTTAGCGCGGTCAATCGCTAATTGTTCAGCCACATCGACATGCTCACAACCGCCATAATAACGCTTACCCGGATAGCCTTCAGCATATTTATTCGTTAAAACAGTGCCTTGCATCTCCATCACACGCGGACTAACATAATTTTCAGAAGCGATTAATTCAACATGATCTTCTTGACGCTGTATCTCTTGATCTACAGCTTTAGCCAATTCCGGATCAAAATCGTGTACATTCATCGATGAATCAAACATAAAGCACCCCTCTGGCAATCAAATGAAGCGGCCATTCTATCAAATAATTATCGGCAGGTCTTGGCTTCATTTCCCTTAGCTTCTTTGACGGCCTCCGTCCCATCGTGAGCCTCACCCCCCTCATGTCGCTTATGAGAAAACAGTGCGGACAACACGCGCCGTGTTGACATACAACGCACATCACTGACTGACTTCAGCGCTGGTGCTGGTGCTGGCACTGCAGCTGCTGCGAGAGGCTCAGTAACATCAGGTTCCACCTTACTTTCCCCACAACCTCTCGCCTTGTCAGCAGCTAACACCAACCCGCCAGGCTGCCGATAACTTAAGTAATCACTAGTTAAATGCCGCCGTTCTCCCATGCCTAATTTACTATCAATATTCACTCGATTGGGCTCTTTAGGTGTATACACGCCATCATGACCATGCACAAATGTAACTGAGTAACTTTTATTGTCTGGCTGTAAGCGCAACTTTTTAACCAAAATATCAAAACGGTTAGGCTTTATCATCCGACCGTTCATTAAAGCCGCATCGCCAGCGCGATTCCATATCAAGCTGTGTAAATGACTACGTGGATTATTAAGCAATCGCAACACCGTCAAATCATGGCGCTGCATACGCTCAGTAAATTCTGCATTGATGCGGTCAATACTGGCGGCCAATAACGTTGGGGTCGATTCATCGAAAGTTACTGCTAATTCCCTAGCCACACCATCAACCGTCTCCAAGCCAACCGGCGCATGAGTAAAAATAGTTATCGGTGGATTTCCATCCGGGTCAAAATGATACGACAGCGCCTTGAGGTGTTTTAAATACACGCGCTCATATAAATCCTTTACTGCCTCTTTATTGACTTGCGGAATAATCGGATTTGCCACTGCATACCGCAAACCGTTTAAAGAGTCTCGAGGTTTATGGTAAGGTCGTCCCCCACGCATATATTCAATAAAGCCCATATCATGATTGGATATATCAATCTCAAAATCTATGCCGTGTTCTTGCATCGCCTGCAGAACTTGCAAGGTAAACCAATCATTTCTACCCCTATCCGCCAATAAGTCACCGATAAGACGCAAAGCACATGATTTTGTATATTCGCCTTCACGCAAAATGGTTTGAAAAAGATCGATCTGATCGGCTGTTAAATCTCTTCGGGGGTGTTCATAAATTTGCCATAAGGTTTTCAATTGATCTTCAGAAATAGTAAGAATTCCTTCTTTGATCAAAATATAAATCAACTTCATGGCATTGCCATGCATATCACCGGCGGTGACGGTCTCAAATGGTCTTGTTGCTGTTGGAGCTGGTGACAGAGGGTAATCCTTTATACATACTTTTTGACTGACTAAACTCAAACCACCCTCCTTATTCCATAATGCTAGGTAAATTGACTAACAAGCTATATATTACCAGATATTTAAGATATTACGATAAAAATTTAAGATAACCCATCACCTGAAACCACTGATTAAAGCATTAATACATCTTTAATCAGTGGATCAAGCACGCGGTAATTATTATCATCATCACAAAAGACATAATCACGCTCTAATAAAAATTCCATGGCACGATGAATACTGGTTGGAGCAATATCACACTGATTTGAATAGGCGTTACTGAAGGGGTTACGGACATAACCATCACTCGCTAAGTTGATTAGCAATCTACGCTGATTAAGCTTAAGCAAAGAGACCTCTTGCTGAACACGAGAAATGTTTTCATCGCGGTATTGATTCCATTGCAATTCAACCACTGAAGCCGTAGGCGGTTTATCCAATCGCATTAAAATAGCACACAGCTTATTAACGTAATAGGGATGACGCTCAGTTTTAGCAAATATCATTTCAATAGCATCAGTATCACAATTTTGCTGCCAACGCGCTTTAGCTGCTTTGTTAATTTGCTTTATATAATGCTCAACCGAGATCCTATGTAAAGTAATTTGATCACAGGAGTTAAAGAACGGGCGACTGTCGTCATGGAACATGAGCTCAATCAAATGGCGACTGCTGCCTGCGAAAATATACATTAATGCTTGGGATTTTTGCATCGCTTCTCGTAGTGCCGCTTCAAGAGCGTTGTTTTTGGTGACTTCACTAATAATTTGAAATTCATCGAGTAGCAGTATCGCTTTTTTTGTCCGTTTGCTTTTTAGCAGCAGTTGATCCAATTGATACAATGCTTTTAATAGTAATTCTATTGCGTTATGTTGTTTGTGCGAAAGCTCTATTGCAATGTCGACACCGGAAAAGGCAAATTTTACCTGCAGCTGATTAAAGAAGGAAGCAGCCAACTTCATAAGCTTGATTGGCGTATTTTCAAGCTGTGTCAACAATCGAGCAATGCCATTGAGGATATACTCAACTATCTCGCGTTCGTTGAGCGCCTTATATAAATCAACATCTGCATAAGGAAGTTTTGATTGCATAATGGCTTTTAACGCAAGACTGGTTTTACCATAGCGACGAGGAGAAACTAATAACGTAGGCGCTCGCATTTCAATGTTATGTAATAGGTGCTTTAGCTCTGCCGTGCGATTACAAAAAGCAGTTCCTGTCGCTAATAT
Source organism: Coxiellaceae bacterium (assembly GCA_029212925.1). Classification (GTDB taxonomy): domain Bacteria; phylum Pseudomonadota; class Gammaproteobacteria; order Coxiellales; family Coxiellaceae; genus JARGNX01. Next base: position 6,725 of record JARGOB010000025.1, on the reverse strand, counting down.
AGTTGGAAAGTAATTTTTCATGATGACCTCATTGATACACAAACTATAATACGCAAAGTGTACTACGCAAAGTGTACTACGCAAAGTGCGTACTGTCAAAATAACAAACTAACCAATTGATTATGTGAAAAATAGTGTAAAGGGGGTTAACGTTTATTTTCAGCCGGGGCTACCTGACTGCGTGTTGGCTTTTGCTCCTCTTGTTTTCGCGCTTGTCGCCGCCGCCGCCACATCCTAAAACCTAGGCAGCAAGAAGTGTCTGGTACTGGTCGAACAGCTGGCGTGGCAGAAGGCAAAGCAGGCCCTGCTTGAGGCACTTCCGCCATTTTAGACTCAGCTGCTCTTGCTTGTGCTGCCAAGGCTGGATCAATCCTATTTGTCCTGTGAACAACATAATTACCGGTTTCAAGCTCCGGACCAGCGCCCAACTCACCGTCTGTATTGATCCTATTGACTTCAGATGGCATGTATTCGCCGTCATGGCCATGCACAAAAGCAATAGCATAACCACTTTCCGAATCTAGCCTTAACGGCGCTAAGCGTTGCTTTGGCTCAGCTGTTGGCCCCGCTCGATTCCATATTAAAGTAAATAAATGCGAAGCTGCTGCACCCGCTGCAGGCTGCTCTAGCAAATCTAAAATAGCTGGATCAGCTGCTTTTAATCTTTCGCTAAAATTGAGATTCATGCGGTCAATGCTTTCAGCTAAAGCTTGCGGGGTAGACTCATCATAAGCAACACCTAACTCTACCGCTACACCTTTAATTGTATCCAAACCAACCGGAGCATGTGTACGTAAAACAAGTGATGGGGTTTGCGTTTCATCTAAACGATAGCTAACCAATTTCAAATGCTTTAAATAGGCTTTATTATAAATATTTTTTACATCTTTTACGGTTGCGCCACTTTCTCGATTTGCCAACAATGCTTCAAGCGCTTCTAAAGACGTTTTCGGACTGTGCGTTACTTCACGCCCATTCATGCACTGAACAAAACCGGCATCATGATTCGAAAATACGATATCAAACGGCACTTCTTTGGCATCCAAAGCTTCAATTACTTTTAGAGTAAACCAATCGTTAGCACCTCTGTCCGCCAACATATCGCCAATAAAACTCAAACTGCAACGATCTTCATTGGCTGTCATATCATTTAAGATCGTAATAAACTGCACTAAATCTTCAAAACTTAAATCAGCAACGGGCTTATCATAAATACGCCATAACGCATCAAATTGCTCTTTTGAAACATTCAATACATCTTCAGCAATTAAGGTAAAAATCAGCAACATAGCATTGCCATGCATATCGCCTTTGGTCACTTCTTCTATTGCACCTGCCGGCAATGATCGACGTCTCCGTCGATTGCTATCACGCAGTAACAGTGCATCATCAAAGTTTTTGATATTTACTTCTATTCGTCTTCTCATACATACCATAAGTCGTTGTATTATTCTGGTTAATACAGTAACACAGCAGCCTTAATGCAAAATGAAGAAAAAACATAATGAAATAAGTTATTTGACTGGATCCCGGATCGGGGTCCGGGATGACAAACTCGGAGCCGGGATGACAACTACAACCCGACTATGCTGCTCGTAAAGCTAGCAGGGATACCTTTCGAACGGCGTGTGATACATGGATGTAAAGGAACACGAGGATAGGGACATCCGTTCGTGAGAAAGGTATCCCAGATAGGTTTACAGTTGTGAAATATAGGTTGATTATTTGTCTATCTGACTGGATCCCGGATCGGGGTCCGGGATGACAGAAAAAATTAAGACAAGGCAGCCAGAACATCCGATAACTTATCGACTGCAATCACTTCCAACCCTGCAATAGCAGATTTAGGCGCATTACCTTTGGCAATAATGGCTCGCTTAAAACCATGCTTAGCCGCTTCACGCAAACGCTCTTGACCACTTGGCACAGGACGCACCTCACCCGACAAACCGACCTCGCCAAACATAATGGTATCGTTTGGAATAACCTGGTTACGTAACGATGACACCACGGCAACTATTACCGCCAAATCGATAGCTGTTTCGGTGACCTTTAAACCACCAACGACATTCACAAACACATCTTGATCGTAAGTCACAATACCACCGTGACGATTAAGTATCGCTAATAACATCGATAAACGGTTTTGATCTAGACCCACAGTCACACGCCGTGGATTTCCAAGATGACTTTCATCCACTAATGCTTGCACCTCAACCAACAAAGGCCGCGTACCTTCCCAGGTTACCATCACAGCGGAACCAGGAACTTTTGATTCGTATTGCGATAAGAAAATCGCCGACGGGTTACTCACTTCACGCAAGCCACGATCCGTCATGGCAAACACACCTAACTCATTGACCGCGCCAAAACGATTCTTTACGGCGCGAATTACACGGTAACGACTATCACTTTGACCTTCAAAATATAAAACCGTATCAACCATATGCTCTAAGACACGAGGCCCCGCCAACGCACCTTCTTTGGTCACATGACCTGCCAACATTAATGCCGTACCAGTTTGTTTGGCGTAACACACCAAGCTCGCCGCCGATTCGCGCACTTGACTCACACTGCCCGGTGCCGATTGCACACGACCCGTAAACACCGTTTGAATTGAATCAATCACCACCACTTGCGGTTTATGCTTTTGCATTAACTGCATAATACGTTCGACTTGCGTCTCGGCCAATAACGTTACGCCGGCTTCACTTAAACTCAATCGCTTCGAACGCATCGCTACTTGTTGCAGTGACTCCTCGCCGGTGACATACAACACAGGGAAATTTTTAGCGATTTGCGATAACACTTGCAACAGTAAAGTTGACTTACCGATACCCGGATCACCACCAATCAACACAACAGAGTCGGTAACCAAACCACCACCCAATACATGATCGAACTCAGCTTGACCAGTGCCTAAACGTTGCTTTTCATCTAAAGTAATCGCATCAATCGGCGTTAATTCAGAAACGGTGCCTGCATAACCACTCTCACGTGGATTACTGGATTCAACCGCTGGAGTTTCTTCAACAATCGTATTCCACTTCTGGCATTCAACGCATTGCCCTTGCCATTTATTATATTGCGAACCGCAATGTTGGCAACTGAAAATAGTTTTTACTTTGGCCATCAATTATTCCTGAGATTTTTGTAACACTTCATATGCAGATGAAATACGCTCCTGGAAGCTTTCATCCAAATCACACCACTCCACCACATCAACCTTATAACGCAAATCCGATTCAGACAGTGCAAAAGTGAATAATGAAAGATTTTTGGTCTCTAGTGGCTCTTTATTCATAATAGCTACATCAATATCTGAAAATGGCTTAATGTGGTCAGTAATACGAGAACCGAACAGTCTGACTTCATGTTGTGGTACATATTGCTGTAAAATTTTTTTCAAAAGTGTTAACTGATCTTGCTCGAGATTAATCATTTATTTTTTTGTTCCAATACAGTCACTAATTTTTGTAATGCTTCAACAAACTGCACCGCGGTGCCATATACGCTAATCGCTTTATCTTCATTGTAGGTATGCGATGAAATGTTTCGTTGCTGGCGAAAAATCACCCACTGATCAACTTCCGCTAATAACCCTTTCTCAGCCGCATCACGTAATAATTCACGGTAGGACATTTGATCAATTTGTTCAGGATTCTCGGAATCAACCTCTAGCTGACGGCGCATCATCTTCCACGCTAATTCATAGCTATATTCAAAACGCTGTATAACAGCATCACGCACAATAGCATCATCTTTTTCTTTTTTCGAACGAGCCACTGCCTCCTCTAACGAAGCAGAAGCTTTCGTAATAGCTGTTATATCTAACTTCATTCTTTCACCTGCGCCCACTTAGCAAAATCTTTCGCAAAATAATTAATGATAAAATCAGCACCGGCGCGTTTAATCGACGTTAATGATTCCAGCATCGCTTGGGTTTCATCCAACCAGCCACGTTCGGCAGCCGCTTTAATCATGGCGTATTCACCACTGACACAATAAGCCGCCAAGGGAATGTTGGGGTGTTGCTGCTTAACTCGGCAAATCACATCCAGATAAATTAATGCCGGCTTAACCATTAACATATCGGCGCCTTCAGCCACGTCTTGCGCGGCTTCGCGCAATGCTTCACGACCATTCGCTGGATCCATTTGATAACTGCGTCGATCGCCAAATTGCGGAGCACCCTCAGCCGCCTCGCGGAATGGCCCATAAAAACTCGACGCATATTTAACCGCATAACTTAGTATCGTCACATGCTGAAAACCGGCTGCATCTAATGCCGCGCGCATCGCTTGAATCGCTCCATCCATCATGCCACTGGGTGCAACAATATCAGCGCCAGACTGCGCATGCACCACCGCTTGTTGCGCCAATAAATCTAGGGTTTGATCGTTATGCACATCATCATAGCCGTGTGCGTTTTCATGTATCACACCGCAATGACCATGATCGGTATATTCACACATACACACATCACTGATGACTAATAATTGTGGCGCAATCGATTTAATATGCGCAATAGCACGCGCGATAATGCCTTGATCACTCAGTGCATCAGAACCGTTAGCATCTTTATGTGCCGGGATACCAAACAGCAATACGGCTGGAATGCCCAATGCCACGATCTGTTCAATTTCATGATCAAGTTGATCCACACTAAATTGATATTGCCCTGGCATGGAATCAATCGGAATTTTAAGCTCGTTGCCTTCTTTAATAAATAAAGGCATTACCATGTCTTTAACCGACAAATGCGTTTCACGCACCAATTGACGCATGGCTTCAGTTGCACGCAAGCGGCGCAAACGCACCTGCGGAAAACGCGCTTCATTCAACGCAATGGATTCATCGAGCTCAATAGTCATCAGTTGTACTCCTGCAAAATACAAAAATGAGCACTGGTATGCTCATTTTTGCTGTTAGTGACAGAAGCCACTAACGTTTAATTTTTTATGTTCCACTTACCGTGCGCATCACGACAAGCTTTACCATAAGCGCGTTCTTTTTTGCCATCTTTATCAACAGTCGCCTCATATTCACGACATTGTTGACCACTGGCATTGTTATAATCACGCAAAGGCGTCACAGAATATTTAGCATGGCGTCGCTTATTACCCCACTGCGCTTCTTGATCTAACGGTGTATTAATCACCGCCTGCTGCATATTCATCTGGTCTTGGCGATCCATTGCCTTACCCACGTCACTGTTTAACACACCTTTTAGTAATGTACCACCCGTGATGGTTGATTTATCCGGACCACCGCGATAATGAGCGGTACCGCTGGAAGTAACAACACCACCCACTACGTCACCTTGTTGCGTTGTATCACCGTACGGATACCCATGATGATCAGTTTTTTGACAACCCACTAAGGTTGCAATTAAAGCTGAACACGCCAAAACTTGAATAATTTTTCCCATGAAAACACCTGCTTAAAGTCCATTTGTAGAATTGCCATTTTATTCTACCCCGGTTTATTGAGTTTGTGAAGCTGGCACGATCTTGCTCAACAACCAACGTCAGTTCCAAAACACAGGCGTTGGGTGTTATACTGACTTCAGTTCAATTTAGCCTATCACAAGGAGCTGTGCATGAAATCGCTAGATGACCAATTAGCCGCCTATGGCGCACACCACACCAAGCAATGGACAAAGATCACTCACTTGATAGGCATACCAGCCATCATCTTAGGTTTAATCGTTTTATTTACCTGGATCCGTATCGACTTTTTCGACCGCTATACCATTGCCTTGTCTTGGTTCTTCGTGGTTTGCACACTGATTTATTACTACATGTTAGATGTAAAAGTTGCAGGCATTATGACTATCATTTTTATTCCAATCACGTTACTCACCGTATGGTGGACAGGCCCAGAACCGACTGAAGCCAGCGTTATTGTATTTTTTGTGCTATTCGTTGGTGGTTGGATTGTGCAATTTATTGGTCACGGCATTGAAAAGAACAAACCAGCCTTCTTAGCCGGCGCATTTCAAATATTTATCGCACCGGTATTTATTGTGCTTGAAATATTAGCACTGTGTGGCTTGAATATAAGAGACACCAAAAAGCCGACCAAGTAAACTATAACGAGCTGGAAGTAGATCAATCACATTAAAAAATTATCCGCATCGAGATCACTCGCACTAACACCATTTAAGGTAATGCTTTGTTGGTCAAAGCCGAGCTGCACAATAGCATTACCTTCAGCGTCCTGATCAATCTGCACATTATTGTAAGACTGATTAAAGGCCGCCAAATCTATGACTCCAACATCCGTATCAAAGTTATTAATTTCACTGTCAGCGCCGTAGTTCCAACCATAGTGATAATATTTCACCGCACTGTCTTGTACCGCATCATTGTAGTTACCCATTACACCGGCAAATGAATCAGCGGACAGTTGATCCAACGATGTGCTTTGTAAAGTAATCGTTAAGTTATTTAAATCCAACATATCAATCACCACATTGCCTTCACCGTCATCTTGTAATGACAGATGATCGTAGTCAGTCCAAAATGCTGACAGGTCAATCGTATCATTACTATCGAAATCGGATAGCACTTCGCGACCACCCCAATTCCAGGTAAAGGCATGCACTTCGCCCGCTCCACCGTCATCATCTGGTTCAGGTTCAGGTTCAGGTTCAGGTTCAGGCTCAGGTTCAGGCTCTGGCTCTGGCTCTGGCTCTGGCTCTGGCTCTGGCTCTGGCTCTG
>JARGOB010000024.1:12071-41821 GCA_029212925.1 Coxiellaceae bacterium | reverse complement strand
ATCCAAGTCCGGGATGACACATCCAAGTCCGGGATGACACATCCAAGTCCGGGATTGTATCGTCATTGCGAGCCAGGCAGTGGCGCGGCAATCTCATGACAAAAGCTAGATTGCTTCGTCGCAAGCTCCTCGCAACGACATAGCTGATGACAGAGGCTGTCACTCAACCAATTTCTTAACCAATAGCTTTCGCAATCCATCATCAATCGTTTTCAAACTATTCGAACCGCGAGTAATCTTAGCGATACTAACCCCAGTTTCTTTCGAAATCTGACGCTGCGGTTTTTCCTGCTTTAACAATTCTTCCGTGATAATAATGCGTGAAGCAATCATCTCACGCTCTTCAGAAGTAAAAATGAAATCAAAGAACTCATCTAACACTTCGGATTTATTCACGCTACGGCATAAGTCTAAAAACTGCTGCCAAGCCTGCTGGTTATGTCGTGTCGTCATGACACCTCCTGCACTTATGTAACATTACATGAATCTTTGGCCTCTGTCAACGCCCTTGCTCTGACCCAATCAGCCAAAGTAGCTCCCCAGCGTGAATCATCATTCAAACAAGGGATTACCAGCATCTCTTCGCCACCCGCCTCATGCCATAACTCCTTAGCGCGAATCGCAATCTCTTCTAGCGTCTCTAAACAATCAACAACAAACGATGGCATGGTAACGGCTAACTTCTTCACACCTTGGCGCGCCAGCTGCTGCAATACTTCCGTAGTCACAGGTTCAATCCATTTATTCTTGCCGAATCGCGACTGAAAGGTAGTTGTATATTGGTTCTCCGCTAAACCCAACGACGCCGCCAGCAAACGACTGGTTTCATAACATTGCGCACGATAGCAATTAGCATTGGTCTTAGACACACCAGGACAAGGCTGCGTATCATGACAAACATCCGCACAAATTGGCGCGTTATGCACACCATCTTTTTGCAAATGGCTCAACGGCAAACCATGATAACTTAGTAATAGATGGTCAGGTTGAAAAGATTCCATAGCAGCACGACATATCGCAGCCTGTGAAGCAATAAAACCAGGCTCATTGTAAAATGACATAACAATATCCACCGGCGGCACATGGCTATGCTGACTCAACACGCGATACAACTCTGCCACTGTAGATCCTGTAGTTGAAATCGCATATTGCGGATAAAACGGCACAACGATTAGCTGCCTTAGTGGCTGCTCTAATAACGCAGCTACTGTCGACGCTATCGACGGCTCACCGTAACGCATAGCTAAGCTCACAACAAAATCGTCACCCAGATGCTGCGCTAGATCCTCGGTAACGCGCTCACTGTATACCACCAATGGTGAACCTTGCTGTAACCATATTTCACCATATTGTGAAATCAGTCGCTGCGGACGAAACGGCAAGACTAGCCCATAGACTATTAATGCCCTAGCTAACCAAGGCAGGTCTATAACTCGCCCATCCATTAGAAATTCCCTTAAAAAAGCACGAATAGCTGACTTGTTTAATTCACTGGGGGACCCCAAATTTACGATTAACACACCGACTTTTTTGTTCAAAACCACTCCAGGGCTATATTGCTACTAATGAGCAGCCATTCTAGCATATGAGACTTTGTAGTGTATAATGAAACCATGACAACAGAAGATCCTCAAAAATCCTGGGTAGAACGACTAAGCGAAGCACTGTTGCGTGAGCCGCAAACGCAAGCACAACTGCTATCATTGCTGCACGATGCCAAAGACAGAGAACTAATCGACCCAAGCGCTCTTGAGATGATTGAATCTATTTTACGTTTTTCTGAATTGCATGCCCGCGATGTTATGATTCCACGCGGCCAAATGGTTGTACTAGAACACGACGCGCCGCGCGAACAAATTTTATCTAGCGTAATCCAAACGGCTCACTCCCGCTTTCCAGTGATTAATGAGTCACGCGATGAAATCATCGGTATTTTATTAGCAAAAGAATTACTACCAACCTACCTCGACCCGAGCAAAGAAGAAAAACCTCTCGAAGCTTTATTGCGACCCGCCACTTTTGTGCCAGAAAGCAAAAGACTCGATGCTTTACTCAAAGACTTTCGCCAAAAACGTAATCATATGGCTATTGTCATCGATGAATATGGCGGGGTTTCTGGGCTCGTCACTATAGAAGACGTACTGGAAGAAATTGTCGGCGATATAGTTGATGAAACAGATGCAACCAACGACGAGCCCAATATCAATCCGGTTGACAAAAATACTTACTTAATTAACGCCCTAACACCCATCGAAGATTTTAACGCCTACTTTCATGTCAACCTCAGCGATGAAGACTATGACACCATCGGTGGCTTAGTGATCCAGCAGTTTGGCTATTTACCGCTCACTGGCGAACAAATCATTATTGATAACTTTGATATCAGCGTTGTCAGCGCCGACAGCCGTAGACTTACTCAACTGCGTGTGATATATACCATTCAGTCCTGAATAAACGCAGAATACCCAATGGCGCAAAAATACAGCTTTTATGCAGTTAGTGTTGAGAAGAATCACATTTATCATGCGATTAAGCTCATAGCGTCACCGTTTCTTGGTGCGATTACCGTATTTGGCTATGCGCCATTTAATTTATGGCCCTTATCTATTGTCTGCTTGGTTCTGCAATTATTCTTTTTTGTAACCAGCAATCAAAAGCATGCCTTTTGGCAAGGCTGGCTATATGGAATAGGCTATTTTACGCTAGGCGCTTCATGGGTATATATAAGCGTGCATCGGTTTGGTGGTGCGAGCGTTTTTCTTAGTGTGGCTTTAACCGCATTATTAATCCTGGGGATGGGGCTCTATTATGGTGTCGCCGCCTATATTATGCGGCGTTGGCTGCATCGTAACTTCACGATTAATTGTTTATGTGCATTTCCAGCCATGTGGGTATTAGCCGAATGGGCGCGCGGCCATTGGTTTACTGGTTTTCCGTGGTTAATATTAGGATACACGCAAACTTCAGGCCCCTTATCCTGTTACGCAGCCATCTTCGGTGTCTACGGTATTTCTTTACTGCTGTGTATAACGGCCGGCGCCATTACCTGTTTTTTATTTCGCCTACCTGAACGCTCATATATTTGGGCTATCGTACTTCTAGCCGCTATTTGGTTAGGCTCGATGATTCTCGACGATGTATATTGGACGCATCCGGAGGGCAGCCCAATACAAGTCAGCGTTGTACAAGGCAATATTCCACAAAAAGATAAATGGAACCCTGAGCTTGCTGGCGACATCATCAATACTTACGCTCGCATGACAAAACCGTATTGGAGCAGCAATCTTATTGTTTGGCCCGAAGCTGCGGTCACCGTATTACCACAACAAGCGGAACCCTTATTAATGCCGCTACGTGAGCAGGCTATAGCGCATAACACTTCAATTTTATATGGCATCCCATTGTATGATACGCACCTTGGGCGCTATTATAATGGTGCGCTAATCATGGGACGCCATGGCGGCATATACCGAAAACGTCATTTGGTTCCTTTTGGTGAATTTTTTCCAATGAAAAAAACATTCTCCTGGGTTTACAATGAGCTGTCGATTCCACTATCCGACTTAAGCGCAGGTCCACGAGAACAGCGCTTATTACAAACCAACGGTATAATGATCGCCCCTTATATCTGCTATGAAATAGCCTTCCCCAGCGAGGTGTCCAGGCACCTTAACGACGCCAATATTATTGCTGTTCTTACTGATGACAGCTGGTTTGGCGACTCATTGGCCTCGCCTCAGCACATACAAATGGCCCAAATGAGAGCTGAAGAAACTGGAAGATACGTGATTTTCGCGTCAAATACCGGACCTTCAGTGCTAATCGACGCACAAGGCATCATTACCGCCAAAACCGCCCAGGGCCAACAAGCCGTGCTCACAGGAACGGTAACCCCAATGACGGGTGTCACACCCTACCTCATTAGCACTGATCACTTAATGGGCGTGGGGCTGAGCTTGTTATTACTGATTAATATCCTAACAGAGACACCAAAATCAAACTTATCCAAATATCAACGAGTTGAATTCACACTTCATCCTATGTGGCTAGCCAATAAACTGAAAAAGCTAAGAAAATTTCTTTTCAAATTTTAATAATGCCTTAATCCAAATAGGCTATTATTAACCAGGTATGAAGAATTATTAAATGATGAGCAAGTAAACACTATTTCCGGGGAGCAAGATGAGAAAAGCAGTCGTTTCCAACCAGGGCAAAGTAGACAAGATTCGCATTGCACTGGATAAAGCGATCAAACTCAACGATCCAATTGAATTACAAGTCGCATTAGACATCAGCGTTAAAACGCGCGATAACTCCTTTAGCGTTGCCAATCAATTGAGCGAAGCACAAAAACCCGATAGCGAATATGATTTCTTCACCTCCGATGCATTCTATCTCGTTAGTGATGCACTCACCCAAGCGTCCGAATTGGGCGCCGACAAGTGCATTAGCTACCTACTAATCGTTACGCCACATGAATTCAAGATGTTACAACGCGCCATGCGCGCCGCCATCGAATTTAACCGCGTCTCATCATTGAAATTATTGCTGGATTATATTGGCAAACTCGATGATGTCACGTATATTAAGCACATGACTAAGGTTTTTATGGATAAAGGCTCACCTGCACCGCTACCTGTATTGGCAGCAGTGAAATCAAAAGGGAAACTGTATACAAATGACAAAGAAAGCTAGAGAGGCATAAAAAGATGGCAAACCCAAGACCAAGTCAAGCAGGTATGTTCGGCGTCCGAAAACAAGAGGCACCCAAACAACAAGCCAACCCATTAGCCGCAATCCTTTCAAGCGCCGTGGAGTTTGCAGCCAAAAACCCAACAGCCCTTCCAGGCATGAGCGCAGCATTTAACAAAATGGCGCAACAGTATCCTGATTTAATGGCAGGCTTTCAACAGTCATTTAAACAAGAAGTAGCCAACACTGGGCTCGACCAAACTCCTGGCATGGGCCGCAGTAGCAGCAGATAGGCAGAGCTCAAAAAATTAAACAATAAAAAATGCCGGTATTAACCGGCATTTTTTATTTTAAGACACTCATACCCCATTTAGCACTTGCAACACTTACCAATAACTAATGCTTGCTAGAACCAGCCGTATTACGCTTGGATGAAGCACTAAAAACCCTATCAACTGCGGGTAACGCATTTGCATTTTTAACCGGGTGATTATCAGCCGCTTTTAAATGCTTAGACACATTAGGCATTTCACCTTTCATATAAAAGTTACGTGACGCATTGGGGATCACGACACCTTGACGTGTTGAACTCGCTGGACGCGACATAATACCGCCACCACCGCCTAATTGCTTAGTGCCAGGATAATCAGAAAAGAACTGACGATTCCTAAAATCATCACCACTGAGCATGGTCAAACCAAACAAGTTACCAAACTGTTCGAATACCACATTAAAGTTGACCGGTACTGCGTAGACTTTAGTAACAAACTCACGGATCAGGCCCGGATACTCTATGAATAAGCCATTGTTAACGATATGCAATAACGCATCGGCTGTATTAATCTTAAAGTTTTGCTCTTCGAGATTGCGCTTAATCCATAGATATAAAGACTCACCATGAATAGTGTCCGGTGTTTCAACCTGCTCAACTTCAATATCAGGCAAGGCATCCAACAGGAATTCATTTTCTTCACGTAAAATATACGCCAATGCGGAACCCACTCGCCCTTGCAAGTGGTCTTCGGTTTCCATGGCATTTAACCACTCGTGGAACAGCTCCGTATCATTCGAAATCCACTCTAAACCTTCCTTTGGCATCAGCAGTCGAATAATCATACCCATTAAAATGGTGTGATTGGTGGTCAACAAGGGACCCATCGGAAATAGCTTATAATATTGCGCGTCCTGCTCAATCATGCTGCCATCAAAAGCATTCCACTCTTTAAGGTAATGCCCTTTATCATCGGTAATCACAACACGGAAACGCTCCACGATATGCGACACGCGACGCAACAGACCACCTGAAAATACGGCATAGCGCAATAAAGCATCGGCTTCTTTGCCTTTCTCGCTGACTAAGGCCTTGAGATTATAATAAGCGCTAAATAGGCTTTCATTGAATAAGCCACTCAAACCACCGCGCATCGTCGCCGGCAATACCTGTACATAAGCAGCAAAATCGCGGATTAGCTTGTCATATACAGGGCGATAATGATCATCCTCAAGCAAGCTCAACTCTTTAACCTGCTCAAGTATCTTTTGATGATGGCGACTACCCAACATATGATCAACCGTCACCACCTTGATGCTATGCCCTAATTTGGACTGCTGCACCTGGCGAGTGGTTGATTTGGATTTATCTTTTCTATTAAAAATTGCCATACTCTAACTGACCTAAACTGCGATTTGCGCTATTTTACCACACTTTCGCGCCTATTCCAGCACCGTAAAATAACCTAACACCCGTCCTTCGTCTGATTTATGAGTGATATTGCTGAACTTGTGCAATGGCGGTGATTAATGCAGGTGGACCGCACTACGATATCAAGGTGTATAGGGTGCCTCTTTTACGGAAGTAAAGCGCAGGATCTACGATCCGAGCCATGAAGCAAAAGAGGTACGCTGTGCGCCTTGATACCCCATAGTGCATGTAAGCCAGATAGAGACAACGACATAGCAGATGGCCTAAAGTTAAGAGGTGTTATTTTACTGCTTTCTGGGGTATTCTTGTCTCCTTAATCGAATTAAGCAAAACCAGGTGAACAGAATGAAAGCAGATTATGCGCCGCAAGAAGTTGAAGCAGCGGCTCAAGACTATTGGCAACAAAACAACTGTTTTGAAAGCCGAGAAGATTTAAGCAAAGAAAAGTTTTACTGCTTATCCATGCTTCCCTACCCCAGTGGCGAACTGCATGTCGGTCACGTCCGTAACTATACCATTGGCGATACCATCAGCCGTTATCATACAGCACTAGGTAAAAATGTTTTCCAACCGATGGGTTGGGATGCGTTTGGCTTACCGGCGGAAAATGCCGCGATTGAACGCGACTTACCGCCCGCCGAATGGACACAAAAAAACATCAAAAAAATGAAAAAACAATTAGCGCCATTAGGTTTTGCGTTTAATTGGGATCGTGAACTAGCAACATGTGACCCTGAATATTACCGCTGGGAACAATGGTTATTCTTAAAAATGCATCAACGTGGCTTGGTTTATAAAAAAGAAGCAACAGTTAATTGGGACCCAGTTGATCAAACGGTATTGGCCAACGAACAAGTAGTTGACGGTCGCGGTTGGCGCTCCGGCGCTTTAGTCGAACGTAAGCGTATTCCACAATGGTTTTTTAAAACCACCGACTATGCGCAAGAACTGCTTGATGATTTAGATCTATTGACAGGCTGGCCTGAGCAAGTGGTTACGATGCAACGTAATTGGATTGGTCGCTCTGAAGGCATGCATATTAATTTTTCTGTGCTCAAACAAAAAGATTCCATTGATGTGTTCACCACGCGTCAAGACACCTTAATGGGGTGCACTTATTTATCAGTGGCGATTGAGCACCCTATTGCGCAATTAGCCACAGCTGAAAATGCAGATATCGCTAAATTCGTTAAAAAGATGGCAAAAAACAAAGTCGGTGAAGCTGATATCGCCACACAAGAAAAGCTGGGGATTGATAGCGGCTTTAAAGCGATTCACCCCATTACCAAAAAGCGCATTCCGATTTGGATTACTAATTTTGTATTAATGGATTATGGCACAGGCGCGGTAATGTCTGTACCAGCACACGATGAGCGTGACCATGAATTTGCATTAAAATATGACCTACCAATTGAGCCAGTCATTAAACCTAAAGGCCGCAAAGCCTGGGATTTTGAAACCGCTGCTTATACTGACCGCGGACCATTAATGAACTCAGGTGACTTTGATGAGCTTTCATCAAAAGCAGCATTCAAAGCCATTGCAGAAAATTTAGAATCAACCAACAAAGGTTCGCGACAAGTGAATTATCGCTTACGTGATTGGGGTATTTCTCGCCAACGTTATTGGGGAACACCTATTCCGATTATTTACTGCAAACAATGCGGCGATGTGCCAGTGCCTGAAGCGGATTTACCGGTAGTGTTACCCACGCATTTAATTCCAACCGGGCATGGATCACCCTTAGCACAGTCCAGTGAATTTTATAAAACTAAATGCCCACAATGCGGCAAAGCCGCGAAACGCGAAACCGATACCATGGATACGTTTGTTGAATCTTCGTGGTATTACGCACGCTATTGCTGCGTGGACCAACACAAAGTTATGCTGGATGATCGTGCCAAATACTGGACTCCCGTCGATCAATACATTGGTGGCATCGAACATGCCATACTGCATTTATTGTATGCGCGCTTTATTCATAAGGTATTACGTGATATTGGCTTGCTTAATACCAACGAGCCATTTACACGACTCCTCACCCAGGGCATGGTACTGAAAGACGGTGCCAAAATGTCAAAATCGAAAGGCAATACAGTTGCACCGCAACATTTAATTAAGCAATTCGGTGCAGACACAACACGGTTATTCAGTATGTTTGCCGCACCACCGGAGCAATCGCTAGAGTGGTCAGACAGTGGCGTCGAAGGTTGTTACCGATTTCTGCGAAAGCTGTGGACGTTTGCACAGCAACACCAAGAGAGCATTCAACTGGTTAATGAGCAAGGACTAAAATGCTTGCCTGAAATCACTAACGAACAGCTCGCAAGGCATCGCCAGCAAATTCACACCGTATTGTCACAAGCCAACCATGATTATGAGCGCATGCAATACAACACTGTCGTATCGGCGGCAATGAAAATTTATAACGAGCTTGCCAAAATTGATCGTGATATAGAACAAAGCGAGCTAGTCATTACGGAAGGCTTAAATATATTATTGCGTTTATTGGCACCGATGACGCCACACATATGCCACCAACTGTGGAGCGAACTAGGTTATGGTGAAAACATCCTTACTGCAGGCTGGCCTCAGCCTAGCACACAAGCGATGGCAGCTGACACGATAGAAATGATTGTGCAGGTAAACGGTAAGTTACGTGCCAAGATTGATGTGGCCACTGATATCGAGCAGCCGGCTCTAGAAAAGGCCGCCACTACGCATCCAAATGTCAGTAAATTTTTAAATGATAAGACAGTGCGTAAGATTATTGTAGTGCCTAATCGCCTTATTAACATCGTGGTATAGCTATGATAAAACAATGGCTTCGTGTAACTGTTATCGCTGGCTTAGCCGTACTTCTAATTAGCTGCGGCATTCAATTACGCTCCCCCGATGAACTACCTGCTGGCTTGCGTAGCATGTACATGCAAACACCAGACCCGTATTCAAATTTAAGTAATTTGCTAAATCGTATGTTTGCCGCGCTTGATATAAAAATGACTAAAAGCCCAACTAAAGCGGGCTATATCTTTGAAGTGATTGGCTCCACCTTTGATCATGATAATCCAGCCATTACCACCAGCAACCAAGCGATTACACTCACCTATCGATTAGTATTGGTATTTCAAATCAAGCAAGGCGGTAAAGTGGTATTTGGCCCACGCAGCCTAACCGCAACACGTGAGGTGATCTTAAATGCTAACCAACTGTTTATGAATAATGTAAACCCACTGGTTAAGCAACAATTGGATCGTCGCATGACTGATTTAGTATTTGATCAACTGATTTCAGAGCAAGCGATTAAATCCATGGGAGGCCCTCGCCGTCGATGAGCAACTCATTTTATTTCATACATGGCGCAAGCGAGCTATTGGTTAGCGAAGAACGACTTCGCATTATCAATAAGGCAAAAGCCAATGGCTTTGATAACGTGCAACGCTTTAGTGTTGAAGCTCATTTTGATTGGAATGCGGTGATCGCCGAATGCCAGAGCATGGATTTGTGGGCTGACAAAAAAATCATTGACCTCGATAATCACGCCAATCGCTTAGACCGCAATGCAACAGCCGCATTAACCGAACTTTGCCAATTAACTAACAAAGAACTCATTCTCATCATTCGCTGCAGCAAATTAACTGGTGCACAGACTAAAGCCAAATGGTATGAGCAACTTGAATCAGATGGCAACTGCATTAATGTTCGCTCACCTGCCTTGTACGAATTACCCACCTGGTTAGTCCAGCGTGCTAAAAAGCTTAACTTACAACTCAGTTCGCAAGCCAGCCAATTATTAGCAGAGCTCACACAAGGCAACCTACTCGCCAGCCATCAAGCATTAGAAAAGTGTGTCTTGTTAGGTTTTCAGCAAGTTGAAGCAGAACAACTGCGCAGTGTGATTTCAAACAGTGCCAAATATACGGTGTTTGATTTAAGTGATGCGTTACTACAAAACACGCAACAACGTCGTCAGCAAATTTTGCAAGGTTTACAACAGCAAAGCACAGAGGCCACTTTGGTGTTATGGAGCGTTGCCCAGGCTTGTCGGCAATTATTCCAAATGAAATTCCAAGTTGAGCAAGGCGTCAGCTTACAGCAAGCCACCAGCAAACAATGGTCATCGAAACGGCCGTTATACCAAGCCGCATTAAAACGCACGTCACTTAAACAGCTAAATCATATGTTACAGCAATGTCATTTATTAGATGAAACCATCAAAAGCAGTCGCTCAGCGCAGATTTGGCAACAACTGTCACACTTGTGTTTACAATTCTGAGGTATTGCCATGACACAAAAAAAATGTGGGATTTTTGGCGGCACCTTTGACCCAGTACACAAAGGTCATCTTGAAATAGCACGGCAAGCCATTAAACAATGCCACCTGGATCGATGCATCTTAGTACCGAATCGCATTCCACCTCATCGTGATATACCACACGCCAGCGCAGAACAACGTGTTGCTATGTTACAACTGGCAATTGCTGATTACCCAGAATTGGAAGTATCTACATGTGAGCTGGATCGCGATGGACCTTCCTATATGATCGATACTGTTAATTATCTGGATGCCGGCTCGGGGGCCGGCATGACAAACGACCGTCACCCAGCACAAAACGACTGTCATCCCGGACTTGATCCGGAATCCAGAAAAAACACCAAGCCCGTCCTTATTATCGGCGCAGACAGCTTTAACAGCTTCGATCAATGGCACCAATGGCAAGCTATATTAACCAAAGTGCAAGTAGCAGTATTTCAGCGCCCCCATCACCCCATCAAACAAACCAGTGTGGTCAGTGATTACATTCAACAACACCACCTACCTAACATTCAGTTAATTAATAGCGCAATTGATCTTTGCTCAACCAACCTTAGAGTAAAATTAAATCAAAAGGACAAAATTTTAGCTGACGAAATACCCCAAAAGGTGCTAGAGTATATACAGGTACACGGTTTATACGGTACCACCTGTTAGTAAATTGGAGCTCGTTACTATATGCTTGAAAACAACCTTTCTAGTACCATTGTCCACCTACTCGAAGATTTCAAAGCGTTAGACATACAATCCCTCAGCATCAGTAATATCAGTGATTTTGCCGACACAATGATCATATGCACTGCTACATCTACTCGTCATTGCCAGGCCATTCACGCAAGATTGGTGTCTGAGTTGAAACTACGAGGAACGGACCCCTACCACAAACACAGCGCGGCTGATAGCCGATGGATTTTACTGGATTATTGCGATGTGGTGGTACATATCATGCTAAAAGACACGCGTCAGTTCTATGAGCTGGAAAAACTATGGACAGAAGTCGATATGCCTGTTGCTGTTGAGGGTTAATATCGTTGAAGATCCGTGTTATCGCTGTCGGACAGAAGATGCCCAAATGGGTGACTGACGGTTTTGAAGAATACCGTAAACGTTTACCCAAACAATATGCACTGCAATTGGTTGAAGTGGCAGCAGAGAAACGCTACAACGATAATCTGACCGATAAAATCCTCGATATCGAAGCCGATAAAATCTTAAAACACATCAAGCCTGGCGAGCATATCGTAACACTCGATCGTCTAGGCAAAAAAATTAGCACGCAAGATCTCGCCCAACAATTAAGGCAGTGGCATGATGAAAGCACCTCTATTGCGATCATCGTTGGTGGCGCTGAAGGCATTGCTCAGAAATTATTAGATAAGGCCAACACCTGCTGGTCTTTATCGGCATTAACGTTCCCACACCCACTGGTACGTATTGTTATTGCTGAACAGCTGTATCGCGCTTTCACCATTATCACTGGCCACCCCTATCACAAATAATTGACCTGGTCATGCATATGACATCCCGGTACAATAGCGCAATGCAGAAACTATCAATAAAGAATCACCTACAAGAAACCAAGCTATTTCAGAATCGCTGTTTGATTTTATTATGTATTATTGCCGCGATACTGCTTATGGTGGTGATGCGATTGGTGTATCTGCAGGTATTTCAGCACGGCTTTTACAATGGTCTTTCAAAGCAAAACGTACTGGATGTTCGACCGATGGCACCAAAGCGTGGCTTAATCTATGATCGCAATGGCGTGCTACTGGCTAAAAACATTCCGAGCTTTACCCTAACAATCATTCCAGAACAAGTTAAAGACATCGATCAAACCATCGCTAACATTAAAGCCTTTATCCCGCTATCTGATGATGAAATCAATCGCTTTAAACAACTCAGCAAACAACAACACCGCTTTGACCCTATCCCACTTAAGTTTAAACTCACTGAAAAACAAGTCGATCAATTTTATGTTAATCAGTATCATCTGCATGGCGTTAATATACGCGCCGAACTGATTCGCAGTTATCCGCTGGGCGCTATCACCGGCAATGTTGTTGGGTATGTTGGTCGCATTAATGCGTATGAACAGCAGCATATCGATAGTGAAAACTACAGTGACACCAACTATATCGGCAAAACCGGCATTGAAAAGTCATTTGAAGACCAACTGCATGGGCGTGTCGGCAATCAAACCGTTGAGACCGATGCCAGTGGTCGCGAAGTGCACGCGGTTAAAACACAAGCAGCGCAGTCTGGTGAGACTTTATATTTAACTATCGACAGCACACTGCAAAAAGCAGCGATAGATGCATTAGGTAAACAGGTTGGAGCTGTTGTTGCGATTCAACCCAGTACCGGGCAGGTATTAGCCATGGTAAGCACCCCGAGCTTTGACCCTAACCCTTTTGTGACTGGCTTAAGTCAACAAGCATACGATACTTTAGTCAAAGCGCCGAATCATCCGTTGATTAATCGCCCTATCCACGGCATGTTTGCTGCCGCCTCAACGGCGAAACCATTTTATGCATTGGAAGGTTTAAATACCGGCGCTATTTCATTAAAAGATAAAATTTACGACCGCGGTTGGTTTAAGATTAACCACACGCATCATATTTATCATGATTGGCATGCACAAGGTCACGGCTGGGTGAATGTCTCTAAAGCCATTGCTGTTTCTTGTGACACTTACTTTTATCATTTAGCCATGTTACTTGGCTTACATGGGCTGGATCATGTACTTGATCAATTTGGCTTTGGCTCCCCCACTGGTATAGCACTTCCCGGTGAACTACCAGGCTTAGTACCCACCACCGACTGGAAAATGGCCAATCAAGGTCACCCTTGGTATACCGGTGATACTGTCGTGGCGGGTATTGGTCAAGGTTATGTATTAGTCACACCATTGCAATTAGCATTAGCTACCGCCGCATTGTCTGAACATGGTAAACGCTTTAAACCGCAGCTAATTTTAAAATCGCAAACAGCCAATCAAGATCAACCGCAACTGCAACCATCAACAGCGCTGCCTGATGTAACATTGAAAGCAGAGTGGATGTGGAAATCAGTAATCAAAGCCATGAGTGACGTAGTAACCAAACCCTACGGCACCGGTATTCATTTTGGTCACCCGCATTATAGCGCTGCCGTTAAAACGGGTACTGCACAAGTGTATGGCCATACACGTGACGAATACCGCGTTCGCACCAATCTGCCATGGCGCTTACGTAATCACTCGTTATTTATTGCGTTTGCGCCAATAAAACAACCGCAAATTGCCATCGCCGTGGTGGTTGAGCACGATGCCAGCGCACCGCAGGTAACGCGCAAAATAATAGACGCCTATTTTAAAAACGCTTCAACTAAAAGACCGCAAAAAAAATGATCAGAGAAAGACGCAGCCTAACTGGGTTTAAATTATCTAAATGGCATATTGATTTAACTTTAGTGCTTAGCTTATTAGTGCTTGGCAGTATAGGCTTACTAATTCTTTACAGCGCCAGTAATATGAACTCATCTA
The DNA here is from genome assembly GCA_029212925.1 of Coxiellaceae bacterium. GTDB lineage: Bacteria > Pseudomonadota > Gammaproteobacteria > Coxiellales > Coxiellaceae > JARGNX01. The sequence goes on along the minus strand of JARGOB010000024.1, from coordinate 27,586 downwards.
TCGTCACCAAACAAGCGATGCGATTTATGTTGGCCTTAGGTGCAATGGGTTTAGTTGCCCAAGTACACCCAAGACACTTTAGCCAATGGGCACCGTGGTTTTTTGGTATCACCACAATATTATTAATTACTGTGCTAGCTGTTGGCACCGTTGATAAAGGTGCAAAGCGCTGGCTAGACCTTAGCATATTTCGCTTTCAACCCAGTGAATTAATGAAAATTGCTATGCCGATGATGTTAGCGTGGTACTTTAGTGATAAACGTTTGCCAGCACGAACACGTGATATAGCCATAGCATGCTTACTATTAGCGATACCGGTAGTGCTGATCGCCAAACAACCGGACTTAGGCACGGCTATCTTAGTCGCGATCACTGGCTGCTTAGTGTTATTATTATCCGGCATCTCGTGGCGCTTAAGTTTTTCTATGCTAGGCGTTGGCATACTCGGCGCACCGATCTTATGGCACTTTATGCATGCCTATCAAAAACGACGTGTACTGACTTTTTTAAATCCCGAAAGTGATCCGCTAGGCAGTGGTTACCATATTATCCAGTCAAAAATTGCCATTGGTTCTGGTGGATTACTCGGCAAAGGTTGGTTGCATGGCACACAATCGCATTTGCATTTTTTACCCGAACACGCGACTGACTTTATTTTCGCCGTGACCAGTGAAGAGTTTGGCTTGCTCGGTTGTTTAACCTTAATGATATTGTTTAGCATTGTGCTATTACGTTGCGTAGTCATCAGCATGCAAGCGCAAGATACGTTTTCACGTTTACTCAGCGGAAGTTTAAGTTTTACCTTTGTGTTTTGTGCGCTCATCAATATTGGCATGGTGATTGGTATCTTACCAGTCGTTGGCGTGCCACTGCCGCTGGTCAGCTACGGCGGCACATCGATGGTCACCATGATGATTAGTTTTGGCATGATTATGTCGATTCATACTCACCGGAAGTTGCTGGCGAGTTAGCTTTACGCTAACATGGCTAAAACTGTGCCTGGAGAGTCTAGAATGTTACGTGTCATCATTTTGTCGTTACTGTTTATTTCGTCACCTTTGCTTGCTGCTACAAAAAGCAAAACCACTGATCCACAACAGCAAATTCAGCAATTCATCAATGTCATGGTGAAGAAATATAACTTTAAAAACAACTACCTACAAGAAATATTAGCCTCACGCGGCCCAAATAAAGCAATCATAAAAAAAATCACCTTCCCTTATGAGTCCAAGCCTTGGGCGGTATATCGCAAATATTTTGTAACGAAAACACGCATCAAAAATGGTGCAAAATACTGGCGTGAGCATGCTAAGACATTACAAGCAGCAGAAAAAAAATACGGTGTGCCTGCCTCGGTAATTGTTGCGATTATTGGTGTAGAAAGTAACTACGGCACACATGCCGCTGCCTTTAATGAGCTTGATGCGCTCACCACATTGGCCTTTTATTACCCCAAACGTTCTAAATTTTTTCGTAGAGAGTTACAACAGTTTTTAATTTTAACCCGCAAGCAAAAAGTTGACCCAACAACAATTTATGGTTCATATGCCGGTGCTTTAGGCATTCCACAATTTATGCCGAGCAGTTACCGTCACTACGGTGTCGATTTTGATCAAAGCGGTCATGTTGACTTACTGGCTAACCATAATGATGCCATTGGCAGCATTGCTAATTACTTACACAAGAATGGCTGGAAACGAAATCAACCAGTAGGTGCCGCAGCAAAAGTAACCAATAAGCGCGCATTAAAATACCTTAAAACTAAAAAGAAATTACGCGTAGTGCAATGGCGCAGAAATGGCATTACCACCAAAGAAAAATTACCACTAAATGCTAAAGCACGATTGATTGAAATGGGCAAGAACGACAAGGACTATTGGTTAACTTTCCGTAATTTCAAAGCTATCATGAGTTATAACCCACGCACACCATACGCGATGGCCGTTTATCAACTCAGCGAGGAAATTAAACAAGCGTATGCCAGCTAATCGTTTACAACAAGCGCAGCAATACCACCAGGACGGTGATTTAAATGCCGCGCTTGCTATATACGAAGAATTATTGCAAGAAGACCCCAAGCAAACTGACGTGTTACATAACCTCAGTATTTTATTATCACAAAAGAACTTACCAAAGGAAGCATTAACCACCATTCGACAAGCCATTGAGCTTGATCCAACCAATGCCTTATTCCATAACACCATGGGTTTGATTTATTCTCGTCAAGCTCAAATAGAAAAGGCTATCGCTAGCCTACAGCACGCAGTGGAGCTGAACCCAGAGTTTGCCAGCGCGCATAATAACCTGGCTAATGCCTATCGCAAACAAGACAACATCGAAGCCGCTATTGAGCACTACGAGCGCGCGATTAAACTTGACGATAGCTACACGGACGCACTATTCAACTTAGCTTTGCTGTATATGCAGAAAGAACAATACAATACCGCTGAACAATATTTAAAACAAACCATCGATAAAAAACCTGAGCACATTCAAGCGCACAGTCACTTGGCGCAATTGTATTTACAACAAAAACAATATGAAAAAGCTGTTGAACACTTTAATCAACGCATTGCCGTGCAACCCGATCATATTGACAGCCTGCATGATCAAGCATTGGCTTACATTGAATTAGCTGAATATGACAAAGCCATCGCACTACTAAAGCAAGTTATTGAACTTGATCCCAATCACGAAGACAGTCACCATAATCTCGGTATTGCCTATTTAAAATCAGCACGCTATAGCGATGCCCTGCCCTGTTTTTTACAGCAACTCGAGATCAAACCTTATATCGAAGCCTATTTTAATTTAGGTGTGTTACTGATGTATGAGAACCGATTAAAAGAAGCCAATGAATATTTCCTGCAAACACTTGAGCTTGACCCTGAACACAAAGACAGTTTAATCAATCTCGGTGTTATGCACTTAAAGAGCAATCATTTACGGCCCGCGCTTGATTACTATAAAAAAGCACTTAATCTCGAACCCGACAATACTGAGCTACAACATATTGTTTCAGCTTTACAACCCGAAGACGATGCCGCCACAAAAGCGCCTGAAGATTATGTTAAACATTTATTCAATCAGTACTCCCCCTATTATGATGTGCATTTAAAGCAAGCATTAAAATACCAAGTACCGAATAAAATCTACGAACTGCTTAACCAGCAAACCTATTTGCCGAATAATCGCTGGTCAGTATGCGACATTGGTTGCGGCACCGGGTTAATGGGTGAACGACTAGCTCCTTTCACCAGCGAACTGGTTGGCATCGATTTATCGGAGATGATGATTGAATGCGCAGATCAAAAGAATATCTATACACAGTTAATTTGTGATGATGTAGTTGAAGGCATAAAACAATGCGGTGAATTTGACTTCATTACTGCCGCTGATGTATTTACTTATATTGGCGACCTAAAACCGATCCTAAGTGAATGCTATCATCATCTCAAAACTGAAGGCTATTTATGCTTTAGCGTTGAGCAAGGTTATCAAACAGACAGCTACTATTTATTACCTACCATACGCTATGCACACAACCCCAACTATTTAAAGCAACTGGCTAAACAGTTGGGGTATGAACAAATTGAACAACAAAACATTGTGTTACGTCATGAGCGAGACAAGCCTATTGAGGGGCTAGTTGTGTTATGGCAGCGAACGGAAGTGATTTAGCATTTGAATTGTGTTCCGCTGATAGCTAATGGATTTTAGCTAAAATCATTTGACCTACTGCAAGCTGTCGATTAGTCTCTGTATCCTGATTAAGGCTGTAGGAGCTATCATTGGATTTTGTACAAATAATTGCGAGCGAACTCAAGGTAAAATCACAACAGGTGCAAGCAACCCTGAACTTGTTAAGTGAAGGCGCAACGGTGCCTTTTATTGCACGCTACCGTAAAGAAGCGACAGGCGGATTATCAGATACGGACTTGCGCACACTTGCTGAACGCTTAAGCTATTTAACCGAGTTGGATAGCAGGCAATCGGCTATTTTGAAATCGATTGATGAGCAGAAAAAATTAACCCCTGAATTAAAGCAAGCTATTTTAGCAGCCGACACTAAAGCGCGCCTAGAAGATTTATACCTACCATTTAAGCCAAAACGCCGCACAAAAGCGCAAATTGCTAAAGAAGCGGGTTTGGAACCGCTAGCTAATCACCTTTTGCTAAGTGGTGACTGCGACGTTGAGCAGGCAGCATTAGGTTATGTGGATGCAGATAAAGGTGTGGCTGACACTAAGCAGGCATTAGAGGGTGCTCGCCATATTATCATTGAGAATATTGCTGAACAGGCAGACTTATTGCAACAATTGCGCCAACTGTTTTGGCGATCTGCTGAAATAACCAGCACCGTAGCAAAGGGAAAAGAAAACGAAGGGATCAAATTTTCCGATTACTTTGATTTTAGTGAGGCCATTAATAAAGTGCCATCACATCGTGTATTAGCAATGTTTCGTGGTCGTAAAGAAGAAGTGTTATTTTTGCATCTAGGTTTTAGCGATGAGGCAATGCTGCATCAGGTGTACCAGATGATCCTGTCTAGTTTGAATCTTGCTAACAAACCAACGAAAGGCAGCTGGTTGTGGGACACTATTGTTTGGTCTTGGAAAGTGAAATTAAAAATTAAGCTTGAAATCGAAGGCATGCAGGAATTGAAAACACGTGCTGACGAAGAAGCGATTAAAGTATTTCATGATAACTTAAAGCACCTGTTGATGGCAGCGCCCGCCGGTAATTTTGTGGTATTGGGTTTGGACCCAGGTTTTCGTACCGGTGTAAAAACAGTTGTTGTGGATGGCACAGGAAAATTATTAGCGCAATGCGTGATCTATCCGCATGCCCCGCAAAAGCAATGGGATAAAGCGCTGCTGACATTGTCACAGTTGTGTAAAAAACATAAAGTGAAACTCATTAGCATTGGTAATGGAACAGCTTCACGCGAAACAGATCAGCTAGCAGCTGAGCTGGTAAAACACTTGCCCGAGTTAGCAATGACTAAGATTGTCGTGTCTGAAGCAGGAGCTTCGGTATATTCCGCTTCAGCGTTAGCGGCAAAAGAGTTTCCGGATTTAGATGTATCTTATCGTGGCGCTGTGTCTATCGCGCGTCGCCTGCAAGACCCATTAGCTGAACTTGTTAAAATCGAACCAAAAGCAATTGGTGTCGGGCAATATCAGCATGATGTTAATCAGGCCCAGTTGGAGCGCTCGTTATCCGCAGTGGTTGAGGATTGCGTTAACGCAGTCGGTGCGGATATAAATACAGCTTCGGTTCCTTTATTAACGAGCATCTCCGGTTTAAATGAAACCACGGCGAATAATATTGTCAAATACCGCGAAGCGCATGGGCGCTTTACTGATCGTAGTAGTATTAAATCTGTGCCACGATTAGGGAATAAGACTTTTGAGCAAGCTGCAGGATTTTTGCGTATTATAGACGGTGATAACCCGCTCGATCGCTCGGCAGTGCATCCTGAAAGTTATGATTTGGTGAAACAAATCTCAAAAACCAGTCGTACGACAGTAGTAGATTTGCTGGCGAATGAATCGCTATTGAATTCATTAAACCCGATGCAATTTGTTAGCGATGAAGTGGGCTTGCCTACGGTTAGAGATATTATTGATGAGTTAAAAAAACCGGGTCGGGATCCGCGACCTGAATTTGCTATGGCGAAATTTTCTGAGGGTATCAATAAGGTAAGCGACCTGAAGGCAGGAATGCAGTTAGAAGGCGTAATTACTAACGTTGCGAATTTTGGTGCATTTGTCGACATTGGCGTGCATCAAGATGGTTTAGTGCATGTGTCACAAATTGCCGATCATTTTGTTAAAGACTTACATAAAGAAGTACAGGTTGGGCAGATTGTATCAGTGCGTGTTGTTGAGGTCGATATCCAACGTAACCGTATTAGTCTCACCATGAAAAATGATAACGAAAAACAATCAACGAAGCCATCAGCAAAGAAAACGAAACCAAAAGCGCAAAAACCCGCAAAACCAGTTTTTGAAAACGCTTTGAGTTCGCAGCTTAAAAATGCTTTCAAGCGTTAATAAGCTATGCCAGATACCAGCGAGCCACTTAAATACAAATGTTATTAATGTTCACTTAACGCTCTCTATGCTATCTTATACAGATGCAAAATATCGATATAAAGGAGTAACGTGATGTCATTTGATACTACTGTTTTGATTGTTGGTGCTGGTCCGGTTGGCTTAACCATGGCAGCGTTTCTTACACTTCATGGTGTGCCTTGCCGCATTATCGATAAAAAATCTGGCCCTACCACCACATCAAATGCTGTTGGCATTCATGCGCGTAGCTTAGAATTATTGCAACAGCTCGGCATCTTAGATGACTTATTGAAACACGGTAAAAAAATGAAGGCAGCTGAAATAGGCTGTTATAATAAACCGCTGGCCGAGTGGCAACTAGACCGCATTAACAGTGAATTTGCTTTTGCATTATGTGTACCGCAATGGCAAACCGAAGAGACCCTATTAAAACACCTCTTAAAAAATGGCGTTGATGTCGAGCGTGATTGTGAATTAATCACTTTTAATCAAGATAAATCAGGATGCCACTCCTTTATCAAATCACACGAAGGTGAAATAGAAATTACCAGTAATTGGGTGATTGGTTGTGATGGATTCCACAGCAAGGTTCGCGAATGCTTATCTGATATAAAATACGAAGGCGAAGACATGAAGCTACGCTTTTTAATGATTGACGCACCGGTTGAGTCTGATCATAAAGAAGTATTCGAACGCATCACAGCTTATACCAACGGTGACTTAACTTTAATGTTATTCCCGATGCTAAAATCGATGCGTATTGTGGCAGAAGTCAGCCATGATGAGCGTTACGATAAGGTAGAAGAATTGGATGAAGTATTATTTAATGACTTAGCCCAACAATGCCTGCCTTATAAAATCAATATTCAAAAACCACTCTGGACTTCAAAGTTCTGGGTACATGAGCGCTTAGCCAATCATTACCGTTCAGGTCATGTGTTCTTAGCCGGTGATGCGGGACACGCACACTCCCCCGCTGGCGGCCAAGGCATGAATACTGGCATGCAAGATGCGATAAATCTAGCATGGAAGTTAGCGCTGGTATACCACAGCAAAGCCGATGACAAGTTGCTCGATAGTTACGAGCAAGAACGACGACCAGTCGCTAAACAAGTCATCGAGAATGCGGGTCGCTTAACCAAAGCCTTAACATCAACCAACCCGGTCGTTACAACCGTGCGCAACACCATCGTACCCTTATTGGCTTCGTTTGCTGGCGTTCAAACTAAAATGGTTAACGAGATTGGTGAAACCAGTATTTGTTACACCAAAAGCCCGATCAGTGAAGGTGAGAAAACCTCAGAAGTACAACCCGGTGATTTGTGCCCGTTGTTTAATTTAAGGGCCAATAGTGAATGTGTATTACTCGATTTTAATGGTGATGCCGAATCTAATGGAGTCCAAGTGATCGCTGGCACAACAGAACAAGCACAAGCATTAGGCTTAACTGCTGGTGGCTATTGCCTCATCCGGCCCGATGGTTATATCGCTTATATCGGTCATGAAAAACCAAATCTCGGTTGGTTAAGTTAAACCCAACGCCGGGTTTAACGTTCCACAGCAATCGGTTTGCCGTTATCATCAATCGCTACAAAGGTAAAAATACCTTCAGTGATTTGACGACGGTTTTCGTCCTTAGCCGATAATGACCACGTAGAAATCTTTATTTTCATTGATGTGCGGCCAATAGACACTAACTCACCATAACAACATAAAAAATCGCCGACTTTCATCGGCGATATAAATGACATGGAATCGATAGCCACCGTGGTGATACGGCACTTGGCTGTTTTGTAGGCAATGCTCGCAGCTGCAATATCCATTTGTGCTACCACCCAACCGCCAAAGATGTCGCCATTGGCGTTGACGTCTTTAGGGAAAGCCATGGTGCGAACCAGCAGCTCGCCTTTGGGTGTTGTTGCGGTCTCGTCCATGAGAAAGGCTCCTTGTTATGATTCCTGGATCCCGGATCGGGGTCCGGGATGACAGCTCGTCGTCCGGGATGACAGCTCGTCGTCCGGGATGACAATTCGTTTAGTTACGTGAACCACTCATATCGTGAAAGCGTCGCATACGATCACTTTCAAGTCGGTCGCTATTACGTTGATGCCAACGAGAAATTAAGTAATCAAGTGAGATCTTTCCTGGACCGTGCACCATCAATAGCGCTAACAATAATCCCCAGCTAACATGCATTGCTAATCCACCTGCGCCTTCTGGTGTCCACAAGTGTGGAAATGATGCCGCAACAACTGCGTTATACAAGAAGAATATTAAGATCGAAATTCGACCACCTAAGCCAAGCACCAAAAGTAGCGAAAGCACCAATTCGGCGCCAGTACCTATTACCGCAGCCGCACTTGGTGATAAAAAGCCCACGTTATACTGATGCTGGAACAGGACTAACGTTTGCTGCCAAGAAGCCATTTTCGCAATCGCTGCCTCAAAAAAGAAACGTGCAATCCAAATTCTTATGATTAAGTCGATTAAAGGTGCTATTAAATCAAGCACTCTAACAATAGGGGCCACAACCTTTGAACTCCCGCGCATAAAACCATTCATGTATTTCCTCCAAAACATTAGCTAGATGTGGCCACATGGTAACATGCCGTCAAGGACTTATAAATTAAAAATTATTAAAATGGATCCCGGCTCGGGGACCGGGATGACTTAACCGTCATTGCGAGCCAATGACGTGGATAACAATAGTTATAGCTTACCGAAACTCACTGGCACATTTGAGTTATAACGTAATGCACCATACATAGCCGATGAACGCATTTCACAATGCTGTACAAAATCTATTGCTATGTCTTTAATACTGCCATCACTTTTGTAATCCACTTGGCGCACAACGAATTTACCACTTAAACCATTACAACCACGACCATCACCTGAAACATTCATACCAGGTTGATATGATTGCTGAAAAGGAAGACGGGTTGCGAAATCGTAAGTGCCTACTTTTAGTTTCTGCTTAGCAGGCGCAGCAAATGATGCCGTCATATTTGTGACTTTACCTGGCATATCAAAACTAACACCGCTAAAGCTTGAGGTTTGCTTAACGCCCGTAAATACCTCTGTTTTACCGCCACTAACAAAGTCCCCGCTTGTACCTGATACCACCATAATATCGCTTGCATAAGCAAAACCAGATACCAATAATAGTGCCGCTACAAAAAGTACTTTCATGTCATTTCTCCGTACATTTATTTATAAAAGATGGATTTATAACACAACTGAGCATTTTATCAACACCAGGAATGACTTACCTGAATAGCGCTAGCATTTATACAGTTGCGATGATATGCTTGCGCTTTGTTAACTGACTAACTTTAAAGACAAAAGATAAGCATATGGAACACGCGATAGCAGATAAAACCAGCATGCAACTCAAAGCTGATTTAGTACCCATGACAGTGCTTAAATTGCACGACTGCCAACTCGATAAAATCAAACAAGAAATGGCCAATACGATTGCATCGGCGCCGAAATATTTTGAACAAGCACCTGTTGTTATTGATGCCGTCGCGATTAACGAACAACTTAAACCGTTCCTTGATGTCAAAGGTTTATGCGAGGTGTTACGCAGCTTTAATGTCGTGCCTGTCGCTATTCGCGGTATTAGTCAAAAAGATGCCAAACTTGCAGAAGATAATGGTTTAGCATTATTAAATGCACGCATCGCTGTTAGTAATGATAAAAAAGAATCAGCCGAAACAGCAAAGCAACCACCCTGCGCTGCTGAGCCAAAAAAGACAGAAAAAAAAGCGGCTACGCCAACAGCCGTATCTAAAGGATATACCAAAATAATTACGAAGCCTGTGCGCTCTGGCCAACAAATTTATGCCGCCGGAGGTGACTTACTGGTATTGGCGGCAGTGAACGCCGGCGCTGAAGTCATTGCTGATGGCAATATTCATATTCATGGGCCATTGCGCGGTCGCGCTTTAGCCGGTGCTAAAGGTGACAATGATGCACACATTTTTTGTCAACAACTCGATGCTGAACTGGTTGCACTAGCAGGACACTACTTAACCAGGGATCAATTCGAAGCACCGAAAAATGTCAAATCAATGGTGCATATCCACCTAAGAGATGGCAAAATACAAATTGATATTACTTAACTGAGAGGACGAACATGACACAAGTTGTAGTGGTAACATCCGGTAAAGGTGGTGTAGGCAAGACCACGACCAGCGCGTCATTTGCCACAGGATTGGCACAACGCGGTAAAAAAACCGTCGTAATCGATTTTGATATCGGCTTACGTAATTTAGATTTGATTATGGGTGTTGAGCGCCGCGTGGTATATGACATTATTAATGTCATCCAAGGTGAAGCAAATCTTAATCAAGCATTAATCAAAGATAAAGTGACACCGAACCTGCATATCTTAGCCGCGTCACAAACCCGCGACAAAGATGCTTTGACGCAAGAAGGCGTTGGTAAAATCATCGATGAACTCAAACAAACGTTTGACTTTATTATTTGTGATTCGCCTGCCGGTATCGAAAGTGGCGCCATGATGGCCATGCACTTTGCCGATACGGCATTAGTCGTTACCAACCCAGAAGTATCATCAGTACGCGACTCCGATCGCATCCTTGGTATGCTAGCCAGCAAAACCAAAGCAGCGCAAGACGGCGAAAAAACCGTTAAAGAGCACCTGGTGATCACACGTTACTCGGCTAAACGAGCCGACAAAGGTGAAATGCTATCGATTGCTGATATTCAAGAATTATTGGGTATTGAGCTGGCTGGTATTATCCCTGAGTCACAAGCAGTACTTAACGCTTCCAACTCAGGCCAACCGGTTATCATCGAGAAAGACTCGGATGCCGGTAAAGCTTATGACGCATTGGTATCACGCTTCTTAGGTGAACCAGCACCACCGCTAATGCCTGGAAAGAAACAAGGCTTCTTCAAACGTTTATTCAACAAAGAGGAAGTAATGGCATGAGCTTTTTAGAATATTTAGGCTTTAAAAAGAAGTCCGCGTCCATCGCTCGCGATCGTTTGCAAATCATTATTGCTCAATCACGCACCGACACTTCTAACGAAGAAGATTTTTTACCATTATTACGTAAAGAAATCTTAGAAGTCGTGGCCAAGTACGCCAAGATCGATATTGATCAGGTAAAAGTGGATTTGCATCGCCAAGACAACAGTTCTGTCATGGAACTTAATGTGGTACTACCTGAAAAAGAAGAAGTAACCGCATAGCTGCGATCATTACACCATTAAGAACCGGCAGCTGGCTTTGACTCAACAGCGCTAGCTGCCTCACAACCATCACCAACCGTCTCACCGTCACCTGCAAATATTTCTCGCATTGATACTGCTAAATACTGACCTTTCGCAGCGGTTGTGGGCACATCACTGAGCTTACACTTATCGACAAATAACCCAATCGACTGTATAGCTGCCTCCCGATCAGGCTTGGATAAATGATGCCTGGATAATGCCTCGATACCTTGCATGCCTTGCTGCCGTAAAAAGGTACGAAATGGTTTATAAACAGGGTAATAAATAGCATCAAATGCTGATTGAATCAGTGCCATCGTCAAGCCATCAGGCATAGCATGACCTTCATGCATTGCTCGCAATTGCTTGGCGATAATGTGTGATAAGATCGCATTATATAACGCAATCGGAGAACAGTTACCCCCCTTCTGGGCAGACTTTTTAATACAACCAATAAAGCGTAACCCTAAATCTTTACCCATACCATCATCCACCGCAGGGTCAGTTCGCTCAGTATAGATTTGCCGACGACAATTTTTTGCTAAGTGTTTGAGTCCCTCCTTAGTCTGTAATAACGCCATATCAGTGACTTCAAAAAAACTAAGACCATGCAGTTTTTCTTTATCACCACGAAAACCACGATTGGCATAAACCATATAAACCTTGTCATTCAACATAAAAAAAGACGTATTCACCGCGTGATTACACCGCCAGTCCACCCATGATATACCCTGATTAAAGATGCGACCTTCTGTCAGAAGTGTATACGTATCTTTATTGGCGGCTAAACTCATATCTGCTATGACTTGATGCCATTGATCGGCTTGTTCAGGCACTTGCTCGGATACATAGCCTTTAACCAATGATGAAATAATCATTAACCCCGGTGAGGCGCTATATCCATCAGGGGCATACTCTACCCCATCAACCGTATACGGATTCCCCACAGCCCCGATTAACATAAGGTAAAAGCGCACCTGATTGAACAACGACAAACGCCGACTGCCATCCTCCACTCTTGTCAGAGACTGCATCGCTAATAAATGAATAATCGATTGATACGTATAGCTTGTCGCTTCTAAGCAATCTGCTGCCGTAACCACTTCCACCGCAAACCATGACCGCTGCAGCGCCAGTGCTTTTGCTTTATCAGGCCGCACGCCCCACCCTTTGGCATAGCACTCAACTAAATACCGTTTTGCATTGTCGCTGTTACCATCACCAACTGCTGTCATTTGCCATAAACATTTTATAGCTGCACCAAAACCATGTTTAGCTTGCTCGAATAGATCTTTCGGGTCATGAGGAGCAGGAAACAACAACTCAAAAGATTCAACATCACCTTGCTGAGCGGCATAAGTAAAACATTTGTTCGCCATGGCTCCATTTTTTTCACCACCAATACCATCACGGTAAAAAATACCAGTAATGCGTAATGCTACTGGATTAGCAATGAGACTTCCTTTCGCCATTGCCTCGTCAATATACTGGTATATTGTTGATCGACACATGTCGCTAGTCTCTGCATGCTGCGCCATAAGCAGCATTGTTTTATAACATTGCTGAGCGCTGGTCATCTTTGATAATAGTTTCAAATAGGTATTTATAAAAACCGCTCGGTCGCCATGGCGAATTAATTTCGCCAGTGCAAAAATCTCATGATGAACGGCGGTATCAACTTCCAGTATTCCAAGTGCCATCAGCTGCTTTAAATATAAAAAAGCATAATCAATATTATTAACATGCTGGTAACATTTAATCCTAGCTACTAACAATAATTCAGAGCCACTGCATTTCGGCCTATTACATAAAAAAGACCAAGCGGCATGACCTTCATGCTTATGGTAATGATTGATGATGCGTGAAACAATCTCATCCATCACATCTGGCTTCTGATCTTGCATTATATTAGTGTAATAGCACAGCAAGCTATAACTGCCATGCACAAGAATATCATCAAGGATATCCATAAAAGGATAATAAGTAGCATGATGCCGCATAATATCCTTAACGGTTTCTGCAATATCAGATTCTGAATCAACACCGGCAATCATAGCGCTCAAATGAGACACATAAATGGCATTACTCGTAGTGCTTGCGTCTAATAGACGTTTAATCGTTTTACCTGGGTCACGCTCATCATCCCAACGAATTCGCTTTAAATTTTCAATTGCTGGCCTTGAGATAAATCCGATATCATCATACATGCTTATGATAGTAGAAAAAGTACGAAACTCTGCAGGACTTAAACCTGTATTTTCCGGTTTGACTTCAAAAGATTGAAGCAAAGCAACTGGCATACAAGGCTGAAATCTTCGGTGCCTCGGAACAGCATACTTTATAGCATACTCTTCCATAAGTGCTTTACCCTTTGCCGCTAAAATCGATTTCGCCATACCATCTTGCTGGCAAGCTAATATCACCAGCGTTTGATCAGTGTAGTTAGCGAAAGGAATGCGTTGCAACAACCCCATGGCAAATGGAGAATCATGAATGGTAAGCAATGCACATAAACTTTGTTGATCAGCCACTGTTGCGCGCTGCGATCTTATATAGCCATCTATCGCATCCGACGGAACGGCTGCCACTTTTCTTTCAAATGCTATTTTATTGATAGCCAGTTGTGCTACAGCATTCCCACCGCTCGCAAGACTTAAAAGCACATCATAATGTCCGCCCAATAAAGCCCGACCAATAGTTATTAGGTCACCCGCTTCAGCACCAGTAATAAAACTAAGGTGGTACGAATCTAACAGTGTGGCGGATTCCAAATAAACCTTAACAGCCGCAATCAGCGCTTGGTGCTCAGGCAGCATATCAGCTTTACTCAGATACAACCGACAATCATCATTCAGCTGCCTCAGTATTGACGATTTACTCTTTTTTGCAACCATCATGGCGAGAACACGCCGAAATACCAGGTCTTCTTCTAAACCCAGTGCCTTAACGTTTTGTTTAATACCACGTATTACAAGCTTATGTACTGACATCATGAATCAATAAGTTACTAATATTACGAGCATTATACATCAGCTTGCTTAACTAATTATTAGCATACCAACTAACTGCACTGGCAACTACCAAGACTTTACCTAACTCTTCTAAAACATAACTTAATACGCAGATAAGACTTACCTGTTAGAATCGTGCTCTATAGACTAGAAGTATTACTTAGATCAATTAAAAAAAGTTGAATGAATATATTATGAGTAGAGAACGACAATTTGGATTAAACAATCAGTCGCTTGGCAGTGTATCACTGGCAACGCACTACTGGGGTGAAAGCTTATCCAGTAGCGATACCACCGGCCTCAAACTCTACGACCCCGAAGGCAATCTGCTCGTACCCTACGGTAACGAATATATCGAACTAACCCGAGCAACAAAACGCCTGTTCGGCAAAGATTCTCTCAACGAACTTGATGAGAGTGAGATCGATATATTACTAAATGAGGTACCCGTTCGATTTATTAAATATTTCAAACCTGACATATTACTATCAACAGAGCTTGCAGCTATTGTCGACGGCGAGCATGTCATCAACAAAAGTGGTCGCTCGCTGCCACGAGAAACACCCGCAGGTGACTTATGCCAAAATTGTGTTGTAGTCATAGATAACAAAATCTATATACACCCTAAAGTGAGATCAAAAGCAGGCAGAGTCACAGGTACATCATTAAGCGGTGGCGACGAAGAAACCGCCATAATAGGTGTGAACCACTCTTCATTATCGTACGGCCGAAGCGTTCAATTTGCAGGCTCCTTAGTTTATTACCCAGGCATACCTGCAATACCTGGCACGCCTGCTAGACCAGCAGGATGGCACCTCGAAAACACCACAGGACACTACCAAACTCGTCAACACCAACTCACCACAGCACTAAAAATCATGCGCGACACTGGTATCGATATTTCAAGCCTCTACGTAAAATGCTGGGTACCCAAGGATCTGCGAGTTAGCTCACCTGATGAAAAAGATTATGACATCCGTATCGAACAAGCGACTACTTTCCTGGCTAGATCAACACTAGTAGAACCCAGTCTTTTCACAACAGGTAGTGGTAGTGGTGCAGCAAGTGCAGCAGGTGCAGTCGCTGCAGCACGTGCAACAGGTGAAGCAGGTACAGGTGCAGCAGGTGCAGCAGGTGCAGCAGGTGCAGCAGGTGCAGCAGGTGCAGCAGGTGCAGC
>JARGOB010000024.1:0-11971 GCA_029212925.1 Coxiellaceae bacterium | reverse complement strand
AGGTGCAACAGGTGCAGCAGGTGCAACAGGTGCAACAGGTGCAACAGAGGAACATAGCTTCAAATAATCGGCATAAAGGCTCTGCTCAGCGTGGTTGGGACTGTAAATGCGTTTCCGCTAGTGCAACCAAGTCCTTGCTACCGGATCCACCACGGATTTACGGTCATAATGACAACGCAACAAACCGTCTTTTTGTTCGTAGCGGTCGTTGTATTGGCCATAGTAATGCAAATATTTAGCGTTACAGATTTGATTGCTAATCACACATGAACCTATTGATCCTCGTGTGTTTTGGTCGTAACAAACGTAGTAACCCCATAAGGTGTCATAGGCAAATACTTTAGCAGGCAACAGTAAAACGCCAGCTAATAGTAACGAACCAAAGACGGTCATGAGTGTTTTTTTTGGCAGTGACTTAGCACGCAATGACTGCACCTTGATACACTTTTGATGTTTACTTAACATTTCAACCCCTCCCCTAAAAATACCAAATTAATCTACTGTAGTGGCGTCCCTGACTGGCAACGCACCAATGCTAATTCCGATGCACGTGTTGTGTTGTATTTTCCAAATCGATTTAAATCTTTTTGCCAGCAAGGCTTGTAACTGTATTCACACTGGTTGTATTTGACATGACGCAAATCGGATGACTGTACGCGATCACGAAAACAAACAAATAAACCGTGAGTTTTAGAAGGTGGTGGAACTGAATTCAAGCAACGATTATACGCTATGCGTTGTTGTTGCGGGCTTTGGTACTTACCAAAATGATAATGCTCGCTGTCATTACAGTGAACATTTTGCATTTTACAGTTGAAATATTTTAAGCCGCCAATGGTGTTCCTGCTTTGATAACAAACGTAAAAACCATTCGCAAAGCTGGATCCAGTGAGTAATACCCCTGCAGCACAACACCACGCTATTAACCAACCCTTCGCCACTATTACACTCTCATCATTCAATATGCGGGTAATTATAGCACAGCTATTGGGCCTAATTAATTGTTGAGATTCAGTCTATTACCTACATAGATGAATGTATTACTTTAGATTTCTAAACAGGTATCACTGTCACTCAATGAGTGATTGCAGGATGAATATGTCACTTAAATAGAACAGGTGAAGGAGCAGAATCGCTATCCGATTTTAGTAATTCACTGTCAGAATGCGTCGCAGCGACAGCTTGTAAACGCGGAGAATAATGCGTGCTAGCCGCTGCAGAAGCAGCGCGCTCTAGTAACAGTTCTCGCTTATTATTCACCTCTAAACGCGCATGAACGCTTTGCAGTGCTGAAACCCGTCGCACGAAAAAACCATCTTCAACAGTAGGAAATCGCATCAAGAGACAATGATTAAATCTATCGAGGTGCATCTTAGACCTTACTAAGCTCTTAACATTGACATCTTTATTTTCATCTATTGCTGGCCAGTTTTGCACACTCATGTGTGCAACCTCTTCTGCAAAGTCAGTATTAGACATGCTATAGGAGTAGCTCGTAGGCACATACAGCATCGCTAAATATAGATCAGTAACTATCGATTTTTTCTCATCGAGGCGTCGAAAATATTCATTAAATTTTACCCTTTTATTAAGTTTATCCCCGCGAAGTATATCTATGCCGTCACTATACACCCTCACCAGCTGACTATAAAATAGGCCGTCAACATAGCCAAGTGAATAAAAGCTTTCTTCAACTGGCTCTAGTGATTTATGTTCTTCATTGGGTTTAATTGTTCGCATCTGTAAGACCTCATTCACACAACCCTTGGATTGTAATAGCGGCTATAAATACTAACAACAGTATTGATAGGAATGGTAGTTGAGTATAAAAATGGTTGATATCAGGAAGCTAGAGCGCCATTAACTAGCTGTAACTGACGTTGCATATGCCGTGCCATTTCATGGTTATGCGTAACAATGATAAAGGCTGTTCCCAACTGTTGATTAAGCTCCAATAGCATATTAGTGATTTGATCTGCTGTATGCTGATCTAAATTACCAGTTGGCTCATCAGCCAACAGGCATTTTGGCTTAGTCACTAACGCTCTGGCTATCGCTATACGTTGACGCTCACCACCCGACAATTCATTAACTCGGTGTTTAGCACGATGCGCCAAGCCAACCTGATCAATGATTTGCAATGCGGCTTGTTGACACGTTTTGGCACTGTCATCACCACGTATTAATAACGGCATCATCACATTTTCTAATGCATTAAACTCCGGTAATAAATGATGAAACTGATAAACAAAACCCAGCGTATGATTACGGCACTCGCTTTTCGCCGCCTCATTCATGTGACTCAATGCTTGTTGCTCGACGTAGACTTCACCAGAAGTGGGTTTATCTAAGCCGCCCAAGCAATGCAGTAAAGTACTTTTACCCGAGCCGGACGCACCCATAATCGCTACTGTTTCACCGGCATTAATAATCAGACTCACCTGCTTTAATACATCCACAGAAATCTCACCGTCATGAAAGCTTTTGCTTAAATTATCGCAACGCAATACCGCAGATACATCATTCATAACGCAATGCCTCCGCCGGTTGAGTTTTAAACGCTCGGTAAGCGGGATATAAAGTAGCAATCAAACTTAAACCAAACGCCCACAGTGATATCTCAAGAATATCCATTGGCAGAATGCGTACCGGTAGAAAATTCACATAATACACTGAGGCTGAAATCAACTGCACATGAAATGCTCTCTGCAAAAAGCTAACAATATTGGTTGCATTGTAAGACAGTAATAAGCCGAGCAGCACACCAATAATCACACCGATCAAACCCACCAATGCCCCTTGAAAAATAAACGTGGCCATAATGCTACGCGGCTTAGCACCTAGCGTACGTAATATCGCAATGTCCGATTGTTTATCATTCACTACCATCACTAAGGTCGATACTAAATTAAATGCAGCGACACCCACAATGAGAATTAAAATAATAAACATCATTGTTTTTTCCATCGCTAGCGCTTTAAAAAATGGGCCAAATTGACGCGTCCAATTCGACACCATAAATGTATTCGGCAAATGTTTGGCTATGGCACGAGACATGTTCACCGCTTGATACAAATCATCCAAGGTGATATGTAAGCCGCCGTATAACTGACCACCAGAATATAATCGCTGCGCATCGGACATATTAATATAAGCGACACCGCTATCAAAACCAAAACCACCACCTGCATCAAAAATACCACCGATGGTAAATTGACGATAACGTGGCTGAATACCCAACGGTGATGTCGTGGTTTGCGGCGTTAACAACACTAATTTATCGCCCACCGATAAACCTAAATTATCTGCTAGCTTATAACCAATCACCATATTAAACCGACCGGGTTGCAAGCTGCTCAAACTACCGGCTTTCATCTTAGCGCCAATCACTGAAATTTTATTTTCTTCAGCCGGCACAATACCCATCACTTCAACGCCACTAACCTGGCCTTGGTAACTCAACATGCCTTTACCATTCACATACGGTGCCGATGCCTTAACGCCCGGTACTTTATTTATTTTTGCTTGTAAATTTTTCCAACGGCCCTGCAAACCTTGCGAGGTGAACGCAGTCACCTGAGGTGCCACAGCAAAAAAACGGTTGCGGATTTCATAATCAAAGCCGTTCATTACCGACAAAACAGTGATTAATACTGCAACGCCCAAGGCGATACCGATCATTGAAGCGCTTGAAATAAACGAAATAAAGCCATTGCGCCGTTTAGCACGGGTATAACGCAGGCCTATATAAAGTGATAGCGGTCTAATCATGGCGCAAGCATATCATGAGTCAGTCATAAACTGCATCATTTTAACAAAATCCCATTGCCGACGATCGATCCCTTCCCACTTGCTCAATGCCCCACTGCTGTTGGCATAAGACGAACTTACAGATGGCTGTTTTTTTTGGTATTCCTTTAACACATACGAAGCACCGGGCGCTGTACCACCGGTCTTATCAAAACGGGTTAGTAAACTTTCTGGCAGCATACCTTGCATCGCCTGTCGAATTAAATACCGTGCCGTCCCTTGCTGATACTTAACCCGCGATGGCAAGCTAATAACAAACTGCAACAATTCGGTATCCAGTAATGGATAAGCATATTGCAAACCAAAATGACTGGATAAAACTGCTGAACATTCCACCCTGACACGCACATGCCAACAATCGGGGCCGATAAAAAATTGGCGTTGCCATTCGCGTAAATTGTAGCCCTTCTTCGCCCGAATGGTTTTAAGCAGTGGAAAACGCTTAGGTAATTCAACCTGTTCTAATAACGATTGCGACAATGCAAAGTCAGCCAATGCGATATAGTCTTGCTGTTTTTTATTGCGCCAATAAGCAAACCCAGGCACACACACGCGTAACCATGTACTGATAAATGATTTATAACGTTTTGCAGAATTTTTATGCCTGTATTTATTTTCTGCCCATAACTGCGCCCATTGGTGCGCTCGCGCTAAATCTTTTAAACGACCAGCTCCTTGCATGGTCACGCATTGGTCACCACCAAAACCGGATAACATTAATTGCACACCTGCGCGTTCGGCTGCACGATACGACGGCATTGCCACCACAGGAAATACGCCTTCACACGGCATGCCACACCATTCGGTCGCCAAACGTATATCACGTTCCGCATCACAATCTCGCGTGCCATCAGTTTCATGCACATGATGAATCTTGGCAAACTCAGCCACCGCACGAGAAAATTGACGCTCATCGGTTTTATGACCTTCTGGATCATCTGGGTGCGGCACATTACTAAACGCATGCAGATCAGGCTGGTATTGCTTAGCAATCACCGCTACAGAGCTGGAATCCAAACCACCACTCAGTTCACTGCCTAACCGGTCCGCTTGTTTTACCCGACGATAAACCGCGCGCGTCAGTTGCTCTTTAAACGCATCAATGTATTCACGATCATCATTTAGCATTAATTCTGAGGTGGTATTCAAATCCCAGTAAGCATTGGAGCGTTTTTTATCACCAGCAATCACCAAGCTATGGCCAGGTGTCACCCGATAAACGTGTTTATAATACGTTTGGTCAGTATATTGCGTCGTCATGATAATGGTGTAAGTGAGATTCTCTGCTACCCACTGCATATTGGTCGCCGGTGTCTCATCCAATTGCGACAGCAGCATGGGAATATTATTAGCAAACTCAAATTGCCCTGCATGATGGTAATAAAACAAGGGGCGGCAACCGATCGGGTCGCGGCCTAATAAATAAGCTTGATGACGCTTGTCGAATAATACAAAAGCAAAATCACCCAATAAATGACGCGTACAATCCGTTTGCCATTTTTCATAAGCGGCTAATAATATTTCTTGATCTGATGCGAATTTAGACAAACGCAATTCATAAATCAGCTGTTGCCGATTATCAATACGCGCATCCATGTATAAAATATTGACCGCTGATGCAACCTGGTCTGTTTGGTATTCGACAGTAGAACTCATTGCCATCCCTAAGCTTGCTATTCCAGCCCACCATACTATCATATAACAATAAAGTTTCTACCCGGACAAACAGAATATGCAAGCAATACAATTTGATCAATATGGCCCCGCCGATGTTTTACAGTGCACCGAAATCGACCAACCAAAAGTAACCGATAACACGCTATTGCTTAAGGTATTGGCAGCCGGCGTAAACCCTATTGATACAAAAATCCGTGATGGTAGCAGTTTTGTCTGTCAATCACTCACCCTGCCTTCAGGCTTGGGTTTTGATGTATGCGGTGAGGTCGTTGAGTGCGGTGAAAATGTTGAAGGCTTTCACGTTGGCGATACCGTACTAGGCAGTGTAGGCCGACATGATCACCCTTGCGCTTATGCTGAATATTGTTTAGCTCGACCTGATCAAATCGTGCAAGCACCTGAAGCACTGTCCAACGACATGGCTGCTGCTTTAGTCATTGCAGGCTTAACCGCCTGGCAAGCCATACATCAATATGGCCATATTAAAGCGGGTGATAAAGTGTTAATCCACGCCGCCGCCGGTGGTGTTGGCCACCTTGCTGTCCAGTATGCCAAGCTGGCTGGAGCAACCGTTATTGCCACCGCATCTGAAAAACATCATCCATTTCTTAAAAGCCTGGGCGTTGACCAAATCATCGATTACAAAAAACAAAAATTTGAAACAAAACTCAAAGACATTGATGTCGTTATTGATTTAGTCGGTGGTGAAACCGGCATTCGCTCTTTACAGGTATTAAAACCACACGGCTTAATCGTTACCGTGCCCACCATTACGCGCGACAAAATTCTTGAAGCCGCTAAAGAGTTACCGGTAGAAGCCACCGGCATGCTGGCGCAAACTAATTTAGACGACCTTAGCTATATCGCTGAACTATGCGCCAATCAAAAAGTAAAACTTCAGATAGCCAAAACGTTTCCATTGGAGCAAGCCGTTGAAGCGCATAAAATGCTAGAAGCTAAAACCACCCAAGGAAAGATTGCACTGACCCTATAGCGCTTTACACACTACCCACTCACCAGCTGTGTAGCAACCTGGTGATACACCGGGTCTTTGGTATGATCGAATTGCTGCCAACAGGTGTACGTTAATTTAATGGTATGATCGTTATCACTGTTTAATACTTTTTGTTTAATCTGCTCCCAAGGCAACACAGGCTGATCAGCCGATACTGTGTTTAATTGCGGCGACCCAACCGTCACATAAGCTGCACAAATCGCATGCCAGTAGGCATGCAGTGCAGCTGCTTTATCTTCAACATAGGGCAGCAATAAACGCATGGCATGACAGCTGGTGACACCATGCAACAAAGTAAAGTCTTTGGTTTGTTGATACAAACGAATCAGTGCTGCCGCGATTTGATCTAATGTTTGATCTGCCGCTAATTGGCGGCTACCAACAACATCATTAAATGCTGCCTGAGCCAATACCACCTGCATGCGTGCATCAATCGCTGGCTGATCAAATTCAAGCTTTAGATCCGTGTGTTGACTCAATGCCTGCAAATAATCTCCAGCAGATACCGCTTGTCTATTTTCAGTGGTAGCAACCTTAATCGGCCAATAGGCTGTAGCCCAGTAAGCCAAAGCTGCTGCCACCTCTTCTGCTTGCTCACTATCCAATGCATACGCCAATCGAATCGCTGGATGAAATGCATCACAACCAACGCCCTGCAGTAATAATGGAAGGTATCGATTCAATACCACCGCTTGACCATCGCGCTTGCACTGTTCACTAAAAAAATCTCGGTAAGCACTGTATGATTTGCGATTACCTAAACTGTGTTGCCAATTACCTTCATTTATCTCAATGTCATATTTAAGCGCAGGCTGCAATTTCAAGCGTTGCGCATAATCATCAAAATACTTTTGCATACGAGGTTTGTCAGCACCCATTTTTTCCAGTGCTACCAACACCATGGATGCATGATTGGCAAAGTGATGATCGCCATAGTTGGGTAATAAATTTCTATTGCCTGATAGTTGTTGGTCGCATAGCATGATGAAAATCTCTCAATCGTTTTAGATAAAACCATTATCCGACCATACAGGCCTTCATGCAATATAGGGAAGGCCTATAAATAACTATAGCTATGATAGCTAATAACTATCTAATTGTTTTTGGGTCAACCTTACGCTTACACATACCATGACGATTCCATAATTCACTACCAACACAGTGATGACAGTAGAGTAAACCATTAGGATCGACATGTTGCTTTATATTAAATAGGCGCTTGTAGTTATCACCCCAAAAGGCTTGCTGCCAGTTTTTTTCAAAGTAATCGGTCTCATTTACATAAGAGCCAGCGTTAGGCGCTGCCTTTCTAAACAGCTTCATCGCTCGATTAATTGCCTTCACCTTACGCCTAGCCACACTTAAGTTAGGCTCACGGCCCTTAATGCCAGGGTGAATGTCTTGATTGCTCGCCCCCATAATCACTAAAGCAGCCGCTTGATAGGCAGATGGATTAGTGGATGTTTGCTTACTTAATTTCAACGCCTCATCACTAGCACCTGCTAAGCCTTTATTTAAATGAAAATGAACCGTGGATAATTGTGAAGCATCATAAATTAATTGCGTAGTCTTATTGAGGTTTTTATCATCAAATAACCCAAGCGGTAACCACCATGATTGATAAGTATACCAATAGGTATACACTTCACCGCTGGTCACCTGCCACCAGAATTGGCCACGCTTTGCATTCGGCATGGGATTCTTAACGGGCTTAAGGATACTGTTTGAGCCCATTTGGTATTTATAATTCCAAAATTTTCTTGCAGGTAACGATTTAAACGTTAACTCCGTCGTGTATTTTTTAGGTTGCTTTTTAAGCCATGATTCAAACGGTGTCCATACTTTCTGCATTTGTTTATCATCAAGCCCTGCCGAGAATAACATGACACCTATAGTATTATTGTCATTAAAAGACAGCTGCTCACCCCAATCCGGGCTCATCAAATGATCGCGCATAAAAATCAGGGTTTGACGAATCAACGCTTGATAATCTTGTGTGTTATCAGCCTTAATCTGCCCTCTAACAATACCAAAATATTTCGGTAATGGATGAGTGCGATAAGTCATTTGCGTGACAACACCATAGGTACCGCCACCACCGCCACGTAACGCCCAAAACAAATCAGGGTTTTGGCATTGATTGGCAATAACTTTCTTACCATCGGCAAGCACCACTTCCGCTTGCAACATACTGCCAGCACCTGTTCCATAGCGCTTTGACCAACTGCCAAATCCACCACCTTGCGTAAAGCCACCCGCCGCACCAACGGTAGTACAACCACCGCCTTGAACATATTGGCCATGCTTATTCGTCGCCATGTCATACGCTTCCAACCAGGTATTTCCGGCGCTAACAGTCAGTGCCGGAACCGCTTTCACTGTCTTAGCACAACCTTTAGGCTTAAAGGATTTATGAAAGCGCATAGCACGCATATGATGCGTCCAGATCAATAGCGAGTTGGGTGCCGTTGAACGCCCCAAGTAATCATGACTTGCTCCTTTAATAACCAAGCGTAAATTGTGTTTACGCGCAAAGTTCACACCTGCGACAATATCATCGGCATTTTCTGCTTCAATCGCATAAGGACTCACCGCTGCATTCCAGGCATTAAACCAACCTTGGCTTTCTGTCCCAGCCGATATGGATTGCAAATAAAACGGATTTTTGACTTTCTTTAATGTGGCTAAACAGCCTTTGCTTTTGGGGTCGCTTTTGCATGCTGCCAATACCGGTGTTGCCTGTACTAATTTACCTTTTAATTGCTTGGCTAAACCTTGCCAATCTTTTTCATTGGGCCAACAAGCATCTTTCGGCTGACAACGACAAAAACTGGCATAACTAGCACCAAAACTAACAACAAGCAACAAAGTGATAAAAATACGAAGAAAACAACGACACATAAGATGTTCCTAATAGTGAGAGTTACAACCACTGTAATTCAGTATACAACAGTTTATTTATCACCAATGTATTGTCAAATAATACACAGATATAAATAACTAGTTATTTGTTTTATCAACACCACCCCACTGAAACTCACCCTTTGGGCCTAAGACTGAAAATGGATTAAATGCCACCTCCCACAATATGCCATCAGGGTCAGCAAAATATCCAGAATAACCGCCCCAGAATTTCTTTTCAGCTTTTTTAATAATCGATGCACCAACTTTTTCTACATCCGCCATTACCTGATCCACTTCCGCTTCTGAGCCAACATTATGTGCCAGTGTCACTGATGCATGCTCACTTGTATTCAGAGTAACACCGGCATCTTCGGCTAATTTTTCACGTGGATATAACACTAACGACATAGCTTGCAAATTAAACGCGACAATATTATCCGCATCTTCTGGATTAGCTAATTGCCAACCGATGTCTTGATAAAATTTTCTTGAGCGCTCCAAATCAGAAACACCCAAGGTGATAATACTCAATCTTTGTTGCATTACAGTGCCTCGCAATCTGATTCAATAGCCCGCTTAAACTCATCTGAGATATCGTGCCAGTCAATAATATCAACCATAATAGGCAAATCAGAATCTGAGAATTCAAACTTAATCTCATTAAGTAATTTGTTATCAATAGTCCCCTCACCCATAATAACCAAATCTAAATCTGAGTATTTTTTTTCCTTGCCGGTAACGCGATAACCAAATGCTTTAACCGGCACACCGGGAAGGTGCTTATTTAATATGGCTTTGACTGTTTCAATATGTTCAGGTTTTAAATCAAGCATTGTTACTCTCTAGCTCTTGATACAGCGCCTTACTTGCCGGTAAAAACTTTAACGCTACTTCATAGACATACTCCGCTTTACTTTCATTGTATGTATGAGTTACAGCATTACGAGCCTCAGCAAACTCAAACCAATCCTCAACATTGTTAATCATTTTCTTTTTTGCTGCCAACCTAAATAAATCTTTCTTGGTACGTGGCTCCGCATCCTCAGGGCTGACATTTACCTTTAACCATCGCTGTAATAACTTCCAGCTCAGTTCATAAGTATATTCAAACCGCTGAATAACAGAACCCCTCACAATATCTGCATCAATGCCCTCAGGTAAGTTATTTGAATAATTTACCGATTCACCTAATGAGGCTATTGCTTTTTTTAGTCCAGTTAAAACTAATGCCATGGGTTTAGCCTTATGGTTTTTAATAAAATTTTATACCAACACGCTTTATATGATCAATAAGTTCATCATTTTCTATTTGGTGATAAATAGACAAGCTGTTGCATAGCACTATGTAAATTATTTAATCGTTGTTGCCAACGGATATCGGCTTCACCCATAATATACCTCATCTCAAAGAACTAGTGACAGCTAGATCACGAGTATATCAGTTTTTATAAGGCCCAACCCATACGCCACACATTTGGACATTAACAATGAAACACCACTCAAAGGCTCTATTTTTGCCTCTATTATGTGCAGCAGCAATGCCTATATTTGCCGAAAACAACACCGCCACCTGGAAGGCAAGCTACTACAACCCCACCCCAATCAAAAAAAACATCTCACAAAAATACTGCAATAAGCATAACCCTGGGATCTTTATTGGTAATGTAAAACAGCAACTACTCAATGGCGCCACTACCAGCAACAACATCAAACTTAACCACTTTACTTTCCATCAACAAGTCATCAATGGTATTTACGTGATATATGGATCTGTTGTTGCTGTGAGCCTGATAAAAAACCAACACTGGAAAGACCATATCCGCTACTATGTTTACAAATTAACGCCACATGGAAAAACTCAAGGCATATGGACCAGCAACAACTGCAGAGGCTTATTCACCGGAGTGGTAGTACAATCACCTAGAAAAGTGCCTTAACCGAGTATTTTTACTGATATCAAGGCAAATCATTTCTCTCACTACCTATCATGTGATCAGTGAGGATTTTAGGGAACATCCTAGCGCTGCATTGCACCTCGACAACTACCTTTTCGAAGAGATTTCCTCGATAACGCGGCGTAAAGAATTTTTGACCTAGGATTGTATAGATAATTACATGACTAGGTCAAAAATTCTTTACAACAAAGTTAGCGTGGAAATATCGAAGAAAAGGTGTGCCCGGGAACCGGGTGCCATCATTTTTTCATATATCAAGGCAAAAGCAGATCGAGCAGCGCAATAAGTTGGGAGAATGCCTTAGCCGAGTATTTTTGCTGATATCAAGGCAAATTATTTGTCGCGAAGAGGAGTGTATAACTAATTACATGACTCGAGAGGGAAATAATTTAACGACGATATCAGTAAAAAGACGAAGGATAAGGTGTGCCCGGGAACCGGGTGCCATCATTTTTTCATATATCAAGGCAAAAGCAGATCGAGCAGCGCAATGTATATGAACATACCTGAGCACGCGCAGAGAGGCTTTTAACGAAGATATATGAAAAAAGGATGGTGCCCGGGGCCAGACTCGAACTGGCACGGTGTTGCCACCGAGGGATTTTAAGTC
>JARGOB010000023.1 GCA_029212925.1 Coxiellaceae bacterium | reverse complement strand
TTATTTAACTTAAACTTGTCCCCAGAACTGCAGAATGATTAAGATACAATCCAGGAATCATTTAGCGAGTGTACTCAAAACTTAATTACATTCGTACTCGGTTCTGGCCGGGTTTCAGGCTTTGCAGCCGTCGCTTTCGCTTCGATCCCAGCTGCAACGTGAGGATGTTTAGCTGCGTCTTGGTGTAATACTTCCAGCGCGGTGATGTCTTCAACCATTTTCCACAAGTCGGCACGGTTAAGGTAGCCGATTTTTGACCATAGAGAACCTGTAACGATTAGCCGGCTGGTTTCAAAGGCTTTGTCAGTAGTGCGAGATTTAAAAGGCTTAATGACTAGTTTGCGTGCCGGCTCTGTTGCCAGGCCGATAACAGGGATGCAACCAATTAACCAGCTGGCTGCATGTACGGTTTCCCCGCCTAGTTTTAATGCTAAGGCTGGTATAAAGGCTACGCTGCCCGCAGTGACCGTTGTCGTGCTGGCAAGTTCAAATTGGCCGTCCAATTGTTTTTTCATCTTGGCTATGTTTGTGTTTACTTCATCTTTAGTATGGCCTAGTGCATGGTGGCGCTGTAGGCATAAGGCCGCGCATGTGCGGACAAGTAAGGCGGCGCTGTCATTTTTATTGGTGCTGTCTTTATGATCGCTAAGTTCAAAGCAATGTCTGGCTAAGGCGTTCAGCTTTGAAAGGCTGCTGCTGGCGCTGTTTTCATAGGTTAGCATGCTGTGGGGGTTTAATGGATCACCGCTAACGGGGGTAATATTGGCGCTGGGGTTAAGCTTGCCTGTTTCTTTGTTTACTATGGCGCGTAGTGTCTCAATGGTGGTCTCTCGTTCGGAATCGATCGCTTTATTCATTAGCGCTATAGTGGCTTCGATAATGGGTGTGGCGTTTTGCGACTTATAGTCAGTGGTGCGAGTAGGCATAGTTCATCTCCCTTCTTAATATCTTACTCATCCCTTTTAGATTACTCCGATTGTTTGTGTAAATCTAATGCTAGTTACATAAAGTGATTAGTGCAGTTAATCCTTCGGTTATGCACAGTTTCTGTGGATAACTATGTGGAGTAACTTAGGGTAGTTTCAGTCACACCGAGCTCTAGCTTATATTTGCGGTGAAGTGATTTTTTGATCAAATATAAAAAATATACTTATAAACAAATATTTACGTAGTATTTTGCTGTGGCTTAGATGGGCATAATGCCATCTTTTGAATGATATTGTCGATTTGATGTTCGAAAGATCAATGTGGATAACTTTGATTGGGTTTATTTGTTACTAGATCCCGGCTCGGTGGCCGGGATGACAGCTCTTAAGGTCGAGATGACAGGTTATCTCTTGTCGAGATTGTTAACATCGCGTTCCGTGTAACCTACATACACTTGACGTGGACGTGCCAAGCGTTGGCTTGGGTCGCCCATCATTTCCATCCATTGAGACATCCAACCTGTGGTACGTGCTAATGCAAACACAACGGTGAACATATTTGATGGAATACCTAAAGCGGTTTGGGTGATACCGGAGTAGAAATCAACGTTCGGATACAATTTCTTTTCAACAAAGTAATCATCTTCCAGCGCGATTCTTTCTAATTCCATGGCTAATTTAAATAATGGGTCGTTATGCTTGCCAGTTTCGTCTAATACTTCATGGCAAATACCTTGCATCACTTTAGCGCGTGGATCGTAGTTTTTGTATACACGGTGACCAAAGCCCATTAAGCGGAATGGATCATTCTTGTCTTTAGCTTTCTTAATGTATTCCTTGATGTTTTTCTCATCGCCAATTTGATGTAACATTTTTAGGCAAGCTTCGTTGGCGCCACCATGTGCAGGCCCCCATAGCGCGCTAATACCTGCTGAGATACAAGCAAATGGGTTGGCACCCGTTGAGCCGGCAACACGAACCGTAGTGGTTGAAGCATTTTGTTCATGGTCTGCGTGTAAAGTTAAAATTTTATCCATCGCTTTAACGAATACTGGGTTAGGTGGTTCATTACTCACCGGTGATGAAAACATCATATTTAAAAAGTTTGCCGCATAACCTAGCTCTGGATGAGGGTGAACAAATGGTTCGCCGATCGAGTATTTGTAACACATGGCGGCAATGGCTGGCATTTTGGCTACTAGGCGGATTGTTGCTAAACGGCGGTCTTCTTCATGACTGATATCCATACCATCATGATAGAAAGCAGATAATGCGCCAACTACACCGACCATAATAGCCATCGGGTGGGCGTCTCGACGGAAGCCGCTAAAAAATTTGGTGATTTGTTCATGCACTAAGCTGTGTGTGCTGAGTTCAGTAATGAATTGGTCCAGCTCGCCTTTATTAGGCAGCTCACCATTCATTAAGGTGTAACACACCTCTTCAAAACTGCATTGGTCGGCAAGTTGTGCGATAGGGTAACCGCGGTACAATAATTGACCTTTGTCGCCATCAATAAAAGTAATTTTTGATTGGCAGCAGGCGGTTGAGTAAAAGCCAGAGTCATAAGTGTAAAACCCATGGCCACCAAGGGCGCGGACATCTATTGCATCTTTACCTAGTGTTGGGTGAAGCACGTCTAGATCGATATTTTGACCATCAAATTGAATACTTGCTTTGTCCGCCATGGGGTTGCTCCTTTTACTTTTTGGCTTGAATTTAAGATGCCTGAACTATAGTGAATTGAGTGCTCGAATTCAATCAATAGGATGTAAATAAATATCATACTGTAGGTCGTTAGCCTGGATGGGGTATTTGTCAGGCGCACAGCGTACCTCTTTTACTTCATGGCTCGCTTCACTCCGTTACGCTGCGCTTTACTTACGTAAAAGAGGCACCCTATACGCCTGGCAAATGCTTAGTAGGCTAACTTGCTGATGATGTTTGTCGATGATTGTTTTTTGTATGAATTCCAGACAGCCTCTTGTGCATGCAATAACAGTGATTGATTCCTAACAAAAAAACATGGATATCGAAATTTAGCGATATCTTAATGTTAAAAATTGTCTTTATAGAATCATAGGTCTATAATTGCTTTCGAAACTCAATTATTTCTTAAGGCAGGCAACCGTGAAATCGAATAGACCAGTTAATCTGGACCTTACAAAATTTAAATTTCCGCTCACTGCTATTACCTCCATTATTCATCGACTCACCGGCGTCATACTCTTTATATGTATACCGTTGTTACTGGGCTATCTTAGCTGCAGTTTGAGTTCGGCGGATAGTTTTCAATCGGTAATGCAGAGCTTACAGACCACTTGGGGCAGACTGATCAGTTGGGTGATCGTCATGGCTATCCTTTACCATTTAGTGGCGGGTATACGTCACTTGTTTATGGATATCGGTTTTGGTGAGACTAAAACTTCTTCTAAAGTGACCGCTTACATTATGTTAATCGTATTTGTCATCTTAGCGGTATTGTCAGGAGTATTCATATGGTAAATAGTGTTACCAATTATGGCCGAAATGGTCTGAGCGATTGGTTAGTGCAGCGCATGACGGCGCTGATTATTGGTGTGTATTTTGTTTTTTTGTTTATCTACTTTCTTTGTCATCCTGATTTAACTTTTCAGCAGTGGCATGGCTTGTTTGATTACACCATTATGCGAATTTGTACTTTACTCGTGGTATTAAGCATTTGTGCGCATGCATGGGTAGGGTTGTGGACGGTATTTACGGATTATGTAAAATGCGCCTGCTTACGTGTAACGCTTGAAGTTATATTGGTTTTATTGTTGTTGACCTATATCATTTGGGCCATCAGTATTTTGTGGAGATAGACGGCAATGACAGAAGAAAAAAAACAAAAAAGAAGAATACCAACCCTCGAATTCGATGCAGTGATCATCGGCGCGGGTGGTGCAGGTATGCGTGCCGCTTTGCAATTGGCTGAAGCCAATCAAAACGTAGCGGTGATTTCAAAAGTATTTCCTACTCGCTCACATACGGTATCTGCTCAAGGGGGTGTTGCGGCTTCATTGGGTAATTTAGAAGAAGACCGTTGGACATGGCATATGTTTGATACGGTTAATGGATCAGATTTCTTAGGTGATCAAAACGCGATTGAGTATATGTGCCGTAATGCGCCGCAAGCTATTTATGAATTAGAGCACATGGGCATGCCGTTTTCGCGGATTGAAGATGGTCGTATCTACCAACGTTTTTTTGGTGGTCATACATCACATAACGGTGGTGATGCAGTACACAGAGCGTGTGCCGCTGAAGATCGTACTGGTCATGCGTTATTGCATGCGTTGTACCAAGCCAATTTAAAAGCTAAAACTAAATTTTATTCAGAATGGTATTCGATTGATTTGGTGAAAACCAAAGAAGGTCAAGTGGCTGGTGTGTTAGCGATGAACATTGAAGATGGTGAAGTCGTTTTCTTTAAAGCGCGCGCAACGGTGTTAGCAACTGGTGGTTCAGGGCGTATCTTCCAATCCACAACTAACGCATATATTAATACCGGAGATGGTATTGGTATGGCATTGCGTGCCGGTTTCCCAGTGCAAGACATGGAATTCTGGCAATTTCACCCAACTGGTATTGCCGGTGCGGGTGTGTTGGTGACTGAAGGTTGTCGTGGTGAAGGCGGTTACTTATTAAATAGTGAAGGTGAGCGTTATATGGAACGTTATTCGCCTCACTTAAAAGATTTAGCGTGTCGCGATATTGTATCACGTGCATCGACGATGGAAATTTTAGCCGGCCGTGGTTGTGGTCCTGATAAAGATTACGTGTTATTGAAGTTGGATCACTTGGGTAAAGATGTGTTAGATAAGCGTTTACCAGGGATTTGTTCGTTATCGAAAAAATTCGCTAATGCCGATCCAGTTAAAGAACCAATTCCTGTAACACCAACGTGTCACTATATGATGGGTGGTGTGCCAACTAATTTTAATGGTCAAGTAGTGACAATCGATAAAGACGGTAATGATGTGCCGGTCGATGGTTTGTATGCGGCAGGTGAGTGTGCATGTGTATCTGTGCATGGTGCTAACCGTTTAGGTGCAAACTCGTTATTAGATATTATTGTGTTTGGTCGATCAGTGGGTATGCACTTAGCCGAATCATTGCAAAAAAATGAAATCAGTAGAAAGGATCCGCGTGAGGAAGATATCGAGCATGGTATGCGCCGTTACCACCGCTGGGAAGATCCTAAAAATACTGAAAACCCATTCAAGTTACGTAATGCTATGAAAAAAGTGATGCAAGATAACTTTGGTGTATTCCGTGATGCAGGCCCTATGGCAGATGGTTTAAAAGAGTTGAATGGCTTAGCTGAAAAATTAAAACATGCTAAATTGTCAGATTTCAGCACAGAGTTTAATACCGATCGCATTGAGATGTTCGAGTTAGATAACTTGATGTTGGTTGCACAAGCTACTGCAACGCTTTCAGAAAAACGCACTGAGAGTCGTGGTGCGCATTCGCGCTATGATTTCAAAGAGCGTAATGATGATGATTGGTTAAAGCATTCATTGTATTTTGAAGATGGTCGTCTTGGGTATCGTTCGGTGAATTTTTCGCCACGTGACGTTGAAGCTATTCCACTGCAAGAAAGAAGAGAATAATTATGAGTGAAATAAAAGTATCGATTTACCGTTTCGATCCGAATAAGGATAAAAAACCTTATATGCAGGATTTCACTGTTAATACTGACGACGTTAAGGGCACGATGTTACTTAACATCTTGGAGACTTTAAAAGAAGATCAAGATCCAAGCTTGTCGTTCCGTCGCTCTTGCCGTGAAGGCGTGTGCGGCTCGGATGGTATGAATATTAATGGTACCAATGGGTTAGCCTGTATCACTCAGATTCGTCAGTTGCCGAATAAAGTTGTGATTCGCCCATTGCCAGGGTTTCCTGTGATTCGTGACTTAGTGGTAGACATGAATCAATTTTATAAGCAATACGAGCGTACGCAGCCGTATTTGCAAAATGATGAGTCGTTGCCTGCACGTGAACGTATTCAATCGCAGGAAGATCGCGCTAAGTTAGATGGTTTGTATGAATGTATTTTGTGTGCCTGTTGTTCCAGCTCGTGTCCGTCGTATTGGTGGAACCCAGACAAATTTATTGGCCCCGCGGGTTTGTTGACCGCATATCGCTTTATTGCAGATAGCAGAGATACCCATAAGGAATCTCGACTGGAAAACCTTAAAGACCCATTTAGTGTATTTCGTTGCCGTACAATCATGAATTGCGCAAATGTTTGTCCAAAAGGCTTGAATCCTACTGAAGCAATACGTAAAATCCGTCGTGATATGTTAGATGAATCCGTATAATAAATCAGTAGACTAATGCAGAAAAAAACATTACGTGACCTTGAGCAAAGCAGTTATTTGGCTGCTGGCAATTCTTCGTATTTAGAAGTTATTTACG
The DNA here is from genome assembly GCA_029212925.1 of Coxiellaceae bacterium. GTDB lineage: Bacteria > Pseudomonadota > Gammaproteobacteria > Coxiellales > Coxiellaceae > JARGNX01. The sequence goes on along the minus strand of JARGOB010000023.1, from coordinate 36,775 downwards.
ATCAGTATCTTAAAGACCCGATGTCGGTGGATCAGGAGTGGCGTAGCTATTTTGATACCTTACCGAATGTGGGTGATTTTGCTGGTAAAGATATTTCTGAGCTTGATATGGAGCAGCGCTTTTTAGATTTGGCCCATGCGCCCATCGCTTCAGGCGAGGTGAACTGTCAACAAGAAGCGGTTGATGCGTTGATTGTTAGTTTTCGCCTTTATGGTCATCATGAAGCGAAGCTTGACCCATTAAACCATGTTGATGTGGAATCTGAGCAACGTTTACAGTTAGCGTATCATGGCTTGTCGGATGGTGATTTATCTACACAATTTAATACCCGTGGTGTATTGCCACAAGCCACAGCTAGCCTTTCGGATATTTTTAAACGCTTGCAAGCGTTGTATTGTGGCACGGTTGGCTTTGAATTTATGCATGTTTCAAATCAAGCTGAACAAGATTGGTTACGAGAAACGATTGAAGGTAAATTCAATCATGCCATTGACGATAAAGCACGGCAGATACGTGTGCTTAATAGCTTAACGTCAGCGGAAGGGCTTGAGCACTTTTTGGATGTGAAATACCCTGGCCAAAAACGTTTTTCAATTGAAGGTTTGGACACATTAATCCCTCTGTTGAATGAATTAACCATTAATGCGGCACGGGCTGAAATTAATGAGTTAGTCATGAGCATGGCGCATCGCGGTCGTTTAAATGTTTGTGTCAATGCGGTGGGTAAACCACCAAAAATGTTATTTGAAGAATATGCGGGTAAACACGATTACGGCATGACAACAGGTGACGTGAAATATCACTTAGGCTATTCGGCTGATATTAAAACACACGAAGGTGTGGTGCATAGCTCATTACTGTTTAACCCTTCTCACCTTGATTATATTTGTCCAGTGCAATTAGGGTCGGTGCGTGGTCGCCAAGATCGCTATGCGAATGGCAAACCTAAGCATCAATATGCATTGGGTGTAATGATGCACGGCGATGCAGCGTTTTCTACGCAGGGTGTTAATGCTGAAGTATTTGCGATGTCGCAAGTGCGTGCATATAACACGGGTGGCACGGTGCATATCGTCACCAATAACCAAATTGGGTACACCACATCAAATTTAGAAGACGCGCGTTCTTCTCGATATTGCACGGATATGGCGAAAATAATTGAATCGCCAGTGATTCACGTGAATGCTGATGATCCTGAGGCCGCGATTAATGTGATGGATCTAGCATTTAGCTATCGACAAAAATTTGGTAAAGACGTGGTCATTGATTTGGTCGGGTATCGTCGCTACGGACACCAAGAGGTTGATGAGCCGCGTGCAACTCAGCCAGTGATGTATCAAATCATTCGTGCACATAAAAGCACTTGTGCTTTGTATGCTGAGAAATTAGTGCAGCAGGGTGTTGTAACTGAAGCTGAAGTGAAAGCGAAAAGCGAAGCATATCGTGATCGCTTAGATAAAGGCCTAGGTGTGGTTGAGACAGTGCATGAAGGCATTGAAGATGTGCACAAAGCTAACTGGACACCTTATTTAAATAATGACTGGCAATTGGCGGTTGATACTACCATTGCCAAAAAAGAAGTAAAAAAATTATCTAAAGCAATTACGACTTATCCTGAAGGTTTCACCTTGTTGCGTCAAGTAGATGGCTTAATGAAAGCACGCAAAAAAATGGCGAATGGTGAACAAGCAATGGATTGGGGTTTTGCTGAAACCATGGCTTACGCTTCGCTCGTAGATAGTGGTGTGCCAGTACGTTTTAGTGGTGAAGATGTTCGTCGCGGCACGTTCTTTCATCGTCATGCGACATTGTTTGATCAAAAAACCGGTGAAGAATATACGCCGTTAGATCATATTAGTGATGACCAAGCGCCATTTGATATTTATGACTCTGTGTTAAGTGAATTAGGGCCGATGGGTTTTGAGTACGGTTACTCCACAGCTCGTCCTGGTGCATTGGTGATTTGGGAAGCGCAATTTGGTGATTTTGCTAATACTGCCCAGGTGATGGTTGATCAGTTTATTAGTTCGGCTTGGCATAAATGGAAACGTTTATCTGGTTTGGTACTGTTATTGCCGCACGGTTATGAGGGCATGGGTCCTGAACATTCCTCAGCTCGACTAGAGCGTTATTTGCAGCTGTGCGCACAGAATAATATGCAGGTGTGTGTACCTACCACGCCATCGCAGATTTTCCATTTATTACGTCGACAAGAGCTGCGTCCATACCGTAAACCGCTGGTTGTGATGACCCCGAAAAGCTTATTGCGCCATAAATTAGCTGTGTCACCGTTAGACGATTTATCATCTGGGCAATTTCATCTAGTGATACCTGAAATTGAACCTGAAGTGATTAAACCTAAGGACGTAAAACGTATTGTGTTGTGTAGTGGTAAGGTGTATTACGATTTATTAGAAAAGCGTCGCGAGAAAAAGCAAACCAACGTTGCAATTATACGAATCGAACAACTGTATCCATTTCCTTATGATGATGTGGAAGAAATCTTCGCGCAATACCCTAACGCTAAATCGATTATGTGGTGTCAAGAAGAGCCTCGCAATCAAGGTGCTTGGTATATTACGCGCCATCGACTTGTGCGCTGTATGGACGATCATCACGAGTTAGATTTTTCAACGCGACCTGCGATGGCCGCACCGGCAGCAGGTTATCCTGCATTAAATAAACAACAACAAGAAGAATTAGTGGATCACGCGCTAGACATTAAATAGAGAGAGACAACAGTCATGACTATTGAACTTAAAGTACCAGGTTTGCCCGAATCAGTTGCCGATGCGACGGTGGCTAAGATTTATAAAGCTGAAGGTGAAGCGATTGCACGTGATGAGAACCTGTTTGATTTAGAAACCGATAAGGTGATGATTGAAGTACCGTCGTCGGTGGCTGGCGTTGTTGAAAAGTTGTCGGTATCGGAAGGTGATACAGTAACGACAGACCAATTGATGGCAGTGATTAAAGAAGGTGCGGCACCAGCGGCATCTGCTGAAGCAGAGCCAGCAAAAGATGCTGAAAGCACAGATGAAGCACCAGCTGCAGCCCAAGCTTCAGCACCGCAAGCAAACATGGATGAGCTGACTCCAGCTGTGCGTCGTTTAGTGCAAGAAAAGAATGTGGATATCAGTCAAGTGACGGGTAGTGGTAAGAATGGCCGTGTTACTAAGCAAGACGTTGAGAATTTTTTAAGTTCGGGTGGTTCTGCACCTGCGGCTTCAACTGCTGCAGCAAAGTCTGCAGAAACATCTGCGCCGGTAGCGGCTGTGGGTAGTCGTATGGAAGAGCGAGTGCCGATGTCACGTTTGCGTGCACGGGTAGCTGAGCGCCTATTAGATGCGCAGCATAATGCAGCGATATTGACGACCTTTAATGAGATCAATATGAAGCCTGTGATGGACTTACGTAAGCGTTATAAAGATTTGTTTGAGAAGCAACATGATGTGCGTTTAGGGTTTATGTCATTCTTTGTTAAGGCGGCAGTAGAAGCGTTACGCCGTTTCCCTGCAGTGAATGCATTTATTGATGGCAATGATTTGATTTATCACAACTACCAAGATGTTGGTATTGCTGTGGGAACTGATCGTGGTTTGGTAGTGCCTATTTTGCGTAATGCCGAAGCGATGTCGATGGCTGATGTTGAAAAGAATATCCGTCAATATGCCAAACGTGCACAAAGCGGCAAGTTAAGTATCGAAGAAATGACTGGTGGTACTTTCACCATTACTAACGGTGGTACTTATGGTTCGATGATGTCGACACCGATTATCAACCCACCACAAAGTGCGATTTTGGGTATGCATAATATTGTTGAGCGACCAGTGGTTGAAGACGGTGAGATTGTGATTCGCCCGATGATGTATGTCGCATTATCGTATAACCATTGCATTATCGATGGTGGTACATCGGTAAGTTTCTTGGTGGCGATTAAGCAATTATTGGAAGATCCTGCAAGATTAATTTTGGATGTATAGCGTCATCGCGAGACGCGGAGTGGCTTGGTGATCTATGTGTTAAGCGGATTGCTTCGCCGCAGGTTTTTCGCAAAGATGAATGTGTTATTCAATCCTCCGAACCGGGGTCGAGATTTATAAGTAAAAAATGGAGCGGAGAGATTTTTTTTTCGCAATTGTGTAATAAGTAGAAATTTCAAGAAAAGATGAGATGTAAGGCAAAAGACGAACGAGCAACCTGTGTTTACAGTTAGTAATTGAGGATTGCGCGTGAGTTTTTTAACGCAACAGCTCGCTTTTATTGGAGTTTCGGGAGAAATGATAGATGAATTTACATGAGTATCAAGCCAAGCAATTATTGCGTCAGTTTGGTGTGGTTGTACCAGACAGCGAAGTAGTAAGCAACGCTGATGAAGCTGTTGCTGCAGCTAACAAGCTAGGTGGTGATCGTTGGGTGGTTAAAGCCCAAGTACACGCAGGTGGTCGTGGTAAAGCGGGTGGCGTGCGTTTAGTGGCTGATAAGGATGAGTTGGCGCAAGCGGTTAAAAGTATGATTGGCACACGTTTGGTAACATTCCAAACCGATGAGCATGGTCAACCGATTCATAAAGTGTTGGTTGAAGAGCCTTCAAACATTGCGCGTGAGTTATATCTGGGCGCGGTAATTGATCGCGCATCACAACGTATTGTCTTTATGGCATCGACAGAGGGTGGTGTTGAGATTGAAGAAGTTGCAGATAAAACGCCTGAGAAAATTCTCAAAGTAACTATCGATCCGATGGTAGGCATGCAGCCGTTTCAATGCCGTGAGTTGTTTTTCCAATTAGGTATGGATAAGAGTTTATTAAAGCAATTTACTCAAATGTTATTGGGCTTGTATGACATGTTTGTTAGCAGTGATTGCAGCTTGCTAGAAATAAATCCTTTAGTGATTACTGAAGAAGGCAACTTAATTTGTCTAGATGCTAAAATCGGTATTGATGAAAACGCGTTGTACCGTCAACCTGAGTTGCGTGCGATGCGTGATACTTCGCAGGAAGATGAGCGTGAAACGCGTGCGAAACAATGGGAATTAAATTATGTTTCATTGGAAGGCGATATTGGTTGCATGGTGAATGGTGCTGGTTTGGCCATGGCTACAATGGATTTAATTAAATTAAATGGCGGTAACCCAGCTAACTTCTTAGATGTTGGTGGTGGGGCAACGAAAGAACGTGTCACTGAAGCGTTTAAAATTATTACCTCAGATGAAAATGTTAAAGGCATACTAGTTAATATTTTCGGTGGTATCGTGCGTTGCGATTTAATTGCTGATGGTATTATTGCCGCGGTTGCTGATGTTGGTGTTAATGTGCCGGTAGTTGTGCGTTTGGAAGGTAACAATGCTGACCTAGGTGCGAAACTGTTAGCGGATAGTGGTTTAAATATTATTCCTGCAGCGGGTTTTGCTGAAGCAGCCGAAGAGATTGTTGCGCAAGTGAATAATGGTAAGAAAGCGGAGGTAGCGTAATGAGTGTTTTAGTCAATAAAGAAACCAAAGTAATTACTCAAGGTTTTACAGGTAAGAACGGTACTTTCCATACTGAGCAAGGCATTGCTTATGGCACGCAATTTGTTGGTGGTGTTACACCGGGTAAAGGTGGTGAAAAGCATTTGGATTTGCCCGTGTTTGATAGTGTTAAAGAAGCGGTTGAACAAACAGGTGCTGATACATCGATGATTATGGTGCCTGCACCATTTTGCAAAGATTCAATCATCGAAGCGATAGATGCTGGCATGAAACTAATCATTACTATTACTGAAGGTATTCCTGAGTTGGATATGCTTCAAGTAAAAGCGTATATGGAAAATAAAGATGTGCGTATGATTGGTCCTAACTGCCCGGGTGTTATTACGCCAGGTGAATGCAAGATTGGTATTATGCCAGGCAGTATTCATCAGCCAGGTCGTGTCGGTATTGTGTCACGTTCAGGTACGTTGACGTATGAAGCGGTTGCGCAAACGACGGCATTAGGTTTTGGTCAAAGCACCTGTGTTGGTATCGGTGGTGATCCTATTCCGGGCACTAACTTTATTGATGTGCTGGCGATGTTCCAAGAAGATCCGAAAACAGAAGCGATTGTGATGGTTGGTGAGATTGGTGGTTCTGCTGAAGAAGAAGCGGCGGAATTCATTAAGGCTAATGTCACTAAGCCTGTTGTGTCTTACATCGCAGGTGTGACTGCACCAAAAGGTAAGCGCATGGGCCATGCTGGTGCGATTATTGCTGGTGGTAAAGGTACGGCTGCTGATAAGTTTGCTGCGCTGGAAGCGGCTGGTGTGCACACGGTGCAATCACCTGCTGAAATCGGTAAAGGTATTGCGGAAGTATTGAAATAAATAATTTCAGTTGCAATCGACCATGTCGTTGCGAGGAGCTTGCGACGAAGCAATCTAGCTTTTGTCATAAGATTGCCGCGCCACTGCTTGGCTCGCAATGACGATACAATCCCGGGTGAAAAACCCGGGATTCATTCCCAAAATGAATACGTACACATCAATTCAATAAATACTCCGTAAAAATATCAATAAGATATTTTTTCGAACGCCTAAGTCAGTGATATTTTGTCATAAATAGCATTTCATGCTAGTATCGTAGGGTATTTCTTTCATAGAAAACCGATATAAAAATTTCGCGTAGTAGAAGTGGGTTAAAGGAGACATCTGTAGAGTTGTAAATACAACGAAAGAGGTGTACATGCATAACGGGCTATTAGTCAGATTTACAAGTAAGTTTCGTGAAAAAAAAGAAGCATTCGCTGATGATAATGCCAGGGCTGAGATAAAAGGTACTAATCAACGCTCATCTACACCTGACACCATAAGATCAACTCACTACTTACTATCGCCACCCCAAACGAATCGTCCGCAATCAGCGATACACACAGTGCGCTGTCATTCTGCTGCTACAGAAATCAATGATCCTAATTTTGTAATATCAAATCAGGAGTACCTTGAGTCTTGTCAGCAGCATAATAATGAAGATACGTCGAGTGAGCTGCAAGAGAAGCTTATGGCACGTAAACAATTGGATATCCGTGGGCAAAGGGCGAAAAAACGTGAGGAGACTAAGTCTCAATTGGCGCAGTTGTACACGGAAAAAAATAAAACAGAAGAAAGGCATGCTGAGGCAAAATCACAGACAGCAATGGAAGGGCAATCAGTAGTGATGGCTTGTGAGCATGAGCAGAAAATAGTGCGCAACCAGCAAGAATGGCAGTTACTATTAAGGGATATCGATGCGCACTATTATGAACTGAGGTTGGAGGTGACTGAAAAAAAAGCACATCTGACTAAGGAGCAGAATCAACTCATATTGGAATTGATGCAACAACAAATTGACCGATTGAAATTATTGCTAGCACAAATCTCTAATGAGGATTTACAAAATAAAATAAAGCAATTCATCATAGACTTTTGCCAGCGGCAAGGGGCAATTAATGAATTGCCTATCATGGACTTTTATCATGCGAATGATAACCAAGCAGAGCATGAAAGTTATCAGTTTCTTTTTACTAGCAAAAGAAGTCGTTTAAAAATCCTAGCGCAAGGTCTGATTGGTTTAAATGTATTTCGATTAGCTGTAGTGCGTGGCCTGCAAGAGATAAATAGTTGTAATAAACTACTACCACTGCAAATGCAGGCTGCTTTATTTTATACGGGGACTACGGTTGGTTTGATTGGTTGTGGTATATATAGCTTCCGACTATCGCGTAACACCTATTGTGGTTTTAGAAATTACCATAAGACGGGTTCATTGGATTACTTTTGGCGTCATAAGCATGAGTTTATAAACGATGTGTTTTGGGTTGGTGCAGGGATTATGTGTTTTGGTATGTCGACCCATTTGTATTTGCAAGCGGCGACAATTATATTAGGGCCGGGTGGCATTGTTTTAACAGCCGCACTGTATGCCTTGGATGTGATTAATGTGAGTTGGCAGTATTACAGTGATATTAAGGCGATAAATACTAGCAGTATAACGCTTGATAGAGAGCTGAAAAATCTTAGGCAGTTGAGGGATGATCTTTATCATGACATTGCTAGTGATTCAACACTCCCCAGTATCATTCAAAACGTTGTTAATGCTTTAAATAAGGCACATATATTGAGAATGAGAAAAGATCAGATTAATGATATAGAAGTAATGACTGCATTGCTAAATGCAATCGAAGCACGAACGTTAGCAGTTACAGATGAACAATTGCTATTGCTGCAAAATTACGTATGCTGTAGACAACAGATTATCTATAAAAAATCACGTCTAGCTCGATTGCCTGCCAGAATAGAATTTTTACATGTTCAGGGAAAGATACGTCTGGGTGCCGCGGTGGGTTATCTGGCAACCATTAGTGTGATTGCTATTGCTGTAACCGTATTTAGTGGCCCGGTAGCACCTCTCCTGGTGGCATCCACATTTATGGTGTCGGTTTGCGCTACAGAATTTTATATGAAACGGGTTTATTTACCACGCAAAGAAGTGGAGTTGGCTTTTAATCCAGCCGATTTATTGCATGATAAATTGCTGGGGCATGTTATGTTCCAGCTGAATCGCTTGAAAGATAATAAACGCAATGGTTCGACTTTTGATCGGCGTAGAGCAGCAGAAAAAATAAGGCTGTATGAGGCGGCGCGTGACGAATTAGCAATTTGGCAAATAGAAGAGAAACGACCTTATGGTAAATTACCTGAGCTCATTAGTCAGGTGATTAAAGCCAGTATGATGGTGCGAAAAACCACCGGAGAGCCGAGCAGTGCTAAGCATTTACGCAAACTGCTGGCACCATTTGCTAAAGCCGAATGGAAATCTAAGTGGAAAGGGGTTTCAAACGCAGAAGTTGTGGCTTGCAAACAAGGTTGCTTTGAGGCTATGAAACCATTACAGCTTGGCTGGAAGAGGCGTCGTAAGAAATTGCAGTGTGGGATGTTTAGTTATAAGCCAGGTGAGGTGAAAGCTGCGAGGAAAATCACATCGAGTCAGCTTCGTAGAGCACGCTTTCATCCATCAGCTACAGCTTGTGCTTAACTAACGTTTTCATTGTGTAAATTCACTGTCCATGGTTTTGGGTTTATCGGTATTTGTATATCACGACTGGTAGCAATTCTTGCCGCATACGCTGGCCAATTGTAATCATGGTGGCTTGGTGTGGTGAAGTGAAAATGTTTAATAACGTTAAGTAAAATCAAAACTAACATTACAGCAGAGACTGTTTTCCTAAAGCGTGAACCATACAAGCCAAAGCACAGTATCCAGGCAATAATTACAGACGGCAAATAAAAGTAACGTGAGCCGTTAGAAATAGACCAAACCAATGTGTTTAAGTCACCAATAGGATTATCGCGGGGGTTCATGGCAGCATAAAAGGTGATAGCAATGGTAGCAAATAAGATATATAGCAAACTGGTTAGAAACGTGCGGTGCTGTGGTTTGCTACTGGTGACTAGGTATATCAATAATGAGCACAGCAGTGTTGAGGAAATAATTTCGACAATAATATATTGGCTATGGAAGTTTATAGGGATTAATCCGGGGGTCAATATGGCATGAAATACCTCAAATACCATTTTGAAACTGTATAAATCAAAGTGATGAGCGTTACCAGCCACCCGTCCAGAAAAATGAATTAATAATAACTGGGTACAAGCACCGGCTACTGCAATGATGCACTGCGATAAGCTGAAATTGGTTTTTAATTTTAAGTATTTGATGGCGAATAATGGTGAGAAAATAATGACAGAGGGGCCATTGAAAGACAGCAGCGTCAATAGAATATAATCAAAAACATATTGCCGCTTTTTGGTTGGTGGTGTAGCAAACAGTAAAAAGAAAAACAAAATAATTGTCATTTCATTCAGGTTACAGCTTGAACCAAAGGGTTCTCCTGATGAATGAACTAAAATTAGGCTTAGCATTAATAGCGGTTTAAATGGAAATGCAAAGCGATCTGATAAAAAGGACCATGCCATTAATCCGGCGGCAGCCAGTGCAAAATAGCCATAAGCTATTGGCATTAGTGCGTAAGGAAAAAAGCTGGCAAACAGTGAAGCAGTGCGGCCGATGCTATGCAAAAAACCAGAAAATGGCATAAAAAATGCTTTGAGCCCAAATTGGTGCATTTGCGGTAGGAAAATGGCGCCGTCTTCTGCCCATAGCATGGGGTGTAAGAAGTTATCTGTATTCCGTGTAAATAACAGCAACATAAAAACAAATACCATCAACCAGCGTTGTTGGGTGGTTAGCTTGTCACTGCAAAAAAATGCGGTTAAACGCTGATGCCAATTGCTATTGGCGTGAATAGTTTGATCTGCTGTTAACGGCATGGTAGTTTCCTGCTGAAAATTTTGCATATAATACCTGTTAATCTCTTAGAGAAAAAGGTGTTAATATATGACGCCAAAGCTAACATTCGTACAAATAGTTCATGAAGTACATCAATATGCTGCGCTGCGTTAATTTGTGTCATAGCTGACGGCCACACAGCCAATACCGGCATGTAAGACAACTGCAGTGGAAACTTCGATAATGTACAGAGGCGGGAAGCCTAATGCTGCCTTCAATCTTTTTGACAGTTGGTTAGCATTTTCAATGCAGCTAGCGTGTGATATGGCGTAAACGGTGGGTTTTTTTTCAACCACTAATTTTACTAAGTGTTTTAGTGCAGAGTTAAAGCCCCAGGCTTTAGCGCACAATTTGCCTTTGCCGCTATTATCTAGTGTTACTAGTGGTTTTAGTCTTAAGGCATTTATCAGTAATCCAGATAAATGATTCACTCTCCCTGATTTAATCATGGCTTGAATGTTGTTAACTGCGACAATAATGTTGACGTTTTCCCTTGCGTGTTCGGATTCAAGTGTTTGAACAATTTCATCTATCGTTAATGCTTGCTTGATCATTTTAGCAGCGCGTAACACAATGAGTCCGAGCGCAGCTGAATTACGACGACTATCAATCACGCGACAGTCAATTGCTAGCTGGTTTGCAATGCGTTTCATTTTATCGAATGTACCACTTTGCGTTTTTGCTACCGTAATACACAAGATGTGATCGAAATTTTTTGCTAACCAACCTAGCCTGGTTTGTATTGCATGATCCGTTGGTGAGGCAGACTTTACCACTTTTTCTTGTTGTAATGCTGTATAGATCATTTCACTGTTGGTGCATATTTTGTCTTGAAGGTTTATATTGCCAATAAGTATTTCAACAGGAATGACATGAATTAAGTATTTATCAAGCAGATCGTTAGGAATGTCTGCTATCGAATCGGTCACTAAGGCAATGTGTCGCTTTGGCATATTAGATACAGTATATTGCATCCACATGTCGTCTATTTTGTTGTCCATAAGTGCAGCTATTTTTATAATCGACTTAATTAAGGGTATCGGATTGTTAGTATGAACATGCAAACGATAGCTGTCTTTATCGCCAGTTACAACAACAGAATTGCCCTGGTCTGATAGCAGTGATTTTAGTTGCTGTGCTGAGTGATTGCATTTATGAATTAATAGCTCAGTGCAATAACGATAAGCGGGTTCATCAGTAATGTTATGTTGATCATTGCCTAATGCTTCAGTTGCAGTAACGCAAAATTCAGTTGGTGTATTTTGTATCATGCCCTTTAGAAAATAATAAAATCCAAGCGCACCAGCATCAACTACGGCTGACTGGCGCAAGGCCGCATTCTGCTGGGTGGTTTTTGTTAGTGCTTTTTTAGTTACTGGTAAGCAATTAGAGAGTATCTGTGTAAGCTTGTTTGTTGTGTTATCTGCTTTGCTCATGAAAGTGGATACTGCTTGCATTACAGTTAGCATGGTACCAGCCGCTGGATCTTCTACTGCATTAACCGCAGCGGCAACTGCTCCTTGAAATAGATTTATCCAATCCATTGTTGTGATAGAGCGATTTTTTTTATTAGGGACAAAATGACATAAAAATTGCGCCATGATACCGCCAGAATTTCCACGTGCATTTCGTAAAGCTGCCATTCTAATGCTCTGTGATAATCCGTCAAAATCATTACTGATTTCGACCGTCAATATACCACGCATAAGGCTAGCTAAATTAGAGCCGGTGTCATGGTCGGCTACCGGAAAAACATTGATAGCATTGATTTCATTGTGGTGAGTGATTACGGCTTGTGCGCCATTTTTTACCCGTATTAACCATTCATCAATGTGAATGCTATCACTCTGGTTGGCTCGTAATAGTTCATTGGGCATTACCGGCATATCCATACTGAAAGTGCGCTAGTTACACCACAAATGACCATGCCCCATGCGATGTCTATGATTGATATTGTAACCGACCAGTTTTCCAGTACGGCTAAATTTGTGCCGTCGTAAATGGCATAGGTAATAAAACCAAAAAGAGCACCGAACAATAGCGCATACCATGGATTACCCAGTGCCTTTGGAATTACAAATACAGTGATACCAACAATTAAAGCAATATATACGACAATAGCAGCGCCCCAGCGCGCGTGGATGGCGCCATTATTCATTCGTAAAACATCTCCTAAATATGAAATGTATAAGTGCTTTGCTATGAAGCCAAGCCACAAGGTATCCAATATTAAAAATATTACGGTTGTGCAAAGAACTGACTTAATGGTTGTCATTTATGTTTCCTTGATTTGATAAATGGAATAAATATTGGCGTGTTGTTAGCGTATTGCTGGAATTCTACATTATCCTTATACTTACACTCAAGCATGGGAACGCCTGACACATAGCGCAACAGTACGGTGATAATCACAGGACCAATTAACCCCCAATAGCCATACTGGGACCCTAGAGCGATAACGCCGACACCCCACCAAAAACATGCTTCACCAAAATAGTTTGGGTGCCGTGAATATTTCCATAGCCCTGTTTTAATAATTTTTCCTTTATTCATCTGGTTTTTTTTAAAGCATATTAATTGCCAGTCAGCCACAGTTTCCATCATTAGCCCGGCGAAGCTGATTAAAGTACCGACAGTGCATAATGCATATGAAAAAGATGAATAACAAAAAAGCATAACAATCGGCAGGGAGATGATTAACATTAATATCATTTGCAAAATAAATACTTGTAAGTAGCTCCTCCAGATAAAATGTTTCCCCCAGGTGTCACGCCATTGTTTATAGCGAAAATCCTCACCGGCACCCAGCTTGCGCAAAAAAATGTGGATGCTGAGTCGTACTCCCCATAAAATTACTAAAATCAGGGTTATCCATTGCGCTGTATTATTAATATGGTATTGATAGGCCAAAGCAGCAGAAAAGATTATAAATCCGATGCCCCAGCCAATATCTGCAATGCTATTATCTTTCAGTAGCAATGCTACTATAAACAGCAAATGAAAATAAATAATTACGAGTACAATACTTTGCCACATGGGTTGTCTTCTCCTTGAATGGATATTCAATGATAACAAGGCTCATTCTAACAATCACCCGCTTACTAAGCGTATTGTTCTTGCTTGAGTCGATAGGCTTTGTTCACTAAGTCAGTGGTGAGTGTGATAGCCAGTTCATGGGCTTCATCGATGGTAATTTGATGCTCCGCTACTAATTCCGCTAATATGCCACAGTCTATGCGGCGTGCCATATCATGACGTGCAGGGATGGATAAGAACGCACGGGTATCATCATTAAAGCCGGCTAAATTATAAAAACCTGCGGTTTCAATGATGGATTTTTTATAACGACGCATGCCTTCGACACTGTCATAAAACCACCATGCAGGCCCGATGCGTAAGCTCGGGTAATGACCGGCGAGTGGTGCCAGTTCGCGTGAGTAAGTGGTTTCATCTAAAGTGAATAATATTAAGGTTAGTCGCGGATCGTTACCGATACAATCTAATATTGGTTTTAGACCATTAACGTAATCAGCAGGTATGGGCAAATCACCGCCTTTATCACGGCCGAATTGCTGAAATAAATCACGGTTGTGATTGCGATAACACCCTGCATGCAGTTGCATAACGAGGCCATCGTCAATGCTCATCTTGGCCATTTCTGTTAGCATTTGTGCCCGAAACAATTCTGCTTTATTTGCATCTTGCTGATTTGCTTTAACGAACTGATATAATCCTTCTGCTTCATGTGTGTCAAGGTTTGCCGTGTTGGCTGTGGGGTGGCCATGATCGGTAGCGGTGGCACCATGTTGTTTAAAGTACTGACGGCGAATACGATGCGCTTGTAGATAGCTGGTAAATGTATCGAGTGTTTCGCCGGTAAGGGTGGCAAAGCGTTGCAGGTTGTCTGCAAAGTCTTCGTACTCAGGGTCAATCACACAATCTGGCCGGTAGGTGGTGATTACTTGCTCGCCCAACTCGGTATTTGCGATCGCTTTATGTGCGGCGAGGTCATCCAGTGGTGATTCCGTGGTGGCGAGTAATTCGATATTAAAGCGTTTAAACAGCGCGCGTGGTTTAAAGGCATCTGTTGCTAACGCCTGCATTAGATGGTCATAGATTTTATCGGAATTGTTAGCATTGATGGTGTGTTGTACGCCGCAGATCTCATATAAGCTGTGATCCAACCATAGGCGTGATGGTGTGCCGCGGAATAAATGATAATTTTGGCAAAATAGCGACCAAATGGCTCGTTTGTCGGTAGCTTCAGATTGTATTCCCATCTGTTGCAACGAAACACCTTGGCTGTACAGCATGCGCAATAAATAATGATCGGGTTGTATAAATAACGCCACGGGATCGCTAAAGTTTTTATTGTGTGCAAACCAGTTGGGGTCGCAATGGCCGTGTGGGCTAATAATTGGCAAGTGTTTGATGGCTTGATACAGCTCGTTTGTAATGGCACGTACAGCAGGTTCTGTTGGAAATAGGCGTTGTGGGTGTAGTGGCACGAATTTTCTACCTGGTTGGCAATAGACGTCAGCAAGCTAACAAAGCTGCATTTTAAAATCAAGCGCATGGTTGTTATTTGTTCATTGGTCATCATTTTTATTTGATTTTTCATTAGGTTGTAGTGTATAAAGGTCTGAGCCTGACAGGAGTTGGGTCAATTGTTTGTTTCATAGGGAAGGGATGACAATGAGCAACACAGATAAGGATTATCTGGACCAAATCACGGAAGATGATGAGGAAGTGATTGAAGTAGATGATTCGGATGAAAAAAAATCGCCTGATAAAGCCAAAGTACGACTCGAAACGCGTCGTCGTTTAGAGGATGTGTTGGAAGCCAAGCGCTTATATGCTGAGTTAGACGATTACGCATAAATGCTAAGCGGGAAACGTTGGTGGTAACACAGCGCAAGACAATTGGTCTGGTAGTGACGGGATCATGCAATGATCGTGAGTCGACACTGACGGTGATTAATCATATTCAATCCGTTTGGCATTGCGACGTCGTCGCTGATGTTGATTTCTTAACCGTTCCGACTTCACCTGAGTTACGCGCGCAGCGATTATTAGCCGTCATGCAAAATGATGCGGTTGATTTTATTTGGATCATGCGAGGTGGCGAAGGCTCGGCTGATATGATTCCTTATTTACATCAGCAAGCGGGAGTGATTGAGTCGATCACGCCCAAGCCGATGATGGGTTTAAGTGATGCCACTGCCGTATTAATTTATTTACAACAGCAATTTCAATGGCCAACCACTTATGGTATTGGCGCATTATTGTTGGCTAAACTTGATCAATTTGATGCGGACAGCGTTGAGTTGGTGAGGTGCTTTATTACTGAACAAAGCTGCGCTATTGCGTTAAATGATTTACAACCGTTAAATCAACATGCGCTAGAGCAGCAAACCATCGAAGCCAATTTATGTGTGGGTAATATGAGTTTGATGGCGATTAGTATCGCTGATCTATGGCAGTTCGATGCACGTGATAAGATTTTAATATTGGAAGACTGGAATGAGCGAGGATACGTGATAGACCGTACTTTAAAATACTTCCAGCGCATAGGTCAGTTGGATGGTGTAAAGGCGCTTATTCTCGGGGATTTTTCCGCGGCGCCATTTAGTAGTGATCGCGTTGAGCAGGAGCATCAGCAAGCTTATCTCAATAAAGTGCTAAAACGATTTGCGGGGCGTTGTAACTTTCCGGTAATGACTACGCGTTATGTCGGGCATGGTTACCATCAAACCCCGATGCCGATGGGCATAACAGTAAAACTGCACTGCGGCCTTAAGCCGCAGCTGCGAGTTTGTTCGTCTTAGTTCAGTATTTTTTCCTGCATATTGACTTCTTTTATTAAATTATTATCTGCTGCAAACATAAAGTCATCTACAAACTGTCCGTTGTGGTTTTGATTTTTATAATCTTGCCAATGAAATTGAATGCTTGCGCTGAGTTCATTAGGCTTGGATGGGTTGGCATAGATACCATTTATAGTAACGTCACCATGCTGAATTTTGCTAAAGAAAGCGGGGAAAAAAGCGGACGGTGAAATAAAGCCATTGCTATCCGTATAGAGCTTGGCATCAGCAGTGAATAAAGGCAGCATTTCACTGGTGTTTGCCTGTGCTAAGGCGCTCATATAGTTTTTGACAACTTGAATGCGTTGCTGCTGGTCAATTGCTGATACAGCAAAGGCAGAATGTAAGGCGAGTGTGGTTAGTGTAATAGCGATGAGTTTTTTGTATTTATGCATTTTATTTACCTTTTGTTGTTTGTAGAAATGTAGATAGTGTGTGATTAAAAGTAGTCGGGTCTTCAATGTGAGAGATATGACCGACACCCATGACCTCTTGGACATGTACGTTGGGGATTTTTTTTGAGGCTTTATCTACCCAGTGTTTTGTGTTTCCCATTGTTTGTTGTGCGGAGGGTGATGCAAAAGCTTTGCCAGGAACGACATGATCCTCAGAGCCGAATAATATAAAAGTTGGCACGTTAATTCTTGATAGCTCATAGACGACAGGTTGCTGATAGATCATTTCATAAATCAATGCATGAACGCGTGCCAATTTTTTATAGTTTGGATTTAATGATTGGCGATAGTCAAGTAATGCATATTTTTTATAGCTGGGCTTCCAGTGCGCGTAGAGTGCTTTGTGCTGACTTTCGATTGATGTCCAATTACTTTTTGAAAGCAGCGTGAACATTTGGTCTGCTGATTTGTAGGGAATAGTTAAGCGGTAATCTTGAAGGCCTAGTGGGTCTTCTAAAAATAATTTTTTGACGCTGTTGGGGTACATTAAAGAAAAGCGAATGGCCAGCATGCCGCCCATGGAGTGCCCCACGATATTCGCGCGTTTTATACCGAGATGATTGAGTAGGTCTTTTGTGTTTTTTGATAGCTGAAAAAAACTATAGCTTGAGTGTGCTTTTGTTGATTTACCAAATCCGATTTGATCTGGCACGATCACACGATAACCTTGTTGGCTTAAAAAGGCGATGGTGTTTTGCCAATAGGCGCCTATGGCTAAGCCGCCGTGTAATAAGACAACTACACCTTTATTGGTATCATTGGCTGATTGAACATCCATATATGCCATTTTGACTGGCTGCCCTTCAAGATTCAGTCGCAGGTAATGAACCGGGTAGGGGTAGTGGTAGCCTTCTAAATTCAGGCCGAGCGGTGTTTTGGGTAAGTTAGCGTTTGCTGAAATACACATAACAGTCATGCATAAGGCGAGTATTAGTTTTTTAACGGTTAACATCAAGTGAGCTCCCATAGAAATGTAGATTGAGTTTACAAGCCGTTTAGATATATGTAAAATATATGTACTCTATATTTACCATAGGCTATAACTATGCTTCCATCCTCAGCAGATTTGGTTTATTTTCTTGAAGTTGCAAAGATGGCTAACCTCACGCGTGCTGCAAATCGACTGGGGATTAGTCAACCATCATTGAGTTTGGCGATGCAGCGACTGGAAAAAAGTATCGGAACAGAATTATTAATTCGTCATCAGCATGGTGTTAAGCTTACTCAAGGCGGCAAACAACTATTAATCTACGCGCGTGGGTTACTGCAAAATTGGGACAACTGTAAGTCGCAAGCATTAGCCTCTCAGCACAGTGTTCAAGGCTATTATAGTTTGGGTTGCCATGCCACGATTGCGATCCACACAGTTTCTGAGTTTTTACCTCAATTACTTGCCGAGCATCCACAGTTAGAAATTCAGCTTAAACATGACAACTCACAAAAAATTATTGAGCAAGTTATCTCGCTGGCGATTGATTTTGGCATTGTCACTAACCCTGTAAAGCATCCTAATTTAGTGATACATCCACTATGTACCGATGAATTTACTTTTTGGCAGTGTCATTCAAGTGGTATGAAAAATAAAGATATTATATTGGCTGATTTAAGTTTGCCGCAATCACGATCGTTGCTGAAAGCTGCAAGAAATAAAATCCCCTATAAGCGTGTGATCAATATGAATAGTCTTGAGGCGATTAGTGTGCTTGCTGCTAAAGGTGGTGGCATTGGTTTATTGCCTGCACGTTTTGCGGTATCTGTTTTTTCGCAAAAGCTAAAAAAACTACCAAAAGCACCGAGTTATCAGGATAAAATCTGCTTAGTCTATCGTGATGAAAACAGTCAGCTGTTTGCATTCAAGTATATCATTGATACGATTAAAGCGGTTTTTGGCTAAATCAGGCAAATATGAGTTATAAGGGCTTGGGAGCCTCAGCTGCCTCAAGGCTTGTACCTGCTAATTTCTCATCGACCTGTGCTAGCACTGCTTCTTTGGTGGTGCTACTGTCTACAGGCATAACGACAATCTTTCTGCTGCCGCTTAAAGTGAAAGTGGTAGGAGGTGGTTGACGTCTATAGCAGGAAATAATGACAGTTTTATCACCCATGTTTAACTTTCGTACAAAAAGACCAATAGCGTCAGCAACTGAAATTTTTTCTTTATTCATGCTGGGGTCTAAATCTTGAATCAAACGGACTTTATCTTCCCATTTGCCGGTTAGAAACACGTGGCATTCTCTAGCAGTTGTCATTATTTATCTTCCAAATCATTATGCACAAGCGCAGCAATATATGGCTGATTGGTCAATTTGTCAACAGGTCGTATTGATTTAGAAGTTTTCTTCATCACGCTTGGTGAGTACTTCGACACCATCATCCGTTACTAGCAGGGTGTGTTCCCACTGGGCAGATAGTTTGCGGTCTTTAGTGACCACCGTCCAATCATCACCGAGTAGTTTCACGTGGCGTTTACCGGCGTTAATCATTGGTTCGATGGTAAAGGTCATGCCGGCGGTCAGCACTAAGCCGGTGTCGGCTTTGCCGTAATGTAGCACTTGAGGGTCTTCATGGAAGATACGGCCGATGCCGTGACCGCAATATTCGCGTACCACTGAAAAGCGTTGTTCTTCAGCAATTTTTTGGATCAATGCGCCGATGTCACCTAAGCGACAACCGGGTTTGACCAGTTCGATAGCTTTATACAGGCAATCTTGAGTAACGTTAACCAGGCGCTTGGCTAATATCGACGGTTTATTGCCAACAAAATACATTTTACTGGTGTCGCCATGGTAACCGTCTTTAATTACTGTAACGTCGATATTAATGATATCGCCATCTTTCAGCACTTTATCGCTAGGGATACCGTGACACACCACATGATTCACTGAAGTGCAGACCGATTTAGGAAAGCCGTTATAGTTTAATGGTGCTGGAATGGCTTGTTGCTCATTGACGATATAGTCATGACAGATCTGATTAAGCTCATCAGTGGTCACTCCGGGTTTTACGTAGTCGCCGATCATGGTGAGCACTTCGCCGGCCAGTCGTCCTGCTACCCGCATTTTCTCGATTTCGTGTGCCGTTTTAATCGTAACCGTCATGTATGCCCTTTTAGTCAGTAAGCTTGTTGTTCAAAGGTGCTTATGGTATAAAGCTCTGGCTCATTTCGCAAGAAATAAGCAAACTTTATTAACTATCACACCTAATCGTCACGTGACACGGGTGCTCATACCGAAAAAGTGAGTTGTGTCATGCGGATAGGTGGAAGGTCAACATGACCCACGCGGTGGGTGGTGATTGACGAAAAACCCGGAGATACATATGAAAGCTGTTACTATGCGTCAAATGCTTGAAGCTGGCGTACATTTTGGTCATCAGACCCGTTATTGGAACCCGCAGATGGCACCTTATATATATGGTGTTCGTCATAAGATCCATATCATCAATCTAGAAGAATCCTTACCACGCTTTAACGATGTGTTGAAATTATTCGGCAAGATCGCTGCCAATCGCGGTAAAGTGTTGTTCGTAGGTACTAAATATTCAGCGCGCGATATCGTGCGTGACGAAGCCACTCGTTGTGGTATGCCTTATGTGAACTATCGCTGGTTGGGTGGTATGTTGACTAACTACAAAACCATTCGTCAATCAATTAAACGTTTGCGTGAATTAGAAAGTTTTGTTGGTAGCGATAAAGCTGCGAAGATGACGAAAAAAGAATTATTGAACATGACCCGTGAAAAAACCAAGTTAGAAAACTGCTTGGGCGGTATTAAAAGCATGGGTGGTTTGCCTGATGCGATTTTTGTTATTGATACTGGTCATGAAAACATTGCGGTTGCTGAAGCTAAGCGTTTAGGTATTCCTGTTGTTGGTATCGTTGATACAAATACTAATCCAAAAGGCATTGATTACATGGTGCCAGGTAATGATGATGCGATTCGTTCGATCCGTTTATACTGTAAATCAGTAGCTGACGTGATTATCGAAGGTCGTGGTATTGTTGAATTGGAAATGGCTAAAGAGCGCGAAGCAAAAGCTAAGATTGCTGCTAAAAAAGCAGAAGAAGCTAAGAAAAGAGAGCCTAAAGTAACTAAGAAGCCAGCGGTTGCTGCAGAAGCAGCTGAAAAAGCTAAAGCTGAAGATGCTGCTGAAAAGCCTAAAGCTGAGAAAAAAGCTAAAGCAGAAGTAAAAGCTGATAAAGCAGAAGCGCCGGCTGAAAAAGCTGAAGCTAAGCCAAAAAGCAAACGTGTAGTGAAAAAGAAAACTGATAATGTGGAGAAAGCTGAATGAGTCAAATAACAGCCGCAATGGTAAAAGAATTGCGTGAGCGCACTGGTGCGCCGATGATGAAATGCAAAAAGTTTTTGCAAGAAGTTGATGGCGATATGGAAGAAGCGATTAAAGCAATGCGTAAGGCCGATCCCAAAGCGGCTGATAAGCGTGCGGATAAAGTTGCTGCTGAAGGTATTGTACGTGTTGCTACCAGTGAAGATGGTAAGAAAGCGTGGATTGCAGAAATTAACTGCGAAACTGACTTTGTTGCGCGTGATGAAAACTTTAAGCAATACGCGCAGCAATTGATGCAGCGCATTGTTGCTGAAGACGTGGTTGATGTTGATGCCGCGATGGCGATGGCTTATGAAGCCGGTAGTGATAAAACGTTTGAACAAGCACGCCAAGAGTTGGTGGCTAAGATTGGTGAAAACGTTAAATTGCGTCGTCTTGAAGTATTATCAGCTGAAGGTTTGGTTGGTCAGTACTTGCACGGTGATCGCATTGGTGTGATCGTAGCTGTTAGCGCAGATAACGCTGATGTTGCTAAAGATGTTGCTATGCATGTGGCTGCTTCTAAGCCTAACGTGGTGAGTGGTGATGATATGCCAGCTGAAGTATTAAAAGCTGAACGTGATATCTACACTGCGCAAGCGGCTGAAAGTGGTAAGCCTGCTGAGATCGTTGAGAAGATGGTTGAAGGTCGTGTGAAGAAGTTCTTAAAAGAGAACAGTCTTATGGGGCAACCATTTGTTAAAGATCCTAACCAGTCGGTTGAAGCGATGTTAAAAGCCAATGGTGATGTAAAAGTGACTGCGTTTGTGCGTTATGAAGTTGGTGATGGTATTGAAAAGAAAGTCGATAACTTTGCTGAAGAAGTCATGGCGCAAGCCGGCAAATAATGCTTTGTCATCCCGGACCCTGATCCGGGATCCAGTCAAAAAAATCAATGCCCCTTTATAGGGGCATTTCTATTTAAACACCTGCTACATACCAGCCTTGCTTTCAGCAGCACCGATGGGGCTTTCAGCTGCTTTTACTCTACGTCGACGCAAATCCGTATGGTCTACAGGCTTAAGCCAAAGTCCACCCGGCACCACACGCTTAATAACATGCGATAGTACCGCTTTGGACACAATATTTTCACTCATGGTTCTAACTGTTTGCGCATACTGACGTGCATGCCAAGCAGCTATGTCAGCCAGCGTTTGTTTGGTAGTGCTAAAAGGTAATCGTTGCACCTGCTTAATGCACATTTTAATAAAGGCAGCGCTCAATAATATTTTATCAATATCGTCAGCTGATTTATCAATTAAGTTTTCTGAGAGCACAGCGTGAGCGGCCTGATAATAGGATGAGCGTTGATAACAGTTAACAAAAAACCGATGTAATGGGTGTTCAACGGTTAGCGCAACTGTTTGTAAATCATCTTTGATTACCTCTGATTCAATCAGATCAGATAAAAAACCAATGGCATCCATAATAACGGAACGGTGGTAATCAGCATGTAATATAGGATGTTCTGTGCTTAAGATAGCTCTCGCCAATAATGGGGTCACATAGTAATGTTTTCCGGTGAAAGCAAAGTTAGCTAACTTCCAAAAAAAACTAATACTGAGGACTTCGCGATATTCAAGGTTGGTATGATGAGCTAAGCATGCCTGGATTTGTTCCATGGAAACACGGTAAGGCATGGGTGTTCCAATCATTTGATCGTCACCAAATTGTGGTAAGCCGTTATCTTGTAAGTAACACTCCAAGATTAAAATAGGAAAGGGTACATGTGACGCATCACTGTCTATGGTGCAAGCAATATCGAAGTGACTGGTGGCTATATTGGTTACAGTGACTTTTGTTTCGTCATAAAAACTAACCACTCTACGTCCGCGGTTGGTGGTCATTCCATGTGGGGTTTGAGGTTGGAAGTGTGCTCGCCGGACTCCTGTTGCGCAGTAAAAATTTATTTCATCCACAGGGCCCCACACGGTTGTCTCTACGGGAGGGAAGGGCCCCGATTTCAAGCGGTATTCTTCAAGCTTTTTTTGGTTGGCGAGCAAACAACCAGCGGATCCGCCGGCGACGGGATCGAGTGCGAGTGCTCGTTTTAGTCTTACCTGTTCATCGCCATGGTATTTTTTACCAAATTCATTGGTGAGGTGGCCAATGACAATGGCGCCACGGCTGTAGCCGGCAAAGTTCAGCACTATTGTGCGTGCTGGGTGAGCTGCTTTGACCTTATCGATATAATCACATACAGCGGTAAACGTAATGAATGCCATTTCATCCTGGCCTTCATTGGTTGCCCCCGTTGTTGTGCCGGTTGGCATGGTGATGACATGGCCTTTGAATTTACCTTTATCAGCCGCTAGTCCGCAGTGATAAAACACGACACGCTCTGCATCGAGTGGGATTTCAGTTTGATGATCACAGGCTAATAATCGATAACTTGCGCCGTCTGTGTTAACGCGCTCTGATAATATTTTGCCCACGACGCTGGTGGGATGGTCGTCCGCTTCATCGTTAATTACTTGCGAAGTACCGTCAACCAAAATATCAATGGTCAACGGGCTAAGTTCAGCTCCTGCTCGCATATTGCCTCCAACTCCCATGGTGCAGATTTTATAAAACCATAGCCGCGAGTTTGTCGTCAAGTAGCGACCTGTTTTTAACCATGCTGTCATTCGAAAAAACCTCTGTATATAGCTGAGAATTCTGCTAAAATGGCGCGCAAAGGAAAACTCAGAGGTAACTATGACGACAGATGCACAGCCGATTTATAAGCGTGTTGTATTAAAGATGAGCGGCGAAGCGCTCAGTGGCGATGGCGATTATGCTATTGATATCAAGGTGGTAGATCGATTAGCGAATGATGTAAGAGAGCTAATGGAACTCGGCATGCAAGTGGCTGTAGTGATCGGTGGTGGAAACTTCTTTCGCGGTGCGGCGTTATCCGATGCGGGTATTACGCGCATGACGGGTGATCATATGGGCATGTTGGCCACGCTTATGAATGCGCTGTCACTGCGTGATGCGTTTGATCGAGCGGGTATGCAAGTGCGTATTTTGTCCGCCATTCCGATGAGCGGTATCGTTGATCATTTTAATCGTCGGAAAGCGATTCATCATTTAGAAAGCGGTCGCGTAGTGGTTTTCGCTGCGGGTACCGGTAATCCATTGGTGACCACGGATTCCGCTGCGAGTTTACGTGCGATAGAAATTGATGCGGATGTTGTGCTAAAAGCCACCAATGTCGATGGTGTTTATGACAGCGATCCACGCAAAAATCCAAAAGCGGTAAAATATCAACATTTAAGTTATCAAAAAGCGTTAGAAAAAGAATTAGCGGTGATGGACTTGGCAGCGTTTTGTCAATGCCGTGATCATGGTATGCCATTGCGTGTATTTAATATCGAAAAGCCACGCGCCTTATTTGATGTAGTGACAGGGTATAACGAAGGCACAGTGGTGGATAACAACCCAGACTGCAAGGCGGTCGGAGGAGATTCAGCGTGATAAACGAAATTATTGATGATGCGGGTCAGCGCATGCAAAAGAGTATCGAGTCATTGCAAAGTGAGCTCAGTAAAATCCGCACAGGTCGTGCACACCCAAGCATCTTAGAGCACATACGTGTGCCTTATTATGGTAATGAGTCGCCGTTAAGTCAGGTGGCTAATGTTGCGATTGAAAGCTCACGCTGTTTAACAGTTACTGCCTGGGAAAAAGACATGATTCCGGTGATAGAAAAGGCCATTATGACCTCTGATTTGGGTTTGAACCCAAACACAGCTGGCACAGTTATTCGAGTGCCATTACCAGCGTTAACGGAAGAGCGTCGACGTGAGCTGGCTAAAATTGTTCATGGTGAAGCTGAGCGTGCTCGTGTGGCGGTGCGTAATATTCGCCGTGAGGCCAATAATGATTTTAAAGATTTGGTTAAGTCTAAAGACATCAGTGAAGATGATGAGCGTCGTGCACAAACAGACATTCAAAAATTAACCGATAAATTTGTTGCTGAAATTGATTCAATGATGAGTCATAAAGAAAAAGATTTAATGGCTGTTTAGCCAGCAAGGGAGAGCTGAATGCAGAGTGAAAACATTCCACGTCATGTAGCAATTATAATGGATGGGAATGGTCGTTGGGCGAAGAAACGCCGACGTCCACGTTTTATGGGGCACCGTGCTGGTGCGAAAGTAGCGAAGAAGATTATTCGTGCTGTTGATGATCTGGGTTCAGAGGCATTAACCTTATTTGCATTTAGTTCTGAGAATTGGCAGCGACCGCTTGAAGAAGTTAAGTTTATCATGTCGTTGTTTATTGAATCATTGAAATCCAATATCCGTGAAATGCATGAAGAAGGTGTGCGCTTACGTGTGATCGGTGATTTGTCTCGATTGGATCAACGTTTAAAGGATTTAATTGCTGAATCTGAGCAATTGACGGCACATAATACCGGTTTGAAGTTAAATGTGGCGATTAGTTACAGTGGTCAATGGGACATTGTCAATGCGGCACAAAACGTTGCACGCCAAGTGCAAGCCGGCGAAATAACACCGGATCAAATCAACCCAGATAATTTTGCGCAAGGTTTATGTTTAGCGGATTTACCCGCGCCGGATTTACTGATCCGTACCAGTGGTGAAATGCGCATTAGTAATTTTATGTTATGGCAGTTTGCTTATAGCGAACTGTATTTCACTGAGGCTTTGTGGCCTGATTTTGATATTGATGAGTTAAAACAAGCTTATGCATATTTTTCCACCTGTGAGCGTCGCTATGGAAAAACCGGTGAACAAATTAACCAACTGGAATCGGTGAATGCTTAAACAACGAATACTGACAGGGATTGTACTGCTAGCTTTGTGCATTATTGTTTTGTTTTGGTTTAACCTAATAGAGTTTGCTGTTGCAATTGCTTTGATGACTTTAGCCATGGCGTGGGAATGGTCGGCATTAGCTGAGATTAAAAACACCTGGCAACGCTGTTTGTATTTGCTGGCCTGTTTAGTGGTGATTGTGGTGTTTGCCATATTGCCTGCATTGGCTGTGCTGGTGGCCAGTATTGCGGTGTGGTGTGTTTTGATGTGGGTGGTGACCTGTTATGGCCGTGCTAAAAAAACGTTATTGATAGAAAACTCCATAATGATTGCCGTGATTGGTTTGTTAACGTTACCGATGTTATGGGTAGCGATGACACGGTTATTTGCCGGAGAGAATGGACGGTTGTGGTTGCTGTACAGCTTGATAGTGGTGTGGGCAGTAGATATCGGCGGTTATTTCTGTGGTCGTCAATGGGGTAAGCGTAAATTATGTGAATTGGTCAGCCCTAAGAAAACATGGGAAGGCGTGATGGGCGGTATGGTGTGTTTATTACCGATTTCAATTTTAGCGGCTTGGCTGTTAAAGCTGCCGTACCGCTACTGGATTTGGTTAGTGATTGCCTCTTTTGTTGCGGCCATTTTTGCTGTATTTGGCGATTTATTTGAAAGCGTTTTAAAAAGACATGCGGGTGTAAAAGACAGTGGAAAGTTATTACCGGGACATGGTGGTGTACTTGATCGAATGGATGGCGTAATTGCTGCGCTGCCGGTGATGGCGGTAGCGTGCATATTATTAACGTAAAGTAAGCGATGGTAGCTTTTTTACGCTAGATGCTAGATAATGCGTCCAATCAAAATAATGGATAGATTTATGAGATTTTTTCTACGAATGCTTCGGCTGGTAAGTATCAGTGTATTGTTGATGTTACCTTTAACTTCAACTGCTGCAACCGGTGGCTCGGGTGTTGTAGTAAAACACGTCCGTATTATTGGTTTGTCACGCATTTCACAAGCGACGGCACACAATTATGTTCCGCTGCATGCTGGCCAACGGTTGACCAGTAAAAAGTCGATTGAAGTCATACAAACGTTGTATCATACCGGTTTCTTTAGTGATGTACGTGTTGATCGCCAGGGTAGTACTGTTTTAATTTACGTTAAAGAACGGCCTACGATTGGTGTTATTACGTTCTCAGGTAATAAATCGATTACCAATAAAATTTTATTAAAAGCACTAAAAGCCAGCGGTATTGATGAGGGTGAGGTGTATCAGCCTGTCGATATCCATATGATTGTTACTGGGTTAAAGCAACAATATGCGACCATGGGTTACCACGATGTGATTGTTGATGCCACAGTTAAACAAGAGCCGCGCAACCGTGTAGCGATTGATATTCAAATCAATGAGGGTGGTATTGCTAAGGTTCGTAAGATAACCATTATCGGTAATCATGTATTCCGCGAGCGCACTTTAGAAGGCCAAATGGCTTTGACGACACCGGGTTTATTTACTTGGTATACACATGCTGATCAATACAGCGAAATGAAATTAAATAGAGATTTAAAATCGTTAACTGATTTCTACATGAACCGTGGGTATCTTCGTTTTGCTATCTTGTCACACGATGTCAAAATGTCACCTGATAAAAAATCAGTTTACATTACGATTCATATTGTTGAAGGACATCAATACACCATTAGCGGATTTAAGTTGGATAATAATTCCAAAGCGAACTCTGCGGTTTTACAGAAACTCATTACGCTAAAGAAGGGCGATGTATTTTCGCGTAAACGTGTATTAGCGGTTAATGATAAAATGGCCGAATATTTTTCGGATAAAGGTTTTGCATTTCCTAACATACAAGCGACGCCAAGTATTGATGATCGTAACCATACGGTGTTTTTGACCTACAGTATTCATCCGGGCCGTAGGATTTATGTGCGCAGCATCGATTTTGCTGGTAATCAGCGTACGAAAGATAATGTGCTGCGTCGTGAAACCATTCAGTTGGAAGGTGCCTTATACTCTTCGCATCGTGTTAAAGAATCCAAGCGTCGCTTATCCAACTTACCTTACTTAAAAGATATTAAAGCGACACCTGAGCGTGTGGAAGGCAAGCCGGATTTAGTGGATTTGCATTACCATGTTACAGAGGTAAATGCTGGACGCGCTTCAATTATGGCGGGTTACTCTGATTCAGAAGGTTTCTTGTATGGAGCCACAGTGTCTGAACCTAACTTTATGGGTAGTGGTAAATCGGTTGGTTTGAATTTGACACGTAGTCAGTATTCGAATAACTACAGCTTTAACTATTACAACCCGTTCTTTACGATTAATAATGTTGGTTTTGGCTATAACTTGTATTACACCAAGCAAAAGCCTGGCGCTGATATTAATATCTCGTCCTATATTATGGATGGTTTTGGTGGTTCACTAAACTTTGTTATTCCGATTTCAGAATTCAGTTCGATGAACTTTGGTGCGGGTTATGACGATAATAGTATTCGTAGTGGTAGTGCCACAGCTGAAGAGATTGTCGACTTTCTGAATAAGTATGGTACTCACTTTAACCAGTTTACGGCATTAGCTGGGTGGTATTACAGTGACTATGACCGTGCGGTATTTCCGACAGAAGGTTTGGGTACACGACTAAGGTTTGAGCTTGGTGTACCTGTGGTCAATAACAGTTTGAAGTATTTTAAGACTAATTACCGTGCCAGTTATTATAAGCCTTTGAGTCACAGTCATCAGTGGATATTTAATGTTCACACTGACATCGGCTATGGTAATGGTTATGGTAATGTTGACCAACTACCGTTCTATAAAAACTTTTATGCCGGTGGTATTGATACTGTACCAGGTTTCTCTGCTAATACTTTGGGTCCAAAAGACCGTTTCAACAACGGCCTCGGTGGTAATTTAGAGCTGGTTGGCGGAATCGATCTGATTTTCCCTAACCATATCAGCGAGAAGTTACGAACTGCATTGACCTTTAGTGCTGGTAATATCTATAATAGTCGCGAAGCTATTCCTGAGTCTGCTAGCGCGTTTTCATCCGGGCCTTTGCGATACTCAGCTGGGGTAGAAGTATCTTGGTACTCACCATTGGGTCCACTGAGATTTAGTTTAGCTAAGGTGCTGAACCAACGTGATGGTGATCAGATCAGTCTGTTCAACTTCTCATTTGGCGCCAATATATAAATTTACAGGAGAAATACATGAAACGTTTGATAACCACCGTATGTGCTGCTGCGATCGCTGTTTGCTCAGTCAGTGCATTTGCCATGAAAATTGGTGTGGTAGACATGGAAAAAGTTTTTAAAAGCTCACCACAAGTGAAACAAATCAACAGTGGTTTGCGTAAAAAGTTTGCATCACAACGTAATGATATCGTAACTAAAGGCAAACAACTTCAAGCGGACATGCAGAACTTCAATAAAAACAAATCTGTTATGAACAAAAAGAAAGCTAAGTTACTAGCTGCGAAAATTTCTAAAGAAGAAAGCAGCTTACGTATGGCGCAAGCGGCTTTCCAGAAGAACTTATTCCAAGCGCAAAATGCAGCAATGAGTGGCTTCATGAAGAAAGTAGACGCTTCTGTATCAAAAGTAGCTTCTAAGCAAGATATGGATATTGTTATGCCTAAAAACGCTGTGATTTATTCAAAGCATGATATGAATATCACTAGTGCAGTAATGAGCGACTTAAAATAAGTCTGTTTGGTGAGCAGTCTTGTACTGCTCACCGAGATAATTCTATGGCAAATAGTGCTTTTCGTTTAAAAGATATTGCCGAACAACTGAATGTAACCCTAGTTGGCGATGGCGAGTGCGTGATCCACGCTGTTGCTCCGCTACAAGCCGCCGATCAAGGCGATATTAGCTTTCTGGCTGATGCCAAATACCGCAAGCTTCTCAAGACGACCAATGCTTCTGCTGTTTTATTATCTGAGGCTGATGCCGGGTTATGTTTAACCAATGCCTTAATCGCTAAGCAACCTAGCGTAACGGTGATTGACTTATTGAATCTATTGCATCCTGTGGCCAAAGTGTCTGCGGGTATTCATGCATCTGCTGTGGTGTCTGACCAGGCTAAGATTGATAAGTCAGCGACTATAGGTCCGCAGGTGGTGATTGAAGAAGGTGCTGAGATTGCTGCAAATGTTGTTATTGGTGCAGGTTGCTTTATTGGAGCGCAGGTAAAAATTGGTGCGAATACTCAGCTTTATCCCAATATAACTGTATTGGCGCAAGCGCAAATTGGTGAGCGAGTGATTGTGCATTCTGGTGTTGTGATTGGTTCAGATGGGTTTGGAAATGCGATGGATGCCAAGCATCATTGGTTAAAAGTGCCACAATTGGGTTCGGTTATCATCGGTAATAATGTAGAGATTGGTGCCAACACGACGATTGATCGTGGTGCGCTGGGTGATACCATAATCGGCGAAGGAGTTCGATTAGATAATCAAATTCAAATTGCCCATAATGTTCAGATAGGCGAACACACGGCGATAGCTGGTTGTGTTGGCATTGCGGGAAGTACGGTAATTGGTAAGCATTGTATGGTGGGAGGCGGCACATGTATTGGTGGCCATTTAACGATTCCTGATGGCACGATGTTTTCTGGGATGAGTATGGTAACGAAATCTGTGGATGAACCAGGCATATATTCATCGGGCACCAGCTTAATGCCAAACAAAATGTGGCGCAAAAGTGTGGTGCGCTTTAAGCAGTTAGACAATATAGTGAAACGATTAACACGATTAGAGAGGGTTTGTGATGACTGAGGTTAGTATGCATACGGCAGAAATTTTAGCGCATTTGCCGCACCGTTACCCATTTTTATTAGTGGATCGTGTGACGTCATTGATTGACAATGAAAGTATTCATGGTTATAAAAACGTTTCTTTTAATGAGCCGTATTTTGTTGGCCATTTTCCTATTAAACCAGTTATGCCGGGTGTGTTGATGATAGAAGCGATGGCACAACTTTCTGGGATTTTGATTTTACATTCGCAAGGTGCAAAGCCAACAAGTGATAATTTGCACTATCTAGCCGGTGTTGATAATACGCGTTTTAAACGTGTGGTTGAGCCCGGTGATCAATTGATGATGGATGTTAAAGTAATTAAGGCGCGTAAATTATTGTGGAAGTTTAGTGGTGAGGCTACGGTCAATGGTGAGTTGGCCTGCAGTACTGAATTCATGTGTGTGAAGGGAGCATCGTAATGATTCACCCCACGGCGATTATAGATCCGAGTGCAACAATTGCTGACGATGTATCTATTGGCCCATATACCATTATTGAAGCAGATGTGTCGATTGGTGAAGGCACATGGGTTGGTTCGCATGTGGTGATAAAAGGTGAAACCGCAATAGGTAAGCATAATAAAATTTACCAGTATGCTTCATTGGGCGAAGACCCTCAGGATTTGGATTATAACGGCGAAAAAACACGTTTGGAAATTGGCGATCATAATATTATTCGTGAGTTCAGCACGATTAATCGTGGCTCATCAGGTGGTGAGGGTGTTACGCACGTTGGTAATAATAATTTTATTATGAACTATGCGCATATCGCACATGATTGTCGGGTGGGTAATCACACAGTGTTTGCTAATAATGCAGGCATTGCCGGTCATGTTACCGTTGAGGATTTTGTTATATTGGGCGCTTTTTCTGGGGTGCATCAGTTTTGTCGTATTGGTGCTTACAGTTTCTTAGGGCGTGCGACAAAAATTGTAAAAGATATTCCACCGTATATGATGGTGGCTGGAAATCCTGGTGTACCGAGTAGTTTAAACTTGGTGGGCTTGAAGCGTCATGGTTTTGATAAGGATACCTTACGTCAACTGCGCGAAGCTTATAAAGTATTGTATCGTCGTGGTTTGACATTGGCTGATGCGCAGCAGCAGTTAAAACAAATGTCGGTTGATTGTCCTGCGCTTGAATTATTGGTGAGCGCGATTGATCAATCGAGTCGAGGGATTGCACGTTACGTTTAATGGAGGCACGCGTTGATTCATCTGATTAAAGTGTTTTTCACCGATTATGTTCACTATGCGCGTTATGTTGATACGACTGCATTTTGGTTTTTGATTGTTTTGTTCTCATTGATCGCCTTGGGCGGTGTGTGGATAT
This sequence comes from Coxiellaceae bacterium, assembly GCA_029212925.1. Lineage (GTDB taxonomy): Bacteria > Pseudomonadota > Gammaproteobacteria > Coxiellales > Coxiellaceae > JARGNX01. Next base: position 4,876 of record JARGOB010000023.1, on the reverse strand, counting down.
TTTGCTTTTACCTGCAGAATCGACGCGCACCTGATATGCCTATTGTTGCGATTGAGCAATCGAACCCTGGCTATGTTGAATTGCATGGTCAAGCAAAACCGATCAATGGTAAGTTACTGTTATCACCGCTCACACAAACCCCGTGCTGTTGGTATCGTTATAAGGTATGGGAGTATTGCCCGGGTAAGGCGGGATTTGAATTAATTGATTATCAAGGCGGCATGTTTCAATTACTGTTAATCAAAGATGATACTGAAGAATGTGTGATCAATGTGGCAGGAGCTACTGTCAAGTCCAGCACAGATAATTTGTATTATGCAGGTAGTCGCGATGCCACTTTTGAGCAAATGACTAAGCATTACCACCAGCAACAGTATTGTTTTGAGGAGGAGCTTGTTTTACCTGATTCGCCGCTATGGGTCGCAGGCACGTTCCGTCATGTTGATCCTGATTTAGAAATGGGTATAAATATGAACCCAGATCGCGTGGTTGCGCGCATTCAAGATGTTACTGGTGAAGAGTGGGTGGATGAAACGATGGAGCAGCGCTGGCTGAATGAACCATTGGCTGCAGAAAAAAATTTACAGCAACAGTGGCAAGCTTATTGCAATGCATTACCAAAAGATTCTCGCCCTGCTTTAATGGCTGATACCGATTTGCAATTAGATCAAGCCTACTGCATGACTACTTCACTGCGGTTAATTCCTGCTCGACGTGGGTGGTTATATTACCTCTCGGGCATTGTTAGCTTCTGTGTGCTGGTAGTTATCTTTTCGATGCTGTGGTTTCGTTATTATCAATAAGGTAAAGCATACAATGAAAGCAACAAGACTATATACGGGTGATGACGGACAGTCTCATTTTGAGCAAATCGATATGCCGTTAATTGCAGCGGATCACGGGAAAATAGTAGAGCCTACAGCGGCCGAGCAAATTATTTTTGGTGAGGTGGGTGATGAGTGTAGGGAAATAAATTGGCATAATGCGCCGTGTCGTCAGTATATTATTATGCTGCAAGGTGCTATGGAAATTGAGCTAGGTAGCGGAGAAAAAAAACAGTTTCAGGTTGGCGAAATTTTATTGGCTGAAGATTTAACTGGGCAAGGCCATATTACTCGAGCTGCGTCTAAAGGTATTCGACGTTATCTTGCGGTACCAATTTAATCATATATAGAATTATTCGGAGTTTTGATGAAAAAATTAATAGCAGTAGGTTTGTTATGTGCATTTTCTATGGCAACGGCTTTGCCGTGGGATGCAAAAGATGTGCATACTAATATTACAAGTCAGGCAGCGCCATCTAACCAACTGAGTCAGCAGAGGGTTAAGAGAATTCTGCAGTGGTTTAATGCGGCGGATAGCGATCGCACTTTGTTCACCAAATCCAATATGCAGCATTATTTCGCAAGTAATATTAATTACACAGTTAATGGCGTTGTTGCTGCGCAAGGTGTGGATGCATCGTCTAAACGCTTTGCTGCTATGCTAAAAAATATTAAACATTATCATGTTAAATTTCCGTTAAAGGCCATGGTTGCTAATAACAATGAAGCTGTATTTGTTTACCAACTGAGTGCAAAGCTAGTTGATGGTCATAGCTATACTGATTGGGTTGCGGTCAATGCACACTTTAATAAACACGGTAAAGTTGATCAGTGGCATGCAGTTATTGAGCACTGCTGAAACGATTGCATCTGATATGCCCCTCTAGTAGACTTTGTTTGGCAATCTTACAACAGGGAGTAGGGATGTTAGAGGCATATCGTGAACGTTTTCGTCGCAGTTTCGAATCTCATCGTGCGTATTTTGATGGTCTGGATAGAGAGAGTCAGGCAGAATTACAAAATATATTAGTTTGCCTAGACAAATATGAAGGCTTGCTAACCGAACCGTTATTTGTGCGGTTAATAGATAGCCTAGAGAGTTATCATTTTGCTGAACTTTCAACACTACTATCTAGCATAGAAAGACTAAAGGGAACACTGGATAGCGGTGACATTGTGTCCTATTTGGCTGAGGAAAGGTTGGCTGCTGCAACTATAGCGCTGGCTATTTTAATAAAAGCGGACATTAGGTTTGGGCCTGCTGAGTTTGCAGTGAAGTTAGACCAACTGATTGCTGTATGCGCCAATCCTGTGGTCAGTATGATCTATGGTAAGCGCGGTATCGGTTACTGTGATTACTCTGTTTGGCAAGAGCCTATCACACAAGGCGTTGCGCTTCGTTTGGTAGTAAAGGGGGCGAGTGATGATGTTGTTGAGCGAAGAGTCTCTGAGGTGTTTGATGAGCTGAATTGTTTTCGATCGCCAAATCCTAGTCAGATGCAAATGATGTACGATATGGCTGACCCGGCTTATTACAGCCCAGAGGCGCAGGCGCAAGATGCTGTTCAGGGCTATTTTGTTGCTCAGTTAAATGATGATGCTGTATCGTTTGCAACTACTCTGGCTAATCATCGAAGACTCACACGTGAAGGGGCGTTAGCCATTCTGCCACCTGCAGAGCTGTATCGTTTAGTGGCTCAAATAGAAGAGGGCGATAGTTATTCTACTCGAGATTATAAGGAGATGATGGGTAATGTAGCGGAGATGCTAAGTGCTATTCGGTCAGTGGACGTGTCAGAAGCGTTAACGGCGCGTATGGCGCGAGAGGCTGTTGTCACTGCGGTAGTGCCGCCCGGTGTGGCTGCGTCAATGGTACGACATGGCTTATATCATCAAGCTCCAGAGACGGCAGGAGCGGGGACGGGTGAGCACATGGCTGATGATTGTGAAGATGCTGACAGTCCGGGTGATGATCGACGTCCTTTATTATAATGTGTGAAGTGCCGTGCTAGTTAGGAGGGCTAATGCGTTTGTTAAGAGTTAGATGGATTCTGGCACTGATTTTTAGTTTGCTTTTTCAGTGTATATTTGCACAACCTGCTAACGCAAGGCCTACCCAGTTGTATTTCGCCGCGCCGTTATTTAATGCCTCTGAATTACAATTCAATCAAAATTTAGTGAATGCATTAGAGCGAAGAGGGTATAAAGTTACCTTGCCACAGCGCGATGGTTTTGAAGGAAATGTGCTGGCTAAAGAAATGAAAAAATATGTTGCTAAGTCGCAAGTTCATCCGACACTTATTAATATGATTTATTTATTGGATATCGGTCGTTTTATTCCACGCGCTGATGCAGTGGTGGCGATATTGGATGAACCGGTAGATGATGGCGTGATAACGGAAATCACTTACGCCCATTTAATGGGTAAGAAGGTCATCGGTCTAAGAACAGATAGTCGAGGGTTGTTTGGTCATCATGAATTGCTGGGTGGTATGCATTCATTTGTTGCAAAACAGTGTGATGAATTATTGCTAGTGAATAAGACTACGTTCAAGCATTTAGGTCAGGCAAGTATATTTAATTATTTATCTGCTCAGATAGGTCAGTATGTTCCTAATCACCAGAATCGTGCTGTTTCATTACCGCCATATGTAATGATGAACCCGCAATTGGGCTCTGTTATCGGTGCAGCAAATAAGGTGTTTCAGCAAGAGAATAATATGCGGCAAGCTAACCTTGGTAGTATTGTAAAACGAATGATTAAAAATAAAAAACTCATTGCAAAGGCTTTACCGTTAAAAAGGGATTTTGCATAATGCATTGTTTTATTCATTGAATAATACGGGTATATATTATGTTTTAACTGTGTTAATTTCTTCATGCAATTCAATATTCAAACTAAGCACGTGGTGAGACAGTTGACAATATGTCAACTTCTTACTATACTGTTTTTAGCTTAAGGAATCTGATGTGCATGTAATATCAAGAAAGCCGTTTAATGAGGCTGCTATGCAATATCCAAATGATGCGACAGCGATAAGTAATACATATTTAGTTTTAAGGAAAGGAAAATTCACTTCACCTAAAATGCTTAAACAGGTTTTTCCATCATTAGATAATTTTAAGTATAAAGATAAATGGTGGGTTATTAACATAGGTGGAAATAATTTAAGATTAATAGCTTTTGTAGAATTTCGAGGTATGCGTATGTATGTTAAGCATATCGTTAATCATGCAGAATACGATAAACTATGTGAAAGATATGCTAAATGTGGAGATAAATAAAATGAGCTTCGCAATGATTAAAAGAAAGGCTGATGCATTGTTTAATGAGGCTAGCTTTATTAGTCGTATTCGTACGAAAAATGACTATCAACAAGCTTTGAGTTTGATGGATGACCTGATTGAAGATTATGACAATAACAAACTGTTAATTGAGGTGTTATCCGTTAGTATTGAGCGCTGGGAAAATAAAGCAAATGAATTTCAAGCATTTAATAAGCAGCTTAAGTCGCTTAACTCAGGAGTTGCCGTGTTGAAGGTGCTAATGGAGCAGCATGGTTTGGGTGTAAGCGATTTACCGGAAATTGGCTCTAAATCACTTGTCTCTAAAATCCTTAACAACAAACGACAATTGACCCTCGCGCATATTCAGGCGCTGAGCAAACGTTTCAATATCGATCCACGGTTGTTTATATAAATGAAAAAAGTAAAAGTCTATTCAACAAGCATTAATGTATTATTAAGCCATTTGAATTATGGTAATCATTTAGGTAATGATTCAGTATTAACCGTTCTTCAAGAAGCGCGAATGAGGTGGCTACTATCGATTAATCCAGGTTGCTCAGAGATTGCTATTGAAGGCAACGTTGGCTGGATGGTGCGACAAGCCACCGTTGAGTACCTCTCTCAAGCTTATTACGATAATGAATTACTGATTAATATTTCAGTTTCTGATTGCACACGATCAACTTTTTTGTTGAGCTATGATGTGGGAATGATGTGTCAACACTTACCCGGACACATTTTTAATTAGGATTAATAGCTGCCTC
>JARGOB010000006.1 GCA_029212925.1 Coxiellaceae bacterium | reverse complement strand
CCGCATTGGTGGTGGCATCTTCGGTGATGGCTGTGAAATTACTACTACTTGAAATTGTAGGCGCATCATTTACCGCTGATACGGAAATGGATGAATTTTCTGTGCCTGAGCTAAACGCTGTCGTGTCACCACGCGTGCTAGCATCCACTTTTGTGCCAGCCGCGCCGGAAGTTTGATCCCATGCATAAAAGTCTACATCAGCGCTATCAGCATTATTACCGTCAGGCACAAAGCGAAGCTTGTCAGTTGATGCTAATAGCAGTGCATTACTCGTGCTCACTTGCCCCACGGCAATCCAGCTAGAACCTGAGTCAGTGGAATACTGCCATATACCATTACTGCTATCGACCGTGTGCACTGCGATACCGGATGAAGCACCGCTATCAACATCACTGATTGAAACAAGATCAGAGACATCATTACCGGCATTGGCGGTGGCATCTTCGGTGATGGCTGTAAAGTTAGAACTACTTGAAATCGTTGGCGCATCATTAACCGCTGACACGGTAATGGATGAATTTTCTGTGCCCGTACTAAATGCTGTCGTGTCACCACGCGTGCTAGCATCCACTTTTGTGCCAGCCGCGCCGGAAGTCTGATCCCATGCATAAAAGTCTACATCGGCGCTATCGGCATTATTACCGTCAGGTACAAAGCGCAGCTTGTCAGTTGATGCTAATAGCAGCGCATTACTCGTGCTCACTTGACCCACGGCAATCCAGCTAGAACCTGAGTCAGTGGAATATTGCCATGTACCGTTACTGCTATCTATTGTATGCACCGCGATACCGCTTGATGCGCCACTATCAACATCAGCAATACTGGCAAGGTCTGATACATCATTACCGGCATTGGTAGTTTGATCTTCAGTAATGGTTGTGAAATTACTACTACTTGAAATGGTAGGAGCATCATTAACCGCTGACACGGTAATGGATGAATTTTCTGTGCCCGTACTAAATGCTGTCGTGTCACCACGCGTGCTAGCATCCACTTTTGTGCCAGCCGCGCCGGAAGTTTGATCCCATGCATAAAAGTCTACATCAGCGCTATCAGCATTATTACCGTCAGGCACAAAGCGAAGCTTGTCAGTTGATGCTAATAGCAGTGCATTACTCGTGCTCACTTGCCCCACGGCAATCCAGCTAGAACCTGAGTCAGTGGAATACTGCCATATACCATTACTGCTATCGACCGTGTGCACTGCGATACCGGATGAAGCACCGCTATCAACATCACTGATTGAAACAAGATCAGAGACATCATTACCGGCATTGGCGGTGGCATCTTCGGTGATGGCTGTAAAGTTAGAACTACTTGAAATCGTTGGCGCATCATTAACCGCTGACACGGTAATGGATGAATTTTCTGTGCCCGTACTAAATGCTGTCGTGTCACCACGCGTGCTAGCATCCACTTTTGTGCCAGCCGCGCCGGAAGTCTGATCCCATGCATAAAAGTCTACATCGGCGCTATCGGCATTATTACCATCGGGCACAAAGCGCAGCTTGTCTGTTGATGCTAACAGCAAGGCATTGCTCTCACTCACTTGCCCTACTGCAGTCCAGGTGCTACCGCTATCAGTGGAGTATTGCCATGTACCATTACTGCTATCTAATGTATGCACAGCGATACCGGATGAGGCACCGCTATCAACATCGGCAATACTGGCAAGGTCTGATACATCATTACCGGCATTCGAAGTTTGATCTTCAGTAATGGTTGTGAAATTAATACTACTTGAAATGGTAGGAGCATCATTTACCGCTGTCACGGTAATGCTTGATGTATCACTATCTGTGCTAAATGCTGTACTACCACCGCGTGTACTAGCATCTACAGTTGCACCAGCTACACCAGAAGTTTGATCCCAACCATAGAATTGCACATTCCCCGAGTCCGAATTGTCACCATCAGGTACAAAACGTAATTTATCATTCGAACCTAATAATAAAGCATTGCTAGTGCTTACATTAATAATTGCCGTCCACGTGCTGCCACTATCAAGGGAGTATTGCCATGCACCATTACCACTATCAATCGTGTGCACCGCGATACCAGATGAAGCACCACTATCAGCGTCCGTGATGCTGACTATATCAGATATGAATTGGCCAGAGTGATTGGTTTGATCCTCAGTAATGCTGGTAAAGTTAGTGCTACTGCTAACGATGGGGGCATCATTGACTTCAGCAACAATAACAGCTGCGCGAATTGATACAAGCAAACCTGACTCAACAACTGTTTCCTGTATGGGTTCAACTTCAACACTAACGACAGGTTCAGTAACTATGTCATTCAATGGTTCGCTTACAAACTCAACTGGCGCTGCTACCTCAGCGGGAGTCAATATTTCTGCAAATGGAAGTGCTTCTGACACATATGAAATAGTTTCAGTGGGCGTGCTATTGATAGCCTCTTTCATAAACTCCGATGAATCAATCTTTCCAGAGTTGAAAACAGTCTGAGCTTTGGCTGTTAAATTAGCAGACTCGATAGCAAGCTGTTCTGTCGACTTACTAAACCCCGTAGCTTGATAAGCGAAGCTCACTGCAAATAATGACGAATTGAATGCGTTAGTAAGACCGCCTTTTGTGCTAACACCTAATGTACTCGCACGTACGGATTGACCAAAGGCAGCATTAAGCGTATCCGTCACTGTTGCAATTCTTGGTCCTTGAACACCAATGTAGTATGAATCAGGTACGGCGTTATTAAATATCTCTGTATTCACCGCAATAGCAGGCTGATATGAATCATACGCCTGTTTGCTTACAACACTTACGAGGCTTTGTTTTGAAAAATCAGGAGCGGCTTCAATGCTAATGGTATTTTCATCACGAAAACCCATCATGTCACGGCTCACTGGACTGGAGATATCATTTGCACTACTGAATGATTTTGCGCCAATACCCATATCTATATCACCACACTCATTTTATATATACATTTCAATATGGATATAATTATAGTATGGATATAAGATTCTACTCTTGAGATCAATTGGTTAGAACAATAGGGATAATAAAACCTTAACGTTCTCGCAATGCTTTTTGGGACCCGCGCTGCAATGGCTTTAATATATAATTTAAAATGGTTTTTTTGCCAGTTAAAATATCTACCTCTGCAGTCATGCCTGCAATAATGGGTAAAGGTTTTTCTTTTGTGCCAAGATGATCCTTATCTGTTTTGACTTTAATCAAATAGTAAGTTTGATTATCCTCAGGGTCAGTAATAGTATCAGCGCTAATATGCTTTACAATGCCTTGCAAGCCACCATAGGTTATAAAATCATAAGCCGTTAAACTAATCGTTGCTTTTTGGCCTGGGTGAATAAAGGCGATATCTCTCGGTTTGATTTTTGCTTCAACCAGTAGTGTGTCATCAGATGGCACTATCTCCAAGATTTTTTCACCCGGCCTAACAATCCCACCAATCGTATTAATATAAATCACATGCACTATACCATTGACTGGTGATTTCAATGACGTTCTGGTGGATCGATCACGCAAAGTGATATTAGTTTCTTCCTGCGATGCGAGCTCTGCTTTTGTGAGCACCAAATCCCTTATAGCATGACTGCGAAACTCAACTCTGGATTCTTTAACTCTGTTAATAGCTTCAAGTATTGACGAATCTGTACGATCAGCATTTTGCTTGAGTTCATCCAAATCACCCTTTAACTCTTGCTGTTGCCGTTGCAACCGCAAAACTTCAACGCGTGCCGCGGCACCTTGCTCATGAAGCCGCTTAGTCATACCATATTCTTCATCAACAATTTTCAAACTGGCCAATAATTTCTTTTTACGCGCCTCTAAACCTTCTAGCTCTTCTTGACGTTGTTTTAGTTGATGTTTATAAGATTGAATACGATTATTCAATAAACGCTGATTCGCCTCATAAGCTCTTTTCTCACTAACTAAAAAGCGTTTAAATTCATCTGAAAATTGATGTTTTGGATCAAATGGCGTTCCATTCGCCTCCGCGGCTAAGCGCGCTACTCGAGCTTTTAATGCGGCTGTTTTTAATAAACCATTTTTATACAATGACGTGTAATTGATATCATCAATCACTGCCAAAGTCTGTCCTTTTTTAACTTTATCACCCTCTCGAATAAGCATTTTGCTGACAATACCCCCTTCAAGATGCTGGATTACTTGAACTTTACCTGAAGGTATTACCTTACCCTGCCCACTTGTGACAACATCAATTTCAGCAAAGAACGCCCAAAGAAATAAAATACAAATAAGCAACAAACAACCTATTAACAAGTAATGACGTGAGCGACCAATATTGCTCGGATCCGAAGAAAAGCCCTCCATGAACTCATCAGCGAGTGTTCTTTTTTTCCACTTTATCAATTTAGTTAATTTCTTCCACATCATTATTCATATCTTTTTTAAATGATTAATCTTCATTTTTTTGCACTTTTATAGATCGTTCGTGCAAAGCCTTTAATACTTCATCTTTAGGCCCATCGGCTGCCACCTTGCCATGGTCCATGACAATAAGACGATCAACCAAACTCAACATACTGGCCTTGTGTGTAGATAATAACAATGTTCTATCGCCCATAAAGCCTCTAATTTTTTCACAAAACCATTTTTCACTAAGCTCATCCATCGATGCTGTGGGCTCATCAAATACTAAAATTTTTGGGTTTTGCAACAATGCTTGTGCAACTATCACTGATTGACGCTGACCACCTGAAAGATTTTTTCCACGCTCACCTACTTGCATTTCAATGCCATCTGCGTGGCGATCAATCATTTCTTTAACACCGGCTAATTTAATAGCATGCAATATTTCATCATCACTAGCATTGGGATTGCCTAAAACCACATTATCTTTAATAGAACCACTAAACAGTTCAGGCTCTTGTGTGACATAACCCAACTTAGATCTCACCTCCATTGGATCCAATTGCTGAATATCGTTCCCACCCCAATAGACCTTACCTTCATTAGGCTCATAAAAACCAATCAATGCTTTTAATAATGAACTTTTTCCAGAACCAACACGACCTACCAGGCCGATTTTTTCACCTGGTTTAATTTCCAAATTAACATCTATTAACGAATCCATTTTAGCACCAGCATACCGCAAGGTGACGTGACTGCATTTGATCGTCATATCTATTTCATCGGGGTAGAGAAATTTTTTCTCTGTAGGTCTCTCGATAGGTAGTTTCATCATCCTATCTACCGATTGTAAACTCGTGAGTGCTTGATAGTAACGCATTATATAGCCAACCACTTGAGCAATCGGTGCAAGAGCACGACCCGCTAAAATAGTACAAGCAATCAGCGCGCCCATGCTTAGTTCATTGTCTGCAATTTTGTATACACCAAAAATAACAATTAAAACACTACCAAGAAACTGAGCAAACGTTGAAAAGTTAATCGCTAAGGAGTTCAGAAACTTTATTCGCATATTCAAAAAAGAAGCAAATGCAACCATGTGGTCCCACCGCCTTTGTGTACTGGATTCAGCATTTTGCGCTTTGACTGTACTTATGCCAGACATAGTTTCTACTAGTGTTTGCTGTTTAGCACCCGATATTTCAAAGTTTTTGTTGACAGCATTTACCAGTGGTTTTTGAATCAAATAACTCACAATCAATATAGCTGGCATTAACAAAAGCGGTACTAAAAATAAGCTGCCACCAATCAAACCAATAAAGACAATAAATAATAGCGTGAAAGGAAAATCAATTAAGATGGTCACCGAAAATGATGCCATAAATTCTCGGAAAGTTTCATATCCTTGCACCGTATTAACCAGATACCCAGTTGAATTTGGGCGATCCTTCATTTTAATTCCTAATACATGCTCAAAGATTTTTCCGGATAATTCAGTATCAACACTGTGCGCTGCGGTATCAATAAAACGCGTTCGTAACGTTTTTAATATAAAGTCGAACGCAAGCACAAACACTACCCCCAAGGCTAGTACCCATAATGTTGCTATAGCAGTATTTGGCACTACTCTATCATAAACATTCATAACAAAAAGAGGCATCGCAAGTACCAACACATTAATAAAGAATGTTGCAAATAGCACTTCAGCATATATTGACCACGAACCTTTTAAAGCCGGCCATAACCAACCGATATCAAAAAAACTTAGCTTTTGTGGCGTTTCAGCGTTAGCGGTAAAAATTTTTGGTCTTACTAAAATAATCTGTTTGCCGTATTGTTGCTTAAGCATCTCTAGAGGTATTACATGTTCTTGCTGATTTTTAATGATGGTAGCTGTTTTTTCTTCAATTTTTGCTAGTAATACATATGAATCTTGCTCATTTAAAAAAACAACACAGGGCAACAACTTTTGGTGAATATCATCAAACTTCACCCGAACAATTTTAGTCAGAAAATCTGCTCGTTGTGCGGCTTTCTGAAATAAATCTGGTGGTAAAATATTTTCTTTTAACGGTAATCCCGCCGTTAATGCTGATTTGGTTTTTCGGCGTTCGTAAAAAAAAGTAAGATCAATAAGGCAATCAAGTAATGCAGAGCTTTTCATGTCATGAGCAGTCTCATTATGTGGAGTGGTATCACTCATTAAGCTTACCCCGTTAAAAAGTAAAATCAAAAGGTTACAGAAATAGTTTAGGTGCTACCTGATAAAAATACAAAGTTTTAACGCTCTGTTTTGCAATCAGAACTTCAACCATGGAGATAATCACGCCGTCATCGCAACAACCTAAAGGCTCCTGGTCAATTGATGTACTATATTAAGCTCATACTTAAGTTAATAGAGGGTTACACACATGACAACTCATAGAAACGGTATCAAAAAAGAGGAGTTACTGATCGATGGTATGGGAGCAGCCTCTTTTCTCGGCGGATTAATTCGCGCAGATTTAGTACGATTAGAACATAATAAGGATAACCCTAAGGAACCGCTCACCGAAATCGTGCAAGAAATGATCATTACACCGCAGGGATTTTTACAAATGTATGGTGTTATGACTGACCTAGCCAATAAATTACAAGAATCTGGCGTTTATCAACAACGCAAAGAGACAAAAGGAAAGCAACAAGAAAAAAGATAATGCCACTCATTTAAAAAGGAGCGCATAGCGCTCCTTTTTTTATAGCCGAAAAAACTCAAACATAAGTCACACGTAATGTAGCCGTGCCACTGTAACTGCCATATTCAGAATTCGCATTCACATGTGATACGCCACCTACTCGGATATCATCCAGTGTGCCATTAACATTAAATTGACCTTTACCTGCACCATCAACGTTCCCACCATAGTTCCAATCATCAACCACTATTTCATTCTTAGCACCTTTGCCACCATTGGAAATTTTAATGGATTTTTCAACCACACCAGCCGTAATCCGCGCATTACGATCACCACTAGCAGTAAACTTAGCAACACCAGCACTTTTTGAGTTAACCACAACATTTTTAGCGCCGCCCATTAACACATCACCAAAGTTCAAATCAGCTACCTTTTGGACTTTAATTGACGAATACAATACCAACGATGCATTAAAATTGGTTTCACCAAAACTACCAGGCTTGGCAGCATAACCGGATGTAGCAGCAAGCGTTGCTAAGACGCAACTGGTTACCAGCATTTTTTTGAAGTTTCTCATCGCTATTTCCTCCTTGAGCAAAATGAAAACATGAGTATGCTCTTTACAAAAATAGCGATCAATACACAGCAAGACGAATACAAAACCCCTTAGCCACAGCGGGTTTAAGCTCGATTGTGCGCACCATTAAGGCTGAACAAAATAAAATCAATTAAAAATAAGTAATACGAACAATACTTTTGCCATTATATTGACCAGGTTGCGCTTGGCGATTTAGCTGAGCCACCGCCCCTATGCGAACATTATTTAATTCTCCACGTGGATCAAACCGACCCTTACCATCAATGGAAACATTACCACCAAAACGAAAATGATTGATAGTGATTTGGCCATGTTCCGTTTGATTAGTGACTTGAATTTGATTACCAACAATCAGCAATTGAAAGCGTGCATTAGCCTCACCACGCAAGTTAAATACGGCTGCACCTTCTGCTGACGGTTTGACCACTGCTTGCAACGCACCGCCAGCCACATACGAACCAAAATTTAATCCGTGCACCACGATTATTTGTGGTTTTTTCAAACTTAACACCAGTGTTTGAATGGCATAGACCGATGGAACAAATAGCAATAACCCAAAAATCACACCAACCCATTTACGCCAAGCCATGATGTCCTCCCTTCGGTGCACCGTGCACCACTAACTGCACATCAGATAACCAATCTGTAGTCATCGGTATGCTAACTTGTTTAATAACCTTTTGTGGCTTGGCATTTTTATCTTGCAACACCAATTTATAATCACCTACGGCCAATTGATTGAAAACAAAAAAGCCATCTGCCTCAACTGTAGTTTCAGCCATTTGTTCGCCAGTTTTTTTATTCAATGCAATGATCTTAGTGTCTTTAGGAATAGCCACATCTGATAACACCTGCCCATCGATACCACCCGCCCATTCAATTCGCGGATTATAATGAATAATTGTGCCTGGCCTTAGTTGCGCCACCTCTACTTGATCAGGCAACATATAATCTGCCGTGAGTGTTTTATCATCCACTTTAACACGTAGCTTTTCTTCAACTGGTACACCAGCAATAAAGTAATGCCCTTGTTTATCAGTAATTGCAAAGTCACTACCCACTGATACGCGCACACCTGCCAATGGTATTCCTTGTTTATGCTTAGCATCACGGCTTGGCGCTCTCACATAACCCGTGACACTACCGGTACCAAAATCTTTATAATGACGATAACGATAACCGGTACCAAAAATCCCTTGGAACGACAATACCGCATTGATCGTGTCGTTATCAAAAGTGGCTGACAACAACCAGTGGTGGCGAGCACGGTAAGATAAGGTTCCAGAAAATGTTATTTTGCCGTGATTAGGAATGAGCAAGCCTACATTGGTATCCCACTGCGTATCACCATTACCTTGCAAGCGATACATCACAAAACTTTGACCTACATTTGAAGACTGCCAAGCATGACTCACCTCAATTAACTGTGCCGAAGTCATGCGGTAATCGAGCGTCAATAAAGCAAACGTATTATTCGCATTATCATCTTGATTCCAACTGTAACCCGCATTCGCTGTGGTAGACCACTGTTGATTAAAATTACCGGTGATATCTTCACTCAGCGTATTCCCGCCAATATCATTGGTGTACTTGCTAGCAAAGCGCCAAGAATCACGATTATATATATCTTCTACCGACCAGCTTTGATCCGAATTAATCAGATTACTGATCAATGTATTGGCTGGGGTTAACGTACGCATATAAACCAGTGGGCTGTCATTATTAATATGATTAATTTGCAAACGGATATTGTGTCTATCAAAATAAGTAATATTGCTTTGTGCAGAATAATCAGTATCTGTGCTATAGCGCAGCGTTTCAGCAATCACATCTACCCACGACTTCGGACGCCACGCTAAATCAATCATACCGGCACCAGAACTGGTATTAGTACCATTGGGAAGCTCTAACAGATGCGCACCCAAGGTAGCACTATTAAAAAATCCATAACGCCAATCCAAATGCACATAACGCGGTGTATCACCTTGATCAATCTGACCTACGACGCCTTGCACGTCGAAATTTTTATGTGCCAGTATCAAACCATAATCATTTGCAATCACAATATCTTTTTGTTGATGTGTGCCGTCTCGGTTATAAATTTTAATCGTAAAAATATCACCTTGAATAGCCGAAGGAGTATCAATCACATAACCACCACTACTGCCTGCAATCTGCGTGGTTAGTAACACGCCGTTACGATATACATCAACCTCAGACGCTGGCATGGCACGGCCCACATATTGAAAGCCACCACCCCCACCTTGCGCTGGTTTTAAGCGTTCAAATTCAATCGAACGCTTTAACACCAAATAAGGTAACAGCAAAGTATTTTCAGTTTCAGTGTGACCCACTCGCAATAAATGCACTTGCCCGGGTTTAGTGACACTGTAATTCCAATAAATGGCATCCGTTTCTGAGCGAGGCAAATCATAGCCCGCATTACCATTGACGTATAACGTACCTTTAAACACATCAAGATTGGTTTCGGTGCTCACACCTAACTGCGAATGTAAATTTTCATCCACCGCATAATCAAAACGGTAACGACTCTCTAGACTCCACGGGTCTTTCGGTAAATCAACAGGAGTATGTTCAAATTGACTTTGTTGACGTTTTAATAACTTTTCACGCTTAATTGCTAAGTCATGCCGATGCTGCACTTCCTTTGGTAACACAAATTGCGGCATCAATTGCAAACTGTATTGTTGTAAATTCCACTGCGCATTCAATGGCAACCACCGCACCATGGCGGCATAACTTAACCATAGCTTACCATCTATTTGAACAAGAGCATTCGGTGGTAATTGTTGAATAGTTTTGCCATAAACAAGCTGCTTTTTCTTACCATCTAGCACAGCCACAATGCCATCCGGTGGAATTAATGCAGTACAACGTAAAGCGGATACATCACAATGCGAGCGCAAGCCAAACCACTGCTGTAAAATATTCTCAACATTAAGGTACGGTTGCTCATGCTGATTCATTTTTACGGCGTAAAATTGACTCTGCAAGTCTTGTGAAATAAATAGTGCAATGTCTTCACTTTGCAACTGGATCGGTTTCGCGGCAACCCAAGGCGCTATCATTAACATTACAGCACACAGCAACCACCGCTTCATCATGAATTAACTCAGGTTACAAACCGTCTTCCCAGCACCTTGATAAGGAGGATCAGCCTTCCAATGTAAGATATATTGCTTAGCACTGGCATGTATTTTTGTTTGTAATTCACGCTTACTATCACGTAACAACACTAAATCAACAGGTACATCGGTTTTATGTTGCGCTAGTGGTGACACATTTAATGTGCCCTCAAAACGCCATGGACTCGCATTCGTAGCGGCAATATTCAAATTACCATCCTTTAAACGTCGGCATTGGAACGCTAGCTTGGCATCGCCACTGCCCTTAGTACCATAAATACTAATTGCCATCTCCATCATCATATTAAGATTAAATTTAATTGTTTTTTTGCTACCACTCCCCGTAGCAGCTATCGGGCGTTTATTCGCATGAATCATATGAAACAATAAATGTGAACGGTATGCCCCCGAAGGTAAATTATGTGGCGGACTAATTGACATACGCACTTCGCGCTCTTCACCGGGCGACAACGACAAAGCACGAGGGCTCACGATAATGTAAGAGGATAAATCATAGGACTTTTCTTTTTGAGGAAATAGTGCTTTACCCAATTGTAAACTGCGTGATGCCACAGGCATAAAAATGGGTTTGATTTTAATATGCACACGGTCATCGCCCGTATTTGACACAATGAAGGTCTGAATTTTTCGATGCGTTAAGTCGATATTTACATGTGTTGGTGCCACTAAAAATGAGCGTTGCGCTATGCCTAGATTTGCTATTAATCCTAATAAACTACACAGTATCACCCGTGAAATTAACATCCCTTTATCTCCTTAATATTACAAATATGTTTAAGCAACTCAACATGCTAGGCATGATGCGCGCGAGACTTACCCCCACCATGCCTAGCTGCAGTTATCATAAAACAATGAGACTATTCTAGCCAGCCAGAAATAAGCTAGGCCGATGCTAAGTGTTCTTGCAACGTTTGATAGATTCCAGCAAATGAACGGTTACTCATGATCACAACATGATCACCCGGCTGCACTGTGTTCACTATCGAGTCAATTAAACTATCAATATCTGCAGCAACACACGATTTACCTTTATAAGACTCCGTCCAAGACTGCGTATCCCAGTCAGCTGCTTTCGGTGCTAGCATAAAAGTGGCATCCGCATCGTCAAATAGTCCCTGCAACCTATCTTGGTGATGACCGGAGCGCATGGTGTGTGAGGCAAACTCAATCACAGCAATCACACGTTCATCATTTTTAGCTTTAGCACGCATCGCAGCCAATGTATAAGCCACCGCGGTAGGGTGATGAGCAAAGTCATCATAGATTTTAATGTCATGTAAGCAAGCAATTTGCTCTAAGCGACGCTTAATGCCCGGGAATTGTTTAAATGCTGATTTTAATTGCTCATCATTAACACCTAAATGGCGTGCGGCAATAATAGCCGCTGTAGCATTTTTGACATTGTGCTCGCCAATCATTGACCACTCAATATCCAGTGTTTTATCACCCTGAGTAAACGCAAAAGCGGTGCCATCATCGTTCAGTAGTTGCCAACGCACGTCACCTTGTTGCTGTCCCCATCCGATTGTTGGTGTCCAACAACCACTATCCAATACTGACAATACCTCGTCATCCTCTTCAGGATGAATTATCAAACCATTCTGTGGAATCGTCCGTAACAAAATATGAAACTGCCATTTAATCGCATCAAGATTGGCAAAAATATCGGCATGATCAAATTCGAGATTATTAAATAGCAATACATTGGGGTGATAATGTAAAAATTTCGAACGCTTATCAAAAAACGCACTGTCGTATTCATCTGCCTCAATAACAAACGGCTGATCTTTACCCAGGTGTGCTGAATGCTCTAAAC
Source organism: Coxiellaceae bacterium (assembly GCA_029212925.1). Taxonomy (GTDB): domain Bacteria; phylum Pseudomonadota; class Gammaproteobacteria; order Coxiellales; family Coxiellaceae; genus JARGNX01. Next base: position 193,911 of record JARGOB010000006.1, on the reverse strand, counting down.
CTTGTGCGACACCGCCAATTAAATAACCGCAATCAATGCCGGATTGTTTTAATAGCCAGACCAATAAAGCAGTTGTGGTGGTTTTACCGTGTGTACCTGCGATAGCAATCACTTGACGTTTCACTAAAATATTTTCATATAACCAACGCGGCCCCGAAGCATAAGGGATTTGTTCAGCCAAAACATATTCAATACAGGGATTACCTCGCGACATCACATTACCGACGATGACACAGTCCGGTGCTGGCTGCAGGTGTTTTACGTCATAGCCTTCATATAAAGTAATACCCAATTCACGCAGTCGATCCGACATCGGCGGATACACATTTTCATCGGAACCGGTCACTTCAAAGCCTGCTTGAACGGCTAGTTGAGCCAAACCGCCCATAAATGTGCCGCAGATACCAAGGATATGAATACGTTTTGTCATGTTGTGCACTCGTTAGTCATCATTGCCGACATGCTAACATATCGTGTTACTTCAACAAACCGATGAATTGAAGCTTGCACCGCTGCTCACAGTCAGAGACCAGCATAGCCGCGAGGTGAGCCGAGCCCAGTATCAAAATCATAGTGTGATAAGGCTGGATAACCATTATTGCCTTCAGTCACATCAAACCAATCTGTCGACGCACGCGTTTTATACAGATAATAAACGTATTGCAGCTCTAGCTGCGTTGACCGATTATCGTACGGACCAGCCGCATTAAAAATACCTGCTAACGCAGGCGACGACACACTAGTACCACCAATAATGCACCAACCATTACAAATCGTCCCACCCGTGTTGGCATCATAGATCCACACCCCTGTCGCGGGGTTTGCATCAAAAGCCATATCAGGTGTGCCGCGTGTGCTACCAGTTCGATTAGCAACAAACCGCTGAGAATCAGGTCGCGGTTCATAAATACTCGGACCACCAGCCCCACCTTCAAGCCCATTCGGCGTGGGCGATGAAGCCACCTTACGATTCCAAGCCGTTTCTTTAGTCACCAAACCGCTGCTATCACGAATAATCGATGTGCCTCCAGCAGCAACAACGAACGGTGATGCACCGGGATATTCTACGGGCGCAGAAAAGTCACCGGTAGAGGCAAAATAAATAATACCCGGTGTTTGAAAGTGACTGTCATCAGATAATTCGCTGGCAAACTCTGAACCTCCCCAGCTATTCGACACTTCACCACCGCCTTGCGCACTGACGAGATTACTTGCCACATCTTCCGCCGCATACAAATTGGCATTAGAATTATCAACGGCTTCTACCAAAATAATTCGCGTATTGGGCGCCATGGCGTGTGCCATTTCAATGTCTAATGATGACTCAACCGCCCAACCGTAATTAAATTTTGGCCTTGTACCACCGGCATATACGATGGTTAAACAACCATTGGTCGTGGTGCAATCGGGCAAGCCATAGTTGAGTGAAAAAGTATGCAAATTGTTGCTGGCTTGCGGATTATCAAAAGCATCGACAATACCAATCACTTTAGAATTATCACCACGCGTTACCACTTGCGTAGCACTGGCTATCGAGCAGCCTGGGGTGATCGCTGTCAATCCGTAGACACAAGCCAATGAACCAGGGGTTTCACCAACCGAATAGCTACCACCGCTATGACTAGGTTTAAAAGCAACGTAGTTAGTATGCATGTGCTTGTGATCATGACTTGGTAAACTGCTAGCAGGCCAATATTCATTACCACGTATTTTTTGATTGAGCCGCAAGGGAGCCGCATAGTTATGACAACACAGCAATGTCATGATTGCTGCCATTGGCCCGTAGTGCTTCAGCGTCATCATCAATTTTCAACCTTTGTCCATTGTTTGCAACTATTCCCGCTTAACTTTACGCGTGGGGATCTTACCAGGAAGCTATTCCCGCTCACTCAAGCGGAGAGAGCTTAAAAGTTTGTACCGATACCCACCGACAATGTGTTACTGGTTAATTCAATATCATGACTATACGTCGCCGCATAATTACTAAAATTCGGCAATTGCGTTTGTGGGTAATGATGAAAATTGTATTCAGCAAATAGATATAGCGAAGATAACACACTGTGCGATACCCCTATGCCAAAATTTAGCCCAGCTAAAAATTGATTGCGATTGGTATCGGTATAAGTAGCAGCAAAACCAACCGGTGAGCGCACCGTATCTTGCACATAGGCAGTCGAAGGCCCTAACTTGACATAGGCATTGGATCGTTCCGATAAATGCAAGCCCGCGATCACATCCATATCAATCGCAAACCGAGATGCCACATTTTCACTGATTTGTGTACTCGCATCTTGCATATAAGCCGAGCCAGTGGCAGCAGCGGTAGACAGCTCAACGCCCCATATAAATTGTGAACAAAAAGGTGATAGATAACCTACGGCTATACCACCACTAAAAGCTTGCTGATTGGCATCGGTAGAAATATTAGAGGGAAAAGCATTATCGAGCATATTGTCATTGATATCAAAAGTGGCCTGCATCACCCCTACGTTCAATGCGGAATAGAAATGTCCTTGCATTGGTACTTCCACACCGCCACCAAATACTGTTGGCGAATAAGCCAGCACAGCAGCCATGCAAGCAGGAACAAAAAAAGATTTAAAAGTTGTGAATTTAATGGCTCTACATCCTGTATTGGTCAAGCGAAGCCATCATGATATTTCGCCAACAAGGGGATGTCAAAGTTTTCGGCTATTCCCGCTTAAGTAAGCGGGAATAGCCTCCTGGTAAGATACGTGCACAAAAACAAGTGATTGTGCACTGTTAAAGGGGAGCGAACACACGCTCCCCCTTAACAATCCCCCACGCGCAAAGTTAAGCGGGAATAGCCTCCTGGTAAGATACGTGCACAAAAACAAGTGATTGTGGTTTGCTATTTTAGCGGGCTGTACTGATTTTTTTCAGCATCATACACTGAAATTTCACCCGCTTTGATATCAAAAAACCAGCGGTGTATCGCCAGTTGCTTTTGTTCAACGCGTGATTTAATCCATGGAAAGGTCATGCAGTTATTATAGGAATGCGTTAAAGCATGACGCGAACAATGATCAACATCGGCTTCATGATCATGCTCACCTATCACCGACACCCAATGACTAATAAAGTCATCTTGCTTTGGATTAGCGCCATGCAATAAAGCTTGTATACCACCGCATTGACTGTGACCCAAAATAATCAGGTGCTTGACATTCAAATAACAAATACCAAACTCCAGTGCCGCACTGGTACCATGAAAACTACTATCGACCTCATACGGCGGTACAATATTTGCCACATTGCGTACCATAAACAAATCGCCGGGTTGTGTTTGTAAAATTAAAGCAGGATCAACCCGCGAATCGCTACACGCTATCACCATAGTTTCAGGTTGTTGGCCGTGTTCAGACAATTGCTGCATTAATGAAGTCGCCCCTTCAGCATATTGTTGCCTGAAAGTACGATAACCTTTTAATAATTTTTCCATTGAAGCTTGCATGGCGAACAGTGTAACCGAACTAACGATTAATTCACAGAAAAACTGAATGAGGCTGTGGATAAATGCTTAGTAACCGCACTTTACATATTATTTTCAATGACTTAATTGCTCGCACATTAATTGCACAGCATCTCTTATACTTATCTAGGTATTCACTCTTTATAAAGGACACGAAATGAGCAAGGCGCCACTCAAAGGCATCACCGTTTTAGATCTTACCCGCGCCGTATCCGGCCCATACTGCACCATGTTACTCAGCAACTTGGGTGCGACAATTATTAAAATTGAACGACCCGGCAGTGGTGATGACACACGTAGCTCCGCACCTTTCAAGGATGATGTTTCGACTTATAATGCAGTATTCAATCATGATAAAAAAAGTATCGCATTAGATTTAAAAAATGCTAACGACCGAAAAATACTAGACGAATTATTACCAAAGGCAGATGTGTTAGTTGAAAATTTTAGACCGGGTGTCATGGAAAAATTAGGACTGGGTTGGGACACACTGCATCAACAACACCCCGAACTCATTTACGCTGCGATTTCAGGCTATGGACTAACCGGCCCGATCGCGCAACATGCTTGTTACGATTTAATTGCGCAAGGTTTGTCAGGGCTCATGTCACTGACCGGTCACCCAGAAGAAAAACCCACCAAAGTGGGCACGGAAATTTCTGATATTGTCACTGGCATCTTTGCTTCATACGGTATCAACACGGCACTGTATCATCGTGCTATGACCGGTGAAGGCAGCCTAGTTGATGTCGCAATGTTAGATTCCACTTTGTCACTATTATATAGCGCCGTTAATCGATACACCGCCAGTGGTGACATCCCTACCGCCATAGGTAATCGCCATCCGATGGCGGTACCGTTTGATACTTACCCTACCAAGGATCGGCCATTTAATATTGCAGTTGCGAATGACTCGTTATTTGTAAAGTTATGCGATGCATTAGAACAGCCTGAGTTAGCACAAGATAACCGTTTTAATAGTATTGCTGGACGGGCGCAAAACAGAGAAGCTTTGGATGATATCTTAATAGATATCTTACAACATAAAACAGCGAAAGAATGGTTAGCACGTTGCGTTGACGCAGGCGTACCTGCTGGGCGCATTTATGATATGCACGAAGTGTTAGAGTTCCCGCAACTCAAACACCGTAACATGGTGGCTGAATTTAAAGACGGTTATTTACCCGGCATCAAATTCCCAGGCACGCCAATAAAAATATCATGCCTCGATGACACCAACACCTTTGGCCCAGCTCCTACACTCGATGGAAACCGTGATGAGATTTTGCGGTTTATAAAGACCGGTAAGTGGTAAAAATAATATTCACTTGTAAATGAATTTATTTGTGCTATAATTCACTTATAAATGAATTATTAGGATTGATATGCAAGCCTTATTTGAGCTACAAAAACAACTGCTTAGCCAGTTTCATAACCAACCGTTCTATTTTAGACAATGTTTCAGCAAGTTAACGCTTGATAACTTTGCAACGGGCATTGTCGGTGGCCGTGGTGCAGGCAAAACAACGTTTTTATTACATATTGTTGATCAGCACATTAATAGCGACCAACAAGCACTTTATGTATCTGCCGATAGTATATATTTCTTAGAATCCACATTGCTTGGGCTAGTTGAGCAGCTGCATAAAGAAACAGATATACGACTATTGTGTGTTGACGAAATCCATAAATATGCTAACTGGGCTCAGGAACTGAAAAATATTACGGATACTTACCAAGACTTCCGTATTCTTTTCTCAGGTAGCTCAATGATTGACATCGTTAGTGCTAAGTATGATTTATCACGCCGTGTGACCTTGCATCATCTGAATGGATTTTCGTTTAGAGAATATCTTGAGTATACAGAAGAATGCACTTTACCAACCATTGAATTGAAAGACTTACTAAAAAAGCATACTAGCATTGCTAATGCCGTACCAATTGATGGGGCTATTAAAAAATTCAAAAAGTACTGCCGAATTGGTTACCACCCCTTTACTAAGCGATTAAGTCAAGAAACTGAAATTAAACAAGCTTTTGAAAATATTATTCAAAAAGTCATTTATGAAGATATTGCGACACTTAAATCATTAAAAACGCCAACATTAATGATAATAGAAAAGTTGTTTAAGTATGTTGTCAATTCTTTGCCGGGCGAGCTCAATGTTAATAAGCTATCCAGTCTTATTTCGAAAAGCTTTGATCATACAGTAGAATACTTGACTATATTACAAACCAGCGGGCTCATTCGCTCAAGTGCTCCAATAAAATTTGGCAAATCTTTATTTAAGCACCCCACTAAATTGTACCCAGATAACACGAACTTTATTTTCACCTATATGCTGCCTCACTTTACCAGCGATATACTCGGCAAAGAGCGAGAAATATTTTTTTTAAATCAGACACAGAATGCCGGATTGATAGTTAACACCCACCCCACATGCGATTTTCAGATTGACGAAACCGTATTTGAAATTGGCGGACGAAGCAAAACAGCTGAACAAATCAAGCATGAAAAAAATGGCTTTATTGTTTCTGATGGCATACTTGTGGGGCATGGACAGCAAATTCCATTGTATTTATTTGGTTTTTTATATTAGCGCTTCATCTCAGTGCCCGCTGCCATTCCAGCATCCATTTCTTCGGCTGGTTTGTCAGCATACCGACTTACTAAATCACTAAAACTTTGCGAAAGAGCCCCTATAAAGGGGAGCTTAAAACTCAACTTAAACAGCTCAACAGTGTCAAATGAAGCATCTAACGAATGAAGGCAAAGCTCGAGCACTTCGGTGAGTTGCGAAAAGCTAAGCTCCTCATCATTCGAGCTATTTTCTAACACTAACGCTGCAGTAAATAATAGTGGCTTGTCAGGCATGCTCATGCCAAACAACGAGCTAGAGCTCGATGTTGCTGCCTTATATTTCTTTGCTATCTGCTTAAATTTATACTGCAGGTACTTTTTACATGCGCTCTCGAATGCCGCTTGATGGCCTGCAGATTCCGCAAAACTTTCAGCCGATCCACCGCTGAGTGATTCATAGAAGGGCTCCACATTGGCATGCAGCAAATATAACATCACTGCTTCATTACCATTAGCGGCAGCATGCATAAATGGGGTGATACCTCGGCTATCTGGTCGATTGATGTTTTCAGGCGTTGGTAATAATTTTTCTATCAGCTTTAACGAGACTTTATTCTCTCGAATAGCATAACTAAATGCCGTGTTATCTAAGCGATCTACTGCATCAATGTTCGCACCTTGACTTAATAAATATTCAGCTACTTCTTCGTTTCCATTCACTGCGGCGTACATGAGTGGCGTCATACCATCGCAAAGCCGTGTTGTATGTATCGCATCACCTGTCATGTTTAAGCGCTTAATAGTATCTATCGACAAACGATTATGCTTGATGGCGTCCAAAAACCGAAGATTAGTAGCTCTAGGACTTTCGCGCAGCAGTTCGATTAATTGCCCATGATCTAACGCGATATTTACGACACTATTCCACCCACGATCTACCGCCTCATCGAATGCCGTGCGCCTCCGGCCTGGTGTAATGTTCGTCAAACAAATACTAGGATCCGCATGAATGATATTAATAATGCGCCGTAATTCCTCAATTCGGCTTGCTTCTGAAGCAGCTTCAACGCCTGAACCTATGTCAGCAATGCTGACTATCAACTCCCTTGCGACTTGTAGCCTGGCATCTGACGCTGCATTCGAGCGAAGCCGTTGCAGACGCCTATTACTGCTATCTTTTTGGAAATGAAGATGATCAATCGCTGTACTATAACGCATTAGCCTTCCTGGTGTTGATCGTTCACCAGTAAATAACACTTCTTGCAAAGCCAAAATTGTCTTAAAAGCTGAATCTAGTCCTGTCGCTGTTTGGTAATGCGTGACTCTTTCTAATGCATCGCCTACAGGTAATACTGCCGTAGAACCTAGAACACTAAATGATTTATCCAAGTGTTGTTCTTTATCTACCTCAACCTCAAAACCGCCAACACTGAGCGAGTACCGCTTAGCCCTTTTTTGCTTTATCAATGTTTGTTCGATTTCATCTAACTTATCTTCATCGGGTTTAAGGTAATCTGCACCCTTTACATATAAAAGCTCAGGTGTAATCATCCTTTCAGGTAATTCATAACGCATCACCAATCGATGCCACTGTTGCAACTTTGCATTACGCTCAAACGGATCGACAATGGCTAATAATGTCTCCGGTGTTTCAGTCGCCATATATACCGTGTCATCTTTACCTCGCAGTAATCGCCTTTCAGGAGCAGCATAATGCATCCAGCCCATCGCTCGCAGTTCCGCCTCAGTGGGTATATCCAGTTCGCCTCTTAAATCTACCGCTTGATCAGAAAAAGGGTGACTCAATAACGCCTTAACATCTGACTTTACCGCAGCACTCGTATTATATATGCCAACGGAATGTTGTGGATTGAGCGTACGGGTGTAATTTGAGTCAACTAAGTTAAATCTGTCTTCTGGATCTGCTATATGCCTATTTATTTCCGCCAATACACCCGTCTTAATGCTTTGTCGGCCATCCGCAGGTATAATAAAATCTGGTCGAATAGCTTGCTCCACACCATGCTCATCTTTTAAAACAATTTCGCCATCAGCACTGATCGATTGAACAGCGCCTAAATCTTTACGCACCGAGCCATCAGGATTGGTAACTTCCTGCCTTTTTTTGTAAACAAAATCACAACTGTCACCATGAGCGGCACTCAATTTTTTCAATTGCGCGAACAGCGATTGCTCAATATGCTTTATTTGCATGGTAATAAAGTCACCATCACCTATAAAAAAACCATCAAGCGGGCGAGTATTATGATTGGCATAATGACGCTCACTTGCCGCTTCAGGCATGGGGTCGGAAGCTCGTACAAATGACTTTGCTTTTAGTGCCGCAATATGTTGGCTGGTCAAGCGCGCCACTTCCGCCGGTTCAACAGCAGCCCCTAGCTCAACACCAAATAACAGTGCGGCATAATTTCTAAAATCTACCGCTCCGAATCGTAACACTTGTGTTCGTGTATATTCGCCTTGACGCTCGCCCACCAAAGTTACTTTGTATCCTCGCTTAATCAACATGATTGCTGTCGCTAGCCCCGCTGGGCCATCACCTATAACAACAGCGTGTTTTTGTGGCGTATCAGTTTTTGCTTCAGCACGCATAAAATACTTCTCTTTACTGGCTATACACTCAATTACTATTTGTATTTTATATAACCAAGATTAAAGTAATATTAAAATTTGTTATTATATTATAAGTCGTTATGATTAGAAAAATTGACAGACCAGCCACCAGATGACAGCCACCAGCAGCATGCTATAATGCCGCCTTCACAGGGAAAAAGAAGGGTAAAAACAACATGTCAGCAAACAATATCTTTTATGCACAATCCGGCGGACCAACAGCGGTCATCAACGCTAGCGCTTGTGGTGTTATCGAAACCGCACGTCGCCATAGTGGTAAAATCGGCAAAGTCTATGCCGGACAAAATGGCATTTTAGGTGCGCTAAATGAGAACCTGATAGACACCAGCCTTGAATCAGCCGAAGCGATTGCTGCACTAAAACACACCCCTGCCAGCGCCTTCGGCACTTGCCGCTTTAAACTCAAAAGCATTGAGCAAGACCGCTCGCAATACGAGCGCTTAATCGAAGTATTTAAAGCACATGATATTGGTACCTTCTTTTATAACGGTGGTGGTGACTCGCAAGACACCGCTTATAAAGTGTCACAAATCGGTGATCAACTCGGCTACCCGATGACCTGCATTGGCATCCCTAAAACCATTGATAATGATCTGCCTATAACAGACTGCTGCCCAGGTTTTGGTTCAGTCGCTAAATACGTAGCGATCTCTACCCAAGAAGCCGCACTCGACGTTAAAGGCATGGCAGCTACTTCTACTAAAGTATTTATTTTAGAAGTGATGGGTCGTCACACCGGTTGGATTGCTGCCGCTGCAGGCTTAGGCAAAAAAAGTGAAGACAGCGCACCGCATATTATTTTATTCCCCGAAATTGCTTTTAACCAAGCCACATTTTTAGCTGAAGTACAACGCTGTGTCGATCAATACGGTTATTGCGTGGTTGTTGCTTCGGAAGGTGTTCGGTATGAAAACGGTGACTTTTTAACTGCCAGTGGTGCCACGGATGCCTTTGGTCATAAACAACTCGGCGGTGCAGCCCCCTTATTAGCCGATATGATTCAACAAAATCTAGGCTTTAAATACCACTGGGCCGTGTCAGATTATTTGCAACGTGCTGCTGCACATATCGCCTCACAAACTGATGTCGAACAAGCATATGCCATGGGTAAGGCCGCTATTGAACTGGCTATTGCCGGTGAAAACAATGTAATGGTAACGATTGATCGTGTCAGCAGCTCACCGTATCAATGGAAAGTCGGTAAAGCCGCCTTAGCAGATGTCGCTAACGTAGAAAAAACGGTGCCGCGTGACTTTATCAGTGACAATGGCTTTCATATTACTCAAGCGTGTCGCGACTATATCCAACCATTAATCGAAGGTGAATCCTATCCACCTTACCTTCAAGGCTTGCCACAATACGTTGAGTTAAAAAACACATGCGTTGAAAAAAAATTAGCCGCCATCACTTAAGCAAAGCAACAGGATCAGCTGGCTCACTAAGAAATTCACTTGCACAGCTAGGATTTAATAATAAATTCTGGTGGTGCAATGAAAAACCTGAAACTTGCTGCTGCTTCAAACGCTCTAATTCCTCAAGGTTTTGTACCCCGCCGATGATCAATCGCCATTGCATGGTATGAGCAATTGCTGTCAGCACATCAACTTTAGAATGCTCACTAACGTCAGCACAATTGATATAGTGCGCATCAACAAAAACGTGTTTGAGTGGCATACTTACTAATCGGTCTAAATCGACGGTACCTTCACCAAACCGTGCCATTGATAATTCGCAGCCCATCTCTATCAGTGGACGTAATAACTCAATACTAACACCTTGCTCATGCAACCATTGATCTTGATTAATTTCAAAAATTAGTCGATTTGGATTAACCTTATGACTCACCAACAGTGATTGCAAAGTAGATAAGAATTGACGATCACTTAATTGTAAAACAGATAAAGGCAGACTGTATTGCATTATCGAGGGATGATCTGCTTGTTGTTGCCACACAGCAATCTGCTTAATCAATTGCCTCATCAACCAATAACCCAAATCAATCATCACATGGCTTTGTTCCGCTATGGGTAAAAACTCTTTACACGACACCTGACCAAATTTACGATTATTCCAATTCAGAACGGCCTTCAACATGTGGCATGTAGAATCTGCCTGATTAAAAATAGGCTGTAATGCCACACTGAATTCATCATGCTCAATCGCGCCTTCCAGCTCACGCTCAAGCGTCATTCGCCTTACCATTTGACGATTAATCTTATTAGTAAAAAATTGATAACGATTGCGGCCAGCACGTTTTGAACGGTAAAGCGCCATATCCGCATGCTTGGATAACTCTTCGACTGTGTCACCAGCGAATGGATAACAAGCGATGCCAATACTGACTGAAACATTGATTTCAAATTCATCAATTTGATAAGACTTCTGGCTCAACTCATTCATCAATTTACGCGCCACCAAGCCTGCCGCTGTAGCGTTACTGATTTCCATTAATAAAATCGCAAATTCATCGCCACCCAAGCGCGCCACCAAGTCCTCATCACGTAAAGTCTGCTGTAATCGTTGAGACACTTGTTGCAACAGTTGATCACCAACCGGATGACCGAAGGTATCATTGATCTGTTTGAAATGATCGATATCCATATACAATAAAGCTATCTGCTTTGCATTACGCTGCACACGCGATAGTGCAGTATTGAAAATTTCGTTAAATAAATCACGCGTCATTAAGCCTGTCAGGTCATCATGATGCACAATTTGCTGCAAATAACTATTTTGCTCACGCACTTTTTTAAGCATTAAAGCGCTTTGCTCAACCCATTCTGAATCCAATATTTTCGTGACACCGGACACATAATCGGTAGTGCGCACATCCATGGTTTTAAGCTTGCCAATCAATGTTGAAACCTGACGCGTCTCATCCTCCAACACTTGCAAACGACGATGGCGCTCTATGCCACACTCAAGAAATGCAACCAAATCTATATGGCTCAATTCTTCTACGGACCAAACAGCTTGCACGCCAATTGCAATTAATGATTCACGGTCAATCGGTTCAACGCTATCAAACAGAACAATAATCGGCTGGTGATCAAAGGCTTTAAAAAATTCAATATTGTCTTTGGTGCTCAGGTTAACCAACCACGCATATTCAACCAACACCACATCAAACGCTGCGCGGTCAGCTTCAGACACCATTGAGAAACATGGCGTGTGTGACAAATCAACTTCAGGTAAGCGATACCAACATTCAAAACCTGAGAAGTCTTGCGCCCCTATCAGTAATACCGTATGCATCTTCATAATAAAATACTTTTATAAACTGTAATACAAATCGAACTCAATCGGATGTGTCGTTGCCAACAGGCGATATACTTCTTCATTTTTAAGCTCAATCCATCCTTGAATTAAATCTTCTGTAAACACACCACCTTCCAGTAAGAACTGATGATCTTCTCTCAAAGCATTCACCGCTTCAATTAAATTGCCACATACACGAGGTACTTTTTTCGCTTCATCAGGGTGTAGGTTATATAAGTTAGCATCCATTGGCTCACCTGGATGGATTTTATTTTTAATACCATCAAGGCCTGCCATCATCATCGCTGCAAACGCCAAATACGGATTACCACAAGCGTCGGGGAAACGCACCTCAATACGTCGGCCTTTTTCTTCCGGCACGTGCGGAATACGAATAGCGGCTGAACGGTTACGCGCCGCATAAGCCAACATCACGGGCGCTTCAAAACCAGGCACCAAACGCTTGTAACTGTTGGTCGATGAATTAGTAAATGCATTCAGTGCACGAGCGTGCTTAATGATACCACCGACATAGTGCAAAGCGGTTTCCGACAAACCAGCATAAACATCACCAGCAAATATATTTTTACCGTCTTTGGAAATCGATTGATGGCAATGCATACCACTGCCGTTATCCCCCACTAATGGTTTCGGCATAAAGGTTGCAGTTTTGCCGTAAGCAGCTGCCACATTCGCCACCACGTATTTCAATAACAACACTTGATCGGCTTTGCGTACCAACGTATCACAACCGGTACCGATCTCATTTTGATTACCTGTCGCCACTTCGTGATGATGTGTTTCAACGAACATACCAAGCTGCTTAAGTACCTGGCACATTTCAGAACGAATATCTTGCGATGAATCAACAGGAGGCACAGGAAAATAACCGCCTTTCACCGTTGGGCGATGCCCCATATTGCCTTCAGGATAAATCGTTTCTGAATTCCACGCCGCTTCTTTTGAGTCCACCTGGAAAAATACATGATCCATACCGACAGCAAAACGCACATTATCAAACAAAAAGAATTCCGGTTCCGGCCCAAACATCGCGGTATCACCAATACCGGTTTCGATCAAATACCTTTCGGCACGCTTACCCACTGTACGCGGATCACGACTGTAACCATGCATCGTTGCCGGGTCGACAATATCACAAGTAATGAACAATGTTGGGTGCTCATAAAATGGATCGAGCTTAACGGTTGAAACATCAGGGCGTAAAATCATATCCGAGCTGCTAATGTCTTTCCAGCCCGCTAGTGATGAACCATCAAACATCTTACCTTCTTTAAAAAAATCCTCGTCCGCAATATGGCTAGGTACTGAAATATGCTGCTCTTTACCTCTAAAATCAGTGAATCGTAGATCAACAAACTCTATATCGCGATCACGAATGGTTTGTATAACATCTTTAACGGTGGTGGTTTTTTCGGCACACATGTGAGGAGATTCCCTGGTATGAAAAGTAAGGGGTAAGGTTAGCTGATGTGTTGTTAAATCTCAAGCTCTATGCATGTGGCGTTTCTGTCAATAAGGTCAGTTTCTAGTAAGGCCGCTAGGCGTTACCCATATAGATCAATTAACCTAAGCCTCGGGAGGTCAGCCTAGCGTTCTGCTTGAGCTGAGTATCCCGAGAAGTTTACATGACTAATGAGGCGTGCCCATAGGTGTCGGTGTATGGTATAACTCAGTATCATCTGTGTCATCATCACTTGCATGTGTCGGAGAAACACTGGCAGACTGTGAAGGTGATTGTAATAAACCACTGCGAGACAATGCTGATTGCAATGGTGACGTCGGCGCAGGCACCACTGGCGAAACAGCGGCAACTGGAACCGGGGCAGTAGGCTCTGTCGCCACTGCGGTAGGTGTACCACTTACAGCAGCCGTAGAGCGAGCATCAACACCACCCGCACGAAATGCCGCCACCCCACGAGCAAGCATACGTGCTCGGTTAAACGCAGCAGCTTTTGCCATTGAAGCATCAGAACCCTCCAGCGCATCATCAGCTACTGGCCCAGGCGAAGTGCCTATTCCTTTTGGCGCAAAAAACCTTCTTGCGACAACTGCACCCAAGATGGCAATCCCCGCCGTAACAGGCCAACCATATCTTGGATGCTCAGCAGCCTTTTTTAATAACGCAAGCGATAGCACTGCTAATACAGCGCCGCCAGGCAAATAGTATTTTGGATCATGCATACGATCAGATAAAGATTTACGACTCATATAAAACTCCCACAGTTTTTTTAGTTGCCGGTCTCTCGGCAATTACCTTCCAGTAAACACCACAAAGAATGTAGTTACTTTACTGGCTTTTATATCCCACGGCCTGGCATAACGCATGTTAATCATCGCTACACGTGGCACGCTATTGGATAAGTTTGGTACATTGAACGTCCATTTTTCAACACCGGGAGCACCCATCATTTTGGTTTTTGATGCGATGTATTGGTGACTTACAACTTTTAACCAGGCGGGTTCGCTGGATTGGTAAAACCAACTATAGCCAGTGGTTGGATTCGATTTCAGAACTAAAGTAATATTTTTCGCACCTGGTTTTACCATAATGGCTTTATCAGGATTAGTGAAGGTGGGCTTATCAGCAGCAGTAGCTGCAACACACACGAGTAGCCCTAGCGTCAATAAAAGGACCTGTTGGATTTTACGCATAACACCCTCCTAGTTGTTAGGAGTGCATTATAACGGTATCCATCTAAATTAGTCGAGTATAATATTTACCGTGTTAAACGCGATGTTTTTCTAGCAGGACTATTGGACACAGGTAATACTGGCTGTTGCCCCTTATAAAACAATGAACCAACATAATCAATGGAATTTGCACCCACAACACTGGCCGTTGTATGCGCAAGGCCACTGCCTAATTCAGCCACACCACCCATAACCAAAGGTTGCTGAACCGTTAAAACACCTACAAATGTATGCCATAACCCATCACCGGTAAGCACACGAGCCAAGGGTTCGACGCACTGATACTCAGATAAGCGAAGCATTGCTCCAACCATACGCGTCGCCATAAACCCCAAAAACAGTGCACCTTCTTGAGGTCGGGCAACACCACTTATGATCAGCGCAGTAATTGAAACTAAATCAATCACTAACTCACTTAAACTATCAATAGACCTTCGTTGCAAAGGCGTGACTCCCTCTGCTGCATGTAACTGACGATTCGAATAAGAACGTGAGATTTTTTGTAGCGCACTGCGCACTAACATCGTGGCATATACTGTACTAATATGCATCGGCATATCGACATACATCTGCCTATTCACTTGCTTGGGAAGCCAACCACTGGTTTGATTATAAGCAGCCATAAGAAATTGTTTATCAGTAGGCCCTGGCATTGTGGCATAACCTGCCGGACAAATTTCTGGTGGACATCGCGATACAGCCGTATCAATCAAATCCGGGTATGGCATCACCGAACAGGCTTTGCCATAAAGAATTTGGCGCAGTAGATCACCCGTCTTACCCTCATGAAAGTGCCCTGCACCAAGCGCATGGTAAACTTCGTGGTTTCTTACTAACTCTGAAAATAACGAGCCACTCTCTATAACGCCTTGCGGAAAACACGCGATAGCACGATGAAAAAAACCGGGAGAACCATACCAGCGCTGAGCAAACCCCTGAGTATAGGGCTTGTACGCATGGAATTGATCCGCAGTGCCACAAACGGCAAGCAATATTCCGGGCTGTTCGGGTTTTAAATAGGGGACTTCTTTAAATTGCAATAAACCATCGGAGAAGCTTTGCCAATACTGCATCGTTTGACGCATAACATCTCTAAACTGTCTTGTAGCTCGATACGGCGGCTGTATATTAGCCGGCATATCGGCCGCTTGCTGCGCTGTGAGGCTACCATGAAAGCTGTATAGAATTGCTTGCGGAAATTGCCACAAACCCTCTAAGTGGCGCGACAGATCATCATTCGTGATGGCAGAACAATCAAGCGTAGCAGGCATATATACTGTCTATTTATTAATTTCGAATAGACTGAATAATACCGCTTTCGCACCTTCAAAAACAACCAAACGTACACCAATTAAGCTGCTCTTAATGAAATATATGAATGAAGGTCCCGTCACTTCTCAGTTCGCTAACCAATGAAACCACGCAAGCAATTACCAATTTTTATTTGACTATCACGTAACGTTACCATTTAGACTGCCTCCTCACCAATAAAACCAACACAAAAAGGGACAAAATATGTTCGGGTATAGTAAATGGCAATATGTAGAAGATGACTGGCTACCAGATATTGAATTGACACTTAAAAAAATGGGGGTATTAGACAATGACTTTAATGCTTTGTCTCGTGAAGACCAGAATTTTCTCGTTAGCAATAGATCTGTATTCGATGAAGTAAAAGCGCTTATATCTTGGCAACAAATACTTGCCTCTCCACATCGCAGCATCTTAACCAATAGAAATGGCGCCAATGCCTTCGGTGTATGCAGTCTACTTGAAGTTGTCAGCATAAGCTGGCAAGACCTATGTGAAAAAGTTCCTAGCAAGTCAATGCCTCGCTTATTAGCCCACTCATATTCAGTCGCTAAATTTATTCAATTTGGATATTACCTTGAAGAATATCTTTCACTTTCAGACGAGATAAAAGACAATTGTTTTTCACATGGCAATATAGCATGGTGCTTTTATGAAATTCCCTTTTATGATTTTATTGAGCTTGACCCTATGCTGCAACGCGCAATAGCCGGAAGGGAGACTTCCAAAGTACCTACATATGAAGCGGGACCTGATGATTTCTTTTCTATCTTAAGGTTTCAACTTGGGATTCCTGTGACTGCACTCATGGCAATGGACCCAATAATAGCATCAGCTATTGTTTCACAAATTGAAGTTATCAGAAAAATTATTGGCCCAATCAACGCTTACAATAGAATTCAATTTTTGAGGCTTCCACCAGAACTACAGAAAGCGTTTGTAATGAATATTAGAGACTTTCAGGCGGCATTTTATAATTCAGGTAAGTTCACATTAGCTAAAATGCTATCCCCCGCAATGCTTTCTAAGGATTATTCCACAATACTTCAAATAATGCGTTCGTCAGTCCACATCCTAACGCTACTGAGAGAGTCTTGTGTTTCCTTACAGCAGTTTATTGACTTTGACCCCAGATTGCGTAATCGGTTATTGGCATTTCAATGCGTTGGTAATAGAGCAGCTGCTTATATCACTAAACCTGAAGCTATAATGCTCACTTGGCGCTGCCCAGAAGGTTACCTAGATGAGCTACCAAGCGCAGTTTATGAGGGGCTAAGTAGTCACGCTAAGGCTGTTAGCTTTCTCATAAATAAAGCGGGTATACCACTTAACGAACTAGTAAAGCTGGATGAGCCCAGGCAACAGCTTTTTTATAAATACTACTACGTGGCAGAAAGGATGATTAAAGGCGAACCAGAGGATCACTATGAGCCCAAAAGACCCGTACCTTTTGCAGAATTAATAGCGTTAGATTTACCAATTTTAGAGCGTGTATTGTCCAACAGCCACTCGAGCGACGCTAAAGAATTAACTGCTATCAGCGCAACAACTAGCGAAGAATCATGGGGGTATTGTTCTGTAATGTAATCTCAAGTATGGCGGCAGTCTATAGTCTATCGCCATAATGCATTGGTGATTCTTTGAAGCAGTAACGTCGGCTATTTTTCTAGAGTTTTGATGGGTTGGTCAATTTTTGCTTGACTATCACGTAACGTTATAGTTTATATTGCCCCTCTAACAAATAAAACGAACACAAAAATATTATGAGTATATTTTACAGCATATCGCAATTTTGTAAGTTTACAGGGGTATCTAAGCGTACTCTTCAGTATTATGATGAGATTGGTTTATTAACACCAATTAAGAACAGCAATGGCTACAGGCGCTATAGCACCTGCAATTTATTAACCCTGCAACAGATTCTAACATTAAAGCATTTAGGGCTTTCAATTGCTCACATCAAAGAGGTAACTGAGCAAGATGAGCAGGAGGTAGATTGTGTGCTCATGCAACAGGTGCAATCACTGCATAATCGTGCTCATGTTTTAAAAAAAACTGCATGCCTGGTTGAAGATGCAGTATTACTGAGAGAGTATGCGGGTGAATTTGATTGGTCATTGATTGCCGGTGCTGTTAGAGCATTGCAATCGAATACAGTAGAGCAATGGTTTCAGAATTTTTATTCTAAAGAAGAACTCTTAAACTTAAATGCCATTTGGAGCGGGCTTTCAAATGATAAAGTAGAAAGCTACATAGTAATATTTACACAGCTTGTCAACGATATTCACATGAATGCACTATTGGACCCTACAGATCTTGTTAGTCAATCGATTGCGACTAGATTTTATGATTTAGCTCTGGCGTGTTATGGCAGCTACCCACTATTAATGAAAAAAGTATTGGTTACGTATCGCGCTGGCATGTTTGAAACAAGCTCTATACCCTTACTCAATAAAGATGGGTTCATTTATCTTATTCAATCACTTGCTACTATCGGCAAACTCACTGTTTTTTTATAGAGGAAGATTTATGTTACTAATTTTATCGTTAATAACAGCGATTATCGTTTTGTTTGCTTACATTGAAATGTTTAAGGGGCTTAGATCCATTGATTCCTTACGAAGCGTTGAAATAATTACACAGCCTTTTCCTAGAATCAGCATTATTATTCCCACGCGTAATGAAGAAAAGAATATTGGCCACACACTGAGTCAACTAAACAAACAAACCTATCCAAATCTTGAAATAATTTGTGTTAATGACCGCTCATCCGATAATACAGCCAATATTATAAGCACTTTTGCAAGGAATAAATCCAGTCGCATAGTTGATATTCATATTGATAAACTACCAGCGGGCTGGATTGCTAAAAATTACGCATCTCACAGAGGTGCAATAGCTGCTACAGGCCAGTGGCTATTGTTTATAGATGCTGATGTGATGTTAAGCCCTAATTGCTTAAAAAGAGCAATGAGCTATGCAATCAAAAAGAAATTAGATCATTTATCTGTATTTGCGCATTACATATGCCGAGGATTTTTTCATAATTGTGTGCACCTAGCTCATAAAGGGCACGGCTTTGTCCTGGCACTAAAACCATGGCTGGCTAAGTCAAAACGATCTAAGAGATCATTTAATATAGGCGTGTTTTGCCTTGTAAACAAAGAAGTATATGAAGCTTGCGGAGGACACAAAGCTTTTGCAT
The DNA here is from genome assembly GCA_029212925.1 of Coxiellaceae bacterium. Taxonomy (GTDB): domain Bacteria; phylum Pseudomonadota; class Gammaproteobacteria; order Coxiellales; family Coxiellaceae; genus JARGNX01. Next base: position 174,696 of record JARGOB010000006.1, on the reverse strand, counting down.
TCGAATGTGTTGATGATGTTCGCCTAGGTAAACAAATTAAAAAATCTGGTTTCTCACAAGATGTGTTAAATGCTCAAGAGGATGTTTCTATCGAGTGGTACCCAACTCTTTCAGCAATGTTTAAGGGGCTCAGAAAAAATATTTTTTCATATTTTAATTATAAATTAATACTTGCTATTTTAAGTATACTAGCATGGTATGTACTATTTTTATGGCCGTTTATTGCATGTTTTGCTTTGAGCGGGTTAAGCCAGGCTATAAACATATTTACCACGTTATTTTTATTTGCTAGTTATATTGAAGTGGCAAAAACTTTTAAAATACCTTTTAAATACGTACTATTTGTTCCTATTGGTTTAATGGCATATCCCTATGCCATTTTAAGTTCCATCTTCTGTTTTTATAAAAATAAAGGAGTCAAATGGCGGGGGACATATTATCCCGCTAAGGTTCTAAAAAAAATATCTACTGAGCAAAGGAAAAGGTTGTAACGAAAACTGCAAGGAAAAGCGCTATCATTCCAACGTTTAGCCAATCAACCATTGTAATGGATCATACGCAGCGAGCGCAGTGCTTCAATCAGATGAAGCTCATCTCTATTGAAGTCATTCACGCCAGCAAAAACAACCAAACGTACATCCATTAAGCCGCCTTTAAGGAAACAGATTGCTTCAGCCACCTAACGGCGGCTTCGCAATGACGAGCAGCGTATAAAGCGTTAAACAAAGGTATAACTAACCCGCGCAAACACACTATCAATTGACGCTGTTTGATTAAAGTTTGCCGTGGTCGGAGAACCTATGCCGCCACCCAGCACCGGCGCTGATGATTGCGTACCAAACACATGCGAATACATCACACCCAACTGCCAATTAGACGTAATGTCATAACCGACACCTAAACCCAACGATGGACGCACACGCGTATTTCTCTGCCCCACCAATGGCGACGGTAACACTGGATTGGTCAATAAATTTTGATTATAGGTTTTCTGAATAATGACGTTAACTCCGCCCTGACCTTCTACGAAAAAATGTGTCGGCTTATTCTTTGGCCCGTAATAACGCAACACGGCGGACAAGCCCACACCATAGCTGTATAAGCCAAATTGAATAGTTGGCACAGCCCATTTTTTTTCACCATAAAAATTACCGGCTAATTCCAAGCCATAATTAACCGATGGGTTGCCCCATAAATAACCGGTATAAATACCACCGGCCATCAATTGATTATAAACATTGGCATTACCAGCCGCTTCAGTCGTATCGTATTTTGAAATGCCGTAGTTTAATCCAACATAGGGGCCAGGATGGGCAAATGCACCCACGGTTGCCGCACCAAGAATGGCTGCTAATGACAATTGTGATAAACGTCTCATGCTGGCTTCTCCTAGTTGGTCACTTTATGAAAATGATGTGTTTTTAAATATTGCTTAAGCAACGCTGATGTTAACGGACTTAAATCTGCCATCACAATATCTGGGAGTGATGTTCCTAAATTAGCATCTTGCTGAATATTGATATCTGCTGTACCTATCGCAGGACTGAAACTACCGGCAAACAAACAGACATCAAAATAGTACGATATACCCGTTGCTTCATCATCACCAATATAAGCATGTGGGTAATCTACAGTAGTCGATGTATCCGAAGCCGCATCAATGTCTGATTTACAACGCGCAATAACATCCGCCGTGGTAAGTGATGGGTCGGATGTGCCGGCAGGATCAAGAAACATACAAAATGCAATAAATGGGGTAGCTGGACCACGATCAGAAAAATCCAGATGTGAAGCGACAAACCAAACTCCATTGCTACCGCCCGGTCCTGGCTGACCAGGTGCAAATTCTGGGTCATCAATATCGACCGGGTAAGGCATTTTACCGTCACTGGTTAGCGGGTTAGCTGTGTTAAAAATGCTTTGCAGCTGACCTATGCTTGGACATTGTTCAGCGAAAATAGTTGAGCTCAATGAGAAAGTAATAAATAGTGTCGCAAGAAAATACTGTAAGCCTCGCATGGTTCCCTCCAATTTGATTTTTGGCTGACGTTAGCTTACTGCTGTTTTATTTTAAAAGCAATTGCACCCCGTCATTGCGAGCCACACAGTGGCGCGGCAATCTCACGACAGAAGCATAGATTGCTTCGTCGCAAGCTCCTCGCAATGACGGGGTTCAGACAGGACACAAAATCACCACGAGAACATGGTGGCATCGAGCTTGCGATTGATCGGCAAAAATGCGCGTTCGTATTCAAACTTAGCTGCCAATGTTTCATCGAAATCAACACCGAGCCCTGGCTTGTCGGTGACATCCAAATAGCCTTTATTGAAACTGTATTCGTGCGGGAACACAGCATCAGTTTCTGGCGTGTGTCGCATATACTCTTGTATACCGAAATTATTAATCGATAAATTAAAGTGAATCGCTGCTGCCATATTAATAGGCGATACATCCGTCGGGCCATGACACCCCATGCGGATATGATACATCTCAGCTAGCGCTGCTACTTTTTTCATATGCGACAACCCACCGCTGTGCACCACACACATGCGCACATAATCGATCAGCTGTTCGGTGATTAACGTTTGTGTATCGTAAACCGTATTAAACACTTCACCCACTGCTAATGGCGTGGTGGTGTGTTGACGAATCAAACGGAATGATTCTTGGTTTTCACAAGCCACGGTATCTTCCAACCAAAACAAATGATGTGGCTCCAAAGTTTTACCCAATCGAGCGGCTTCAATCGGCGTTAAGCGATGATGGCAGTCGTGTAACAAATGCGGATCATCACCATAGGTATCACGTAAACGTTCAAATAATTTCGGGATGTGATTGAGATATTTTTCAGTTGACCATTCATTTTCAACCGGCAAACCTGTCGACGCAGGCTCATAATACATCTTATCTTTCGATACACCATAAGTACTATTTAAACCTGGCACACCACACTGCGCACGAATCGCTAAGTAACCTTGATCGATGTATTGCCCTACTTGATCAACGGTATCTTCAATATCTGAACCATTGGCATGACCATAAACCATCACACCTTTACGGCAACGACCACCGAGCAAATTGTAAACCGGTGTATTGAGTGCTTTACCTTTAATATCCCATAACGCCATGTCAACCGCACCAATCGCCGTCATATTCACTGGACCGCGACGCCAGTAAACGCCTTTATACAGATACTGCCAAATGTCTTCGATCTGTGATGGATCGCGACCAATCAAACACGGCTTGACGTATTCCTCTAAATAAGTAAATACCGCCAGCTCACGGCCATTCAACGTCGCATCACCTATACCATAAATGCCTTCATCGGTTTCTATTTTTAACGTAACAAAGTTACGACCCGGTGAACAAACAAACACCTTCACATCAGTTATCTTCATTTTTTTTGTGTCCTTCTACTTCAGTATTTTTGATAACATAAACCTCAAGAATCAGAATTCGATTACTTAAAATTTTTCATCATCCTTCTACTATTGTCATGCACTACCCTACATACATATCAAGGCAAACCGCGTATCTCTTTTACTTCATGGCTCGCTTCGTTCCACTTCGCTGCGCTTTACTTACGTAAAAGAGACACCCTGTCTACCTTGATATTGCTAAGCAGCATTATACATTACTATTTTGGATATCGATCTCATGTCCACTAAAAAACTCAAACCGTTTCTTCAAGTTCAACATGATTTAACAAATTACGGCCAATCAGCGGGTATTGCTCCAACTCATACACCTGGCCGTTCGCCGGAGCAGAATAATCCGAACCCCAAAACACCGCATGACGTGCAATATCATCGGGGTATAATAACTTACCCGTCGGTGCATAGTGCGCAGGCACCTTGCTATCCCAACCATCAGGAAAACCACGTTCTTTACGAGTTGCATCTTCGGTTTCAGTTTTCGTCCAACCAACATTCAGCTGATTAACCCGTATACCTTCACTGCCCAACGCGTCACCCAGGTTACGCGTCATGGTCATTAAGCCGCCTTTGGTGGCCGAATACACTAATAAATTGGTTTGACCACAATGCGCATTGATTGAACCGATATTTACAATGCTGCCACCGCTGTGGTTTTTTCTAAAATGCTTCACCGCCGATTGACATAAAAACATCGGTAATTTTAAATTTACATCCACCACCCAATCAAAAAATTTCTCATCCAAATCATCAATGTCATTACGCGGATAAATGCCGGCATTGTTAATCAACACATCAATACGACCAAACTTCTCAACCGTGGCATCAACCAGATGCGAAGCCACTTTAACATCACTTAAATCTGCTAAGTGAAACGCTGAACGTTCACCCAACTCTGCCACTAACGTCTGTGCTCGATCCGCATGACGACCATGCACCATCACTTGCGCACCTTGCGCAATGGCTTCTCGTGCAATCGCCGCACCAATACCGGTGGTCGAACCAGTCACTAAAACCACTTTATCTTTTAATAACATTACAGCCCTCTTTGAATAGCCAACGGTTGACCCAATTGCCGTGCCGGTAGCCCATGACGCAAATTATCTTCAATTTCTTCTAATGTGCAACCCTTAGTTTCAGGTATTTTATAATAAACAAATACGATACCTACTACAGCGGCTACGGCATAAATTAAAAATGTTCCACTCGGCCCAAGTTTTTCGATTAGCGTCAAAAAGGTCAACGCCACTACCATATTAAAACCCCACGAGATGGATACTCCAACACTCGTACCTAAACCACGAATATGCAGAGGAAATACTTCAGCAATCACCACCCACATAATCATCCCCAAACTCACGGCAAACGAAGCAATATAGGTCACCATCGCCGCTAGACATAAATACGGCAGCCAAGCACCCGCTGAGTGCTGCCAATGAAAGCCCGCACTTAACATCAATAAACTCGCCGCCATACCCGTTAAACCGATAAACAATAAGGGCCGTCTACCCCAGCGATCCACCAACGGTAAACCAATCAATGTAAACAAAACATTAGCAATTCCCACACCCACCGTCGCTAAAATAGCTACACTGTTACTGTGAAACCCAGCTAATTTAAAAATCGTCGGTGCATAATAAATAATGGTATTTATACCGGTACATTGCTGCAAAAATGCTAACGTAATCGCAATCATCATCGCCGGCCTTACCCAACGCGCTAATAAATCACGCCAATTGCCATCCGTCGCCTTTTCCAAACTTTCTTGAATCGAATACAATTCAGCATCAACGGCTGAAGTACCACGTAATTTACTTAACGTGCTGCGCGCTTTATCTGAATACCCCGCCAATACCATCCAGCGTGGGCTCTTAGGTAAAAACAACAAGCCAATTAATAAAACCACCGCTGGAAAAACACCCATACCTAACATCCATCGCCACGCATGCGTTGCAGCAAACAAATGATCGATGGCATAGGACATCACAATACCCATCGTAATCGCCAATTGATTCAGTGATACCAGCGCCCCACGGAATCGCGGCGGCGCGACTTCAGAGATATATAATGGTGATACAAACGACGCCACACCAATGGCTACACCAATAATCACACGGCTAATGATTAGCACGGCTATGTTTGGCGCCCAACTAGAGGCAAGCGTACCAACAATAAAAATTAGCGCTGTCACTAACAACACATTGCGCCGACCAAACCAATCAGAAAAACGACCACTGAATGCGGAGCCCAATAACGCCCCCATCAGCACCGCCGATACCACCATACCGTTTTGCAAAGCTGTTAGTTTGAATTGCGGCGCTATAAATAAGATCGCACCCGATATCACCCCGGTATCAAAACCAAACAGTATGCCACCCAAAGCCGCAACCGCCGAGATTAAAATAACGAACATATTCATTGGCGCTTTATGTAAAGTTTGTTGATCTTCAATATGATGCACGCTGGTTCCTTTTGCGTTAACTGAAATTAGCTGAAAAGTGATCTGCGTCGTTTCACCTAACTCCAGGTAGATTTAAGCGGCACAATGTAGCAGCTTGGTCCGTGATACTCAAGCAAGGAATTTTGACAGCGGCATATCACTAAAATCACTACACGTTATCAAGTCAACCAATTTTTTAACAATACCTTAACATTGCCGATTTATAATTAGTTGTAATTAAGTGTAATAGGATTATCGCCATGCAAAAGAATGGTAAAACTAAACAAACACAAGCTAGATTGAGGCAAGCTTCGCATGCTCATAAGAGAAAGCCATGTGCTAATGAACGCTTTTGCTTAGCCACTCCCCCACCTGCAGCCATCCTGGCTTCTGCACACGATTCAGCCAAAACAACTACTCACTAAGTCTTTTTGTCATGCAGCCTAGCGAATGTCTTTGATTCTGTTATCATATTGCCACTTCATATTAGAGAGTGAAAAATGCCTGCAATCAGTGAACTATTACAACAACACCGCGTGATACCTGTTATTGCTGTCGAACAAGCCAGCGATATTGTGCCTTTAGGTCAAGCGCTAATCGACGGCGGCATTAACTGCATGGAAATCACACTACGCACCGATGCGGCCATGGAAGCCATCGCCATAGCGAAACAACAATTCCCGGATGCCTGTATCGCTGCCGGCACAGTTGTGACTGTTGATCAGCTATTAGCCCTGCAAGCGTTGGATGTCGACTTTATCGTTAGCCCTGGCAATACCGATGAACTCATGGCAGCCACTGAACACTTACAAATGCCTTATTTACCGGGTGTAATGACCCCTTCGGAAGTCATGAAAGTCGCAGAACATGGCTTAGCTTGTGCTAAATTATTCCCAGCTAACCTTGCAGGTGGGCTATCGGCACTGAAAAATTATCAAGCACTGTTTAATAAAATGCAGTTCTGCCCTACCGGTGGTATTAATGCCGATAACTGCCAGTCCTTCTTAGACATGCCAAATGTCATTAGTGTTGGTGGCAGCTGGTTAACCCCAGAGCATCACATCGAAAACAAGAACTGGTCAGCAATTAGTCAATTGGCCAAGCAGGCTTTGGCACTGGTATAATCACGCATCAATTCATCGACGAGACCTTATATTGAACCCAGAAACACTTGAACTGCATAAGCCGTGTGAACATGTATTACAAGTCACACTCAATCGACCCAAAAGCTATAACGCCATTAATAGCGTCATGATGCATGACCTGTATGAACTGTGGCATGAAATTTCACAAGAAAGTGATGACATTCGATGCGTCGTGTTAACCGGTAGTGGCACTAAGGCTTTTTGTGCTGGCGCAGACTTAAAAGAGCGTAATAATTTAAGCCGTGACGTCTGGCGCGAACAACACAGTTTTTTAGAAAAAGCCGCGATTACCATGCTTAAATGCCCTATCCCAATTATCAGCGCCGTCAATGGCGCTGCCTTTGGTGGTGGTTTAGAGTTGGTGTTACTCAGTGACTTTGCTTATGCCTGCCGTGCTGCCACTTTCGGCCAAAGTGAAACCAAGCTCGGTTTAATGCCTGGCATGATGGGCACCCAGTTACTGCAACGCGCTGTTGGCCTTCGGCGTGCCAAGCAATTGATGTTTACTGGCGAAACGTTTACCGCCAAACAAGCTAGCGAATGGGGGCTCATTAATGAAGTCACCACTGCCAAGGCTTTATTAGAAACCGCGATTGAAGCCGCGAATAAAATTGCTGCAAATGCACCGATCGCTGTGCGCTATTGCAAAAAAGCCGTACTGGCTAGCCTCGAACAAGGTCCGATTGATGGCTATCATACTGAAATAGAAGCCTATAATCGCTTACTCAATACCCATGATCTTGAAGAAGGTATTAGCGCGTTTAATGAAAAGCGTAGCCCTGAGTTTACGGGGGAATAAATCAAAATAGCTACACTAACCACGTCAGCCTGCTAGGGATACCTTTCTCCCGAACGGGCCTCCCTGCCCTCGTGCTCCCTTACATCCCTATACCACACGCCGCTCGAAAGGTATCCCTAGCAGCCTTACTCGCTCAGGCAGTTATTCTGCTGCTAAACTAGCTAGTCATTTATTCTATTTCATTCGAATTATCGATCTGATCAATAATGATGCATCTCATTTATTGCATCGATATAATAAACATTATTACAAGATTTGCGACTAAGTATGTATTGGAGATAACGATGGTCCAAAATAACAGACAATACGAATCCAAAGAAACGCGAGGTGATATGGCCACTATAAGCACTGAATCGTGTAATCAACTCATTCAAATATTTCATCCTAACTTTGTACCTTTGGATAGTCGTACAAGCAGTCTCATCGATGACTTACTTGATGAGCAAGTTGCTACCAATAGCGCACAGCAAGAACAAAAAGTTCCCGCAAGTTTTCGTGATATAAGAGGTGATACCAAAACTGTTGATCACGAAGAATATAAGTTGTTAAAAAGACAAGCTGCCGAAATGCAGCAATTATTAAAAAATACATATACTTCTTTCACAAATAAATATAACGCAACTTACTCACAAATTCAGATAGAAAGTAATTCACTAGATACAATGTGCAAGGAAGAACGCTACAAACTTGAAAGTCTTGTTAAGGACTTACGAGCATGTCTATTAAAATACAACCTTCACTTAAGCGAACCTGATGATATAAATACTTTAGACAGTGCGATTACCATAATAAATCAGAAATTTGAAAGCTTAAGGCGAGGAAACAAACACAACCATGTATTCAATGATGAAAATGCTTTTTATCAAGATATGCTAACGCTATTTAAAAAACATAATTTTGCTACCAAAGTATATACGAAGCATTGCAAACTTTTGAGTCATGGACCAACAATCAGTAGTCATCGTTTTAAACCTGAAAATGGTAAGCCTTGTCATATGACAGATGCAACAATAGCCGTTGATGCCAAATTCTCGCAAAAACACTTTCCGGCACACTGCTATAAAAAAGATCAAATGATGATAAGCCCTATAGGCGTCCAGAGTGACCTTATGTTCAAAATAATTGATATAATGGAGATCAATCATAGCCTTAGTAGACTGATGCCTGAAATTGGAACTCTCATCCAAGAACGTGAAGCCCTACTTGATGTAGCTGAAAAACTTATTGAGTTAAATAAAAAAACAGATGCCATTAAAAGTAAATTTATCACTCAACATAGAACAAGGCAACAACAGCATTGTAATGGCGTAAGGCAAGCAAGGAATAGGAGGAATACCCCAAGAAACTTACCTGGTGGTACAAGACAGGCAAATAGTTTTAGACAAGTGCAAAATCAAAAAGCCACTATCACTCCTAATTTAACTGACAATGATAAACACCTCGATTTTTTGATTAAGCTTATCACACAACTTTTTCCAGAAAATGAAGACCAATTAAACCCTGTTTTTGAACGAAATTTCCATGGTAGAAAACGGCTATGCTGCTTCACAACCAATAAAGCACCTAAGCACATACGACAATTACGACAGTTAATTTGGCAAGAATTAGATAAAAGCCGCGACACACCAAAAACTGCACTGATTGCAGCCATTCAATCGAATTTAATTGATAAAACACAAAAGATTAAATTAATCGAAAAATGTAAAGCTATATTAGACGATGTAACACTCACCGCTGAAAATACCCAAGGAGATTACCAAGGCTTCTTCGCACGCCGCATCTGCGGTAAACAACGAAACAATAATACTGCCAATTTTTACCGCCGCTTCAAATCGAAAATAGAACAACTACAGCTTCCTGCTGCGAGTACACTAGCACTAACACCTGATAGCTCTACTTTCACATAATAATCCACCCAGTCTTCAGCAAAATCAATAGCTCGAAATAAAAAATATCAATTAGTTGATGCCATGGCACTTTGTTAACCTTAAACCGTTTTACAAACCCTGCGTGCCACAATCTGACCGGAGCGAACAATGAACCAAACACTGTACTATAAATATCTCAATTGCTTAAAAGGCACTGCAGAAGAAGAGCACAGACCTGCCGCGCTTGATTTAGCCGTACTTCTTGATGAGTACTCCAAAACATCTTGGCTTAACAACCACCATCATATACACAGCTGTCGCGCACTCAATCAAAGCATTGTCGCTTATATAAGCGATGGTGAAACGGCTACACCAACCCCCGAGGGATGCATCCAGTTGATTAATGACAACTTAGCCAAAGATAAACAAGGGAATAGCATCACCATTAACCCAAATGGCGACCTGGCTCATTTATTGGCAATTTGGTTTGACAAATATAAACTTAACCTCACCCGACTTAATGAGCGCTTTCAACCAACTGAATTGGCGAAGTTAATAGATAGCAACAAAGAGATGCACAATCACATCAATACAGTTACCAGCGAATCAAAAATAGCGCCTGTCGATGAAGACAACTCCCTGAGAAGAACCACTAGAGGCCCCAGCGCTGATGACATCATCTCATTGGGTATTCTAAATAGCGAAAGCGCGGCTGCTTTGAGGGCAGCTGAAATGCGTGAATTAGAACAGGCTCTAGCTTTTCCTTTGTCTACCTCACCACAATAAAAACACACAAACAAAACTAAATGTATTATTGAAAAATAAAACATGCTGTTATGATGCTGCTTGGGAGCAAAAAACAAGGGGGGGGTTATGTCCATCTCAGACGAAGAAGTAGCCACATTAATACCCGGTCGATTTCCGCTGATTGAAAATCTAGCCGGTGGTTTTGAACAATGCAAACAAGTTCTATTACAAAGCCCGTTCCATAGTCTAGAAGAAGCCAACTATTTTTTTAATAAAGAAGCAGGCGTATTACACAACATGCTGCAAACATTGGAATCCATTGCCAATACCAATGCACAAACGTTTATATTGCTGCAAATTATTCATCAAAATGCTACGGACACCATCGCTGAGCTCATTGCTAAAATGGCTTCTGAGGGGTTTAGGTTAAACGAAGCACAGCAACGCTCTATCTTAGGTCTGCACCAGCTACTGCATAATATAACCATTACTGACCCATTTCATTTTGGTCGTCGCGCCGGCAGCCTAGTCATCCATTTAGAACAGAATCCAGGCAATATATTTTCACGATCAATAGACCCCGTTACTGACGATCGATTAACTGAAGTTCAAGCCGGCTTAAAAAAGGTTGTTGTTCACCTCAGTCAAAACAAGCTTAAGCACTGCATCAGTACAGAAATTAATGGTATTGAGCGCGTATTTCGCGAGCTCAGAGGAGCTTCATCAGCGGTGGAATTAACACTTATTACAGGGTTTCAACAAGAATTACGCGCCATTAATCAAACATCAACATTAGATACTCAACAACAACTGATGGCTATCCGTTACCGATTACATCGCGCTGTTTCCTCTCTCAGCGACACATCACCACAATTTGGCCTATCACCGCGATCACTAGAAGCGATACAAACAACACTGCAACAAGCTTGCGACAAACTCAACCAATTGATCGTACCTGCGCAACCACTCGACGCACAACACGAACAATATATGCGTTTTTTAATATCACACGACACTGCCGATCTACCCGCTTCAGCTGATTTAAGACAAGAGCTTGAACCCTACAAAGCCAAACAACTGCATATAAAAGCAGTGGTTGACTGTATCGACCGTGCATTAGCAACCGCCAAAGCCAGCAACGGCTTTAATAACAGTATTTCTCGTGCACGATATATGGTATTCGAAACAGATATATTTTCACTCGACCCACTGCTGAGCTTACAATCATCACAACATGAAGCTATTTATACTCTTCCCGATGAGCATCGCGTCACTACACGCACATTAAACAAATATTTTAGAATAACACCAAAAAATGGTGCCATTTATACAAAACAAGGCTTAGAGTTTCTAAAAACTACAGCACATCAAGCCGGGCACATGGCAACAGATCCCATAACAAGAACTCCACTTAGATACCGAAAATTAAAAACGCGCGATATTGATTGTATTGAAATGAATCGCCTGCTGAACTTGCAACGCTTAAAAAATCGACCCGAATTGTGTGCACAAATAAAACCAGAATTATTACGTCCAGATCACCTAGCTCAATTAGCGCTCTTACCTGCAAAATGTTTTCTAAACGATTCAATCAAACTGCTCAATTTATTTAACCCAACCACAATGACTGATCAACAAATTGAGTATGTCGGCACCATGGTTGATGAATACAGCGTATTTACCACCTACCGCATAATAGAGCACCTTAATACCCATGGCATTGATTGGTCACACCTTTGCAATATTCCTAACGTATGCCTCGATGCTACCATCGGCAGTACTGACCCTGTTGCTAGTTTATTACAAAGCTTACAAACCACAAAGCTAGCTGCAGCGCAGAGTATTACTAGATGCCAAGCCCATATGAACTCATGGAGCACATTTTTTTGTGGAGCCAATCCAAAAATACAACAACAGCTTGCTAAACAACAAATACTGCATCAACAATTGGATAAAATCATCCCACATTTAATACCAGAGCCCGCAGCAAATTATAGGGCGTAGCTATTCAACACAATAACCGCTACTATATGGCTTGTTAACAATCAACCGTACCCTTTGAAACGAATGAAACATAAGCTAAAAGCAGCTGGGCGCCGGCTATACAACTTTTTTTGCCAAGTGCCTGACATTAACAGCAGTATCCGATCAGCATACAACCAACTGGACAGATCAGACAAAATCATTTGGTTGTTTTTTTTCGTCAACTATATCACTGCAGCAGTCATCATTATCGTCAATATGCTGTACATAAAATATTCCGCCATCTCAAATATATTACTATTCCCCCCCGCTGGCGCCGCAGGTTTCTTATTGCTGTATATCAGCTTTTTAAATTTACGCAAAAAATACCATTACATTAGTTCGTTTTTTATCTCGCTGTTATATACCATCCTGTTTGTCTATACCATGTTTTTAATTTGTGGTGCCGCATTATTAACCCCGTCAGACAACTTACTAAACTACCAACTCTTAAACTGGGATCTAGCGCTGGGCTTCCACCAGCTTGCCATTATTAAATGGGCTGACAAACACGTGATCCTACATAAATTACTAAACTGGGGTTATGACTCCTGGACAATTCAGCTAGGTTTGGTGGCGCCAATATTGGGATTACTCAAACGCTATAAAGAAATGCGTCAATGGATTGCAGCTAGCCTGCTCGCTATTTTTATCGCTGCCATGATTTACTATATATGGCCAAGCTTACCCCCAGCGTCTGTTTTCACCAGCTATCATTTTGATGATACCTGCTACACCTGCATTAATCGCTTTTATCTTCTCCATACCTACCGACAATTCAATTATATTTCATGCGGCTTAATCGTCTTTCCCTCATGTCATGTTATTTGGGCTTTGCTTAATACCTATGCCTTTCGGCACATCAAGTGGATCCTCTGGCCAATGATTATATTAAATTTGTTCTTGATTGCTGCCACTGTTGTATTAGGCATGCACTTTCTTGTCGACATCATTGCATCATTTGTCATTTTCCTATTCATAACATGGGTTGCTCACTGGGCGACTAAAAAAGATCGGAATAGTGCCAATAGCCCCGTCGAACGGACAAAGTGACTTTAGCGTGGTGATACTCAGCATTAACCTGAAGATCTTTACTGTTAGGTTGTAATGCGCGCAGCAAGCTTAAACGCGACTGCGCCATTTCAAAAGCATGCGCATGATCATCAAAATACTGTAATGATTTATGGCTTAACCATTGCGATTGGAAAGACGCTATCATAAGCGCCGATGCCAAGCTACACAGCACCATAGCCACCACCAATGCGAACCCTCGCTGTTGTAATCGCATTATTTAATCCGATTCTGTAGCGCAATATAGCTATGCCAATCTTTATACAAGCGTGAACCCGTTACTGTTTGCAGTTCAGGGTCATAAGTTAATAAGCTAATAGTCACTTGAACGCTTTTTACTTTTGACCAATCGTGTACCATCGGCGCACCAACATACTGATTAATATCTTTTGCTGTTGGTTCTGACATACCATAGCTGAAACGCAAACCATCGAGGCCCGTAGTAATTTCAACTGGCTTTGAATCCATTGCTTTTTTATACAAAGCCGAAATCGGTTCACCAAAACTCGTTTTCCGACCGGTAAACGCAAGATAGAACGCAAAACGCCTAAATTTTTTGCTTCCTTTAACTGACGTGCATTCCCCGGCAATGATCACGTCGGTACTAGCGAGTGGTTTAATATGCCACTTTGCTGGCATATCTCGCCAGTGGTACCCCACTAACGCTTGCTCTGCACTTATGTTTGTGTCTGCTGGCAAACAACTGATATCGCCCGCCTGACGAATATAACGATCCAGCGTGGTTAAAATCAAATGGCCTTTTTGTTGCATACTTTCTGCTACCGCCTGTATACGCCGCCCATGCGTAATACTGACGTATATCTTTACCATCCCAAATACAATTAAGGCTAACAATGCAATAGAGATGATCATCTCTATGAAATTAAATGCTCTACTCGACACATGTTTTGTTTGCACAATATCTCCTTATGCTATGCGCGCCGCTAATGAATATGCTTGCGGACCTGCTGCCCGCCAACGCAAAGTAACCAAACAGTGATGATCAAATTGGCGACAACTGAAACTGCCATGACCTTGCGGTAAAACCTGCAGATTATTATCATTCCATAACACATATTCTCGCTGCCTAGCTGCATCACTGTGATTCACCCGTAATCGTTCCAACATAGACTGCACTTGAACAATGGCTACACTTCGAAAATAATCCTGGTAACTGTTACGCAATAAATCTAACTGCCATGCCATCAACGCCATCAATACCACAGAAAATAATGTGATCGCTAACAGCACTTCCAACAAACTAAACGCTGCATGTTTTGTTACTGTGTATCCTTGCGCCATATAGTTCCAGATGCTCCATCTTCAATAACAACCGACATCGCCGTCAATTGATCACGCACTTTATCGGCACGTGCCCAATCTTTATCCGCTCTGGCTTGTTGTCGCTCAGCAATTAATTTCTCAATTAATGCCGCGTCATCTTCATCCACATCACCCTGTAAAAAAGCGTCAATTGGCTGCTGCACCAAGCCCAGTAACTTAGCCATCGCTTTTAATTGATTAGCTAAACCCAGCGCATGTTGATCTTTGCCTTGTTCACGCGCACGATTAATCGCATGACTCATATCAAATAATACCGCCAATGCTTCAGGTGTATTGAAGTCATCATCCATCACTGTTTGAAACTTCTGCCAATATTCATTTTCCGTATCAATCGCTTCGTCTTGCAGTGGCAAACCACGTAACGCAGTATACAAACGCTTTAGACTTTGCCAGTTAGTCAGCATAATTTCATCAGAGTAATTGACCGGGCTACGATAATGCGCCGACATCATAAAATAACGAATCACTTCATGTGGATATTTTTTTAATTCATCTTTGATGGTTGAAAAATTGCCGAGTGATTTCGACATCTTTTCTGAATTAATCTGTAACAAACCCACATGCATCCAGGTATTCGCAAAGGCATGATCACAACCCGCTTCCGATTGTGCAATTTCATTTTCATGGTGCGGGAATTTCAGATCCATGCCACCACCATGGATATCAAACGGCTGGCCCAACAACTCTGCAGCCATGGCAGAACATTCAATATGCCAACCAGGTCGCCCTTCACCCCATGGTGATGGCCAATGCGGCTCATTCGGCTTAGCTAATTTCCACAACACAAAATCCAATGGATCTTCTTTACCATCAGCGACATCAACACGCGCACCCGAGCGTAATTTATCCAAATCACGTTTCGATAATTTACCGTATTGATCAAAGCTACGCACACGGAAACAAACATCACCATTACCTGCCACATAAGCATGATCATCACCAATTAAGGTTTCAATTAAATTAATCATTTGTGTGGTGTATTCAGTAGCACGCGGCTCGTGCTCTACGGGGTTAATATCTAACGCTTTCATGTCTTCATGCATAGAGGCAATATTTTTTTCAGCCCAATCTTTAGCAGTCGCCTTATTTTCATTGGCACGATTGATAATCTTATCATCAATGTCAGTAATGTTTCGTACATAAGTCACGTCAAAACCACGCGCACGAAAATAACGCGCAATCACATCAAACAATACCCACGCACGTGAGTGCCCGACATGGCAATCATCATAAACGGTCATGCCACACACATACATTTTCACCTTACCTGGCTCTACCGGAATAAACTCATGCTTGGATTGCCTAACGCTATCGTAAATTTGAATCATTGTAACTTGTCTCTTTATATAAATTGGCTGAATGCTATGATACCTAAATCGATAATAACTAGCTACCGTGGTTTTTACATGACATACACCCTATTTCTATCAGACACTCACTTACAACCCAGCACGCCATTGGCCAATAAATGCGTATTGCAACTGTTACAGCAATCACACAGTGCCGACGCCGTGTACATTTTGGGCGATTTTTTTGAATTCTGGGTGGGTGACGACGATAACTCAGCATTTAACGAACAAATCATGTCCGCTATTTGGCAGCTAACTGAACAGAATGTGCCGGTATATATCATGCGCGGTAACCGTGATTTTTTACTCGGCCAGCGCTTTGCCCAACAAACCGGTGCTACCTTAATTAAGGACCCCACGTTAATAGAATGTTATGGGCAAAAAGTACTGCTAATGCATGGTGATAGTTTATGTACATTAGATACCAAACACCAAGCGTTTCGACGTAAAACGCATAACCCTTGTTATATTAAATTATTTGGTTGGCTGCCCTTGTGGTTACGCCGCCGCATTGCCAAACGCGTACGTCATATCAGTTATCAACGCGGCATAACATTGCCTGATGAAATAATGGATGTCACTGAACAAGAAGTCGTGAACGTTATGCGCCAATACCAAGCAGACTTAATGATTCACGGACACACACATCGCCCCGCCATTCATCAACACCGTGTTGATGATCGCCGTATTTCGCGGGTGGTACTGGGCTCTTGGCATCATAACGGCAGCATATTAAAGTTGTCGCCAAATCAATTACCCACATTGCAGACGCTAGCATTACGCTAAAAAAGTATCAAACGCTTTGCTTACATTACATCCCCAGTGATTTAAACGCACAAACGCCTAAGCTATCATCATGCAAGTCTTCAAAGGCTGCTTGTAACGCTGGTAACTCCTGCAGAATTTCCACGCCCATTATATCATCACGATACCTAGCAAAAACATGTTTGAAATGCTCTTGTACCGGCACAGAGTATTTTGACAAAGAAAATGACTCTCCGACCCGCTTAAGTTCTGCTAATAAATCATCAGATATACCTAGCTTATACTGCCCAATAAAACGCAAGGCACGTAAAATCAATAACGGATCTTGTTCAAGTGTGACATATGACGCCCTGCTAACCGGAGCCAATAACGAGTCCATTACATCTCTAGCGCGCGAAGAGCCTTGATGATTAAGGATGATGTGCTTACCATTCCTTTTCTTATAGGTATAAAGCCCATTCGCCGTAATATCAGCACTGCTAGGTTGCTTTCGTTTTGCATCAAACTCTGAATACAAACAGGGTATAAATGTAATATCTATCGGGTATTCTTTATCATCAATAAAGAAAGAAAACTCAGCCCGCATCACCGGCTTACCCGACTTATCGATATGCATTACACAGTTAAATACACTCGCCTTGTAGGCTTCTGGTAATAAATCGACAAACTCTTGATAAGTACCGAAGAAATCAAAATCCCAATCGTTAGGCGATTCACTCGGTGATAATAAATAATCACGAATAGCACCGCCGTGAAGCCGCATACGCCGTGCGATATTAACACAGATATTATTTTCGATTGCACTCATGATGCTAATGAATTCCGGAGCATCAAGTTCCAACTCTTTCGGATTTCCAGACTCATCAACAAAATGTTGTGGCATTTCGGATAACAGCATCATAGGCTCAGTCGTAGACATATGAGTAGCTGAAGCGGTAACGACACCCGCGCCCGTCAGCATGGTATTTGCCGCGCTGACTTTTTTAACGATGACAGGACGCTGTTTCATTGAAGCCGTTCCAAACAAAGCGGGATTCGATGAACCACTGCCTGCAACCAAACCCAATGCCTTAATGGTTTCTGCTGTGCGACTAGCAACGTGCCATTGATTGCGTGGTTTATAGCCTCCACTTGCACCAATCATTCCCCTTCGCTCAGCCGCTCTGTCTTTTTTTTCTTGGTTTCGCCTAAAGACCCTATCCACTGCTACCATATACTCTTGCTCTGCCTGCTCTACTTCACTAACCAGTCGTGTCAAGATATTGGCATAGCCATCTGCCATGCCATCAGTACTCTCTTGCAGTGACAATACAGCGTCCATGGCAAGCCCAGTGAATTTGTTGAGCTCTACTAATTGTGACTCTAAGGATTGAATAAATGGCAAATGACCATGCAATGCCTGAAGATACATCCCCATAATAAAAATCTTTTTTTGAGCTTTATGGTTATTGTCATGATCAGGAATAAGCTCAATCTCAGCTGCCATTTCATCCAATAGTGCATTCACCGATGTAAAATCAGGTGGTGGTGTCTTAATAGCCCTTGCAATACGTCTTCTCACTTCAGCACTCAACCCCATGATATGGGCATGCAGTGTACAGCACTGCGTTTCATACTCCGCCTGTATGTAGGGAAACATCCGTGGTGTCTCATCCGCCAAAGTCACTTCATCTGTTGCGCTCCCTTTTGTTTCTTCTCGTTCCTCATCCGTATCACTCGATGCTGCCGTTTCAGTTAATCGACTTAGTCGTAGCCTTAACATTTCTTGATTACGTGCTTTTTGGCGCGCCGCCTCAATACATCTCTCAATGTATTCTCTCTGCAGCTCTGCAGTGTATGCGCGGTTCCCTTCTAGGCGCTCATGGCACGCATCAATACGTGATGGCCCCTGCATCAACCACCGCTTGAACGAATCATCAATATAACGTTCAGCATATTCATGTGGAGTAACTCCTAACACCGGTGGGAATATATGAATCAGTTTGATTAAAGAAGATATGTCAGCAGTATATGGCTGACCAACGGGCATAGCTGCCAAATACTCACGCAAACCAGCCAATGCTTTTTTTAGCTCCTCAGCCACCCTGTCGTTATCGCAATAACCTATAAAGTTAATAGTGCCGTAAATAGCGTATAGAAAAGCACTTTTAGGATTCTCATCAGATCGAGATTTTTCTAACATAATCCGACAATTCAGTAACATAATAAGCTCAATAGCATGACATCGCTCTTGCTCCTCATCCGAAAATAAAGCCTTGCCACGACTTAAGACCATCGTATAGGCCTGCAAAGCCAATCTATTGAATAATGCAGCAATGCCACTCAATGTCATCGCCGGAAATGACGATATTGTTTCTTGCAACTGTTTAAAAAGCTGGAGATTAAGACCCTGATTGTTTTCTAAAAAATGAGCTGCTTTTATCACAAGCAAAGAATACTTTTCAACTGGAAGGTCAGGAACGCCAGGAAACATAGAGAGTAATATCTCCAGATTATTCATATAAAGCAAAAAATATCTTTCCTCTTCCCCTGAATAACCAAGGCTTATATCATCAGGAATAGGCGATGGTTTCAGCTTACCTTCCATATATTCCAGCATGAGCGTTAAATCCTTTACAAAGCGACCCAGGCGGTCCTGAATTAATTTATTAATGCGCGATCTAAACTCTGATTGACTCATTTTTTTAGAAATCAATTTTCCCTTTGTTATTTTCTCAATCGAACCATCTGCATCTGTAAATATGTCTACTGTGTTCTGTTTGGCATCACACACACGCACATACGAATCATAATCGGGTATGTTTGAAAGTGTTGCTATGTCACTGTTAACACGAGCAACTAATGCTTGCCATCGACTCTCCGCGATACCGACCGCCTTTGGTGAAGCCCCAGCGCCTGTATTAGCACCGGCAGTTTCAGCAACCTCTTTGCCTCTAATTAATACCGGTCTATCACTGCTGGCTTTTCGTTTAGCTTTCGCTCTTCTTCTTTTACCTGATGCCTTAGCCATAAGAGTGTTCCCATCTTTTTTATTAAACTCAACCGACGGATAATATCAAGACATAAACGTTTGTGCATCATTATATAAAAACATACATATATAGCGCGAGTGATATTCACAATTTGAATAAATAGATCGAGAGAAGGGTAAGCCTACAATTACAGGCTGTGGCGTTGCCTGTTGCAATCTTCGTGTACGGACTGCGCTAAGCCGATCAATAAACTAGTGCCCGCCAATGCAACGGATACATAGTAGGCGATACCGGTTTCTTTACCACTGTGATCAAAAATTCCGGTTTCATGATCTTGTTGCCAACCGTGACGCATGGTAAATGGTAGATCAATGCAGTTAGCAACTAGCATTAATCCAGCAACTGTCATTTCGGTATAGTGCATAACCAATTCAGCAGGAGCTCGCTTCCACAACGGCTCTCCATTATAGCGACAGGGACCATCTTGGCGACGGTGATGCTGAGCTAATGCGATAAGCGATCCGATAACCGGTAGTTTATAAGCAACACCTTCGTGTATCGGTAAACCATTGGCTTTTTGCGCAACAATACGAGCCACGGTAAAGCTGGCAACGGTAATCATATTGACGAAACCTGGGTTAGATGCAGACAGACTTAATGTGCTGAACAATATAATGGCGGTATGCGCTAGAGAACGAGGCTCTGGTGCGTAATCTTGTTGTCGAATCAGCTGCGCAATATCATTGTCATCTGGAATGGCTCGCTCATTACGCTCCTCTAGATCAGTGGCAGTGAATGGATCAAGCAAAGGGCTGGTTAATCCCTCCCTTGCTGCCCATTCATCATCATCGGTCACGATATGAGCGGCAGCTGCCGTGGCGGGTAATATCGGATCATTGCGATGCGCCACATAACGATAAAACAATTGCACCAAATGGGCGCTGGTTAACCCAACGAAGGCACCAGTAAAGGCTTCACCAGGATAATGCTTATTGGAAACGACAGTACTAACCATGGTCAGTACTAGCGGAATCATACCGAGACCGAAGTTCACGTTTCTATGCGTTTGGCTCATGGCTGATGGGTGGCTTAAGAAATATAACGACGCAATACCGGTCGCCCAAGCCGTATGGTTGCTACTAAAAGGATCGACCTGTGAACCATCTGGGCTGCGTTTTTCATAGCTGATACGTATAAGGTGAATCACTAATGACGCTAACGCATGGGCAGATAGGTACTTTGCGGTAGTGGAGCTAGCGACGCGGTGCAGTGTGTGGTTAGGCATATCAGCAAACTTCTGTTTTATTCAATGAAGCGAACTGTACTAAATATAACCATTCAATAAAACCAGAAACATTACATTTAAGTGTATATTAAGGAATCTCTGCTTTATCAGTATGATTATGCAGTAGCTCACACACCATAATTTTTATTTATGCGCTATCCAACTATACTGTTGCAGTAGAAAAAAATATTCCAGGAGAGCTGCTATGCCACTTCAAGACCTTAAAGACTGTCAGGACAGACTGAGTCAATACACCGCTATTGCTGGCAGCCCAACAGCAGATCTCATACTAGTGTTAGCGGCTATCGACCCCGATCATCAAACTCAAGATGGACAGCTTGATGATGCCATCATTGACATATATGAAGCCGTACTTGAAATGGATATAGAGGATGAATACGATACCACCCTGTTACCTGACATCATTAACAACAAACCTGGTTTAAGCGACAATCAAAAAACATGCTTAAGTGATGCGATCAATCATTATAATGACTACATCAATGGTCTTTCAGCCGGTGGTCCAGCGCCTTAGCCACACCCTAAAGTAAACTGCCATTAATTATATTTTATACAAATTATCAGTATGTTAAATAATAGTCTATACTTAAGAAATGCCCGCTAAGGCAATGATTCAGGAGATTTCGATGGATAGCAAAAAAATCATTATTCAGCCTACCAGCCAAGCCATTTGGCACCATGTCGTCAAAGATGCTCACCAACAAAGCGGTTACCAATATAACGAAGAAGTCGAAAATTACCTGGTCATTACCCTCGAAAAATTTCTCACCGATAATGAATTTGCCTGCGAAACCATAGCAATCAAACTACTCGAAGGCTTAACCGATGAGAGCCGTGCGCAAGGCGATCGCCTGCGTGAAGTTGGCGATGAGTGTTTATTATTATCTGGCTTATTTCCAGAGCGAGCACTGAAGCGCAACGTATCACTAAGCTACTATATCGGCGCTGGACGCCAAGCCTACCAAACCTTATCCAACCAACCTGCTGAGTCCTATCACAACCCCGTGTTGTTTGCTTCTTTAAGCACACACTTCACCGGCTTAATGGATATTTTACATTTGATTCGCAAGAAGCCTGTTAAAAATTATCAATAGAATTTTCTGCAATAATTTAAATGATTAATAGCCACATTGCGCATGCAAAGAAAAGTCTGAACACACATATCGTTTTTCTTTACACTTACGCGCCGAATGTAAAATGAGAAAGTGTGCTTATCACTCGACATGTTAAAAAAGAGAAATCTGTTTAACAATCAACTCTTGGTTTTCTTTAGAAACTCCAATATTTTTAGCGATACTACGCCACTGACTTAAAGCTTGTCTTACTTGGTCAATAATACTTTGCGCTTGCTTCTTATCTATCTGCACTTGAATGGCTAGCTCAAGTAAATCTTCGCATGTTATTTGACGGCCTTTACCTAATACCATTGTACTTTGCTCGCCACCCGGGCCCGACGAGAAGGTTAAATCATAGGCTGGCGCAAAGTGCCACTGGCCTTGCTGATTCATAATAAACGCACTATTTTTGCTGTGATCATCTCGATTATGTGACATCACATTAAAAACAGCTAAACGATACAGCTGAACAACATCTTTCGCATTTTTTGTTAATGCATAGGTCGCTTTTAATAAATCCAAATAATCTAGCGATGGTGTTCTAAAGTCTGAATGCAATAAGCCACAAGCTGAAACAGTATGTAACCTTTGATTTTTATTTCTATCAAAGCGCTTTGTAGCAAAAAAACCTGGGCCGTGATTAGCTGGTAAAAGGCAAGATTCCATCATTTCAATACCAGATGCTATTGCCATTTCGTAGTAGGCAAATTCAATTGCTCCGCTATCAATCGGCTCTATTGCATTAGGAAATTTCACCAACCAATAGTCATAGCCATCCGGTAAGGCCTCAACACCATGAAGAATATGTTGCTTATTTTGATCTAAGCCAATCATGGCCTTGGGTCTAGCCCCAGCCGATGAACCATTTAACGCCAGTAGCTCATTTATCACGGCACTTGATTCACCCTCAAGGATTTGCCTTGCTTGCTGTGCTAATGCGTTGAGGTCTAATTCGCTATTATCTTGCACAAAATCGGTGTTATCCGGCTCATAACACATAGCGCCCATGCCATGATCACCCACATAAGTTAATCGATCTAAAGGTGTTAACTCTCCCGGTAAAATACCATGCGCTCTAATAACGCGATCCAATAATAATCGCCCCCAACCATCTGGTAAACTATCATTAAATACACCAGGCAATCCATCAAACAACCGAACATCACCAGCTTGCACACCTAATTTTTTTGGTAACATAAACGGAGAAATATCATATTTTGATTCGATAAAAGCGTTGTCATACTCAAAAAAAACTTGCTTGTCACGATAGGCTAATCGGCCAACAGTCAGTGGTTTATCTGTAAAATGTAACGACACCCGAATTAATTCTACGTTTGAATAACTCATGACTCCCTACCTCGCTGACGCTTCTTTTCTTGTTTTTTCAATACATCGTCAATGGTGCGGTAAGGTGTTTGAATCGGATTAAATGCATTGGTTATAGGCTCAAAATAATCCAGTACAACTGACAACTTTAATAGTGTCTCAAACGCTATTTTTCCCGTTCTTTCAAATTTACGCAATGTCGCTAGATTCACACCCGAACGTTCAGCCAAGCCTTTTTGTGTAAGGCCCAAAGCTAACCTGCGTTCACGGAAACTTTTACTGGCTTTTTCAAGCACATCACGGACACCTATAAGTGACACCATAGTATCATTTAACCTCTAAAATAGACCATAAGTGATACTATTGTATCACTTACATCAGCTTACTTCCAGAGATTGATCTCGTGCTTCAGATTCACAAGGAATAAAATACCGTATTTAGTGATGCTTCATCGGTATCGCAATATCAGATGGGTAGTCATAAGCAGCGCCATCACCAGCATCAACGCCAGCACCAATCACACCGCCGAATACCGCATTACCGAAAGCCATGCCTTTAGTTTTAGACTTAAATGTTTTGCTCGCTGATCGATATCCACGCTTATGACAAATCGCCGTTAAATCACCATAGGCACGATGCACTGTTACAGAGGCTGGCGTGCTTTTTACGGTCCATTTACCCTTACTGTTAGTCAGTGTGCATGAAGCACCCGTAGTTGGTGGTGTCGATACGGCTAACGTTTGATGCGTGCCATTGACTATTGATGCGCAACCGGTCAACGAAATCACAAAAGGTACAACAAGTACTTTTAGGTGATGCAGTGGTTTCATTTTTTTATTACTCCTAGCTGTATATTAATTACCAAAATACCGCCGCAGTTAAGCATAATTTAAACAACCTGTAAATCCGTGGTTTTCTATTACTATCTATTGTTTTCATCAATACCTCACCACACACCCCACACCCCACACCCCACCATTAGATATAAATAAAACGTATAAAATAAAATCCAAAACGATTATACTAAGCACCAAATAATACAAGTATTCAAAGGTAAACTGATGACTAAACCACTGGTTGTAATTACAGGCGCTACTTCAGGCATTGGCATGGCAACTGCTATACGTTTTAGCGAAGCCGGTCACCCACTGCTACTCATTGGCAGAAACACTGACAAGCTCAAACAGCTTAACCTACCGAATAGTGAAATTGCCAACGTTGATGTCACCGATATCAATCAAATAAAAACAGCTATACAACAAGCCGAACTAGCCTATGGCGCAACCGACTGCTTACTGAATATAGCGGGCATGATGCTACTTGGTGATATAGCGGACCAAGATCCACAAGAATGGAAAACCATGGTTGATGTCAATATTCTCGGTGTGATGAACGGCATGCAAGCGGTATTAGCCGACATGAAACAACGCCAACACGGCACGATTATGAATGTCAGCTCGATCGCCGGCATTAAACCCTTCCCAAACCATGCCGCTTATGTTGGTACGAAATTTGCCGTACACGGCATGACTGACAACGTTCGCGAAGAAGCCGCACCGTTTAATGTGCGTGTCATTACCATTGCGCCCGGCGCAGTAGAAACACCGCTATTAAGCCATACAACATCACAAGAAATTAAAGACGGTTATGCGGAATGGAAAAAAGACATGGGTGTTATTTTAGCACCGGACGATGTCGCACGTACCATGCTGTTTGCATACCAACAACCGCAATCGGTTAATATACGAGAGATTGTTTTGGCTACCACAAAGCAAGTGCCTTAAGCTGCGGCATCATAAGGACGCACTGTTTTTTCAATTTGCTTGCCCGATTGTTGGCGCGCTAAGCGGAGGTCGTATCCTGCCTGAGCATTCATCCAAAACTCAGCTGTCATACTAAAATAACACGCCAAACGTAAAGCTGTATCAGATGAAATAGCGCGCTCACCTTTAACAATTTTACTTATACGCACCTGTGGCACACCAATATCTTTTGCAAGGCGGTATTGCGTTATCCCCATTGGCTTTAAAAACTCTTCGAGTAAAATAATACCCGGATGTGTAGGCTTCAGTTTTGATTTAGACATAATATGCACCTCATCAGTGATAATCCACTATTTCAACTTCATAAGCATCACCTTGATGCCAGCTAAAACAAATCCGCCATTGCTTATTAACTCGTCTACTATAACTGCCTTTTCTACTACCTTTTAATTTTTCCAATCTATTCGAAGGTGGTACAAACAAATCGTTTAACGAGGCAGCATAATTCAACATTTCCAATTTCCGTAAAGCAATCGCTTGTATTTGAATCGGCATTTTTTTAACAGACTGCAATTCAAATAATAATCGTGTTTCATAGCATCCAAATGCTCTAATCATAATAGTATCCTATTGAGATAGTATCGTCAAGCGCAAGCATGTAAGGCACTATTATATAGGAGATAAAAAAGAAATATCACGTGGTTTTGAAATTAACAACATAACAACAAAGCGGATCAAGCAGCAGAAAAACGAGCAGTTCTCAACTTTTGAATTAAATCCGATTTAGAATCAGCCTGTAGCTTTTGCTTAATGTGAACCAAATGCGTCTCGATCGTTCTCGGGGACACAGAACATCGGCCTGCTATTTCACGCATACTCATACCCGACACAATAAAACCCGACAACTCAGCCTCACGCTTAGTAAGCTTAATCAACTGATTGTTAGATCTAATAATCGCACCACCCTTATTTAATTCAGATAAAAATTGCATGCGATCAACTTTTTTTTGACATATGTTTAGCTTATCTATTTCGGCACTATTACTATCAAACCTACCGGGAACGCATATCCGCCGCTTATCTAGCGCACTAACCATATCAGCAGCATAATAATTAAAATGATTGATAAAATGCTCAATTAGGTCAATATTATTCATGCAGTTTAGCTCGAAATAATGATTACCTTGCTTAGCACCAAAGTAATAAAAATCACAATAACCATTCGCCAAATTAGGCTTCACTACAACAAACCTATAAAACAAACCGATTTGTTGAATTCCCATTTGCACCATATTAGTATCTTTAAGAATTTCCGACCCCACCACATAACCTTCAGTATAATTGTCGATTTCTTTTTCAAGCGGGTTTTCATTGTATAACTGCTGACAATAATAGTAATCCAACCACTCTGGATGCGTGGTTAAATTGATATCACTGCCGTCACGAAAAATACGAGCAAACTCCATGTACTCAATATTAAAGTGCTTCGCCATTGGCTGAAAAATTGACGCGACATCTTCAACGTCAAATAAACCGAGGTGCTGTTGAACTTGTTTTTTTATATCATCACGCATACAGGTGTTTCCATTTTACTAGTTGCGTATATATGATAATACATTACCAAACTTATGGAAATATTAAGATGACCTTAATTTTTTAATCAATTCTGATTTTGAATTCACATGCAGCTTTTGCTTGATATGCCCCAGATGGGTTTCAATGGTTCTTGGAGAGATAAAGCACCGGTTCGCCATTTCTCGCATACTCATACCAGACACAATCAGTGGCATTAATTCTGCTTCGCGTTTAGTTAGCTTAATCAATTGTTCGCCTACCTTTATAATCGCACCATTCTGATTTATATCAGACATAAACTGTTTGCGATCCACTTGCTCTTTAATGTAAACCAAGTGACTTTCTTTACTCACATTACTTTCGAATTTATTGGGAATTATAATACGCTGCCTATCCATTTTATCTACGATATCATTCGTATAATAGCTAAAATGATCAATAAATTGATTAAATAAGTCAATATTACTCAGGCAGTTTTGCTCGAACAACAAACCACTTTGCACGCTACCAAAAAAATAGAAATCACAATACCCAGCCAACAAGTTCGGCTTAACCATAACAAACGCCTGGACAATCTGTAGTTGCTGCTCAATCATATGCCCCAAATAACTATCATCTAACGCTTTTGACCAAAGCGCGTAGCCGTCTCTGTAATGATCAATCGGTTTTTCTAAAGGATTTTCAACAAATAACTGCTGAGTTAAATAATACTCCAACCAATCGGGATGCGTGGTTAAATTGATTTCACTAGAGTCCCTAAAGATACGCGAATATGTCACATACTTGATATTGAAGTGACCCAACAGTGGCTTACATATTGATTTGACATCACCACTGTCAAACATACCCATTTGACGTTCAATTTGACGGGACACACTGCTTTCTATCATTCTCTCACAACGCATTAATTTAGCATATAATTTATATACTATATTACCATTATTATAGCAATATTAAGCAGTTTAATTTATAGGTGGATTATCCGATAGCGGTTTATCTGTCATGGACAACAGCGTAGGAATTACCACTAAAATCAATAAGGTAGCAAATGCCAAACCGAAACAGATTGAAGCCGCCATAGGAATCAAAAATTGCGCCTGCAGTGAGCGCTCAAACAATAAAGGCGACAAACCTGCAATGGTTGTTAATGAAGTCAAAATAACAGCACGAAAGCGTTGGCAACAGGCCTCAACAATTGCTTCATTGCCATGACGACCGCTTTCTTTTATCTCTTTATAGCGTAACAAAAGGATAATCGAGTCGTTGATCACTATCCCTGTTAGACCAAAAAATCCAAACAACGACATCAAGGTTAAATTTAACCCCATCACCATATGACCAACAATCGCACCGACCAAGCCTAGCGGAATGGCCACCATCACAAACACCGGCCATAAATACGAACCAGATACCCAAGCTAAAATGATATAAATTAAAGCTAACGTAAACACAATAGCGATTTTCATCTCATTCAAAGTCTGTTCGCGATCCAGCAGACGCCCCTTAAAGGCAAAATGCACACCATATTGCTGACTTAACTGCGGCAACACGTCTTTGTTTAATGCAGCAACAATTTTATTGGTGTTACCAACAGCCGGATTGACCTCAGCTGTAACATGTACGGCCGTAGCAAAGTCAGTGCGCGAAATCGAATCAAAGTTACGCTGCGTTGTAATGTGAGCCAACGCATTTAACGGCAATACCTTGCCGTTCTTAGTTACTATCGGCAACGTTTGTAAACTACTCAATGATTGACTGGCCGTTTTTTCTAATCGTACGCGCACATCGATCTCATCTTTACCGCGATTAAATATTTCAACCAAGTCACCCGCATAGGCTGCACGCACTTGCTTACCAATATCAGTTAAATTCAGGCCTAACACTAAAGCTTCGGGCTTTAAACTGAATAAGAATTCGTCGGGAGCATACGGTAAGTTATCTTCGATGTTATAAGTACCCGAATAACCTTTTATTTTATTGGCTAACACCAAGGCCACTTGCTTTAATTTTTCTAACGACTTACCACTCAAGGCTATATCAATATCTGCACCAGCATCATCAGCGCGAGGTGAACGAATGCGAATTTTATCAACATTCGGAGTCAGCTGAATAGCCTTACGCCACGCCGCGATAAACTCCGCATTTGTCATATCACGCAACTCAGGCGAACGCAGCTCTACCCATAACGCCCCTAAACGTTGATGCGAACGCGTTTCATGATGGTCAGTAGAGTCATGCTGCAGTAACACAACGGTTTGCACGATGGGCTTACCCGGCTTACTGATTTCTTTACTCACCTTCCAGGCGGCTGCTTCAACTTGCTGCAAAAATGTAACAATGTTTTTGGTTGACGTACCACCAACAAAGGACACATCCGCCATCAATGTTTTACCATCTGGGGTGGGGAAAAACGAAAAGTTTAAACGGCCACTCATAATAACTCCAGCCGCCAAGATCATTAAGCTCAATGCAATAGCTAACGTCACCCAACCGTAGTGCATAGCCATTGTCACGAACTTTCTAAAGTGCACATCCTTTACACGATTAAACCAATCATCTATCGCTTGGCGGTAACGCAACGTATGTGCTTGCTTGATATGACGAAAACTTTTCTTGGTATGATTCGGTAAAATCAAAAAGGCCTCAACCAGTGACGCCAAGATGACACAAATCACTACCTGAGGGATAGCAATCATTATCTGACCGTATATGCCACCCAAAAATAGCAAAGGAGCAAATGCAGCCACTGTACTCAATGAAGCGGCAAACACTGCAATCTTCATGCGCTTAGCACCAATAATTGCTGCATCCAGCGGGGACTTAGCGTGCTTTTCAAACTGGGTAACACCTTCTTCAGCCACCACAATCGTGTCATCAACAATAATACCAAACGACAATATCAGCGCGAACAACGACACCATATTAATCGAGCCACCGCTAATCTCAAGAAAAAACAATGCGGCGGCAATGGAAATCGGAATACCGAGCGCTGTCCACCAAGCTACTCGATAATTTAAGAAAACAAATAACAGGATAAAAATTAGAATTAATCCACCAACCCCATTTTTAACCAATAACATAATGCGGTCTTTAATCAACTGCCATGATTCATTATATATATGAACATGCACACCTTTTGGCAAGGTAGGTATCACTTGTTCCGCCCATTCATGCAATATTTTTGCACTGGCCAAAGCATCCGAACTCGGTGTACGAAACAGTGTTAAATTTACCGCCGGATGACCTTTATAATACATTAATTGTGGATAGTCCTGCGTTTCTTCACTGACCTTAGCCACGTTTAACAATTGCGTTAATTGCCCCATATCTCCACTGATAATCGGCATATCTTGATAACCACGATCGGTACGATGCTGACCTGTAGCTCGCACCGTACGACCACTGCCCGTCACACCGACGGTTCCCGCGCTGATATCTTCACTGTGCTCACCAATCATATTGGATAACGTATTCAAACTCATGCCTAAAGCATTCAATTGTTCAGGCGCGACCCCAATTCGAATTTCTTTTTTTGCGATACCTTGCAAACTCACCTTGGCAATACCACGATCCAATAATTGGCGCTCTGTCTTATACGCCCAATAATGCAGCGCGTTAACGTTATCATCGGTGTATAGCAATACCTTAGCCATGGCCTCGTATTCTTCAAACTTAGTAATGATCGGTTTTTTACTGTTTTGTGGTAAATTAGGCACCGCTGATACTAAGTTTGTTACCTGCTGTAAGGCATCCGACATTTGTGTATTGGCTTTAAACTCAATGACAACAAATGATCGCCCCTTACCAGACACTGCGGTTAATTTTTTTACGTGATCAACCGAACGCAAACGATCCTCAATCGGCACCGTTATAGAATTTTCCACATCTTCTGCACTGGCACCCGGCCAGTTGACCGTCACAGTAATCACTTGAATATTAAACGTCGGCAAAAATTGCGTATTTAATCTCGACAGCGCCCACAAACCCGCCAAAAATATAAAGGTCATTAATAAATTTGCGGCCACTTTATGTTTAGCAAATAATGCAATCATGTCTGCACACTCACCGCTAAACCATTTACCGCTTCAGGTAATTCAGAAGTAAGCACCCAATCGCCCGTTGTTAACGCTTTGCTTTGCACTAATACCAGGTGCGAACCATTGCGCTTAAACACATCACCCACCGGTTTTACTTCTGTAGCTGATAGCTTGCCATCAATAATTTCATAGACACGATTATTACCATGCAACGCTGATAAAGGAATCGCCGTAGTATCTTTGATTGGCTGCAATGGTAAATACACCACCACTGTTTGACCTAAAGCCACGTAACCCTTTTTACCTGGAATCGTAAACAACACATCCTTGGTCACCTGCCCTTCGTCTACTTGACTGCTTAACGCGCGCAACGTCACGGCAACTAAACGATTTTGCCACACAGCTCTAGCCTCAATCGCGCTTTTTTGTGACAGTGCCTCATTGACTTGCATCGCATATTTATTCGGTAAGGTGGCACGAATACGGTAACCGGTAAATGATAATACCTCTACTACAGGATTGCCCGGCTCAACGCGGCCGCCTTCAGACACATAGACTTCATTTACCTTGCCATCAAAGGGGGCTAAAAATTTGGTATCACGCAAATCCACTTGCGCCAACCCTTCTAAAGCCTGTGCTTGCTTTAATTGCGCTTGCAGTTGCAATAAACGGTGCTGATGATTTTCTAAACTGTGTTTCCTTTTGGTGATTTCAAGCTCCATCCGGCTATATTCCGCCCGGGATTTATCCAGCGCGGTACGTGATACATATTTATTTTTAATTAATTGCTTCATCCGCGCCAATTCACGCAATGAAGCTTCCGCTATTTTCTTTTCATGGTCCAACGCCAATCGATCGGTGAGATTTTGCTGTCTCTCAACCTTCATTTCACCTTGAATTTTTTGAACTTCAGCTTGACGCTGATCAACCAATAATTGCTTCTTACCTTCTCCTAGGCGGATCAATAATTGACCCTTCTTAACTTCCTGCCCTTCCTTCACCAATACATCCGCAACATCACCAGCAAACTTAGCTTTTTGTTTGGCTAAACGCGTCGATTCCACCACACCATAAAGTTTAACTTGTGGTTTATTTTCGCCCACCACTATTTTTTGCGCATGGACGGGTCGCGGCTTAGTGGCCGCTTGTTGATAATCAGGTTTTGGCTTGAAAATAAGCATCAAGATAAAGATAAGAATGACCACACAAACTATGGCGGCGGCCACATATAAACCACGACGAGACTTCCAATCGATTTGCATACTGTCCTTGTAATACCGGTTAACTAATCCAAATAACAGTTTACGTCAATTTACACAGATTGTCTTTAAAGTGGTTACTTCATGCCAGGGTAACGCTCACCTTTAGCCGATCGTAGCGGGTAACCGGGTTCAAGCTCATCATCATCTGTCTCGAACTCTTCATACCCCATCCCCGGACCTAGCGCATACTTTGACTCGCCGAATAGCACAGGGGATCCAGGGGCATTAACACCGCCACACTCCATCATTTCAATCTGTTCTTCTGCTAAACCCTTTTTACGCTCCTTACGACGCGAGGCACGCCGGCGTATTTTCGACTCAGCTTTAGTGCATTTACCAACAGCCCAACCATACAAATTAGCAAACGGTTTACTGAAATTAAAGTGATGTAGCAAAGACATCGTGACACCATAAATAGCAGCAGTCAGTAAAGCGTCCACCTCATTCCACTCAACCACCTTGTCATTGTCTGGATTACCAAAACCGAGTATCAATAAAGTTGCCACCGCTTGCGAAAAATAGTCTGCAAAACCGACGACAACGGCATCCGCTAATTTAGTTTGTCCCTTTTGCACTGAACGTTTACTTCTCACCGCCGCCAACAAACGCGCATCTTCCTCGGTATCTCTGCCTGCAACACGACGCGATAACACATAATTGAGCGCTTGACCATCTTGATAAGTATCGGCATTGTCTCTTGCCAAAGTAAAAATTCGCACCTGATCACGTGCACGCTGCATTGGCTTAACCGCCCTAGCACTTGCCGAACAAGGGCTAAAACAACAGCCTAAACCACGCGCAATGTTGGTGGTTATTTTTTCGTCACTTAGCACAATAAGACCCGCCAAGAATACAGACACCAAGGTGTCCAAACCATTCTTGTATAAACCATCCACCGCATCTTCGGTATCGTACTTTTGCGCTATATGTTGTTCAACAAAAATCGCAAATAAGCCAGCTGCACCATAAATCATAAATAGCAGCATCGCGCTTAATGCGCGAGAGATTCTATCAATTGGCTTATAGGCAGCCACATGCGACTCAACAATACCGATAGATACAACACCGCCTCGAACCAATTCTGCTTCTTTTTCCTCTAACCCCCCGCGATCCTCTTTAACTAGCACTGCTGTAAAGTCGGCGACTTCTAATAGTCTTGATAAATCATCAGCGCTACGCGCGCGCCTAGGTCTCGGTCCGATAGTAGCTGTATCACCTGCTCTCACTCTAGCTCTCCCACATAGCCATATCCCTCTTAGTACAATCACACGTTTTTATATTTTTTTGGATCCCGACTCAAGTCCGGGATGACATTGCCAAGTCCGGGTTCCGCACCTTGTCATACCGGCCTTGAGACGGTATCTAAATATTTTAAAACGTTGTAATTAATGCCCCAAACAAATGTATCAAAGCGTTACTATGCTGTCCATTGACAAAAGCACTGAATCAGGTATGTTAACGACGTTTATGACTAAAAAAATACATCAGATTGAAAACCAACAACACCAAACGGTGCTTACTGCTGTGGCAAATGATATTTCATTTCCTTTAAGTAAAAAAGTACGTGAACAAGTTAAATCGCTTTTAAGTGAGCACGAACAAACTAACGGAGTTGGCTTAGCTGCACCGCAAATCGGTATCAGTCAACAATTTTTTCTGATTGAAATTACGCCACAACAAGCCGCATTACGTGAACACGGCGAAGCCTTTCCACTCACCGTATTTTTTAATCCCAGTTACACCGCAGTCGAAGGCACCGCTACCGAACAAGATATCGAAGCGTGCTTTTCAGTGCGTGATACTGCCGGTTGGGTACCTCGCTACCATGCGATTGAATTTAAGGCGCAAGACATTGATGGCGAAGCAGTCTCATTTATCGCTGAAGGTTTTTTAGCACGGGTATTGCAGCATGAAAGCGATCACCTGCAAGGCATTTTGATTACCGATCGCCTCACCGGTGATTGCTTACAAGGCACACCAGAAGACATGCATGCCCATCGCCGAGCAATGCTGTCGACTGAAAAATCGCACCAGCTCGACCAATTGCGTGCAAAACAAAACAAATGATTAAACACGATAGACGCTTAATAGCGGCAAAGAAAAGTAACTACCTGATTGTTAATTGAGTTATTCTCAAATTTACAAGTTTAACTAGGATCCAGCAAATCAAACAAACGTTGCCATTGCGGTAAAGCAATAAAGTGAACCATGGTATCACCGACTTGCCGTTGGTCGTTATAGTCCTGTGTAATCACAAATCCAGTTTTAGGTTGATAGGCCTCAATAAATGAATGAAAGGCACGGGCGAGCTTAGGTTGTGAGAGATTACGATATTTGGCTTCTATTGGAACAACTGTATTGTCAGGATAGTGTAAAACGAAATCAATTTCTGCACCTGATCTCGTGCGCCAAAAATGAATCTTGTAGTCTCTCTTATATTGAATTTTATATTTGAGTAGTTGTTGAAACACAGCGTTTTCTACTAACAAACCCATATCTGTACGTTGCTCGAGTGGCTGAAAATTTTTTAGTGCCTGATTACGAAAGCCATTGTCAATGAAATAATAAATGGGGTTTGTTACTACTTCTTTGCGTTTATTGCCAACAAATGGTGTGATTTTATAGAGCACGTAGGTGGCTTCGAGTATGGCAAGGTAATTATGTATGGTTTGCAAATTGATTTTGCAATCGGTAGCAAGTTGATTGTAGTTGACGAGTTGCCCAGCGCTATGAGCTATCAGCGTAATAAGCTTTTGCATCATATCCGGTTTGCTGATTTTTAGGATTTCAATAATATCCTTATTAATGTAGTTGTTATATAGCTGCTCTAAAATAATTGCTTTATTGATCGATTCAACAACATCAGGATAACATCCGTATAGCAAGCGATCAAAATCAAAGCCGCCTTCTTGCCAGCTTAAGGGGTAAATAGTACATTCGAGTTGTCGGCCAGTAAGGTGTTCTTGCACTTTACTCTTTAGCTCTAGCTGAGAAGAACCAGAGACGACGAGCTTGATGGGTAAGCGCAAATCAATGAATGATTTCAAAAACAACCCGGGTGATTCTAAGCGCTGAACCTCGTCGATAAATACGATGGGCTTTTCTAATTTGAAGTGCTGCTGTGCTTGCTGATAGAACAACGTTGAAGTAAGCCACTGCCTGATGGCTAATAAATCACAATTTAAATACAGCAATGATGACCAGCGTTGTTCAATGTGAATTAATTGGTGGCACAAGTGCATGCCCAGCGTTGATTTTCCTGCTTGACGAGGACCGACAAGCACTGTGCACAACTTGTCCCACTCAGGATCAAGTAATAAAGTTTCTTGTAATCGTGGGATATAGTGCCGATCCGGTGCAAAAATAGGCTTAGATGGGTCATCCAACCAGGGGTTGGCTTGGTGTATCAATTGGATTGATTCGTTTCTCACTAGCATTTTATCCCGGCTAAAATAACTGCAACCAACATTATAACCCGGCTAAAATTATACTTCAATGGCTAGTTTATAGATAAATCAATAGGTTACCAAAATCATCGCCATCTATTAACCACAGTGGCATTATTTTACAATGCTTTCCACTGAAAAGGCGAAAAGCTAGATCAACTACGCTCCAAGCAAAATAAATAACTACACACGATTAACGCTTAATAACGGTGTGTGCATATCAACAGCTTTATATTCACCATCACCCTTACTCTCAATAGCGGCTGTGCTTGCTGTTGAATTATCCTCAATAGTAATGGCGGTTGTTTTATTCAGACAAGCGTTACGCAATGATTTTTTCTCAGCCAACGTGTCATCAACTGCTTTAATAGCTTCTCTAGACCTATCGCAGCAGAATGTTTGAAATACACGAAATCTTAATGGAAAATTCACCATTGAAAAATTATATTTTGGTTGCAATCTATTATAATCGGCTGCGCTGTTTGATAAGACACTACAACGTTCAAATATTTTGTTAACCAATAGCGGCAAGACAGCCGCTGAAAAAATAGGAAGCGTTACCGCACCCAGTAATCCAAACAACACAGCAGGCACATTTTTTACTCTTGCATTTATCCCTGAAGGCAGTTGAGACATTCCTTCCCACAATAACATAGGGAAAGAAATTAAAGCTAAAACAGACCCCATTAGAGCATTAAGGTTATAAAACAGCTGTGCTTTATGCAGGTCTGAACTCAATTTCTCTAACTCTTTTATGTCACGATTATAATTTTCAATGCGTTTAGCCATTAATTTACCAGTAGCCGCATGGTTTAAAAAAACAGTGCTGCATAGACTCAGACGGCATTGATCTGCCTCATCTAAACCGCTTATAATATTTCTTCGCAGGTGTTCCTGTCTAAACACATCATTAGCCCGCTCTTTCATTGCAAACCTTTCTACCGAAGGGCCCAACCCCGCTTTACCTATTAACGTAGTGAGAACTGATTTTTGAAGGTTAGTTAAGTGCTCCGGACCCATGTCCATAATGGCTTGTGTAAATGATTGTAAATTATTACAGGGTAGTTCAGTGGATAGCGCGACCAACGGCATACGACTGAGCATGCAAGCGTGTTTATCCAATTCAACAGCAATCACCGCATCACGGTATGCCTGCGTCATTCGCTGTTGATCCGTAACAGAATCTTTATAAAGCCTGTATAAAGCACTCAGCGCTTTATGGTCTTGTTGATAGACAATATACCCCACCATCGATTCAAGCGACATACCTAGCTTGTTCATCTGCTCAAGCTTGACGTCTATACAGCTTTTCGCCGCATATATTTGCGGCGTATAAGGTGTCAACAGTTCAAGTAACGGCGCTAACTCAGCGACAACATCAGGTCGACATTCTGATTCGGCCAAGCTTAATATATGTTGGGCTGTTAACCCTTCGAGCTCTGCCAATGCCTCGAGTACATCAAAATTGATATGTTGATTCAGCTGAACTAGCATCGTTGCCACATCGTCACTGACATTTATGCATTGCTCGCATAATCTGTCCGATTGTTTTGACTCACCGGTTTCCATACTAGATTCAGATTGGTAGTCTTGTAAAAAAGCTATCTTTGCTGAACGCTGCTCAGTACGACTTCTTTTATTTAATTCTTTCAGAAAATTCAGTGTTGCTGTACTTTCGGCCCCATGATCTAAAAGCAATTCACACAGCTGCTGCCTTAAATCACCACTATCAATTTCAAGCGCCAATTCTAGAGGCGATATACTTGAATCGGATTTCTGTACAATATAATTAGCATCAGCTTTGAGATAAAACAGTTGTTTAACAACCGAGACTATGTCATCAGTATCAGGCAAGCGATCCGCTGCTAACTCACTGATTTGCGATATATATAAATGCAAAGCATGACTAGCGGTAACCCTCAACCATTGTTGTTGATCTGATTCCAAATCCAGATGCTTAAGCTTATCAGCTAACAATTGCAGCACATGATTAGCGTCATTGCTTATCGCAAAATAGACAATAGCCGTTATTGCCGCCTTGTCTAATTGATATTGTGATTTAGTTTCTTCACCTTTAGTTTGTTCAAACGTCTGTTGCACTGGATGATCTTGTGAGAAGCCTAAACAAGCAAGAATACGTGCAACGTTCTGTGAACCCAAACTGCGCGCAATAAAATGGTGATAAGCAAGGTTGGGATCAGATGGCCAAGATTTTCTATCGTCAATTTCAGTGAGTACTTGTTCTACTGTCAACTTATTCATAATCGTCATCACATATCCTCAATTTTTATATGGCCTGAGAATACATGACAAACAGCGATTAAAGAAACAGTAATTTCTTATTACCATTCATCAACTGCAGTGATATTATTTTGTACATTTAGAGTAAGGACTTAACGTTACCACCCCCTAATACGCATTATATCCGTTAACAATCAACGCACACGGACCTAGTGACATTGATCACAATCTCCTCTACAATCATTTGATGATTAAAAGTAGACATAGCGCAAAAACCAGCGCCTACGCGTGGTACGTACTCGCACTGTCGAGTTTCTTTTTGTTTTATAAATACCTGACGCAGGTTTTTCCATCAGTTATTACCCATGAATTACTGGTGACC
This sequence comes from Coxiellaceae bacterium, assembly GCA_029212925.1. Taxonomy (GTDB): domain Bacteria; phylum Pseudomonadota; class Gammaproteobacteria; order Coxiellales; family Coxiellaceae; genus JARGNX01. The sequence continues at coordinate 136,286 of JARGOB010000006.1, read as the reverse complement.
TTCCATTTAGATGGAACGAGCTTGGGTGTATTAGCGGCGTGCTTTTTCTATTCCTATTTGGTTGTGCAAATTTTTTCCGGCGTTATTCTCGACAAATATAACACCAAGTGGATATTGATTTTCTGCACTGCTATTGCAGCTGTTGGCAGCATTTTATTCAGTTATGCTCACACTTTTGAAACCGCTGCTTTTGCGCGTATCTTAATGGGCATTGGCGCTGCCTTTGCTACCGTTGGTTACATGAAAATCGCCACACTGTTTTTTAAACCGGAACAATTTGGCGTGGTTGGCGGCCTATTAACCACCGGTGTTTGTCTGGGTGCTGTATTTGGCCAAGCCCCGCTGTCGTTATTGATTAATACCTACAGCTGGCGCACCGCGATTTTAATCATCGGCATCATCGGCTTTTTAATCTGTATCGTGTTTGCTTGCACCGTATTCTTTCATAAAAATAAACGCGTAAAATCTTTGGACAGCATGACATGGGCTGACTTCAAAGCCGTGATGCACAGCCGTAAAAATTGGTACCTAACAGCGTACAGCGGTTTAGCGTTTGCACCGATGGCAGTATTCGGTGGCTTATGGGGCATTCCTTTTATGTTATCGGCCTATCACCTACCGCGCACTGACACCTCCGCTCTAATGTCACTTAGCTATATCGGCCTCGGCATTGGTGGGCCATTATTTGGCTATATCGCTGGCAAGTTCAATAGACGTTATGCCGTGATGAAGTTTGGCTTAATCTTATGCTTTATCACACTCGGCGTTGTGATTTACTTAACAACCAACACTGTCGTACTCGCCATTATGCTGTTCTTATTTGGCTTAGGTATCGGTGCTTTTATGCTCGGCTTTGCAGAAGGCAAAGACAATAATCCATTACACATGGCCGCTTCCGTTATCGCATTAATCAACACCGGTGACGCATTCTTTGGTGCGGTCACGCAACCACTTGTCGGAAAATTAATGGACTTCACCCGACATCACATCAACCCGCACGCCGGCGTGCAATTCAACGCCGCCGACTACCGCTATGCGTTTATCTCACTAATGGTGATTTTAGTGCTGGCCTATATTTCATTGGTGCTAGCGCAGCGCTGTAAAAAATAATTTTGCAACACAGCCGATTGCTGTCATACCGGCCTCTTTATTCTTTTTTGTAAGCTACAAGCAAGATCAATAAGGGAGTATTCATACTGTCAATGATATGGATTTTGACGACTTTGCTGCGTACAATCAGGCCAAATAATAATATATATAAATAAGTAAGGTAAATTAATATGGTGATTAAGCGCGGATATATAAAGTGTATTTTCCAACTTCTTGTATTAGCCCTTTTATTTTGTCTAGCCCTACAATTACAAGCGCAAACAAGTTGTGAACCAGCTAAAGCAGTCAGTGTGAAAAACTGGATGGCAGGAAAATATTGGATGGGCATTTCTTACGTAGCCTATGCTCGTGGAAACAATGCTATGACGATTAAAGCGATACAATCTGCCGCACAGAATCACAACCTACATGCGCTAGAGCTCTTAGCAACACTCTATGAAGATCCACAACTGGCCAGTGAACTTGGCGTTAAGCCTAGCGTAAAAAAAGCATTGTATTACTATGAGCTACGAGATAAGTATACACCTGGCAGTGATGTGCTCAATTTGATCGACGTTATTGAGGTTGGCAGCGAAGCGAATGTATTGAGCGATACCAGGCAACGTCAATTGAAGCAGCAGGCACTAACGCGACTGGCTCATTGCAAGATAGCGCCAGAATACCGCACAACGTTAATAGTAAGGGTGAATAGCGAATTAACTTATGACATTAAAACTACTCAGCAGGCGTTAAAACGTCTCACAGAAAATGCCGAACTGAAACCATTAACCCCTCCTAATAGGCTTTTTTTTGACAGAAAAGCCAGCAAAACCAAAAGTTACTATTATCAACACGCTAATGACTTAATTGCACATTCCAATTATGATTTAGGTTACTCTTATTTAGATGGAGCAGTTCATTTGGGTGTGCACAGGTATCCACACTTAAGAAGGAGCCCCCAGCTGGCTTTTTACTATATGCATCGGGCATACCAGTTGGGATCAGTGGACAGCTACAACCCCCTGGCTGTGATGTATGATTTGGGTGGGGGTACTCAGACCGATTTCAGTAAAGCATTGGCGCTTTATAAAAAGGCGGCAGCTGCTGGTAGTATCCGAGCCAAGTATAATTTGATTTATCATTTAAGGATGGATAAACCCACCATTAAAAATCAACAAGAAGCATTTCGACAGTTACTCGCATTGACACAAAGTGAAGATTTTACCGGCAAACATGCTGATGCTTGTATCACATTTGATCTGGCTAATATGTATGCAAGCGGCAAAGGGACTAAGCGCTCGCTAAGCGATGCTAGGCGCTGGTATGAGCAAACCGTTAAAACTGACGCTGAGCGACAAGCCGCAGATTTTACGCATTCAAAACCGACTCACTTTAGTGCGGTTAGGTTTGCTGATTTCATGTTGGGGAAAAAATCAGCACTAACAGTACAAGAGCGAAAGCAGTATAAGCACTTTTTAATAAAAATGCAGAGCAGCTGTTGGTTGAGTTATTTGCCTTAAATTGCAATCAAATCATATTGATTGCACAAGCCCTAAAACCGTAAGAATTTTCAATGCGCGCGCCAAGGTAATACTATGTTTGCCTTGCTCAAACGCATTCAAGGTAGGCTTGCTAACCCCGGCTAACACCGCAAGTTTTTCTTGGGAAAACCCTTGCGCCTTACGCCTAGCAACCGCTTCGCTTACAAGTGCTTGCCAATTAAGCTGAATGCTCCTCTCCATCTTTCCTCCATCAATTGAATTATGTGACTTTTAAGTTTGTCATGCCCACACTTGTTATTTTGAATCACCGCAGTAGCCTTGGGCAAATTGGCTTCTAACTGATCGAGTAACATTTTATGCGCTAGGCCCGACAGCCCAAATGCTTCAGCCAATCGAACTAACGCTTTTGCTTTGAGCTTAGCTAAAACCACATCTTTTGCTTGCCCCAATGCCAGCGCAATAGTTTTATAGGGGTACACCGCAGCAGCAACTTGATCATATGAAGGTGTTAAGCGCAAGCCACTATCCGTGTGGAACATAGCAAAGTTTTTAAAATGCATGTCAGTGTTCCCTAGAAGTAAACCGGTTGCAATACGCGCAAACAGACGATAACTTTCTGTGGGCAAACAGCCTGATGTGTTTTTTAAAAAATGCGCCATATCTTCATATGCACCCTGATACTTAGCAGTAGATGGCTTTTGTAATAACTGATTAAACTCTTCAAAGTGAACGCGTTGACCCTCTGGAGTTCTATCAAAACGCTCAATAATGAGTGCAGAACCAGAGATTGATTCCACAGCAGCTAAGCTTAAATTAACCACCTGGTCCTCAGGTAAAAGTGCTTTAAAAGCCTGAGTTGTTAAGTATTCATTTACTGTTAAATCTGAGTGGTCTCTTGAGGGGAATTTAGCAATATGCGTACTTAACTCCTCTTGTGTAACCGGGTAATAGTGACCCTTTCGTTCTACCACCGCCAGCTTAGGTTGCACACCTGACAAAGACGCCCGACTGGTCAACAAAGCCATTTCTTTTGCATTAGCTGTATCGAGCAAAAGTTCAGATAGTCCTGCAGGCTCTGGGTCCAAAACTGATACCGCACCAGCGCAATCATACCCAAACGCCAATAATAATTCAAAACGAGAAACCTGACGCTCACCCAACACACGAGTTTGCGCTTGCGCCAACCAGCCTTCTGCCACTAAGTTATCAAAAAAAGGGTGCAGACCATTCATGCATACATGCCGTGGTTGTGATAACGGAAAACTGTGTGAAATAGCTGGATGTTGAGCTTCCAGATAACTTGAGTCATATTCAAATGCGTAGATGTCACCCGGCTCTTGCTGCAAAATACCTGCAAACTGATCTTGGTAAAATACCTTGCCCCATAAAAGCTTTGCCATAGCCTACTCCAAATTCGTATTATTTGGTTAAATATAGTTTACTTTTTGATGATTTTCAATAAAATAGTAAAATAAAGTTTACTATTTGATAGAGAGATCTAATTTTAGTTAAATATATTTAACCGGGAAATCCAAGATATAGATTGCTTTGTCGCAAGGTCCTCGCAACGACATAGTTGATGACATCGACCTAGCGACTATGCTGCTCGTAAAGCTAGCAGGGATACCTTTCGAACGGCGTGTGATACATGGATGTAAAGGAACACGAGGATAGGGACATCCGTTCGAGAGAAAGGTATCCCAGGTAGGTTTACGGTTGTGAAATATAGGTTGATTATTTGTCTATCTGACTGGATCCCGGATCAAGTCCGGGATGACAAGACAAGTCCGGGATGACAAGACAAGTCAGGGATGACAAGACAAGTCAGGGATGCCCCTTCGAGACAACTGCTTTGCGGTTTCCTCAGGGCAAGCGGAGCAAGAGGTTTAGTCAGGCATTTTCTTATCAACATGGATCGTCGCCCACAAACCAACGGACACAGCAATCGCAATCAACACGATAATGACAATATACATCATAATAAATATCCTCTAATAATAAGTGTGGCTGTCTTTTTCAATATCGTCTGCGGTCAATGTAGATTTATCACCCCACACCGTATGGAAAGTGAAGATCTTGTAACCCAAAATAAGTAACAACAACACCACACCGACATACAGCATAATATTAAGCGCGTATTGTGATGACGTGGCATTCCAAACAGTAATACTCTGGTTTGGATTGGTTGAAGACGGCATAATAAACGGAAACAACGAAGCACCTGCCGTGCCAATTACACCAGCAATCGCAAACACACTTGACCAAAAACACCACTTAAACCATTTCAAATGATTCGCCCACAAAGTCGCACCGATGCCGAAATACGCTAATATCGGGAAGAAACCTTTCCATGGATACAGCTTATAACTATCAATCCAAGCACCCACATGCTGAGTCACCACATTTGCTAACGGTTGCAATGTTGGCTCTTTCGCTTGCGATACCAATACAAAACCTTTAATACTGAAAATTACCATCAAGCCCGTGATACTAAAACCAATTAACAACAATACCGCTGCCCAAACATGTACTTTGCGACAGGTTTGACGAATATGGTCTTCAGTTCGACGCGCACCATACGCGCCGCCATGCATCAGTACCATTAACACTGAACACACACCCGCTAAAATGCCGAATGGTGTTAATAAATCAAAAATATTTCCGGTGTAAAATTCACGGTAAGTCATTGGATCGAAATGGAATGGAAACCCTAAAAAGCAATTACCAAAACCAACACCAAACATAAAGGTTGGAATCACCGCACTAATAAATAATCCGAAATCCCAAAATTTTCGCCAACCGGCTTTATCAATTTTACTGCGGTAATCATAACCTGGCGGGCGCATAAACAGCGACCACAGCACACAAAGCATCACAGCATATAAACCAGAAAAGGCTGTAGCATAAAGTACTGGCCAAATAACGAATAACGCACCACCAGCAAACACAATCCACGTTTGGTTACCGTCCCATGTCGGCGCACTGGTATTTAATAACACACGCTTATCCATCTCACTGCGCAAGAACGGCAAAATCATGGTTACACCTGAATCATAACCAGCCGTAGATGCATACACGATAAGCATCAAGCCAACAATCATCCACCAGATAACCTTTAAAAACATATAATCTAGCATGACATCCCCTCCTTATGGATTGCGCTCAAAGTGATAACGACCTTTGCCTAAACTGCTCGGCCCTAAGCGCGCATACTTGAACATCAAAAACATTTCGACACAGAATAAACACGCGTACAAAATAATAAACCCAGCCAAACTGGTAACAATCGTCGCAAAGTTTATTGAAGACGTACCCAAGAAGGTTGGTAGAATTTCATGCACCACCCATGGTTGACGACCCGTTTCCGCCAAAATCCAACCGCATTCTGCGGCCATGTAAGGAACAGGAATGGCGTACATACAACAACGTAAAAACCAACGATGATGTTCTAAGCGATCACGTATTACCCAGAAAAAACCGAACAATAATAATAATGTACCAATGCCCCAAAAGCCCAACATAAAGCGGAACATCCAAAATGCAGTACTGACTTGCGGGATGCCATCATAGGCTGCTTTATTAATTTGAGCAGGTGTCGCATCCACCACATTTGGCGCGTAGTTCTTTAACAACAAACCAAAGCCTAAATCACGCTTGTACTTATCATAAGTCGCCTGTGCTTCAGCACCACCGGTTTTCTTGATTAACTGCTGCATCGCACCGTATGCTTTCATACCATTTTGTACGCGCAACTTATAATGCTCAACAATGGGCTTAATGCCTTCGACCGTACCGGTTAGTGAGTGTGTCGCAATTAAACTCAATGCATAAGGTATACGAATACTAAAACCAATATTTTTGCGTTGCTCTTGATCAGGAAAGGCAATTAGATCCCAAGAAGCAGGCGCTTTTTGTGTCGTCCATTGCGCTTCAATCGCCGCCATTTTTTCTGGCTCATGCGCCGACACCTGTAATCCGTTCGCATCACCAAAGTAAGCCACCGATAACGCGCAAATCAAACCAAAACCAGCACCCACGGCAAATGAACGCTTAGCAAACGCAACATCTCTTTTGTACAAGATATAAAACGAGCTAATACCCATTACAAACATGGAAGCGACAAAGAAACCAGCAAAGGCCACATGACCAATCCGCACTTGCGCCAACATATTGAGATACAACATAGCAATACTGTGCATCTCAAGGCTCATGTTTTGATATATAAAGGTAGTGGCTTCCGGTTGCTGCATCCAGCTATTCGCCGCCAAAATATTAACAATCGATAAGCTAGCACCAAACGCCATCATCAAGGTGACACAAAAGTGACCCACTTTGGTTAATTTATCCCAACCAAAGAAGAACAAGCCAAACATGGTGGCTTCCAACATAAACGCGGTAATCCCTTCGATCGCTAAAATCGGACCAAAACTACCACCAATCATACGCGAGAAGTAAGCCCAGTTTTGTCCGAACTCAAACTCCATCGTAATACCGGTCACAACGCCGAGCGCAAAGTTAATCGCTAATAACTTGCCCCAGAACATTGTCATGTCTTTATAAACTTGTTTACCGGTTTTTAAATACGCCGCTTCCATGATCACTAAGATCCAGGTCAAACCCAGCGTCAAAGGAACAAATAAGAAGTGGAATAGAGCGGTAAAAGCGAATTGAAAACGAGAGAGATCTACAACAATATCTGGTATCACAGCAGTTTCCTTATGCCTAGAGACTTTACACCCGTCCAATGCTATCAGAATCAAATGCTTATTGGTAGTAACGCGTTTTCTTTTACTAAAAAACTGACCTAGGTCATGTGTTACAATGGCCTATGAGCTTTTATTTTAAACAACCCATCATGCCTACCGCATTTAATATTCAACAAACACTTGAACAGCACGGATATAGTTGTGAAAAAACAGCACAGCATGCTGACTTTAGTGACACTAATTTATTATTAAACGAAAAATGCACAGAACAACTGGAGTTCAAACATTTACTAGCCGCATTGTGCGCAACGTATTGCCCCGAAGTAATGCCACTCACTTATTATATAGATCAATCTAACTTCGCTAGCGTTTGCCAGCAAGCACCACCGGATCAACAATGGATATTAAAACCCTCGCTACTCAATAATGGTGAAGGCTTACGCTTATGCCCTCAGCTGTCTGATGTTACCGATTACTTTTTAGCCAACAAGCGCTTTGATGGTCCACATGTGCTGCAACAATACATCAACCCACCCCACTTGTTGCGAGGTCATAAATACAGCATTCGATTGTTTGTTGTGATTACCAATTATTGCGGCGCCTATATTTACCCAGAAGGCTACTTTAATGTCGCCAAACAAGCCTATTGCGAAAATGACACTTCAAATATTGCTTGTCATTTAACCAATGAGCACTTAACCCATGGCACTGAACCCGATAGCATTCAAATACCCACCAGCAAAGCGCCACATTTTGAATCTATCTTTAGTGAATTGAAAGCCATTGTTACTAAAGTGGTCACTGGCTTAACACAGCAATGCCCACAGCTATTCAAGCCTCAGACAAAAGATGCAAAAAAAGCACTGTCAATTTTTGGCTTTGATTTTATGTTAGATGAACAATTGCGTGCTTGGTTATTAGAAGTCAATCATGGGCCGTGCTTCCCTACTACGGACCAACATGTTTTACATCAACACTTATATAAGGATTTTTGGCTAGCTGTTGTCGATAACTTTGTGCAACCCATCATGGACAAAAAACCTACCACCAAGAAGAAGACTTGTTTTGTTGAGGTGCTGGTTTAACCACACAAGTAGGTTGACCGTTCGGATCAGAGGCCTGCACTTGCCCCTTGCCACACCGCAGTTGTTTTACATCCTTGGCTGGAGCTTTATCGTTATCAGAAGTGAATAACTTAATATTGTAAGCCGTTTTATTCCCGTCGGGAGGGTTGCTCGCCATCGCAACTGCACTAAGCGTTAAAACAATTGCACCCGCTATTATACTTTTTATATTCATTGGTCACTCACCTGTATTAATTAGTAGCCGTACCACAAATGGGTTTTGAGCCGTTATACCCAACCAATTTAGCTTTGCCACATACGGATTTCGTTTGAACTTTTTTACCCGCTGCGTCCATTTTCTGCTGAGTAGTGCTCGATACTTTTGCCTTAGGCGAAATAGGTTCGAGACTAACACTGCCTTGTTTGGTAGCCGTACTCAATGGCTCAACACTCGCAGCCATTACTGTAGAACTTAAAAATAAGCCAATGATTATACTAATAAAATATTTCATTTTTTGCTCCACTATATCGACACAACACCGTTAGTATAGCAGAGCAAATGCACTAGTTTTGCAACGGTTTACCAGTCTCTAGCGTGTGGAAAATACGCTCACGTGATTTCTCGGTTAGCGCTAAATGCATAAAGGCATCCAATTCGATTTTCAAAAAATCTTGCTCCGTAATGGTGCCGTCAGCGCCCATACCACAGAACACCTTGGCAATTTGTTCCACCACTAATTCATCATGTGTGGTCAATTGTTTTTCAGTATGGTTATGATAAAAATCCAACAGGTCAGACATATATTGTTCACCGACCACTGGAATTTCAATCGGCGCTGGTGCTTGGTAGTTTTCAGTCAATGCCATCGCAAATGCTTTTGCCTGGACTAATACGTCATCACTGTCTGCCACTACCGGGTCATTGGCATGCATATAATTATATTGTTTGGCTTGTTCTGCACTATTAGCACGCAAGCCTTCAGCCACTTGATAGAAATATTGCTTTAAGGTGTCTAAATAATCTTCGGTTTGCGAAGCACGATAAACCATTTCTTTACAACCACCACCAGCTGGCAATAAACCAATTAGACTTTCCACCAAGCCCATCTTAAGCCCTTCGTGCCCCACAATCGCATCGCAATGCATGGCGATTTCACAACCACCACCTAACGCAAAACCACGCACCGCAGCCACTACTGGTAACTTGGCATATCGGATCGCTACGGATGTTTGCTGAAAGCAATTTAAGTATTCACGCATACCATCGACATCATCCGCTTCAGCCAGCTTACATATATGTGGCAAATCTGCACCAACACAAAAAAACTTTTCATTTGGTTGCCATATGACTAACGCCTTCAATTGCTTCTCTGCTAACGCCAACGCTTGCTGAATACTTTGCAGCACTTTTACGCTGGCACAGTTGGCTTTACTTAAAAAGCGCAATAGACCTACGCCGTTTTCGCATTCTGTTAATTCAATGGCATCTTCAATGTGCAATAAAGCTGCTTTATCTACTTGCATATATAACTCCTTATTGATGTTGGCGCTATTATATGTGGCCGTCTCTTTGGAGACAAGCATCTCGAAAAAAACAATGGTAGACTTTAGACTGCTTTGTCATTGCCAATCTCGTTGACAAAATTGCAGCAATTGCGCTGAATCATGGTATCAAGGTGTATAGGGTGCCTCTTTTACGTAAGTAAAGCGCAGGATCTTCGATCCGAGCCATGAAGTAAAAGAGGTACGCTGTACGCCTTGATAAAGGATATTGTTCAGCGCAAAGTCAGTAAGGATACAAAATGGACAAATACAAAAACAAATGGTGGGTGCTGATCTCTGTTGGTTTAATGGTGCTATTGATCAATATCGACAGCACTATCGTTAACGTCGCCATGGCCCGAATATCAGTGTCATTAAATGCGGATTTGAATATTATTCAGTGGGTCGTTTCCAGTTACCTATTAGCAACGGCGATATTCTTCACGATATGCGGTCGATTGGCGGATATGTATGGCAATAAGCTGATTTTTTTAATCGGTACCGCCATTTTTACCATTGCTTCTTTATTATGCGGCTTATCACCCACCGCTCCGCTGTTAATATCTGCGCGCTTTGTTCAAGGCATTGGTTTTGCTGCAACACTCGGCATTGCCATGATCATTATCAATAACGCCTTTCCAGATGAACAGCGCGGCTTAGCCACCGGTGCTGCCGTTACATTAACGGGGCTTGGTCAAGTCATTGGCCCTACTGTCGGCGGTATAATTCTTAACTTTACCACCTGGCACTGGATTTTCTTTGTTAATGTACCGCTTGGCATCATCTGCTTTTTTATGACAAGTGCTTTTGCTTCAAGCGATAAGACCAATCTGAACAAAGGCAAGTTAGACCCCATCTCTATTGCGTTGTTTATGATTGGCCTAGGCACTTTAGCAACAACCCTCAACCAAACAGCCAACCTCGAAACCGGCAATATTATTTTATTTATTGCCATTGGCGTTATTTTATTAGGTGCATTTTGTTACCGCTCACTGCGTTCAAAAAACCCTTTAATTGCTGCCGTACTACTTACCCACAAAGAATATTTAAAAGTAGCTTTGACACGTATCGTTTTTATGTATGCCTGGATGTCAACCATGTTATTTATTCCATTGTATTTACAAAACGTAGTTGGCTATACACCACTTAAAACCGGTTTATTGATATTGATCATGACAGCTATGATAGCTGTTACTTCACCACTCACTGGTCGAGCAATTGATAAAGTAGAATTTAAAAAACCCAATATATTCTCATTGTTTTTTTGTGCCTTGGCTTCACTGTTATTTAGCTTACTCAATGCGCAACCACAAATGACACTGTTAGTATTTGCCCTGCTCTGCTTCGGTCTTGGGGCCGGTATGCATATCCCATCAACCATAAACGGTATCATACGTACAAGTGCCCGAGAACACGCCAGCACTGGCATGGGGTTATTTTTTACTATCGCTTTTATTGGCTCCATCATGGGCATTGCGATCTCAGGCTCGTATATGAGTGCTAAAAGCAGTGTACTGACATTAAAAACGTTAGTGGCCGATCATATTGGCATTACCCCACACGCATTGCAGCGATTACAAACCATCGCCAGTGGTGCTCATGATAGTAGTTGGCTACACGGCCACGTGCCCAGCAATCAGTTTACCGAATTAGTTCATATCGCTAACCAAAGCTTTATGCATACGTTTACTCAGCTGATGTGGATAAACACGGTGTTGTTGTTAATTGGTCTCGTGATTGCAACACGAATTAAAATGGGAAAGATGGTGGATTAATGATTTGGCTATCTGACTGGATCCCGGCTCGGGGGCCGGGATGACAAACTCGTGGCCGGGATGACAAACTCGGGGCCAGGATGACAAACTCGGGGCCGGGATGACCGGCTAGTCGAATCAGATATATTCGACTTGAATCACATCGTAAGTAGCCACTTCACCCTGCGGGGTATTAAAGTCAAACGTATCGTCAACCTGTTTACCCATCATGGCACGCGCAATCGGCGCGCTGTATGAAATTTTGTTTTGTTTGATATCGGCTTCATCTTCGCCAACGATCTGATAGGTGCTTTCTTCATCGGTATCGGCATTAACGATAGTCACTGTCGCACCAAAGATAACCTTGCCCTTATTTTCCATTTTAGTGATATCAATTACTTGAACGCCAGCCATTTTCGATTCAATGTCTTGAATCCGACCTTCAATAAAACCTTGCTGCTCTCGCGCCGCGTGATATTCGGCATTTTCTTTTAAATCGCCATGAGCTCGTGCTTCAGAAATCGCTTGAATAACAGCGGGTCTATCAACTGTCTTCAACTGCTCAAGTTCTTTTCTAAGTAACTGTTCGCCACGCACTGTTATTGGTAATGATGCCATTTTAGCTCTCTTTTTGTTCAGTTCAACCCGTTGGGCAAGTATTATAACGCCTAATCCACTGACAAGAAACCATAAAAAACTCAACACAAACCTTCACCACCAAATCAGTAACTTACCGCATGTTGCCCAAGTTTAATACTGCCTTAACATCATTACACTAGAATGCTCATATATAACTCATACAGATAAAGTAATCATGCGAACACTCGATAAATTAGTAGTCATATGCTTTTCCCCACCAGACGTAAAAGGTGAAATCAGCCTATTGATATCACTCGCCGAAGCATGGCTTGCACAAGGAAAACGAAATTTTAATCTTAAAATTATTAGCTGCGGCGAAACGGATATAGCAATAGAAAAACAAGTCAGCCCCTTTACCGAAAGATTAAAACATTTACAAGCTAATGGCATTAGCACACTCATCTATGGCAACCGAACACGTCATGCATACAGTGACTTTGCCATCGCTGAACAAGAGAACTCACGTTATCATGCTGGTCTTATCTATCCAATGCCAGCAATGGCAGATGCGGTCTATAGCGCCATGGAAAAAATTTGTAAAGTGTTGCTACCTGACTTGGTACGAAAAAAACGCATATTCCACAGCTCAGGATTAGCTAATTTTCAATTCTGTGAAGCAGCAGAAAGCATAACTGGATATACACTAGCTAGTGTTCCAGACACTGATAAAGACACGCTAACACTCCTACAGCCACCAATATGTGGCTCGACCGCAGCAGTATCCACAACAACACCCAGCGGTAATTATTATGCGCTCTACACTAACCCCATACTAGTAGATCCTTCAGAGCAAACGGTCAGTTACGAGGATGCATTTTGTATCTTTATAGCAGATAGTTTAAAGCATACACCCGACGACAACATCATCATACAACATAACAATATTAAGGCAGCCAGCATTCAAAACTTCACTGCTATGGTGCCGAAAATATTAAGTCGATTCCCTGCATTAAAAGCCATCGAATTCACCTGCCGTAAGCCTGACGGCACTATAAAACTGCTAACAGCAAAAAAGCCTACTGGCACAATTACCGTAACAATTAACACCTTCCCTAGCATGTCTAACTCAGATTTTATTAATTACATGGCCTCGGCTAAAATAGCGGCCGTCAATACTAGCGGCTGCTATGATGAAATGTTGCAGCGATGCCACCCTGCATTAATGATAGATAACTGCTTAATGCGTCGTAAAGAAAATATGCTGGCTATTCTCAAGCGTGAACATAACCCCGAGTGCTGCAACTTCGAAGCATTGATTGATATGGTTGAGTTACAATGTTCGCTATTAACTGCTGATAAAGAAGAGAAAGAGGTGATATACGACTCGCTTGTCGACTACTTCAATGAACCCAAAAGATCACTGATTAAACAGCAGCTACAGCAGTTTAAAGATATTACCTCGAAAGACTATAATTTGGCGCGCACATTATACCAAGCGATTGCAAAACCACACTCTCCACCAACCTCCACACACACAAGACATCGTGTGTTTCATGCTAGCCCACCAGCAACGGCCAGCGATTATTTTTTTGAACCCACACCAACCATGCGCACAAGCACTAAGCCTTAGCTTGCTGATGCAAAAATTCAATAAATTTTTGAGTGACTGCTGTCTGGTATTTATCACGGTGGGTAATCTGATGAAAATCACGCACGATATTCACACCCCTCACCTTTAACACTTTAATTGAACGCGCTTGCTCTTCATTACTGATCACCGCATGCGACACATAAGCCAAACAATTGCTGTGTATGACATAGTTTTTTATCGCCTCAAAGCTATTCAAGGTAACTTCTTTTTTCATATCAATTTTATGTGCTAACGCTTCAGTGAATATTTCACGCGCACCGGAACCACCCTCGCGCATAATCCAGGGGTAATCAGACAACTCTGCCAGGCGCACACTGTCTTTTTTACTGAGCGGATGCCGTCCACGGCAAATAATTTTTAACTCATCTTTAAGCCAACGTTTTTCGATAATGCTATCGGAATGACAAATCCCTTCGATCAAACCAATATCCAAAGTTAACGATTCGATACCATTCACCACTTCTTCCGTATTCGAGATAAACACCTTGCAGTGCACCGATGGATACATCATTTTAAATAGCGCGATGTATTTAGGCAGCACATAATTACCAATCGATGTACTGGCACCGATGGTTACTGTGCCAGCGACCTCTTGCTGATGCATGCCAACATATTCCTGAAGCTCCATCGCATGATCCAAGGTCGACACCGCCTTCGGTAATAACGCTTTTCCCAGTTCATTTAACTTGATTCGCTTGCCGACACGGTCAAATAGCTTCACGCCGAGATGTCGCTCCAATTCTACTAATGACATACTAGCCGCCGCCGGTGTCATGTAGCACGCTTCAGCCCCTTGTTTTAATGAGTTATTTTTAGCAGTCTGTACAAACACTTCAAGTTGTCGCAGTGTAATTCGCATTGAAATACCCTAATTAAGTTTTACTTAATTATAACATAAATTATTTCAAATTTACTTCATAGCTATATTTTTATACACTATCTAAACAGTTAAAGGTTACCTGCAATCGTCATTGTCCCCCCAAGACCCTTGTAGAACGCTTCGCGACACTCGTCACTATAAGGAACGATGATGGATATTTTTATGATTCTACTGATATGCGCTGGCTTTGCAGCCAGTTTCTTATCAGGCATGCTTGGCCTGGGGGGCAGCATCATCTTATTACCCACACTGTTATTAGCTTTTAGCCACGGCGGCTACGCCCCCAGTAACGACCTAGTTCACTTAGCCATTAATACATCACTCACCATCGTGTTTTTAAACTCGATTGGTAATGTCTGGGAGCAATGTCGCAACCAGCGCGTTAACTGGCAATTATCGTATTATCTTTTACCCGGCGTATTAGTTGGCATATTATTCGGCGCTATGCTGGGCTTATCCATTAACCCTGCCTATATCTCAATCATTGCGGGAACATTTTTAATTATGTTGTCCGTCAGCTTACTCTATCAACGTCGTGGGCGTGCCGTTGGCGCACAACCAGTGAGTCGCTTAAAAATGATATTGGGTGGCATTGTGGTAGGTGCGCCTTCATCCTTACTAGGCATTGGCGGCGGTAGCATGATGATTCCCGTGTTACATCACATGGGTGTTGATATGAAAAAAATTGTAGGTACTACAGCTATCTTTACCTGCATTACAACATTAGCAGCGTTACTCACCACACTCGTCATCACTTTATATAAAGGTGATTCTTCGATGAGCTTTTTCAACCTAATTGAATGGCACGTGGTCGCGATCATGATTCCCATCATGTATGTCGGGGTGCGCTTAGGCTCTCGCTGCTTTAATCATATCCCCAAAGGATTATTGCGCGGTATATTCACTGCCGTGTTATTGGTCATGGGTGGGTTGTTAATCTTTAATTGATCTTACCTAGCGCGACGACGCCGTGCAGTAGGCGCAGCATTACGTGCTGCAGGCACGGGCTCTGGCTGAGGCTCTTTAAGTCTCGCATCTACAACCACATCTGGCGACACACCTTCACCTCGAAGTTTTGGAATACTGGGTAAAACACGTAATGTAGTTTCAGCGGCTGCAACCCCAGTTGCTGTGCCGGTTGCTACACCAGCAATACTCACTAAACTACTTGGATCACTAAGCACAGCCATCATTGCACCACCCAGTGAAGCAACTCGTTCGCTATTGACTTGAGAAATACGCAACTGTCTCAATACCAACAACAAAGCTTTGTTAACTAAAAATGAGGATACCATTGCACTGGCACCGACAATCTTTGATTTCAATACAGCGATCGCAGATTCAACCGCAGCATATGCAACTTTATAACTAACCCCTTTTGATTGCAGCAACGGTAACACATAACGTCGCAATATTGTTTCAGAATAACCTATACCCGCCGCCATAAGAAACTGACTTTTTACGGCTTCAATGTGATGCATAACGGCATCTGTTTTTCTATCAATACGCTTACGGATCAACCTTTCATGCTTGCTATCCAACCGCTCCTCAAACGATTTTTTTAGGGCTTTTGAATGCGCTGAATCTATCAAGCAATCACTCGGCTTTGTTTTATCGCACATGCCTTCTGCTCGTTGAAGTGCACGAACTTGTTTAACAAAGCACTTCAACTCAGCGGGTGTGATTTTTTTATTATACGTCACATGCACATGAGTTTCTGCGTAATCTTTCGGATCAAAATGTAAGCTTGGATGATGATCTTCGTATTGATAGGTAAAGCGAATCGGTGTTTTATCGGCATCACAGTGGTGCATATCGCCGCGATCGAAGGCTCTTGATACAGCCATATAGACAGGACCCTCTGTTTCCGCTGGACTGTAATAAGTAATCGCCTTATCTTTAATTTCAACTCGGGTAAGGTCAGAAGGGACGGTAGCATTTGCCACAGAGCCAGGATGGAATATCATTGAAGCATGCTGTGGCCGTTTAACCGTTGCTCTTAAGCCTTCAGCCTCAGCTTGATACAGGTATTGATACACTAAATCTCGCATTTACATATAGCCTATAATTTATTTTATATAACTATAGTCTACACAATAATTGTTAAATATATATTAATAGCTCGTTTGTATTTATAATAAACTCTACTTGTACTATTCAAATAACTGATAAAGCTCCTCTATTCCAAAACGCTTTATTTAGCTGAATCGATAGCAATTGCTACCGTTATTAAATTCCGACTTTTTGCAGAGTTTCCGTAATAGTGTTAAGCATTCTATGACGGTGATAATGCACGCATAAGCCCATCCACGCAAAAGGCATAATAGGCTTTGCGGTCTGACGCTTTTCGAGTAAAGATAATCGGATCCATCGCTGCGCTGCTTGAGATACCCAAAATCATGGTGATAATAAAACCCACTGTTAGATTAGGATTTATTTCACCGCGTTGTTGGTATTGTGTAAACGCATTTACCCAGCGATCCATCTCTTCGGATTTCACCGCGCCCAGTGTGACGTCATCACTATATTCAAGTCGCTGCCAACCTAACATACGCGCCAAATCATTATGACGGTAGAAGCTATCATTATTACTCAATAATTGTTCGAGAAAAGGACGCAATGGCTGATCAATTGGTGGCAGGCGAGTATTAGTGCCCGTAAACGTATCGACAATGTCTGCCTTCACGGCATACCACAGTTTTTGCTTGTTACCAAAGTGATGAAAGATCAGGCTGTGATTAACCTCAGCTAGACTGGCTATTTTACCCATCGAGGTTCCAGCAAAGCCATGCTCGACAAATAACTTGCGTGCAGCATCCAAAATTTTACGCCGCGTCTCATCGGCGCGCTGGCGTTGCGGCTTGTTTGCTGTATCAGGCTTTACGGTCATATCAATTCCTACTTGACTAACTAGTCAATTAATTGTACACTACTCCTAATTGACTAATCAATCAATCAGGAGGCAGCAGAAATGAACCGCGAAGAAAAATCTAATATACTGATTTTACTGCTTATTTTATTAATAGGCGTTGTCGGCCAATTATCCTCTGATATCTATGCCCCTGCTTTAAGCCTCATCGCGAAAGACCTACATAGCTCCATCTCACTGGCCCAAACCAGCATGGCGGTATATATGTTCGGTATGGCAGCCACCATGGTATTTTATGGCATCTTCTCTGAAGCGTTTGGCCGTCGCGGCCCATTAATGGTCGGCATGGCATTAGCCATCATCGGCAGCTTAATCAGCGTATTTAGCACCAATATGGATATGCTTATCCTTGGTCGTTTTATTACCGGGTGTGGTACCGGTGCCGGCACCAGCTTATGGCGCGGTATTTTCCGCGATCGTTTTAGTGGCGATCAAATGGCAAAGTACGGCTCTTACCTCACTGTCATCATTAGCTTTATTATTCCAGCCGCTCCTGCCGTCGGTGGCTTTATTGCTGAATACTTAGGCTGGCGCAGTATTTTTGTTTTACTTATCGCCTATGCCATATTGGTAGCTTGGATTGTTTGGACTAAAATCGATGAGGTAAATCAACACGTCAATCGCGATCGCTTAAGCTTAGCGTTTATTAAGCAATCAACCAAAGAACTATTAGGCCACCGCCAATTCAGCGGCATTATTGTCTGTCAATTTTTAACTTATGGCGCATTTTTTAGCTGGTTTAGCATTGGCTCAGCGTTATTAGTGCATCACCTTAGCATGTCACCTGCCACCTTCGGTTTAATCAATCTAATCGGCGGTGCAGCTGTTACGATTTGCTCAGGCATGATTAATGGCCGCATTGTTGAACGCTTTGGCTCAAAGAACATGTTGCGATTTGGCTGGTCAATTGCTGCTAGTGCCGGTGTATTAATGCTAGCATTATCGCTAACCACTACCATGACCGTATATTCTGTGTTTTTGCCAACAATGATGTTTTACTTTGGCTGTTTCTTTATTTGGCCTAATGCTTTTGCAATTGCTACCAAACCGTTTGGTCATATTGCCGGCTTTGCTGGTAGCGTTTATGGCTTTATGCAAATTGCGGGCGGCGGTGTACTGGGATTATTAGTAGCTTACCTGCCTAACACCACCCAAACACCGCTAGCATTACTCTTTATTGCGAGTGCCGCAGGAGCCTGGTTGGTATTTGAAACGGTAGTGGCTAGAAAACCCAACAAACAAGTGACTGCTGCCAGTAACGCATAACAGAACAACAACCCAAAAGAAACGCCGGATTGATTATTTTCAGTTCGGCGTTTTTTATTTTATAGCTGCTAAGGAGTCAGCGGCTTAGCTTCAGCAGAATCTGCTGCAACAGCAGAAGTTATTGCACGCACGTCGCTAACCATCGCTTGCTTAAGCATATCTAAATAGCCATGCACCGAAGGTTGTGCATCCAAACTCGCATTGATCGGTGTCGATATATCTAGCTCACACAACGTGTGCTTAGCTTCAAGCAGTTCGCCGATGTACTGCAGGTGATGATCAATATGACTTAACCTGCCAAGCGTCAATGCTCTTATTGTTTGAAGGTGTGTTTGCGCCTCTTCAGGAAGTAATGATCCCCACCGCTCCATAATAAAATCTGCTGAAAAATTTTCTTTAATTAATCGCAGACCTTCCTGGATACCTTTGAAAAAATCGGCCCACGTTTCTTTTGATAGTGGTGTAATGGTGGTAGGTTCATGAAAACGAATATTACGGTAGCGATCACGACCATAACGCAACGCCAGTAAATCAAAAAAGTGATTATTCAGTGCATGACCAACAGCCTCCACCTTATCAGCAATTGGACTGTCATCACTCGTAACGCAGCGTCCACCTAATATAAAAGCTTCATCAAAGTCAAAAATGTTATAGCTACCTTTGCCGTCAGAAATTCGATGGTTATAAGCCATGTTATCGCCCAGCATCAGAAACTGGTAAATCACCCCAAAGGTGGCCATTTGCTGCAGATTATCAAAACTGGCCAAACCTTGCAGGCGCTTGCCCTCAAGGCGAGTATTTAGGTCAGTCAAAAACTCTTGTTGCTGCACTAGCTTGCCGAGATGATTGCGCGTCAAAATTACTGTTGGCACATGATAGGTTAGCGCTCTACCATCAACCGCCACATCCCGACCATTCAACAATGGCTTTAAAAACTCACTAACCAATACGGCATTGATGTTTTGCTCCAGTCTGCTTTGCTTAAGGACATAGGAAGCACCAGTACTTAAGTCAGTCACCTTATCTACACTAACAGCACTGTAACCATCACTCAGTGATTCCATCATGGAAGGACTGTAAGTAAGTGGCACACCCAAGGCTTTTGCTTTAGCTATGTCTTCAGCTGTTGCAGCTGAAGAGGCACCGCCAGAACTCGCCGTGGGAACTGGAAAAATACCATGACCAGATGTTCTGTCACCCACTTTAGAAGCCTTACCCCCTCCATCTCTACTCATCGACCCACCTTATCTATTATCAGTATTAGTTGTTTTTTAATTTTTTAATGACTAGCACTGTAACAAAGGCATATTAAAGTTCTATTAAATTAGAAAGACACAGTGTTAACACGATGGAATATTAGGCATTAACTGCTAATCTTACTGATGTATTGCGATACCTATATAAGGGGAGAGTAAAATGGATGAAAACAACCAATCAGGTGAACAAACTAATGCTAATCAACAACCTAGTAGCCCAGGCATTGCGGTTGAAATCAAAGACACCGATTACCCAGTAAAATACAATGTCGATTACAAACAAAAACTCGGGCGCTGGAGCACGTTTTTTCGCATTATTTTAGTGATTCCAATTATCGCCTTGTACCTGACCATTGCCGGCGGCATTTCCGTTAGCGGTTCAGGCGTCGTAGTCGGCGCTGGTGGGCTACTATTTCTTGGGCCTTTCCTGATGATCCTATTCCGCAAACGCTATCCACGTTGGTGGTTTAACTGGAACCTCGAATTAACCCGCTTCTTGCAACGTATCACCATCTACTACTGGTGCATGACTGATGAATACCCCAATGTTGATGAACACCAACAAGTGCATTTAGATATCGAATACCCAGAACCCGATACATTGTCACGCGGCATGCCTATCATAAAATGGTTTTTAGCTATTCCGCATTATATTGTATTAGCCTTCCTCGGTATATTTGCCTTAATAGTGATGATTATCGGTTGGTTTTCTGTGCTGTTTGTGGGCTACTATCCACGCTCTTTATTTAATTTTCTCGTCGGGTATCAGAGATGGTTCTTACGAGTATATGCGTATGCGTTTATGCTAGTCACTGACAAGTACCCACCGTTTAGCCTTGATAACTAATAAATGTATTGCAACCACGATTCGAGACGCTGGCGCACGGATGATGCCCAGCGTAAGAATCCAGATTGTTCAGTGTAGATCGTCACTAAGACTGTACCACCCACTCGTAATGGATAACCCGGCTGTTGTTTGATATCAATCTCAACCGGAAAACGTTGCGCGAGTCGCACCCAATTCCGTGTTGGTGGAATATGTGGCATCCATACCGGCGGTACCTTATTATATAAATTAACGCCATAGCCAATACTTTTAACCGTGCCTTTCATAATGTAATTTGGATACAGTTCAGGTGACACATCAACAGTTTGACCCGGCTCAACGCGACTTAAATTATTCTCTTTAATACGTGCAATCACCCAAAAACGGCGCTCGTCAATTAACGCCATCACCGGTGTTGCAGCTTCAGCATACATGCCTGGACTAACCCGTAAGAAAACCACACGGCCATCAAATGGTGCCATCACTTCAGTATCATCGTAATTTTGCAGTGCTTGATTGTATAACGCCTTGGCAGCAGCGACTTGCGCATATTGGCCATTTTGTTGTTCTAATACACGTTTAATGTTTAACATGCTTTGTTTAGCATTCCGCACCGCTTGTTGGCTATCACGGTAACGCGTTAATAGTTGCTGCCCTTTTAAAACCGATACGGCGCCTTCTTTAGTTAATACCTTATAGGCGTCATACTCTTTTTTATCATAAGCCATATCTGCTTGTGCTTTTTTGATGATGGCTTGGGCTGCTTTTAATTGCGCTTGATATTGCTGCACCAATTCTTGTGCTTGTTTTAATTTCGCTTTGCGGTCATTAATAGCGTGTACAAAGACTTCATTGTCTAATTTAAATAATAACTGACCCTGTTTTACTTTTTGATTATTGCGCACCGCAACAAGAGAAACACGCCCTGCTACACGTGGCGCTATTTGAATCACATGCGCTTCGACATAGGCATCATTGGTACTGGGTGTGACGCGATCCGCCCAAATGTAATAGATAATAAACAGAATAAGTAATACGCCGACACAAAGTCCGAAAATGGCTTTTGTTGACAAACGACGCATGATGTATCTCCTTGATGTTCTAGGTTATTATAACATATGCCTCGCTCACAGCATGAACAGGAAATGAACACATGTTCGACCGTCTTACCCGTTTAGAAAATGCGATTAAAGTCGCACTGGAATGCGTGTTTGTGGCACTTCTGGTCGAGTGGATACATATCCCTTATGGTGGCATTGCCGTAGTCACTGTCTTGATACTCAACACCATCTATTACAAACAAAGCCTGACCAAAGGCCTACAACGTTTTGCTGGCGCTGCTGTTTGCAGTGTAATCAGCATCATTATGATTACCTGGTTTAGCAGTTTACCTTTTCTCTATTTCTGCTCGATGGTGACCTGCTTATCAATCGTGTTTTATTTATTCCAGTGCAATGTTATGTCATACGCGATGCTTATCGGCGGCATTACTATAGGCCTGTTAATGACACAAGGTATCGATGACCCGCAGACAGGGATTCAAACCGCATTTTATTGGACACTCTGTGTGGGCATCGGCGTCTTTACTGTATGGTTATTTGATTTATTTTGGCCACTGTACCGTAAAAAAACCATTGAACAAGAAATCGTTGCGCTGATTAAGCATCAACAGCAAGACCCTGCCGAATACCAACGCGTCATCAATTTAATTGAAGCGGCACACCTGAATGGTGAAACCTATGCCATTCGCCTGGTCATTTTATTAAAACGCTATTTTATGTTTGTTAAAAGCTATGGCGATCAAGCCATCATTCAACCCATAGTAAAAGCTAATATGGCACTACTATCTCAGACCATTATCAACAAAACACCTACCACCTGGCTAAGCTACCGTTGTGATCGTCACTTGGAAACATTACGCTACCGCTTACACAAACTGCGCAGACGATTACACCAACAGAAAATCAAACCACAAAACAGCTACCCGCAACTATTATCATCGATTGATCGCTTAGAAAAAGCCAGCTGGGCACTAAATAATATATCGGATGCGCACAACAACTGGATCAATGCTGCACATCAAGGCGCCGGTAGCGCCCTGCACCATTCCAACACCAAACAATTTCAATTAAACACACGAGCATTAAAACAAAGCAGCAAGATGACACTGGGCATTATTATTATGTTATTGCTTGAACAATTTCTTGGCTGGCCCAGTGGTGTGCAAGGTATTATTGCAGTCACTGTATTAACCGGCACACCGAATTTAGGCCGCGCGCACTGGAAATTTTTCTTACGCGTACTGGGTGTTTTAGTCGGTGGTGTGATCGGCTTAATTGGCTTATGGCTACTAAGTCACTATGCTAGTTTATTATTTATTATTGCACTGGTGTATTTTGTCATGGGAGCTGCCGCCTATATTGCACTCGGCGCAGAACATAGCAGTTACTTTGGCGTGCAAATGGGGCTAATGATACCACTGGTATTATTAATGGGTGATAGCCCCACCACCAGCATGACGCTACCAATTGATCGATTACTTGGTGCCGTGCTTGGCGCAGTGGTTGCTGCATGTATACTTTATTTTATCTGGCCAGTGGACCCTAAGCGCATGCTGATCGGCTCACTAAAAAAAGCATTAGCCAGCAGCGGCTCAATGTTAAGCGCTTGGCGACAACATAAACCCGAAGACATGATTAACAATATAAAAAGCATCGAACAAAACGATCGTGCGATCATGGTTGACTCGCAATTTCTAATTAATTACCGCGAAAAGCAACAACAACACCACCAAGCATTAGTAGGGTTGTTAAATGATTACGCTCGCGATGCTTATTTGTTATTTAAAGCGGTTGAAACCTTAGACCCTGCAGTAAATCAACGGTTAGTCGAACTACTATCACCGCTATTAATCCAGGCCGAACACAACTTTAGCTCCTTGTACAACCAGTTCAACAACCAAAAATACGGCGATAATTTCAAAAGCATCACAGCAAAAATTGAGAAATTAGTCAGACGTGTTAGAGCGAAACGCTTAACGTATGCACTCAATGATACAACACTGATTCGTATTGCCAGCATCGAGCGCAGCTTATTATCACTCAGCCATACCATGGATCGTTTAGCTGAGCATCTCAATCAACCCCATCGAGGCGCTGAAGCACCCGGCCTTTCAGCATCCTTAGCAAATGAAGGCGCCACATCGTAAGCAGCACCTGGTGCATAAGGCGCGGGTCTACCTTGCACCATCTCTACATCCAATCGTCGTGGTGCTTCTGCTGGTGGGCGATAGCTCGAAAACTCGGGCGCCGAAGGATAAAACGCCAACTTAAGTGCTTCCACTGAAGCCACCGCGTAATTTAAACCTTCTTGACCATAGTTTTTATACATCGCCAGTAACTGCTCTCCAACACCACTTTGTTTCAATAAAGTCTGCTGTGTTGACGATAACTGTAATGCCGTAGCTAAGTTACGACCCTGCCTGTTTAACAAATGGCTGGGGTCCGGGGCACTGCAACGGAAGGCGCATGCACCGAGAATACAACAACTCAACACACCTGAGGTTACCATGCCAACAATACCTAAGTAACCGTAGCTGGCAAATCCAACGCCAGCTTTTTCATCAGAGTCCAATTCATTAAATGGTTTATCAAACCACCAATTACTGATGCCATTCGCTGCATTAGATAGCGCACCCGTGCCATATAATAAATATGCTGCACCAACCAGTGTACTAGCAACTAACGCATATTTGAGTCTTCGGCCATATTTACTGTCCGGACGGCCTTGACTATCCTCGGCACTTTCCATGGTTTTACAACCAGCAACAGTACACGCCAATAAACTGACTGTAGTAGCCCAAATCGTCGCTGCAATAGCGACAACCACAGCCAGCACTAGGCATGCTTCACCGCCATCATCATTGTTCCTACGACCACCACCTGTATTGCCATCACAGCAATCATTGGCATGACACATCAAATCAGCCATAGCGATATCCGTCAGGCAGGAGTTAGAAGCATTGTAATAGTGATGATGATGTACAGTTCCACGACCGTCGCGCATGCGGTAATAGCCGCTTGATGTGGTTGTTGTGTCTTCACAACAGCTGCTGCAGGAACCGTCTTGGCAGCAGCAACATAGTCCCTTTGAAAGCACATTACCTGCTTCCATATCATCAAATTTATTGTCAGCATCATACAGCTTCTGACCCATTTCATTGCTCAGGCGAAAGTCTTCGACATTAGCCGGGTTAGCCGCCTGCATAATGGCTGCTTTTAATACGGCTGTTACGTGGTGATTAGACACATCTTGTAACACGGTACGCAACGCTTGATTCGATTGTAACTTTTCCATTTCTAGCGGAAGTTCACGCAAGCCTTGGTTGCCGAGGCCTAAGGTAACCCGTAAACGTGAATCCAACTGCTTTGTATTCAATGAGAGGGGGTCATTTGGCATAGTCTCAACGAAAGGAATATCTTTTTCTTCTAAATGTCTCACGCCATTCGCTTGAATTGGCATGGCGTTATTCATTACCGTATAAGCTTTAGCTACATCAGCCTGCAACTGTTGATTTGATCTACGCATCCTCTACTCCCAACATTCTAGTTATATATTGGTGGCAGTATATAGAGCAAGGAAATTTATGTCAATTTTTGTACATCTAAATCCATGACACCTATACGTACATAGTGATATCAAGCAGCCGTCAACGCATCAGCAGATACAGCAACACAGCGCCTACTATTATGCGAATGTTTTGCAGCAAGTGCTGCACTCACCGCTCGGCTAATATCTTTTAAGCCGACAGGTGTTTGGCCGCCTTGCTGCACCATATCAAAAAATGCGACGAATTGTTGACGATACGCATCAGCATAACGCTCTACAAAGCTGTAATACGGTTTTTCTGACACCACACCTTCCACCGTGGTTAACTGTGTTGATGTTTCACTGCGATTACCTGCCAATAGATTGCCCTTACTGCCAAACACCTCAACACGCTGATCATAGCCGTAATGGGTTTCACGGCTGCTATCAATCATCGCTAATGCGCCATTCGCCATTTGAATATTAATCATCGCGCTATCAATATCGCCCAGTTCACCAATCGCTGGATCAATTAAATTAGCCCCCATCGCATACACCGATTCAATCTCACTGCCGGTAATATAACGTAGCATATCGAAATCATGCACATTAAAATCTAAAAACAAACCACCAGATCGCGTGATGAAACTTAAGTCAGGACGTTTGGGATCACGATTAGTCACTTTAATTAAATGAACATCACCCACCGCACCCTGCTCAACGCGTTTCTTTAATTCAGCAAAATCAGGATCAAAACGACGATTCAACCCCACTTGAACAGGCACATTATAAGCCGTCGTGACTTGATCCAACTCTTTTAATACAGACAAATCAAATGATATAGGTTTTTCACAAAATAGTGGTTTGCCCAAGGGCGCTAATTGCATAATCAAATGCGCATGTTCAGCAGAAGAGGCAGCGATAATAAAGGCATCATGATTATTCGCTGCTAAAAGTTCAGGTAATTGTGCTTTATGATAATGAATGATATCGCGAGCTTGTGCCCAGTCAGGCTGCAATTGATCATCAACAACCGAGGTTATATTCACAAAACCAAAATGCTTTTTAATAATATCAACATGCATTTTACCAATACGGCCACAACCAATAACAGCGATTTTTAATTGACGCATGATGTTTCCTTAGATATTTTTTCTACGTGACTGATGTGGTCCAGCAATTGATTCAGATGCTGGTAACCTTTTTTCGCATAAGTCAGAGGATGAGCAATAGCTGGGTCTTGCTCAGCCTCTATGATCAACCACCCCTTGTAATCCGCTTGTTGCAACAATTGAAAGATTGGCAGAAAATCAATATCACCATCACCCGGCACCGTAAATGTACCCTTGCGCACACCATCCAAAAAACTTAAACCTTGCTGCTTGACTAGCTCTAACTTTTCAAAACGGCAATCTTTTAAATGCACATGTGCAATACGATCACCGTATTCATGTAGCACCCACAACGGGTCAATGCCAGCATAAACAAAATGACCGGAATCATACAATAAATTCACTAATTGCGGATCAGTGTAATCCATTAAATGACAAAGATCTTCTCGACTTTGAATACTGGTACCCATATGGTGATGATACGTTAAGCTAATTCCAAACTGTTGCGCAATGCCACCCATATGATGCAAACCATCGATCAATAATGCCCATTCGGATTCACTTAACTGTGGTCGGTGACCTTCAAACAAGGGCAATGGCTGACTTTGTATACTCCCCGTTTGTTCACTAACTCCCACCACCGTTGCACCGCACTGCGCCAGCTTCATGCAATGCAAGGCAAACGATTCCAATGTAGATTCAAAGTCATTTCGTGAAGTTAA
Organism: Coxiellaceae bacterium; assembly: GCA_029212925.1. GTDB lineage: Bacteria > Pseudomonadota > Gammaproteobacteria > Coxiellales > Coxiellaceae > JARGNX01. The sequence goes on along the minus strand of JARGOB010000006.1, from coordinate 108,821 downwards.
AAATGCACTGAACCATTGATTGGCAATCTGCAATTGATGTGGATTAACTAAAGCTAAAATACCATCGGCTTCATCGGGAAAACGATTAGCCAATTCACAGCCTTCAAAACCTGCCAGTGCAATCTCTTTAACACATTGCTCAAGCGATATGTCTGCGCCTAACTCAGGCATATCATCATTAATCCAGCAAAGAGGCGCAATGCCTAATTTTACATTTTGCCGCATGGGCTCCCTCCCACTAATACATTTTTATGTCACTTAATTTTTGTTGCTGTGATTGATGTGCTGCCACAACACGCGATTGATTGGATACCTCACTGACATCAACACGCCACCATGACTCATAGCCATTCGACATCGAATCCGGCAACACATTCATAGTAATCAATGTGGATTTATCACTACTACGTGCATGCTGTAATAATTCTTGCAACTGATCACAATCCTCTGCCTGCCATGCATTAACACCGAGTGCTCTGGCATACTGCTCGAAATCCACCGGTGCATAACGTTCGTTACCAAAACTATCCGCACCTTGAGACACCTGTAAATTCTTAATGCATTGAAAACCACTGTTATCCAATACAATAATATTGATTTTTATTTTTTCTTGAATGCTAGTTAATAGCTCTGAATGCAACATCAAAAAGCTACCATCGCCGACAACCACAAACACCTCACCATCCACTTGTGCCAATTTCACACCCAAACCACCCGACACTTCATAGCCCATACATGAATAAGCATACTCCACGTGATAATCACCCGGCTGTTGGCAACGCCATAAACGATGCAAATCTCCCGGCAAGCTGCCTGCAGCACAAACAACCACATCGTTTGTTTGCATTTGCTGATTAAGCACACCTAAAATATTTAATTGGCTATTGCTTTGTTCAGGCCTAATCGTATATAAACGGTCAACCTCATCATTCCAGTTTTTTTTCAATGCCGCGACTTCACTTTGGTACGCCGGCGGTGTTGTATAATCAGCAAGCTGTTGTGATAACGCACTCAACCCACACTGAGCATCGGCCGTCAGGCATAAAGCATCCGATTTTAAACCGTCTTGACGACTAACATTAATAGCAATAATTTTAGCTTGATCACCAAACTGCCATTTGGATTGCGTCGTGAAATCTTGCAAACGTGTGCCAAGCGCAATAATTACATCAGCTTGTTGACAAACTGTATTAGCGGCTAACGTACCCGTAACACCAACACCACCCACACTCATCACATGATCCCACGGCATACTGCTCTTACCCGCTTGCGTTTCTGCAACAGGGATTTTATGTTGATCTGCAAATGCTTGTAATGCTTGTTCAGCTAATGAATAGCGCACACCACCACCAGCAATAATCAATGGGTTTTTTGCAGTTTTAAGCAATGATACAGCATCAGCTAACACTTTTTCATCTGGCTGACGTCGCTCAATACGCCATACACGCTTTGCAAAAAATGATTCAGGGTATTCAAATACTTCCGCCTGCACATCTTGTGGTAAACACAAAGTCACAGCACCCGTATCTACAGGATCGGTTAATACCCGCATGGCATTTAAACACGCTGTCATTAATTGCTCAGGACGATTAATGCGATCCCAATAACGACTCACCGGCTTAAATGCATCATTAACCGTTTCAGTATAATCACTCGGATTTTCGATTTGTTGTAATACAGGGTCTGGTTGACGACAAGCAAATACATCACCCGGCAACAACAATACTGGAATACGATTAGCCGTTGCCGTAGCTGCTCCGGTAATCATATTGGTCGCACCCGGGCCAATCGATGAAGTGCACGTATATATTGCTAAACGACGCGACTGCTTAGCAAACGCCGTTGCGGCATGCACCATACCTTGTTCATTGTTAGCACGAATAAACGGTAAACCGTGATGAGCATACTGCAATGCTTCACCTAAACCAGTGACATTACCGTGACCAAAAATGCCAAACACACCCTTAACAAAGTTATGCTCTTGCTCATCAATGGCTATGTATTGTTGGCTTAGAAATCGCAACAATGCTTGTGCCATTGATAATCGAACCGTTTTCATTTTTTTGCTCCCATTTCATAACAACTATTGACTCTACGCTGAGCCAAGTTATTGCCAAGGCCACCGTCGTGTCATCCCGGACTTGATCCGGGATCCAGTCAAATAGCTATATCCATTACTACCAGGTCAACGTAAACCTGCCAGGGATACCTTTCTCCCGAACGGATATCCCTATCCTCGTGTTCCTTTACTTCCCTGTACCACACGCCGCTCGAAAGGTACCCCTGGCAGCCTTACTTGCAAAGGCAGTTACTTGAACTTTATGCAACGCAACAAACTATCCGGGCGACACCTGAGGGGGAACCTTCGTGCGCGCAGCGTAGCGAGCACACCAAGGTTGCCCGCAGGGGCGACGCCCTTGCCATTATTGTTTACTGGATCCCATATAATTACTATGCAATTTCCGGAATGGCAGCAGTCCCTCCCCATACACGTTGATTCGCTGCCTGTTGCTTAGTCCAGGCATGTTGCTCAGTAAATTCCGGTACGGTATACGGGTCACCATCCAAATGCCGAATTACCCATATATAATACATACCATAACCCGGTGCGGCACACTGACCATGATCGTTGTCATATAAAATTTTTAACGTATCGTTTTGCCGGATCTTAACTACATCATCGCCACACTCGCCATGGCCATATCCCTGTGGCTCAGTAAACCGATAATGATAAATCTCCGGTTGTGCATGATGGTGCGGAGGATAACTCGACCAACGCCCAGGAAACGTAATCACCTCACCTAATACTAATTTCGCATCCGGTCGATTTCTGACATCAAATATCGTACGCACGATACGATACGCCGTATCATTTAACAAACCTTGACCACGGTGTTCATTCTCTAAAAGATTATGCTCGTCGAATACGGTTGGCTCAAACCATGTTTCATTTACAACAGACTGCACTGATAACTCAACATCACTGATCGCAGTGATCGTGGCAGGACAATTAGCCGGCAAATGCAAAGCGGTGGGCGCTTGATCAAATAACGAATCCCGCTTTACCGTGCGATAATGTGATTGATATTGAAAACATACCTCACCATGCATCAGCAAATAAGCCGATTCGAGCGTTTCATCTGGATGCCATTGCTCACCCGCTTTTAATTTTAAAATACCAAAATTAATACCGGTATCATTGTCATCTTCACCAATAGTTGTAATAGCGCTATAGCCAATTGGGTAATCAGAATCACCACGAATTAATAAATTAGGCGTCGACATAAGAAGCTTTCCTTTTTTGTATGGCAGTACTTTGTTGCCACATGGCAATAAACGATTGGTAATTTTTAGCAATACAAACCTCTGCCTCAGCAGATGTTATTCGGCCTTCGCTCCAGTCAACCCAAGCTTGCCAGAAGATACTACGACCAATCGCAAAACCATTAACCACCGGCGATTGTTTTGCCAAGGCGAATTTTTCTTTATAGTCAGACAATTGTTGGCATGTTCCGCCCAATAAAATAACCCGCGCATTGGGGTCACGTTCGATAAGCGTTTGCTCAACCAAATCCCAATCTTGCTCTGAAACCAAAGCGGCTAATTTCCACCAATACGGCTGCATACCTTGTGCATAGACATGCCGCATAATCGCCGACACCTCTTTACCGTTAAACGGAAAATCTTCTGGTATCACCAATTCCAGCATCCAACGCCGACCCAACTGATGACAAACATCGTTCAACTGCATTAACTGCTGTAACTGACGTTGTTTTAAATCATGCTCCATCGAAGGGCTGTAATGCCACAACACTTTTACAAACCAATGACTCGGTTGCTGTAATAATGTTTGATATAACGAACGTCCCCCCAACCATTGCAACGGCATAGTGCCAGCACACTCGATGGGCACACCAATGGTTAAGCCTTTTGCATTCGCATCAATCAGCGTATCCTGTCCATAAACCGGATCCAACAATAACGCACAATTTTGCTGCACTTGTGCTACCTGAACAAAAGCACGATAAATACATTGCTTGAATTCAACAATACGATCATGGCAAAATTCTTTCACATTGCAACTCGATTCAAATTGAATGCGATGATCAAAAGCCAACGTATACATCGGTTGATCAGATGCATAACCCAAGTCAACAGATTGATGCATATGATCAATCGCAGCCCAACACGAAGCAGACATATCCGTTTGATAGTGCGAAATAAAATAACGCATCTCTTGGTAACTGGGAATAGCCGGGGCACACGCATGTCGACTCACAGTGATAGCACCACAAGCATTGGCGTAATAGCCGCATGTCGATAACGATTGACCACGCAACCATCCCCTTAAAAATCCACTCATAAACGCATCACCGGCGCCCAATACATTCATCACCTTAACCGGGTAACCATGCACAATAATAGATTGATCCAATGCGCCGGCATACACACGGCAACCTGCCTCACCTGTTTTAAGAACCAACGTAGCGCCGGTTAATTCGCGTATTGCCTGTAACGCCTCATCAATATCCTCACTACCGCCTGCAATGCAAAACTCTTCTTCAGTACCGACAAGCAAATTACAATACGGTAAAATATGCTGGTAATAACTGGTGACGGATGGGTTAGTTTGAAACCGTGTCTCACCATCTCCCTTAGCTGTTAATCCCCACAACACCGGACGGTAATCAATATCTAAAACAATCGCCGTTTTTTGCTGTTTTGCTACCGTTAAAGCATGTTCACTGCAAGCACGCATAGCCGTTGTGGTTAAACACGTACCGGTTAATAAAAAAGCTTTAGCTTGCGAAAACACAGCTTCATCACATTGCTCAGGCTGCACCTGCATATCAGCACAATTTTCACGGTAAAACATTAAAGGAAAACGATCCGGCGGGTTAATACCTAGCATAGCCAATGCGGTGAGATGATCCGGCGTTGTCGACATCAAACGTTGATCGACACCTTCCTTCTTCAGTTGCTTACGTAAAAACAAGCCCATATCATCTTCACCAGTACACGATAATAATGCACTGTGTAACCCTTGACGTGCACAACCCACCGCAATATTACCGGCACAACCACCCAAATATTTTCGAAACGTGGAGACCTCATCCAATGCAGCACCCACTTGTTCAGCATACAAATCCACTGCGACACGCCCCATACAAATCACATCAATCGGGCGACCTTCATCAAAACGCTCACTCATTTTTTTCTCCATTCAATTCAGGCACTATTCGCACCCACTTACCGGAATAGTTGGCTGGTTAGTTATTAAGGATTGCTGTGCAGCCTGAGCCAACAACAATGGCATCAATCCATCGTGACCACTGACAGGGCTTTCAGTGCCCTGACATAAACAATCATAAAATGCCTGCAGTTCATTAATGTAGGCTTGCGCATAACGCTGATCAAAAAAATAGTGAGGCTTATCCATACGCACACCATCCGCTTGGCTGCATTGCAATGCGGTTGCTGCTTGGTTATTCACCGCCATGTTTCCACCACTACCAAACACCTCGATACGTTGATCATATCCGTAAACGGCTTGTCGGCTATTTTCAATAAAACCTAATGCGCCATTTTCAAAACGTAATGACAACATCGCCGTATCAATATCACCGCATTCGCCAATTGCCGGATCAACCAAACAATTACCACGCGCAAACACTTCGACCACTTCACATCCCATAATAAAGCGCGCCATATCGAAATCATGGATCGTCATATCCATAAACAAACCACCGGATTGTTTTACATAATCAATCGGTGGTGGCTCAGGATCATAAGAAGTAATGCGCATAAAATACGGTTGACCGAGTTTACCTTGCGCAACCGCCTGCTGACATTTGGCAAAATTTGGATCAAAGCGCCGATTAAAGCCCACCTGCAATACACAGCGTTGTTGTTCGGCTAACGTAGTTAGTGCGGCAATATCATTTTGCGCCAACCCCAATGGCTTTTCACAAAACACATGCTTACCTGCCTGCAAACAAGCCGCCGCTTGTTCCGTATGCATTTCAACCGGCGTGCAAATTAAAACAGCTTCTATGGTCGGGTCATCTATTAATGTTTGTGCTTGATAATACACTGTGACATCAGGGTTGGCCTGTTGCCATTCCGAGCAAACGTACTGATCGGCCACAGCCACTAACTGCAAACCAGGCAATTGTTGTTGAATATTTTGCGCATGCAAGCGACCAATACGTCCTAACCCAATAATACCAATGTTTATACGACGCATCATGCCTCCCCTAAACGCAACGCCTGTCCAATCTCACGTAATCGTTTACCTGCCAGTAAATTGGATTCAATTTGTTCCAATGAAACGTGCTTCGTTTCTGGCACCCAACGATAAGTAAACACAATAGTAATCAAGCACATCAATCCATACAACCAAAAAGTGACGCTAGGGCCGACAGATTGTAAAACACTGAGAAATGTAAGCGCTACTAGGAAGTTTGCCGCCCATTGCACCGCGGTAACAAAGCTCATTGCACGCGTGCGCAGGTGTAAAGGGTATATTTCCGATATCATCAACCAAAACATCGAACCCAAACTAATTGAATAACCCGCTATATAGCTGATCAAACCCACCACCATTAACCAGCGCGCCCACATTTGATCACTGTAAAATAGCACCCCAACCAACGCTAGGCTAACGGCTGCAACTGCCATACCCCCCATCAGCAATTGCCGACGACCAAATCGATCCACAGTACAAACCGCCACAATACTCATAAATGTATTAACCAAACCCATCAAAAAAGTGGCTAATATTTGCGTTTCAGCTGTTTGAAAACCAATCGCCTTGAAAATAAATGGGCCATAATACATCACGGTATTTATGCCTGTGAATTGTTGCAAGATGCCTAAGCTCAAACCAATAATCAACACGCCTCGTATTTTAGGGCCAAATAAATCACGTAAGCGCGCTGTTTTTTGACCCAATTGTTGTTGGATATCACGCATTTCTTCTGCCACATGTGACGCTTGGCGTATACGCCCTAACACATCGCGCGCCTCTGCCGATAAGCCTTTCAACAATAACCAGCGCGGCGTTGCCGGTAAAAACATCATACCCAATAACAATAACAATGCAGGCGCAAAACCCAACGCAAACATCCAACGCCAACTGGCCGTGGGTGCTAATAGGTAATCGCACATAAATGCTATTGCCTCACCGCCAGTGATTGCAATAGACGACATCAATACCAATTGACCACGGCGATGCGCGGGTGCCATTTCAGAGATATATAAAGGAACAGTATATGACGCGATGCCAATTGCAACACCTAATAATAAACGACCCGTAATTAATATTGGCAAGTTAGTCGCGAAGGTTGATAAGCCCGTGCCGATCAAAAATAAAATGCTGGCGACAATTAACATCGTGCGACGACCATAGCGATCCGCGACATAGCCACTGACTAATGCACCGAACAAGGCACCAAGCACCACACTACCCACAACCACTTCCTTGGTAAACGTAGTGAGCACAAATGAATCTTGTAAAAAAACCAAAGCACCTGAAATGATGCCGGTATCAAAGCCGAAGAGCAATCCACCGACGGCGGCTATAAATGTGATTAGGTACACTGTTATTCCTTTTACAGTTTATATGTCCCCACACCTGTGTTTCAAATAATTATCTTGACGGGTAACTATCTTAACGTGCCGTAAGCCTACTAGGGATACCTTTCTCCCGAACAGGCTCCCTGCCTTCGTGCTCCCTTACGGTCCCTGTACCGCACGTCGCTCGCAAGGTACCCCTAGCTGGCTTACTCACTAAGGCAGTTATTACTCGTGTTCAGCAGGAACTTTATGTAATGCAATAAAGTATCCGGGCGACACCGGAGGGGGAACCTTAGTGCGCGCAGCGCAGCGAGCACACCAAGGTTGCCCGCAGGGGCGACACCCTTACCTTTGTTTTTTTACAACAAACCCCTAGCTATGCTTCATGTAGCTCTTGGAGGCTACGTACCCGGCTATCAATCAACTCATGCTTCATCGCCTCACATGCCGCTTGCGCACCGGCCAGCGTTGTGGTGTAACACACCTTATGCGAAATAGCACTGCGTCGAATGCTGTAAGAATCAGAAATCGCTTGCTCACCTTCCGTCGTATTAATGATAAACACAATCTCATCGTTCTTAATCATATCAACAATGTGTGGCCGGCCTTCGTTCACCTTATTCACCACCGTGCAATTCACATTGGCTTTATCCAACACCAATGCCGTACCACGTGTCGATACGATATCAAAACCTTGCACTGCCAAGTCACGTGCAACATCCACAATGCGTTCTTTATCGGCATCACGCACACTGACAAACACTTGTCCGCTCTTCGGTAACACATTGCCACCACTGAGCTGACCTTTAGCAAATGCCTCACCAAAACTGTCGGCAATACCCATTACCTCACCGGTTGAGCGCATTTCAGGGCCCAGTATCGGATCCACCCCCGGAAATTTAGCAAACGGGAATATCGCTTGTTTTACCGTGAAATAACCTTCTGGTATTACTTCTTCAGTAAAGCCTTGTTGCTTTAAGGTGACACCCAACATGCATTTCGCCGCAATTTTAGCTAATGAAACACCGGTGGCTTTAGCGATAAACGGTACCGTACGTGAAGCGCGTGGATTCACTTCTAATACATAAATCTGATCATCCTTTAATGCGAACTGCGCATTAACCAAGCCAACCACGCCTAATTCTTTTGACATCTGAATCAGTTGATCACGCAGTTGCTGCTTCACTTCTTCCGATAAACTGTGCGGTGGTAAGGTGCAGGATGAATCACCCGAATGCACCCCCGCTTGTTCGATATGTTCTAAGATACCGCCAATCATTACATCTTCACCATCACAAACGGCATCAACATCCACTTCAATCGCATCATCAACAAAGTGATCCAACAATAAAGGCGAGTCACTGGAGATATCAACATCACCATTCATATAGCGTTGCAATTCTTTTTCGTTATAGATCACCGCCATCGCACGGCCACCCAACACAAACGATGGACGCACCACCATCGGGTAAGCAAACACTTTAGCTAAACGTAAACCTTCATCAACGGAACGCACCGTACCATTCGGTGGCTGTTGTAAATGCAATTTATGTAGCAGCTGTTGGAATTGCTCACGGTCTTCAGCCCGATCAATCGCCTCAGGTGATGTACCCACAATCGGCACGCCCGCTTCGGCTAATTTACGTGCTAATTTCAATGGCGTTTGACCACCGTATTGCACGATCACACCCTTGGGTTTTTCAACCGCAACAATCTCTAACACATCTTCTAACGTCAACGGCTCAAAATACAAACGATCGGATACGTCAAAATCAGTTGAGACCGTTTCAGGATTACAATTCACCATAATGGTTTCGTAACCGAGCTCACGCATCGCTAATGCGGCATGTACACAACAATAATCAAACTCAATGCCCTGCCCAATGCGATTCGGCCCGCCGCCTAACACCATAATCTTTTCACGATCGGTGGGATTAGCTTCACTCTCTTCGTCATAACACGAATACAAGTAAGCTGTGCTAGTTGAAAACTCAGCGGCACAGGTATCTACTCTTTTATATACCGGGTGAATATTCAAACTGTGGCGATGTTGACGCATGTCATCTTCCGGCACATGCACCAGCTCAGCTAAACGCGCATCACTAAAGCCTTTACGCTTTAATAAACGCAACCACTTACCATTCAGATCCGCCAAACCCATATCAGCGACACGCTGCTCCAAGCGAATCAATTCTTCAATTTGAATTAAATACCACTTGTCAATTTGTGACAGCTCATACACTTTTTCTAAGCTAAAACCAAATCGAAATGCATCAGCAATATAAAGTAAACGATCCGCCCCAGGAAAACGCAACTCACATTTAATTGTCGAGCCAGCACTCTCTTCTTCGACATCAATAATTGGATTAAGCCCCGTTAGGTCAGTCTCTAAACCACGCAATGCTTTTTGCAATGACTCCTGAAAACAACGACCCATCGCCATGACTTCACCCACCGACTTCATTTGCGTCGTGAGCTTCGCATCGGTTTGCGGGAACTTTTCGAAGTTAAAGCGTGGAATTTTAGTCACCACATAATCAATCGTTGGCTCAAATGATGACGGTATTTGATTACCAGTAATCTCATTGTGCAATTCATCTAAGGTATAACCTACCGCTAACTTTGCCGCCACTTTAGCGATGGGGAAACCAGTCGCTTTAGAAGCCAAGGCCGATGAACGCGATACACGTGGATTCATTTCAATCACACTAACACGACCGTCGTGTGGATTCACCGCAAATTGCACATTCGACCCACCGGTTTCAATACCTATCTCTCGCAACACTGCAATCGAATAATTACGTAAACGCTGGTATTCTTTATCCGTTAAGGTTTGTGCTGGCGCCACCGTAATCGAATCACCGGTATGCACCCCCATCGGATCAAAGTTTTCAATGGTACAAACGATAATAACGTTATCGTTTTTATCACGCACCACTTCCATTTCATACTCTTTCCAACCAATGATCGATTCATCAATCAATAATTCACTGGTAGGCGATAGATCCAAACCGCGCAAACAAATTTCGGCAAATTCTTCACGATTATAAGCGATACCACCACCACTACCACCCATGGTGAATGACGGACGAATAATCGCAGGGAAACCAACAATATCTAAAACAGCCCAAGCCTCTTCCATCGTATGCGCTAAACCACAGGTCGGCACCTCCAAACCAATACGCTTCATCGCTTGACCAAACAACTGGCGATCTTCAGCCATATCGATCGCTTCACGTGTGGCACCAATCATTTCAACATTGTATTTTTCTAAAACACCATGCCGCGCTAAATCCAACGCACAGTTCAATGCGGTTTGACCACCCATCGTGGGTAACAAAGCATCTGGTTTTTCTTTTTCAATAATCTTAGCCACCGACTGCCAATGAATCGGTTCAATATAAGTGACATCCGCCATATCAGGGTCAGTCATAATGGTCGCTGGGTTAGAATTAACCAACACCACACGAAAACCATCTTGGCGCAATGCCTGACAAGCCTGGGTACCCGAGTAGTCAAACTCACAGGCTTGTCCAATCACAATCGGGCCCGCCCCTATAATCAAAATCGTTTTAATATCGGAACGTTTAGGCATGCGTACTCTCCACCTTGGCTGATTGCTGGCACTGGCCCATTAAGCTGACAAATTGATCAAATAATTCTTCAATATCTTGTGGCCCTGGGCTCGCCTCAGGATGACCTTGAAAACCAAACACGGGTAATTTTTGATGAGCAATGCCCTGCAGAGTACCATCAAATAATGAACGATGAGTAACTGTTAATTCTGCTGGCAAGCTGTCTTCATCCACAGCAAAACCGTGATTTTGACTCGTGATCATTACCTGTCCAGTACTCTCTTTTTTTACTGGGTGGTTAGCACCATGATGACCGAACTTCATTTTTTTAGTACTGGCACCCAAAGCTAAAGATAACAGTTGATAACCCAAGCAAATACCAAACATTGGTACCTGTTGTTGAAGCAATTCTTTAATAGCGTCAACCGCATAGCCACAAGCCGCAGGATCACCCGGGCCATTGGACAGTAAAACGCCATCAGGAGCATAGGCCATGACCTCTTCTGCCGAAGTCTTCGCCGGCACCACGGTCACCTGACAGCCGCGATCGACCAATAAACGTAACATTTGGCGCTTAACACCAAAGTCATACACCACTACATGATGCTGAGCAGAGTTCACTTTTTCGCTTTCACCCGGGAACACATAGGTGCCTTTACCCCAGCGATAGATTTCTTCAGTCGTGACTTGGCTAGCCAAATCAGCACCTTTTAAACCAGCAAACTGTTGCGCCATTTCTAGCGCCTTGGCTTCATTGATATCACCGGCCACAATACAACCTGGCACAGCGCCTTGATCACGTATCAGTCGCGTCAGACGGCGCGTATCAACACCGGCAATAGCCACAATCCCCTGCTGTTGTAACATCGCACGTAACGAACTTTCCGCGCGCCAACTGCTGACCAAAGGTGACTCATCTCTAATAATCAGCCCCTTAGCCCAAATGCGATTAGACTCCGCATCGGCTTCATTCACACCGACATTGCCGATATGGGGATAGGTTAAGGTAATTAATTGTTCAGCATAAGAAGGGTCTGTCAGAATTTCTTGGTACCCGGTCATCGCGGTATTAAATACCACTTCACCAACCGAATAACCTGACACCCCCAAACTCACACCATTAAACACTTCACCGCCGGCCAGAAATAACTTTGCTGGCTGGGGATTTAACAGGTCATCGATTTCAGTATTCACTTATTCCTCTTATATTTTCCTGGATCCAGTTTTTCCAGTTGTCATTTCGGCCGCTGCCCTCCACCTGCCCTGAGGAAACCGCAAAGCGGTTGTCTCGAAGGGATCCAGCCTTACCAACCAGCAACATTAAGCCGCAGATAAACCTGCTAAGGATAATCGATAAGCCTAATAATGAAAAGCAGTTTTTTATACGGCTTTTCATATAACGTTAATAAAGATGGTCTATGATGCCGAAAGAATAGAATACAAATTAGACAGAGAGTGAACATGACAGGCTTAGAAAGACTACGGTTACAATTTGCTAAAGACATCAGTGAAATAGCACGCAATAACGCCGCTACCAACCCTATTACCGATGCCCTTTTTGCGAGCATCATGGATAACATACAAATCGCACTCGATACCGACCCAGCTGCAGTCACCCTAAACGCCAATATTTATATCGGTATCGCAGCGGCACTGAACGATACCGCAGGTGCCACCTATACGCTGAATGACACCCAAAAAAGCCATTTAAAATACTGCTACCAAGCGATTAAAGATTTCAAACCTGTCACGTTAGCCCTCGCCGGTTTATTTGCACCTGCAGTCAACCTAATGCCGACTGAACCCTTACCTATTGCGCCACCACTCATGAGAATGAGCTGATAAATAAGCTTTCATCTGTATCATTTTTGTGTAACAGTAAAGTGTAGTTGCTATACAGGGAGAGTAGCATCATGCCAAATAAGCACAATTTACGTGAAGCCGTCCATGAACTCGATGCAAACATTAGCCAGGCTCAAAGAACCTTGCCCAATTTATGCATCATCATCGATCAATTACGCGACCTGATTGGCCCTAATTACACCGACCTCGATGCTGAATTTAAGACCACACTAACAGTGCTACAAGCCGCTTCTCACTTCGACTTTACTGAGGACCAGCTTGTATTAATCGATAAGGTGGTCAATGAAGCAGAAACCCTCTACTCACCGCCTGAGGCTGGCCCGAGACCCCAGCGTCGCGCCTGGTTAGATAGCATAGGTCCGCCTATTACCTTATTCCCACCCCCACCAGCTGGTGCTCGACGACGAATGTCATTAGCTCCACCGACAAGACCACGCCATACAAGACGAAGGCCATGGATCTAACGCCTTAAACAGCAATACGGATTTGTATCACTAAATAAAACATGCTAATAATGGTCGGCTCAGTAAGTATTGAGCACCGTCATCGTAACAAGGGGTAGAGCACGTGAATAACGCCGTTCGCACTAAGCAGAAAATGCCAAAAGGTACTTTTGCGCTGTTATTAACGCAATTATTTTCGACTCTCAGCTTTAGCGTTCTGTATTCCACCCTGGTTTTATACGCGACTAAATCATTACACCTCAGTGACAGTGTATCGACCAGCATTATTGCTACCTTTGTTGCCTTTAACTATGCGCTGCATTTACTCGGCGGCTATGCCGGTGGGCGCTACCTCAGTTACCGCTCATTATTTTGCACAGGTATGGTGCTGATTATCATCGGTTGCGGCCTCATCGCCGTTGACTCGATCAACATGCTGTATTGGGGGTTAGCATTTTTCTTAACCGGTGCTGGCGTCAATGTCACCTGCATCAACTGCATGCTCACACAACTGTTTGAACCCAATGATACGCGCCGCGAAACGGCCTTCTTATGGAATTACAGCGGCATGAACGTCGGTTTTCTGATTGGCTTTTCAATGGCAGGCAGCTTTCAAATTCACCACGCCTACCGTGAATTATTCGGCTTAAGTGCCATCGGCAATGTGCTGGCTTTGGCAATTGTTGCGTTTAATTGGTATAACCTGCGCGACATCAATACCCACCTAACCCATTGCAAAAAGACCACATCACAAATGCTTAAAGCTGCTCTTATTATAGTATTGCTGGTACTGGGCTTACGCTGGATGTTTGCCCATGCCGGATTTAGCGGTCAAGTAGTGATGTCCGCTGGCGTTATTATGGCAGGCATATTAATTTACTTAGCACTGAAACAACCCCAAGCCACCGCTCGACGTAAAATGTGGGCCTATATGATTCTAGCGGTTTCATCACTCGTATTTTGGGCGATCTATCAATTGATTCCGATGGGGCTTACCTTATTTATTGCACGTAATGTTGACCGCACCTTCCATGGCTTTCTGATTCCACCGCAATGGTTTGAAAATATTAATGGCATTATTATCATTATTGGCGGCCCGCTGTTGGCGCATGTGTTCCAACAATTACGCCAGCGCGGTGTTAACGTTAATATCCCGGTTCAATTCTCAGCTGCTTTAGTGCTAATTGGCTTAGCCATGTTCATGCTCAAATTCGGCATCTTATTTGCCGGGCCAAAAGGCTATGTGCCGATGTATTGGCCGATGGCATGTTATGCATTACTCACCTTAGGTGAATTATTTATTTCACCGATTGGCTATGCCATGGTCGGCCAATTAGCCCCGACCAAATTACGCGGCATTATGATGGGCACTTGGTTAATGCTCACCGGCATTAGCGCCACCGTTTCCAGCTTAATATCCAAACGCATGCTAGGCCATCACACAGTGACTTCGCCTCTGGTGACCAATCCAACGTATAGCGATACCTTTACCCAGTTAGCCTGGATAGCCATTGCTGTCGCCATCGTATTATTTAGCATGGCACCGTTATTAAGACGCTTGATTGATTCCGATAACGAATTGACTTCACAAGCCAAATCGCTGGATACCAAACCATCAGCCTGCATAAATGCTTCGGGATAAATATATCACCCACCCTCATAAAGACTTAAGTCTTCTCTAAGCTTACAAAGGTAACATCCTAGTACAAGGTTATTTCTAGAGATAAGGACTTTTTTACAATAACCACTCATTCAATATGGGTTGTTTATATAGCAATTGAGGTCACAATGAAAACCACTGGATACAGTCTTATTACAGCTGCTGCTATGCTAGCTATTAGCCCCACCATTTGGGCAGGTAATTCACTCACGATTAAAAATAACTTGGCAACCCAAATCTCTGTAGCCAATAACAACCCCAGCTTAAAACCTGCGCCCAGTGCGGTTTCCATTGGATCAAATGATTCAAGCACTTTGCCCGCATCACAATGGGTGGAAAGCGGCGGTAAAAACCTATATGTGCAAATCACCCCAACGGGTGGATCATCCGCCATTTGTGTCACCAAATGGGGAGAGTCAATTATCCCTGATACCGGGGTATTTACGATTGCTGGTACCGCATCAGCTCCTACTTGTACTTATTCAGCCACTAACCCGACTGCTAAAATCACTTGGACTAACCCTGACGCTTCTGCATCAGTCAAGGGCACCACAGGTAACGGTACCGTCACGTTTGATGCCAATGCAACAGACAGCTCAGGCGATACCATTACTTACAGTGCAGCCGTGATCAATGGCCGCGGCAAACTCAGCAATTTAAGCGTAACAGACGGCAAAGGCACAGCCACACTGAGTGGTTTTGCAGGCGTTATTAGCGATACCGAATCAATTCAAATCGCCGCCTCTGCAGGCGACGTAAAAAAAGCACTCACCATTGAAACGCCTGTTAAAGTAACCGGTGGCAATGTAAGCAATACCCCCTACCGACAAATTAATGTTGGCGAGAATTACCCTACTTTACAAATCAATGACCTTATCGATGTTAGTGGCTACTATCCACCCCCCGCACCGCATACTAAATTAAGCCTTAACATTACTAGTGCACCGAGCAGCATTAAACAAAATTTCGGCCTCAATGGTAGCCTGGTTTCAATCAATGCACCGGTAACTTCTAGTCAATTCGTAAACCTCAGCAAAGACGGTTGCACCAGCTATAAAAATACCGCCAATAAAACCGATAGCAATATCAAACAGTGTACGATTAAGGTAGCCGATACCCACGGTAACTCAAGAAGCATTCCTGTTTTGATTAATAACGGCTTACGTGCATTATCAGCACCTGAATTAGTGAATAAATATATTAGTCATCAAGGTGTCGTGACTGGCACAAACTACTTTCAATTAACACCTGCACAAGTCAACAATGGCATCGATTTACATAATTATGTTAATGACCCCGCGACCGCTAATAAAGGCATTACATTCTTTGGTGATGATGCACGCGTTACCGGTCAAGCAGCCAAAGACATTACCCCGTCACCAACATCCACTTATGCACAAGGAGCAGTGACAGATATCAGCGCATTAAATACAGTAGCACATGGGTCGTTAGCAAAGTACGGCTTAACGATTGACGCAACAGGCAAGTTAACATCAAGTGGTAAGTTGGTAGCTGGACATATATACCAGGTCAATCTAGTGGCAACCACCAAAAATGGTGATGCCACCGAAAAAGCTTATTTTACTTTTTACATTAATGCGAACAAAGGTAAGCCATTATTAGAAACTGTCAATGGCAATCAACCATTAACACTGATGTATAGTTATACCAATGCCAACTTATTAAGAAACCCAGATGCTTTTTATGATACTTATAAAAGTTATATTGGCGACATTAACTACGCTAACAATAACGCGCTAAAGGGTGATGCACCTGTTAATGTGCTGGCACTGGAATCGGCAGGTCCGCAATACATAGATGATAACAACTACTGGATTTTAAACCCCACCAAAAATAATGTAAAAAATAAAATCATCTATAGCAATACCATTGTTAATGGCCTTGGCGACCCTAAACAATGGTTACCGAAGCTTTTGACAAATGCCAAAGCGAATAATATCAATGTGTCACCGGATTTAACTTTTAGTAATCCAGTCAGCGCTGATTTTAACACCTACAACTTTGAGCAACGTGAAATGGTGGTTAACTCCATCATGAATAACTACGTTGATATCAATTCAGATGGCAGCGCCTCTAAATCAATCGCCGGTATTAATCTCGACTTAGAAAAAGGCACCGCCGCTGATTTTTCACCGTTCTTTAAACTGATCAGTGATCGCTTAGCTTACCAAGGTAAATTTTTCGCCTACTATGAATTTGCTGACAAAGCATTCCAGCCATCTATTATCGGCTCAATGGGACCTTTAGGTGTCGCGTTAGTATCCGCTTATGATGTCGGTGGCGCTGGTAGCAGTGCAGCACGCGCATCACAACAAGACTATCTTTTAGATGGCATGAGCCAAACCAATGAAAACCTACTGTACGACGATGTGTTTTATAAAAACCAATCGTGCGACATTGGTCACGGTGACCCTGTGCATCGTTATAGCTGGTGTAACCTATCGATGGCTGATTCAATGGCCGCTAATGAAGCCGCATGGAATACCATTGCCGACTCACCTAACGCCTATAACATGACAACCAAACAAGCGTTTATTGATTTCAATGGTCACTATTCAATAACACAGCCTTTTGCTGAGTCTTCAACTGACTTCTCATATCAGGAATTATTTAACCCTAACTTTGCAACCACTGTCGGTCAGCACAATCACAATGTCGTGGAGGCCGGTGGTGGGTTGATACTCACCAATGTTGATGCCTCGCATAATAGTTGCGTTGATGCCAATGGCAAACCATTAAACAACCAATGGTTAGTCAATCATGACGGTGAATTAAGCACGGCTTTAGCCAGCAATAATCTAAAGGATCCTGCATTTAAAGCACTCTCAACCTGCTTATTCTCTTCCGAGCAATTAAAAGAAGATGGCAAATCATTATCTGTCGCTCAATTAAGCACCTGCGGCAACAGCCCTACTGGCAAACCAATCCCATTATCGAAATGTATGTTGATTCGCAGTATCCCCAGTGATGTTACCGGCCAAGGCACGCTCGCCTACCCCTCACCAACGGGCTATATGCAAGCGAACAACATCCCATATATGGTTAATGGCAAAATGGACCCACGCATGATTGGTTACAGTTTATTTGCTCTGCAAAACACCAAAGCTGGCCCTAATGATAGCGAGGAATATTTCACCCCTGCGGGACCAGGTAACTACAACTTATCGATTCAAGAACCTTGGTATGTCGGTGGTCATCAATTTAATCCTAATGATCCACTGCAGGCAAAGCCTAGCACTAAAACCTTTCCGTTCGATCCTTTTTACAATACACAAAAGAATCGTGATCTTATTCAAAATGCATGGAATGGTGTAGCAACCTTGCAGAAAACAACTTTTGGTAAGCCTTCTAGTTAGTTAACATTGCGTTCCAACCATCGACAAAAGGCCACCTAATAAGGAGGCTTTTTGCGTTATAGGTTGCGAATATCCTTATCGATCTCATCTTCAATCTGATCGAGCAAAGTGCGGTCTTTAGTATTACTTGAATCCGCAGCATACTGACGACGCTGAATCTTATATTCTTCGATAAAGCCAGCTGAAATAATACCCGCAGGAATCGCGAATAATGCCACACCAATAATGACGGTGCACGAGCCGAGAATTTTCCCCCAGGTGGTAATTGGGTCAATTGGCACATAACCTGCTGTCGTCAACGCCGACACCACCCACCACATGGTGGCAATAATACTGGAAAATTTATGTGGCTGTGCGGCATTTTCAGCATAGTAAATCAATGTCGAATCAATAATGGTAACAACAAATAAAATCAAAAAAGCAAAACCAAGTTTTTTATAGCTGCGAATCATCACGGAGTTGAATAACTGCATGGTCTTAGTGATGCGAAAAAATTTATATAATCGCAATAAGCGAAACACCATTAAATGCGTTAAGTCCCAGCCCATTAAATAAGCAACCAACGCGGGGAAGATTGAAATAATATCAATAATTGATGCAAAACTAATCAAATACCGAAACGGTTTAATGCCGCTGTAAATCCAGCGCAAAAAATACTCAATGGCAAATAACACCGTAATAGTAAAATTAGCAATATATATAGTGTGATAAACCCAAGGATATAAATCATTCGAGGTGGCCAACACAATCGCTATAACATTAATAATGACTAATACGCACAGCACAATATTCATGCGGTGCTTGGTCTTACCCACCGACTTATGCCCCAGTGCCATTGACCAAAATTGATTGAATTTTTTTACCCAAGCTCGCATGACGATCACTCCATTGACTAACAACACATTGTACCTAATTCCATGAGTAAGCTACAATCACTATACATTCACGGGGAGATAAATAATGACCAACGCGGCAGGCAGCGACTACATTGAACAATTTCAGCAATATATTGACCAGCACAACATTCGGCGTATCCGCGTTGGCTATTCCGATTTTAATGGCCTGATGCGTGGCAAAATGATCTCGGTCGATAAATGCCTGTCTGCTCTGAAAAGTGGTATGGGGTTTTACGACGGTATTATCGGCTGCAGTTTGCAAGATGATATGATTCCCAACTTACAATGCACCGGTTGGCACAGCGGCTTTGCCGATAGTAAACTCGAGATCGTTACCGACTCTTGTCGCCATGTTCCGTTCGAAGAACACACCTTATTTTTCTTAACTGAAATGGCTGCGCCAAATGATGCCATTTGCCCGCGCCAGATGTTAAAGCGCGTGGTTAAAAAAGCTGAAGACATGGGCTTTAATGCCAAAGCCAGTATTGAATATGAATTCACTGCGTTTGAAGAAACACCGCGCTCATTACAAAACAAATCCTTTATTAAACCGACCCCGTTTACCACTGCTAATTGTGGTTATTCTGTATTACGCAGCCTCACCGAATCCGAACTCAATACTGGCTTAATGGATTTATGTGAAATGATGGACTTCCCATTGGATGGCCTACACAGCGAAGAAGGTCCCGGATTTTTAGAAGCCGCTATTCTTTATGATGATGCGCTTAAAGCCGGTGACAAAGCCGCCTTATTTAAAACTTTTAGCAAAGCCTATGCGCAACGCTTAGAATTATGCTTTAGCTTTATGGCGAAATGGAGCACCGAATACCAAGGCCAAGGCGGGCATACCCATGTGTCTTTATTTGATCTTGAAGGCAACTCAGCTTTTTATGACAAAGAGCAGCCTAATACCATCAGCAAAACCATGCGCCACTTTATTGCCGGTCAACAACAGTTAATGCCAGAACTAATGGCGTTTATTGCACCCAACGTAAATTCATTTACGCGCTTAGTACCCGGCTTTTGGGCACCAACTGCCGCCACTTGGGGTGTCGATAACCGCACCTGTGCATTGCGCGCCATTACTGGATCCGCCAAAGCGCAACGCATCGAATACCGCGTACCCGGTGCCGACTGCAACCCCTACTTCAGTATTGCAGTGGCGTTAGCCTCAGGTTTATATGGTATCGAACAGCAACTCGAACCTACAGCTGCCATCGAAGGCAATGCTTACGAGCAAGATCATGGCAACACGCCATTACCCAGCAATCTACACGATGCCGCCACAGCATTACGCCAATCAAAAATTGCGCGTGAATTATTTGGTGATACGCTAATCGAAGACTACGCCACCACACGCGAATGGGAAGCATTAGAAGCCAGCAAACAAATCACTGACTGGCAACTTCGGCGTTACTTAGAGCTTACTTAAGTGTAAGTAAGCGGCCATGGCAACGCTCATTAAATTGCATCTTTTCGGCAAGAAGGTCTCGAATTTTACTACAGCCCGATTCAGTGGCTATTCCATAAGCTGTTTTACCACTGGCATCTCTGTGTCTAAGCTCTACTGCCTCATCCTGTAGCAAAAGCTTTACCATTTCAAAATGACACATGCTAACCGCACTTAGAAAATGCATACGTCAAAGCTGTCATGCCACACTGCGATTGGGCATTAATGTTTTCATCACTCTTAGCCAAAATTCGTTTAACCATTTCAGTTTGACCACGAGTAACCGCAAGCATTAAAACAGAAGTACCATCGTATTGTAGCAAAGATACATCGGTATCATCCCGATCCAATAATTGATTGGCTAGCTTGAAATTTCTCAGTTCAATCGCTTCATGCAATACAGTCGATCCTTCAAAAGATTGCGTATTGGGCTTAAATGTCGGATGCTTTATTATATCTTCGGAAAAATCACTACAAGCCTCTTCTCCCACAATAAGCGCTAATGCCGTATTACCATCACTGTCTTGATAGTCAACATTAATCGCAGGATGCCTTAGTAGCTGAGCTGCCATCGCCCATTGATCCACACAAAAAGCTAACATGAGTGGACTCAGGTAGAGCGCATCAGCTTGATTAACATCAATCCAATCATTTTGTAGCAACCTCTCTAACATTTCATGTTGTGAATTTTTTATAGCGATATGCAAAACTGAATCACCATCACTATCGGCACCACGCATATCTATTGGATACGCCAATAAATCATCATACATTTCAATGTAACCATTACGTACCGCTATAAATAACAACCCCTGAAAAACCGCAATTGGCCACACCTGCTGTAACAACAAATTCTCTAAGCCCACTTGCGAAATAATATAAAGAATACATTTACACTCTTGGCGTTCTATAGCTTTATAGACAAACAACTGCTCTACATCTTCTTCAGGGTGAGGTTGTTTGCATACAATATTGCTCAATGCTTTAAAAAAAGCCGCAGGTTCACCCATTTGATACAGTGCATCCCAAAATGTTTGTTGCGCAAGCAGCTGCATAAGCTGCTCTTTCGGTAGCAACACTAACTGGTGCAATGCATCACTGTCTCGCAGTGTCATCATCAGTGCACATATCGCATCATTTTTCGATATCTCAACTTCACACTCTCTCACCATCAGTTCAGCTTGTTTACACTTTTCTTTACAATGTGCCACCTCTTCATTACACAGCCGGAATTCATGCTCTTCGTAATCTAACTTCGGCATACCTAAATCAGCAAACATCACACGATCACCGGTGAACTGTAGCGCAAGCCTGGCTTGTTTTTTTATTCGCCGTAAATCCTGGGATTGAGCATCACTTAACTCAACCACCGGTAGATCATCAAGGCTGTCACACACATCACCATAGAGATGTAAACTACGCTGATAACTGTGACTGTCGTAACATCTAGCAAGATCAAGCTTATGCGCAAAGGTGATAATATGATTTATCCAGATTTTTTCTTGCTGTTGCTGCCCCGTGCCCGTGGCTTTATCAGCAAAATGCGGATCCCCCATATAACACAAAATTTGCGCGTAAAAATCACATTGATCATCATCAAAATTATAGATTTCGCTTAAAAAAACCATCAGATACGCAACGGAAACTTCTTGATAATCTTGATATAACTCAGGGTTATCAAAAAATCCAATTTCTGATTCTCGGCCTACTTTGGAAACAGCCAATAACACTTTAATTATATTAATTTCAGCGGGCACCCGCGTATTGCAATATTGCTTAAATTTCGGATCAACAGCATGATGAGAAAAATACAGCATCACCGCATCAACATATGACACCACGCGAATATGATGAGCTAACGCATGATTATGACGGTTCACGCCAAATAAGGGATCTGGTTTATCTTCGTAAGCATTTTTCACAATCGTAGCCACTTGGTATAAAGCCATATCAACTGTATATTCATCGGCGTTATCAACTAAAACACCGTGAACTGCATGCGCCGTGTAAATCATTTGGCCATCCACTTCTTGACTTTCATCAACCTGTAAATGCAAAGGTGGCAATAAATGCTCTACTTCAGTTGGCACGGCTGAATGCTGACTTATTGAAGCAAATAAAGTGCCATGCAAAACAATTTTTGATTGGTGGTGTCGAAATGCTTCTGCGCCTTTCACATTTGCTGAATAACTATTCATACCACCGCGCCTCACCGGCACACCTTTAGCCATGGCTAATTCAATAGAAAGCGGCACGGCGCCTTCATACCTCACCACGCTACTGTCGCGTTGCGATGGATCAACTAATTTATTAGCAGCACTAACAACCAATAAGGCTTGGCACAGTATCACTTCAAGCCCTGTAATATTCGATTCCCCTAATGGATGACCTCTTAATAGGTTGTTCATTAGAGCAAAATATTCCGAGGTATATTTGTTGATGGCATCTATTTCAATTTGCGTTACAAGAAGTGGATCATCGCTATTGCCTATCATGCTGCCCATATCAGACATCAATAGCTCGTCTGTTTTAGCCTCACCAGCCTCTTCCAAACGCTCACACACGTTTGCTTGTAAAGCCAGCAACACGTCACGATACTTAAGTGGGTCTAGTATAAAATGATATAAGTTGGCATATTTAAGCGCCAACGAGACACTATAAGTTACTCCATTACTGCAAGTAGCCATCAAATGATTGGTTTTGCCGATTGCCAAAGTAGCATTATTATCACCTTCGCCTACAGCATCATAACGACCATGATCTGATGGCACAGCAGTAAATGCTAGACCTAATACACAATGCAATATGTACTCAATATCACGATGCGCCCGATTTTTTTGACTGGGCCCTTGCAACAATGACTCTACTTCAGACCCAACTAAACGATGCTGGTGAAAATTATATAAACTGGTGGCCACATCATATTGCTCTGCCTTTAACGCATAACTGATTAACGCGCTAACATCTTCTTTTGGCGAGTTAGCCAATATTGCATCAACAACATCTACATCACCTATCTTATACACAGCCGTTTCTAAAGCTGAATACACTGAGCCTCTCCTACAACACATCACTATTGTGCAATATATTACCGGTTGGTTGATAAAGTACAACTATCATACAAAACCGTGACTAGACGTTATTTAAGTTAGAAATTTTTTAGATAATTCACGTTTGAAGCCAGCAAACAGCTATTCCCGCTTAACCAAGCGAGAGTAGCCTTCTCGTAAGATACGTGCACAAAAACAAGTGATTGTGCGTCACTGACTGGCAACTGTGGCGTTACTTAGGGCTTACTTGACACAAAGATCGGATCGCATTACTATAAAATATACAAAATAATCGGATTGCAATCCTACATTGAGATAATATCATGAATATAGATGATTTTTTTAATCTGAGTCGGCGCCATCTTAAGGCAAATAACCGAGAATACCAACGCTCCTTCCTCCAGGAGGGGCACCTCAAACATCGCCTTTCAATTATTATCGGCCAACGAGGCGTTGGTAAAACCACCATTATCGCTCAATATCTATTAAACAAAGCGAACAATGATTTGATGAGCAAAGATATTCTCTACATCCCAACTGATCACTTCCTCATTGGTAACGCCTCACTCTATGAAACCGCAGAACAATTTTGCCAGCAAGGCGGTAAATTCATTGCTTTCGATGAAATACACAAATATAAAGGATGGTCGGTCGAGTTAAAAAGTATTTATGACACCTATCCCGAATTAACGGTTATCGCTTCCGGCAGCTCAGCACTTGAAATACATAAAGGCAGCCACGACCTCACACGCAGAGCTGCAATTTATAATATCCAAGGTTTATCTTTTAGAGAATACCTAGAACTTCATTTATGTACCCACTTCCCTCGTTACGATATAGCAACAATTACTGCTTCTCATGAAGCTATCTGCCAGGACATCGTTTCAACTATTGACTCTAAAGGTAAAAAGGTACTTTCTTTATTTAAAGAGTATTTAAAGTATGGTTACTATCCTTATTCAATTGACATCAATGATCACAATATTTATTTTATGACCCTAGAGCAAAATTTCCATGCCGCTATTGAAATTGACCTAGCTGCTATCTATCCGTTATTAACTGGTAATAGTATCCGAAAATTAAAACAACTCCTCATTTTTATTGCTTCAGCAGTACCCTTTACCCCAAATCTAAGAAAACTAAAATCACTATTAGATATTGGTGATGAACGAACCCTCAAGTCATACTTTAAGTATCTTGAAGATGCGGGTTTAATTAGTCTCGTCATGAAATCTTCAAAAAAAATAAGTAAACTAGAAACTCCAGAGAAAATTTACCTAAATAACACCAATCAGCTCTACGCTATTTCCCCAAATTCACAGAATGTCGGCACTATACGTGAACTCTTTTTTTTAAGCATGTTATCGCATCTATATAACGTTAGTATTCCAAAAAATGGCGACTTCCTAATAGACAATACATGGCTGTTTGAAATTGGCGGTAAGAAAAAAAATGTCAAACAAATCCTAGAAGAAGAAAATGCCTACCTAGCTTGCGACGACCTTGACGCTGGAGTTGGGAATAGGATTCCACTATGGCTTTTTGGATTTGTTTACTAAAAAGGCATAGTCACAAACGAGCAACTGCAGCGTTACTTAGGACTTACTTGAGGAAGTCTATCTCGTACCATCTCATCAAACAAATCATGAGGATTAGTGGAACCATCACCCCAACCCAGTGTGTACTCGCCATGCGGCGAGTCAAACGCTTTACCGGTAATTAAACGTAATAAATAATGCGTACAGGTTTGGCAGTCGACTTTTCCAGGCATATATGAGATTGGCCGTACTGCTGATCTCGCTTCAAAGCGGCTAACGAAATCAGAGAAAATATCAGCGACTCCATCAGTTTCATTAGAGGCAAGGTGACACTTGATTTTATAGGCTTTGCGCCAGCACCCATACACGGCCACATCTTTATCTTTTCCGGGCAGTGTTCCGCAATTTTCCAGCTTACTGATTGCGGAAGCTCTGTTTCTGTATAATATTAAATGCCCATGCCTGTCACCTGAGCCTTCTATTACATCTTCAACGCGCTCAGTACGATGATTATAAATAAACACACCCGAGTGTACTGGCTGATGGTGCGGAAAGTCTTTAGGTATAACACCATCATCGGCAAGCCGATTATAAAAAATAGCGATCGCTGGACGACTTGCGCTTGAACTAAAATAGTAGAGGCTTTTAGTAGGCCTCAGTTTTCTACTCATAAATGAGCCCCCCACAACTAAGCTCTTGAATACATTTGTCTTATTAAATAATTGTTATCAGTAATAGCACTTTATAATCCCGCATTATTGCAACAATACATATAATTCGCAATATCTAAAGATATGTTACAAATTTGTAACGGATGAGGCCACACTGGCGGGCATCGTTTGTGCACATATTACCCATAGCATTCGAGGTCACTCAATATCTGTAGGCAATATAATATTCTCTTAAGGCTATATTTATGACTGCTTTTTACCAGGAACCCATGCCGCCTTCTTAAAACCTGTTCATCATCAACAACTTTCGCTATGCTTAGCACAGATTTCAGTAACACACAAAGGCTAACACCACATGCAATGGAAAGTGATTTCTCCCGTAGATAATAGCGTCTACGCCAACGGCGACTACGCCACACCGCAACAAATCGACAGCACCCTAGCGGATGCCAAACAAGTGCATCACCATTGGAAAAAAGTGGCTATCGCTGAACGCGCACGCCTATGTCGACAGTTTGTCGATAATTTATTCACCGCTGAAAACCAAATCTGTGAAGAGCTCAGCTGGCAAATGGGAAGACCCATCAGCCAATGTCCCGGTGAGCTTAATGGCGTTAAAGAGCGTGCACTCTATATGATAGAGATCGCCGAGCGCTGCCTAAGCGATATCATGATTGAAGACAGCGCCGAACGAAAGCGCTTTATTCGACGTGACCCACTGGGCACCGTGATGGTGATCGCGCCATGGAATTACCCCTACTTAACCGCGATTAATAGCATTATCCCGGCTATCATGGCAGGCAATTGCGTTGTATTAAAACACGCATCGCAAACACCGTTAGTCGCCGAACGTTTATTCGACGCTTTTCAACTGGCCGGTTTACCGCAAGGCGTATTTCAATATCTACACCTTGACCGCAAACAATCAGAACAAGTGATTACCGACCCTCGCATTGATTTCGTTGCCTTTACCGGATCAGTTGCCGGCGGTCGCACTGTGTATCAACAAGTCAGCCAACGCTTTATCGGCTGTGGCTTAGAGCTTGGCGGCAAAGACTGCGCCTTTGTCACTGCCAATGCAGATATAGACTTCACACTCGATAGCCTAGTCGATGGCAGCTATTTTAACTCAGGTCAATCGTGCTGCGGCATCGAACGCATTTATGTGAGCCATAAAATATTTAATGACTTTATTGAGGGATTCGTCGAACGCGTTTATCAATATCGCTTAGGCAACCCCTTAGAAGCTGGCACCAATCTAGGCCCGATGGTACGTGACAGCAGTGCTAACGAAGTACGGCAATACATTGCCGACGCTGTGCAACAAGGCGCCACCGCATTAATCGATAGCAACCGCTTCGAAGCCCATAGCGAAACCTCAGCCTATTTGGCTCCGCAAGCACTGATTAACGTTGATCACACTATGGCGTTAATGCGCGAAGAAAACTTTGGACCGGTGGTTGGCATTATGCCTGTCAATAGCGAACAGCAAGCCATCGACCTGATGAATGACAGCGCCTACGGCTTAACTGCCAGCATTTGGAGCAATGACTTTGAACACGCCGAAATGATTGGTGACCAAGTTCAGACCGGCACCTGGTTTATGAATCGATGCGATTATTTAGACCCGGCTCTCGCTTGGACTGGCGTTAAAGACACCGGTATGGGTGTGAGCTTATCCGAGTTAGGTTATAATCAGCTGACTCACGCAAAATCGTTTTATTTAAGGACAACCAATGGATAATGCTGCTTTTACCACGCAATGGAACTACCCTACAACAATTTGGTTTGGCCTCGGTCGCATTCGCGATATCGCCGATGCTTGCGCCCAACTCAATATAAAAGCACCGATGATCGTCACCGACCCTGGTTTAAGTGCATTACCGATGATCAGCCATTTACAAGAACTGTTAAATGAAGCCGGATTACACAACACCGTGTACAGCGATATCAATGCCAACCCTACTGGCACCAATGTCATTGAGGGCTGCCAAGAGCTTCACGACAACCAGCACGATAGCGTCATCGCGATTGGTGGTGGCAGTGCATTAGATACCGCGAAATGCATTGCGTTTTTAGCCAATCAAGATCAAGCCTTATGGCAATACGAAGACAAAGGCGACAACTATAAAAAAGCCAATGCCGATGCTGTCTTACCTATTATTGCAATACCCACTACTGCGGGCACAGGCTCTGAAGTCGGACGAGCTAGCTTGATCGTTGATGAAGAAACCCACAGCAAACGCATTATTTTTCATCCCAAGATGTTACCGTCGATTGTTATCTCCGACCCTGAACTAACAGTGAGCCTGCCTGTCAAACTCACCGCCGCTACCGGTATGGATGCGTTTGCGCATAACCTAGAAGCACTGTGCGCACCCGGCTTTCACCCAATGGCGGATGGTATTGCTATGGAAGGGTTACGCTTAATAAAACAATGGTTACCTGTCGCTTATAAAGATGGCAACAACTTGGAAGCACGCAGTTATATGCTGGCTGCCGCCACTATGGGCTCAACCGCCTTTCAAAAAGGTTTAGGAGCCGTGCATTCATTGTCTCATCCAGTTGGTGCTATTTATGGCGCACACCATGGGTTATTAAATGCGATTTTCATGCCCTATGTTTTGCGCTTTAACCGCCCAGCAATTGAAGATAAGATGGTACGCTTAGCTGAATACTTGGACCTTAAAGATAAAACATTTGATGGTGTATACCAATGGCTTATTGAATTTTTACATCAGCTCGACTTGCCAATTAAACTGTCTGACATTGGTATCGACTTACAACAAGCCGATGAAATTGCTAAGCAAGCCTTAGCTGATGGCTCAACCGCCACCAACCCGGTTGCACTCACAGAGTCCGCATTAAAACAATTATTTGAAGAAGCCGTTAAAGGTAAGATATAGGAGACATTGATGGCCAATATTTTGGTTGCCGGTTTTATGCATGAAACCAATACGTTTTGCACACAAGCCACCACACTAAATGATTTCGAACAAGCTGATGCTTATCCCGGTTTAACATTTGATAAAGCATGCTTAGAAGTATTTCGCGACAATAATATCGGCCTGTCCGGCTTTATCGAGCAAGCACAACGCTTAGGGCATACTGTCACACCATTATTATGGTGCCAGGCACCGCCATTTGGCATAGTCACCGAAGAAGCTTATGAGTATATCTGTAATTTAATTTGCGAAGGTGTTGCCAAACACCAAGATTACGATGCCATCTTTTTAGATTTACACGGTGCCATGGTCAGTGAAGTCACACAAGATGGCGAAGGTGAATTAGCGAAACGCATTCGTGCAGTATGCGGTGATGATATACCCATTGCCTGCGCATTGGATTTACATGCTAACGTTACCCAAGAAATGTATGAATTATTTGATGTCATGGAAATTTATCGCACGTATCCACATATCGACATTTTTGATACTGGCGTACGCGCTGCCACCGTATTAGATGATCGTTTAGAACTCGGCAAACCATTTTACAAAAACTTTTATAAATTACCATTTTTAATTCCGTTGACATCACAATGCTCGCTGATTGAGCCTGGCAAGGGCATATACAATTATCTAGGCGAATTAGCTAAGAAGCACGATTGTTATTTATCATATGCGATGGGCTTCCCTTTAGCCGATATCTTTGACTGCGGCCCTGCGATCGTTGCATATGGTGAAAACAAAAAGCAAGTTGATAAAGCATGCAAGACTTTATTGAGTTTTATTAACTCACATAAACATGAATTTAAATTGGATGTTTATCCTGCTGATGAAGCCGTGGCTAAGGCGATAGAAAAAGCCAAAGTCAGCGAACTACCTGTCATTGTAAATGACACGCAAGACAACCCCGGCGGTGGCGGCAGCAGTGACACCATGGGTTTATTAGCGGCATTAGTAAAAGCCCACGCCGAAGATGCCGTACTAGCGTTAGTGCACGATGCCGAAGTCGCCGAACATGCACACGCCATTGGTTTAAACAATGAAATGGTGATTGATCTTGGTGGCCGATCAGGTATCGTCGGTGATGTTCCCTATCACGGCAAGTTTATTGTTAAAGCGTTAGCAGACGGTAAATTTACCGGCACCGGTGCTTATTATCACAATGTACCATTTGATTTAGGTCCTATGGCGGTATTAGAAGTGGAAGGCGTTAAAGTGATCGTATCAGCAAAAAAAATTCAAGCCGCGGACCAAGCGATTTTTCGGCATGTTGGCATTGAACCCAGTGATCGCAATATTTTAGCGTTAAAAAGTTCCGTTCATTTTCGTGCAGACTTTACCGATATCGCCAGTGACATTATTACTGCTATTGCGCCCGGCGCTTGTGTTGCGAATCTACGCGAGTTGCCGTATGAATACTTGCGCAGTGATTTGCAGATTTTGTAATGCTGTCATTGCGAGGAGCTAGCGACAAAGCAATCTAAGTCGAGAATCACAACCCTAAGCCGCTTTATGCAAGTCAACCTGGTAATCTACGTGGTACTTGTTTAATAAATCTTGTAACGCATACTTTACAAATAGCTTCTCAGATTGCCCCAGTATCAGAGCAAATTTTTGAGCTTGCTTAACACTAACAATCTTTCTATCATTTTCAAGCGCAGATAAATATTGCTTAGAAACACCCAACTCTGCAGCAAACGCTTCTTGAGTCAAGTCATCACTCACTCTAATCGCCCACAACACACGCCCAAACGATAGCTGGGTGCCTGCTAGTTTTTCGATTGTTTTAACTGTTTTAGTAGTCATGCTTATTCACCTCCAATACTTCAATAAAGTTAAGCTCTATAATCCCTTGATCGTGTTCAGTGTAAATAACACGATAGGCCTTGTTCATCCTGACTGAGCGTTGCCCTTTCCGCTTACCCTTTAAAGGTTCATCATGATAACCTTTCAACTTCCTTACTTCACGCAATCCTATTTCTTCAACAGTCTCAACCCACAGAGCTAGTTTTACAGCTATATTTGTTGGGATTCGTTTGATATCTTTTTTTGCTGAATTCGATATTATTACCGTTTTTGCTTCCATTAGACCTACTTACTGTTGTGTCTAATGCCTCCACAATAAATATTGTAAACCTATTTGGTTTACGATGTCAAGTAACAATATTGAATTTTTGCCTTAACATCGTCAGTAAAGCCAACCATCACTTCATGATCAAATTGCCACACGGGTCGTTTAATTAAACTGGTATGCTCACTCATTAACGCGACAGCTTTGGCTTGCGTAAGATCTGCCTGTTGCTCAGCTGATAGTTTTCGCCACGTAGTACCGCGCCGATTCAACAATAATTGCCAATCAATCAACTGACACCACGACTGCAATTGCGCCTTGCTTGCACCTTCTTTTTTGAAATCATGAAAGGCAAACTCAACTGCATTAGCCGTAAGCCACTTCAGCGCCTTCTTAACTGTATCGCAGTTTTTTATACCGTAGACTTGAATCATTGTCTTTCTCCTCAAATATAATCCATTTTACTTCATGGCTCGCTTCGTTCCACTACGCTGCGCTTTACTTCCGTAAAATGGGTACCCTATACAACTTGATGCAGTAGATATGTGTAACCACAATTATTCTGTCATGATAATCAAGAAAATAATCGATTAAGCACCGCGTGCATATACTTAGCCATTAAATCAAAATCTGTAGCACGCATTTCATCAGGCGTCTGTACATACTTACCAGGAATTAAATCTTGTGGACACTTTTGAATAAACACTTCAGTCTCAGATCGCGTTAATTCCAAGTGACACTGCATACCTAACACGCGCTCAGCATACTGAATAATTTGTCGCGGGCATCCTTCACTCTGCGCCAGCACCTGAGCGTTGTCAGGCACCCCCGGCATATCATAATGCCAATGCCCAGTGATCAAACTGGCAGGTAAATCTTTTAACAAGGCCGATTGATTTCCCGCCGAATTTAATTCAACCGGAAAAAAGCCCACCTCACGTACCGGGCTGTTTTCAGCCGGCGCACCAAAGGCAGCACTGATTAGCTGAGCCCCCAAGCAAACACCCAACACTGGCTTATTGGCTGCAACCGTCTGCAGAATCAAACCCAGCTCCGCCTGTAAATAAGGGTATTTTTCAATTTCTACCACACTCTGCGGACCACCCATGATGATCAAGCCATCAAATTCAGCAACATCAGGCACTGACTCGCCTTTATAAGGGCAGCTTACATGGGTTGTATGGCCCAACTGATCGATCCACTGATCGATACTGCCAAGCGCTTCAAATGATGCATGTGAGAGTATGTTGAGTTTCATGTCATCAGTATACCATAGCTAAAACACTCGAACTATCTGTACGAATTGATCGCTTCAGGTAGGCGATAAACTTAACACATACTTATTTGACCCAATGCTCAACTGCTTTAAGGTTCTGTTAATACAATAATAATAAAGTTGGTGATGAGAAAATGAAGAACGTTGCTACAAGCCATGAGCAGAACCGAAGAATCAAAAAATACCCTTGCTGATCTATTGCCCTCAAACACAATAGCAACCAGCCTATTACGTCACATCAAATTAACATACGATATCAACGAAAGCACACTAAAAACACTGGGCTTTACTGATGATCTGCAGCGATATACCGTAATGATCTCACCCGAAGCACCAACAAAAAAAAGCGTAAAAGCATGGGCTGATAAGTGGTGTACAATTCACCGAGCAGAACTCGCCGATTTTACACTCATCACACCAGAACGCACCATTTATTCTTCTGATAAAAGAATACGCCGCATGGATAGCCTCGCTAAGCTATTAGCGCCGAAAGAAGCTATTACACCCTGCATCGCCATTGCCTGCACAAAAGCTGGCTTAATTGTCTCAGCTAATCGCACCCGTAAACCGACTGAACATAATCGAAGAAGTATTCATGAAATAATTGCCACTAAACTCACTATTTTGCGTGCGTTATTTGCCGCTTATGAAAGCGCAGATACCAAACATGCAAAAGAGAAATTATTAAAAGACGCTGCATTTGATCTTTTGACAGCAGGTGGCATATGCAGCTTAACCGTAGAAGATAAATCAAAACGCCGCAACCCACTCTTTAAACAAATAGATAACCTGGTCAGTATATTACGCAAAGTAGTCAATGGTGTTTTAAGCGAGAGTGAGGATGAAACGAGCTACAGCAATGAAACTAAGCGCATATTGCTCACCACCGCTGACCTCCCATTTATTTACCCAAACACGGATTTTGAAGAAGACATCGGTGGCACTGTTCATGCCGAACAAGCTTTGATGAAGCTTATTGAGAGTCAAATGCTACATAGCCAGCCCCGTGAACCCATCATCTTTGGTATTACTAAATTAGCCTGCACTGACTGTGATCGTGCATTGCAGACCAAGCCTTATATTGTTTACCGCGGTAATCATGGCATGTCATTCCCCCGCGTAGTTGATACGGTAGCTACCAAAATTTCTCCAGATGACACCATTGGTAGTAGAGTTTCATTACGTGGTGAACAATTACCCGATGACAGTGACTCCGATAAGTCCAGTGACGTTGATGATACTGAATATGCCTCAACCGCTCTCAGCAGTTCTGACGGGCTCATCAAACCCCCACAGCCGCGCCTCCCTCTTAAAATAAAAGCAGCTATTTTTCATATGTATCGTAGCCCTTCCGTTGCTACCGCAACCCCAATAACTGAAGAAGGCACGCCTGATATCACCTCCCCGCGTTTGTAATAATTATTAGCCATGAATGAACAGCCATAGTCTATAATTTCAATGGTTTATCTTTAAGGAGTAACCCATGGACAACTGTTGTGGCACACCCAACACCGGCGATCACCGCGAAGTTATGATGACTGAAATCATGACGCCTGATATGGCTAACTTTGGTGGTAACGTACACGGCGGTGCCATTCTGCAATTAATGGATCGTGTCGCCTATGCATGCGCCTCACGCTACAGCGGCTTTTATACCGTCACCTTATCGGTCGATTACGTGCTATTTAAACAAGCGATTAAAGTCGGTGAACTGGTCTCGTTCTATGCCAGCGTTAATCATGTTGGCAAAACATCCATGGAAGTCGGTATTCGTGTCGTATCCGAAGAAATTTCATCCGGCATCAAGCGTCACACTAACACCAGTTATTTTACCATGGTCGCCATGGATGAAAACCACAAACCCTGCATAGTGAAACCACTTGAATTACGTAATGACAACGAAATACGTCGCTCAAAAAATGCTGAACTGCGCAAAAAATTGCGCACCGATTATCAAGACAAACATTTGCAAGGTAAAAAATAAGGAATACATGATGAAAAAAACACTCACCCTATTATTAGCGCTGCTACCACTTTCATTACTTGCTAATCACCACACACCGAACTTCCCTAGCTCTCTGAATGGCAAGACATTGTATGCGGCCTACACCTACGGCAAACCGGCCGGCAAGGTATTAAAAGTAACGTATGCTAATAAAACATTTGTTACCACCGAAATACCCAGCGGTAAAAAATTAACCGGGCAATATACCTACCAAGTAACCGATAAGAAAAAAGGTATCGCCAGCATGACACTTATTCCCAACCAATCTCAATTCGATGGCAGCACCCAAAAACTTACCTTTCACTTTGAATCGGCTGGTTTAGCAAGATTTAGTGATAATACAGAAAAAACCGGCGCCAAGGCCGGGGGGTTGATTGGCTTTGCCACTCCATCACAGTAATCTCCATAAAAATATAGGCATATAATTTGTTAGTAGATTAACTGCTAAAGTAAGGAAGGCTATCAGGAGTACCTGTCGAGCAACGTGTGATACATGGATGTAAAGGAACACGAGGATAGGGACATCCGTTCGGGAGAAAGGTATCCCTGATAGCCTTACGTTACACTCTGACAGAATAAAAAATTTATTAAACAAAAATATGCTGTTCTACTGCCGCATTATGCAATGACTCACGATAATCAGGATGAGCCAAATCTATTAATGCTTTCGCGCGCTCATAAGTAGTTAAGCCTTTCATCTGCACTTTACCATATTCAGTCACCACCCAATCAACATCCATACGGTTATTGGTTACTGCACCATTAACCTTAGGCACTATACGAGAAACCGTGCCGTTTTTAGCTGTCGATGAAAAAGCCAATACAGAACGTCCGCCTTGAGATTCATAAGCACCACGCACAAAATCATTCTGACCACCAGCTCCGCTGTATTGACGCCAGCCCATCGATTCCGCACTGGTTTGACCAAACAAATCAATCTCAACCGCTGAATTGATCGAAAACATATTATGATTGCGTGCAATCACCTCAGGTGAATTAATATACTCAGCGCCATAACCTTCAATCGTTGGATTTAGGTCCATATACTCATACATTGCCTCATCGCCAAATGACAGTGTGAATAAATGCTTATGCGTATGAATGTTTTTGCGTCTGCCATTTAACACCCCTGACTTCATTAAAGGAATTAAACCCGAAGACAGCAACTCTGAATGTAAGCCTAAATCTTGATGATTATGCAGGCATTGACACACCGCTTTTGACACACCGCTAGCCGCTAACTGTAACGTATCACCATCATTAATTTGCTCTGCAATTAATTTGGCAATAGTAAATTCAGCCTCAGTCGGTTCGCGTGCAATCAATTGTTGTAATGGGTCGTCGTTTTCAACAATTGCAGCCACGTCAGTGACATGAATTTTTGTATCACCAAACGTTCGCGGCATATGCTTGTTAACCTCAACAATCACAGTAGGTGCAATACGCGAAGCCATACGCCCATAATCAGGGCTCGTGCCTAATGAAAAGTAACCCGCTTCATCCATTGGACTAACCATGGAAATAAAACTATCCGGCTTGATATGATCACACAATAGCCGTGGATATTGACTTAATGTGTTTGGTGTAAAATTAACAACGCGTCGACCCTGCTCTTTATCTAGCTGGCGCAAACGTTTTTCTGCTGCCGCATAAAACCCCGCCACGGGGTGAAACACGCCAACCAAATCATCAGCCAAAATAGTTTCGGCAGCAGCCTTTTCTGAGTGAACATAGTAAACCGACAAATCAGTTAAAGCCCTCGCCCTTGCACGATCCGCTAATGCTTTTAATATCGCAGGCGGCTGTGAAATTCCGTGACTCATGCAACAACGGCTATGATCAGCAATTTTCTCAACCGCTTGTTCGGCGCTCATTAATTTCGACTGATAATACCTGTCTACAGTCATCTAGTACTCTGCTTTTTCATAAGGACCATGACCACGGCAATATACCAAAAGCGTACGATCAAACGAGCACACTTCCGTGCCATTATTATTCATGCCGCGCGTGTGTATCGTCAAAATACCCTGGCCTTTTCGTGAATTCGACAAGCGCTTTTCCTTCACTTCAGATTCCGCATAGAGGGTATCGCCCGCATATAAAGGGTACGTCATGTTGACATTATTCCAGGCCAAATTAGCCACCACACGTCCAAAGGTTTTTGTCGACATACCCGTCACTAATGACAACGTTAATGTACTCACAATTAATGGCCGCTCCCATTCCGTTTTCGCCGCATAACGCACATCGGTATGAATCATCGCCTGATTGTATGTCATCAACGTATGCTGAGCATTCATATCTTGTGTCACTGTTAAACCTGGTCGATGCTGGAATACCTGACCAATCTCAAAGTCCTCATACTCAACACCGTTACGCTCGCGGTACACGTTATCTTTGATTTTTACATGCGAATAAAATGCATGGTCTTCAGGCTTCATTGGCTATTCCTCATGTTATTCATTGCTATTATTCGCTCCGCACTGCGTATCAATGGTTGATCTAACATCTTACCGTTATGCCGACAAGCATTGCCATCCGATTGCTGCATCGCCTGCACTATCGCTTGCGCTTCAGTCACCTCACTTTGGCTGGGCATAAATACTTCATTAATCATTGCAATGTGCTTAGGATGAATCGCCATTTTACCGGTAAATCCCATGGCCTTTAATGCTTGGCATTCTTGCTGTAAAGCTAAATCGTCTTTGTCGTCCAAATCAATATAGGGCACATCCCATAGCGCACAATCAAATCGACGTGCTAACAATACCAATTGACTGCGTATCATCAACATGCTCTGCCATTCACATTGCGCTCCTAAATTAGCAGCAAAATCGTAACCACCAAAAAATACCACCTCAACTCGCTCACTGGCGGACAAAATTTCTTCAGCTCGCCGCAACCCTAGTTCTGATTCAATCATCACCAACAAGGGCACTTCAAGCTCTGCGGCCATACGCACATCATCCGGACTTTCCACTTTAGGAAGCGCAATAAGATCTGGCAATTGCTGACACTCACTAAGCTTAGCCAAGTCTCCCTGACCAAACGGCGTAGAAACCTCATTCACTCGCAGTCCACACATAAAGTTTTCTTGCGGCTGATACGTGTCTAAATAGCCACAGACAGTGTCACGCGCCATAATTTTATCGTTGTCACCGACCGCATCTTCAAGGTCTAACATAATGCCATGCGCACCAGTGGCATGCGCTTTTGTAAAACGTTGTGGCTGGCTTCCTGGCGTGAACAAAACGGAAGCAATGGCTTGGAAAGGATTACGCATATTAATTCTCACAAAAAATTAGCTGTGTTAGTATAACACTGCTTAGCTTAAGCGGAAATAACTGTTACACTAGCCGCTGAACCAGGAACACGTGAAAGGATCTCCGTTATGAATAAAAAAATTTTTAGCAAGGTCACCAGTATCGGCTTAACTGTCGCTTTGTGCGCCAGTTTTTCCAGTAGCCTGGCTAACCTGCATCAAGTCGGCGCCACATCCGCAGAAAATACGCAAAAAACGCTTGAAAGCACGCCATCAAAAACATTGACTGACCCCATTTTGCAACAAAACGGCTACCAAGTAGATCCGTATGAAAAATTTAACCGCGGTGTTTTCGAATTTAATAAAGTGTTCCTCGGTTTATTTGTGGAACCCATTGCCTATATTTATTCCAACGGCGTATGGAGCCCCGTGCAACGCGGCGTCAGCAATGTCTATAACAACATCAGTACCGTGACCACACTGCCGAATGATCTATTACAAGGTAAGGTGAAATACTTCTTTAATGATTTCTGGCGACTGGTTATTAATAGCACAATCGGTATCGGCGGCATCTTTGATGTAGCTAAACACATGGGCCTTAAACCACACCAAACCGATTTCGGCATGACACTGGCCACGTGGGGCGCTAAACGCTCAAAATTTATCATGCTACCTATTTTAGGGCCGTCCACCTTTCGCGATGGTTTTGCCATTCCATTTAATATTTATATGAGCCCCTACCCTTACTTCAACAGGAGCGGTACTGTATGGGCTTTACTCGGTGGTAAACAACTTGACCTACAAGCGCGCTTAATGCCGGCTTATAAGCTGATGCGTAATGCTTTTGACCCTTATGTATTTATCCGTAACGGCTACATACAAGCACGGAATTCGCAAATTCGACGCAATAGCTTACCACTCAGTCAGGCCAGTTATTTTGATCCTACCGAATCCGGCATAGCTGGTAATATTATTACCGATCCTGTTGATAACCCCAGGGGTATGATCACTGCCGACGGTAGCACCACGACTCCCGTGCCAACATCAACACCTAAAGGTAATGGCGGCACAGCGACCGGTAGTCATACCACCGTTAGTCACAAGGTCAGCAAAGACGTGCCAACAGCAGCAGCAGGAGCTAAAACTGGCCACGCTGCTTAGTTGAGTTATTAGACTCATTACGTTATTACATCAAAGGGAGCGAGTAATCGCTCCCTTTTTTACAACACCGTTTGCAAGGAACTTCATGAGCTTACATATTGTTTTATACCAACCAGAAATCCCACCGAACACTGGTAATATTATTCGCTTATGCGCCAATAGCGGCGCGCAATTGCATGTGATTCATCCAATGGGCTTTGACTTATCCGACAAACAATGCCGACGTGCCGGTTTGGATTACCATGAATTTGCTCACGTACAGCAGTATGATAATTACGAAGCTTTTGCTGAAAAGCATAACGGCAGACGTATTTTTGCCTGCACTACCAAAGGCAGTAGTCCACACACTAATCCACACTATCAAGACGAAGACATGTTGATGTTTGGCCCTGAAACGCGCGGTTTACCGATGGATATTATTAATAACACCCCCACCGAACAGCGTATACGCATACCGATGAAACCGGAAAGCCGTAGTCTTAATTTATCCAATGCCGTCAGTATTATTTTATATGAAGCCTGGCGGCAATTGGATTTTCATTAAATGGCTAAAGCATCAACCCCCTAAGGAATAGTGGCTTGTAATACTGGATCCCGGCTCGGGGCCGGGATGACAAGATCCGAGCCGGGATGACAAGATCCGAGCCAGGATGACAAGATCCGAGCCAGGATGACAAGATCCGAGCCAGGATGACAAGATCCGAGCCAGGATGACAAGGCTTTTATGATAATTGCTTTAAAGTAGTCGATAACGACAACTGCGTAATCTCACCACTCATTTGCTGCTGCTTCAACTCATCACCTTGTTTGTTATAGAAAACAAACGCTGGAATCCCATACACCTTATGCGCTTTTTCAATCGCTTTCAGTTCAGGGTTTGATTTGCTGACATCAACACGGATCAATGCAAAATCTTGCATTTGTTGTTGAATGGTAACATTGGATAACACACCGCGATCAAGCGCCGCGCAATCTGAACACCAATCCGCCCAGAAATCCACAATCGCAGGCTTACCCGCGGCTTTAGCAGAGGCTAACGCCCTATTTAAACCAGCCTGAGTTTTAACATAGGTAAACAACTGTTCCGTTGGTTTGACTGCAGCCATCGGTGAAGCAATATGCGCTTGGTGTGCCGCTAATGGCGGCCAAAACGATTGATCACCTTGCGCTACACCCACCATTAAAATCACGCCATACACCAACGCCGAAAAACTAATACCACGCTGTATACGATGAATATTACCTTTAAAATCTAACGCGCCAAAAGCCACCGCACTAACAATGATTAATACCGCCGCCAATAACATTGTCACTGACATCGGAATAATTCGCGACAACATCCATAACGCTACGCCCAACATCATTACACCAAATAAGGCTTTCACTTGATACATCCACTGACCCGCTCGCGGTAACATAACACCTTCTCCTAGTCCAAATAAAATCAATGGAACCCCCATCCCTAAGGCTAATGAAAATAAGATACCGCCACCCAGTAATGCGTTGCCGGTTTCTCCGATATAGGTTAACACGGTCACCAATGGGGCTGTCACGCACGGCGAGGCAATCAAGGTTGACAATACGCCCATCGCTGCCACACCAATTAAACTGCCACTGGTTTGCTTATTACTGGAATGGTGGATTTTATTTTGAATAAAACTTGGCAGTCGAAACTCAAACCAACCAAACATCGATAAAGCCATCACCACAAAAATTGCACTGAATAAGGCAATCACCCACGGCACTTGTAACGCCGCTTGAATGGTGCCACCCAAGTAACCAGCAATCACACCCGCCACGGCATAAGTCACTGCCATGCTCAATACAAATACCACACTCAGTTGTAGGGTACGAAAAGTGCTTGGTTTTTTTTGACCAACAATGATACCGGATAAAATCGGAATCATCGGTAACACGCACGGCGTAAACGCCAGCAAAATCCCAGCACCAAAAAATGCCAGTAACGTTAAGCTGATATGGTTAGGATTTACCAAAGCCGGCGTGGCGGCTAAGGCTGAGGTGCTGGCTAATAAGCCAAACAATAGTAATAGGAATTTTTGTTTCATTTGTTTTACCTTTTGTTTATGTCCACCCAGACTCAATCTGGGATCTATAAATCATACTTTCCACTTCGTGCTGCATAAGGCCGGAAGGGATACCTTTCTCCCGAACGGACATCCTTGCCCTCGTGTTCCTTTACATCCCTATACCACACGCCGCTCGAAAGGCACCCCTTCCAGCCTTGCGCACTAAGCAGTGATCTCAATAGATAACAAATCACCCACCACGCGGTGGTTTAAACAAAAGGTCAGCCCAAATCAGGCTGATTAATATCAGTGCAGTGCCTAAGCCCATCATACTTAAGTCATCATCGCTGAATAACTGACTGGTTGATAATAACGACAAATACTTCGCACTATGCTGCTGGCAGCTAGACGAACGTTGACTGTGGGAAGGTTGAGATTGATGACACGGCGTTACCGCCACAGGTTTTGACAACCTAGCAGGGCTTACCATTGCAGTTAAAGCCATCAATAATAGCATTACAGCAGATATGGTTGTGATGTAAATCATGTAACGACTGTGTCTCATGTGATCAGTATACGGCAAAACAATTAATCCCGCTAATCATCAAAACTGATATTGATTTTAGTCTTCGTAGCAATAGCTATACGGTTTAACATATCCTAGGTTTTTACTCTTTACACAAAAAACCCCGGACAAAAGCCGGGGTTTTATTTATAAATAAAATTAAGACTAAGAATCACAAACCGAAGTAGCCGCTCCGCGCGTCGCACTTAAACCACCCGTGTCCGCATCTTTACCGGTGTAAACCATCACACCCATCGATATATCTCCGGTCACTTTTTTAGCACCACAAACATAAGCACGCGACCCCATCTTGGCATTAATATTTACCGTGTTGGCAATCAAGTCATCACTGTCATCATCACCAAAAGTAGTGCCACCTTTCATATTCAGATTCAATTTATTAGTTTTGCCCTTAAGCTCAGCCTTGGCACCTTGCTCCATGTTCATGGTGAAAGCATCCTTATTCACCGCACAACCTTTCACCTCTAGCTCAACGCCATCACGAATACTGGCTGAATTAAGTGGACCCGCTGTCGTCACCTCAACCTCTACACCCTTATCTGAACCACGACCCGATTTGGATATTTTTAAATTACCATCACTCACCATTATACTAACGCTATCAATCCCCGTTTGCGGGCCAGACAAAGTAGCGCTATTGGTATCGCCACACTTTACCTTTACTTCAAAACCATCTTCAGCAGAGATTTGACTAAAATTGCTTTTTAACGGCACCGTTTTATTGGCCGCCATCGCCGTAGCAGAAACCACTAATAACGCACCGATCAGTAAACTTTTTCTCATGAGGAAACTCCGGGTTAGTGTTAATTTACGAGTGGAGTATAACACACGTTGAGAACCCACTGCAGCTATGCTACTTTTTACCTCGTAGATAACGATTTTAGTTGGAGCAATAAATGAAACCACTCATTATAATTACCGGCACAACGCGCGGTATTGGTTACGCCACCGCGAAACACTGCTTACAGCAAGGTCATTATGTCGCCGGTATTAATCGCAGTGCATGCGATCTTAGCGACGATTACAGCGACACCTTTCATACCATTAAGGCAGACTTTAATGACACAAAAAGCATCCAATCGACAGTCACTGTTATACAGCAGTTCTGCCAACACAATAATCACACCATTAGCCACCTAATAAACAACGCAGGGTCTGGCGGTACACTTGGCAGTTTAACGACAATTGATCCAACAGAGTACAATCAACTCATGAGCATTAACGTTACAACGCCGCTATTACTCACCAATGGCTTGCTACCACATTTTAAAAAAAACACACGCGTATTAAACCTTAGCTCTCGTGCCGCCGAACTGACCGTACCCGGCATGGGCGCCTACTGCATGAGCAAACATGCACTACTTGCCTTAACTGAAGCGTATCAACAAGATGATCACTCTCAATTTTTATGCGGTCATGTGATTCCTGGTGAAGTAGATACAGGTATGCAAGCTGAATTACGCGACCAAGATGAAGCCACCTTCCCGCTCACTCAATTTTTTAAACAAAACCAAATCAATTTAATTCCAGCCGAAGTCAGTGCGCGCTTTATATATTGGTTACTAACCGACACAACTGACGATCAATTTAGCCGACAACAACCGTGGTTTATCTATGATAACGAACACCATAAACAGTGGTACAGCAAAACCGAAGCATTCCCGTACGCCGCGCCTTAACCACCACAATAAGCGTCGTTATAAAATCACACAACGCACACCACACCTAGACACTTTATCCGATTTTGTACGCCCTCTGCTAGGTGCTTTAAACAACAACGGGCTACCTGCTTGCCCTGTTTCGCTGGTGTATTGCCGAGGCGCCTCGGAATCATAGCCTACTACTGCATCAAATCGCCGTTGAAGACTGCTAAATTCATCATCAAATATTTTGAGATACACCCTGGCATCAAACGCATGAAACGAGTGCGATACGATGTTACGAGCAGATATTCCCCCTCGCGCCTTAGTTAACTGCTTAAATAAATCAATTAATGGTAAAGGCGGAGCACCGCGTTTAAGCTTAACGTCAATATAACCATAATCACCCACATGCTGAATATCAAAAAACTTATCAGGCGTTATAAAGTGAATAGTTTCTGCTAACACATTCGCTAGTACACGAAAATCAATGC
Source organism: Coxiellaceae bacterium (assembly GCA_029212925.1). Lineage (GTDB taxonomy): Bacteria > Pseudomonadota > Gammaproteobacteria > Coxiellales > Coxiellaceae > JARGNX01. Next base: position 65,253 of record JARGOB010000006.1, on the reverse strand, counting down.
TCGCTTCTATATTACAACCATCCAACTGCCCAGCAGCCAGCGTAAAATCTGCTTTCGACATCGAAGCAGGTGACATAACCAGGCTATCACCAAACGAACTATCAAGATCAATCACCACCAAACGCTCTAGTTGACCCAATGTGTTTAGAATCGGCATTAAATTCTTTGCTTTAATATCGAGGATGGGGCGTTTTTCATGCTGATGAAAAAATTCAATAAATGCCAGCAAACGAATAAACGCTCGAATGAATTGTTGCCATGAATCATCTGTATCTAATAATTTACCCTTGTCAGCTTTATCTCGTGACAATTGCTTTAAATCCCTACCATCACCAACCTTTTCCATGACAACAAATGGTTTTTGCTTTTCCACACCAGGATAACAACGCGGATGCATAGCCACATAACTGCAAAATCCTTGCGCACGCAAATACTGCGATGATAACTTAAGAGACGCCCATATAGGGGGGGATATTTCACTGCCCGTCCAACACCACCGAGAAAATGATTTAACAACAAGCCTAGGTAAACTACGCGCACCAGCATCAGACACCAGATCTTTCACAACTGCCGTTGAACCGTGTTGACCCGGATAACGCTTCTTTCTAGTCGGTTTAGATTCTGTTTTAACATTTGATTGCGCCAATAAATCACTGACGACAATGCTGCCTGTTGGTAAATGCAAACACTCAACGCGCCATTTGGACCGGGGATAGCGACCAGACACCCTAGACTCAACCTTCTGCGCATCGCGAATAACCCAGTCACCACGAGCAACTAAGCTTGGCGCACCCACTCCTGCCCTCATAAATATCTCCCACAATATTTATTATATTTTTTAGCTAGCGCTATTTAACTGCTCAGCTGGGTACTTGTCAATGGTGGTGGCTTTTTAACACCCAAATACCCTACCTATAGCCGCACAGACACTACTGGCACAGGATTTTTTCGGCGGCTCATCCATTTCAACTTCCAAAGGAACCACCGCAGGCCCACCATCCACCGCCAACAATCTTTGCTCAGCAGCGGTTGCAAACAACGCAGGACTTCGATGCTTGCCGCTACTCGCGGTTGATACAGATGTCGATGTCGATGTAAAAGCAGGAAAAACCACAGCAGGAGCCGACATGACACGGTGCATTGCCGCGTCACGCCAATGTAAACCAGCCATCTCCGCATCAAACTGCTCACAGAAAGTGCCTACATGTTCAGCCGGCAATGCCTTGGTCATTATTTCCTTAGCTGACATACCATCAACGGCACTTATCAGCGCATCATACAACTTTACCAGCGGGGTATGGAGGGCTTTTGTCCTTGGAGAAACCTTCATCAACTCATGATTACGAAGTAACGGGTGATCAGTATAACCAACTCTAAAATACTCATCATGATAAGCAAAGTTAACAGCTTCCGCTATTACATTTGCTAATGTATGAAAATCGATAACCGCTGATAAATCGCTTGCTCGATTCCAATGACGCCTCACCGCTCTACAATCTGCCAAAGTAACAACTTCAGGTGTCAACTGAGTGACATTACCAAACGAATTATCCAAATCAATCAAAACTAATTTCACAATATGACCGAGCTTATCGCGAATAGGCATGATATTTTCTGCTTTAATATCAAGAATAGGCCTGCCTTCTTTTTCATGAAAGTATTGCACTACCGCCATCAATCGACAGAAAGCCATTATAAACTTCAGCAACGCTTGTGGACTGCCAAATATTTTTTGATTGGCCGCTTCATCCTGAACAAGTGTAAATAAATCACGGCCATCGCCTACCTTTTGCATTATGACGAATGGTTTTTTTCGCCCTTCCTTTGTCGCACGACGAACATCTTGATGCTCACCAACAAAACTGCAATACCCCTGCAAACGTAAATACTGCGCTGATTGCTGCAATGCATCTACACTTATTGTAAAGCTCGCATTGCCTTTCCAGACCAGCTCATGAAACGACTTCACCACTAACCCCGGCAGCGACTTATGCCTACCAGGCGTAGCAATTAAGTCTTTTACAACAGCCGTACCGCCATTCCGTCCGGAATAACGCTCTCCGCGCCCCTTACCCGGCACAACAACCGATTGCGCAGCAACAATATCATGTACCTCTTCACCAGTTTCGATATGACGTAATACCACATCCCACTTTGATTGCGGCACGGACTGCCACTTCCTGCTTTGGTATTTCTCTGCCGCAACGATCACCCACGCTTGCTGCCCTTCAGGCTTAAATTTATCTCTTGCTCGCAAAGCACTTCTCCACTTAGTAGTTACAGGTGAGATATTATTAGATTCATCATGCTATCTTACCCATAGCAAAATATGAGTTTTTTTGAGGCACTTAATGTTGTTTTAAGGAAACTTGTTACGAATAACTGGAAGGTTTACGTTCGAGTAATTGATTCAATGCTTCGCGCGGGTCAAGCTCATGATGAATGATACGGTACACTGCCGCGCATATTGGCATATCGACATTGTATTCTGTCAGTATTTGATGAATCTGTTCGGCATTATCCATGCCTTCAATCGCTTGACCAATTTCTTGTTTCGCGACGTCAGCACTTTTACCCTCACCTAAGGCAAAACCAAAACGACGGTTACGTGAAAGGTCACCGGTACAAGTAAGTACCAAATCACCTAACCCACATAAACCCATCACCGTTTGCCGACTGCCGCCCATCGCCTCAACCAAACGCGCCATTTCGGCTAGCCCGCGAGTAATAAGCATGCTGCGTGCATTCAAACCCAATTCCATACCATCACCGATACCAGCCGCTATGGCTAAAACATTTTTAACCACACCACAAATTTGCGAGCCAATCATATCGCTGGATGGATATACCCGAAAGTGCGGTGCTGCAAATAAATCCACACATTGCTGCAACCACTCGTTATCATCACTAGCAACTGTAACCGCTGTTGGCAAATCGGCCGCCACTTCTTTAGCAAAACTCGAACCAGATAAGATCGCCATGGGTATGTCCGGTAAAATGTCAGCCGCACAATCACTGAGCAAACGATTGGTAGCAGGATCGATGCCTTTAGTACCCCACACTAATTTTGCATCAGTCGATATAACCGGCTTGATACGCTGCAGTGTTTCAACAAAAGCGCAACTCGGCACTACCACTAAAACAAATGACACATCCTGCAACGCTTCATTTAAATCAGCCGTTGGATGAATATTGTAAGGAAAAGGAAAATCAGGCAGGTAGGTTTTGTTTTCGTGATTGGCGATCAGAAAAGCCATATGCTCAGCATGATGCCCCCACAAATTAACCTCAAAACCATTGCGGGCCAACAACAATGCCAGTGCCGTTCCCCAGGAACCTGCACCCAGCACCGCAATCCGTTGGCCCGCGGTCGTCATTTACGCATCCGTTTTAGTAGCAGCGGCTTGCTCTTCTTGCTGCTGTTGCATATACAACGCATCAAAGTTCACAGGCGTTAAATACAATTGTGGGAAACCACCGTTAGCCACTAATCCAGTAATCGTTTCACGCACATACGGATATAAAACGTTCGGGCAATAGCTGCCTAACATCTGCTTTAATTCTTCATCAGCAAAACCTTTAACCATAAAAATACCGGCGTATTTTACTTCGGATAAAAACGCCGTTTGCTCACCGACTTTAACAGTAGCGGTAACGGTTAATGTCACGTCATAGATATTGTCTTCTAACGTATCTACTTTAGTCGCTAAGTCTAAGCTTAATTCTGGCTGCCATTGCTCTAAGAAAATCTTCGGTGCATTCGGTGATTCATAAGAAACATCTTTTACATAAATGCGCTGAATACCAAACTCTTGACCATTGTCATCAGCTGCTGCTTGTTCACCGTTTACTGCTTGTTCTGCCATTGTGTTTTACTCCTAAAAAATAAAAATTAAAATTATTTAGACAATAATGGATCAAGCTCACCCGCTTGCTCCAAAGCCCATAAATCATCAAACCCACCGACATGATGATCGCCGATAAAAATCTGAGGAACAGTGCGGCGACCATTACTCTTGTCTAACATTTGCGCCAAATCATCCGGGTTTTTGTCAATGCGCTTTTCAGTATAAGACACACCTTTTTGGCCCAGTAAATCCTTCGCACGATCACAATAAGGGCATACTGCCTTACTATATATAACAACGTCTGCCATGTGTTTTCCTCTTATTTTTTTGTGGCTAGTGGCAACTTAGCTGCCTTCCACGCTTCAATACCGCCGGCCAATACCAATGGACGCTGAAAACCGTCACGACGCAACTTTAAAGCTATACGGTTTGAGTCATTACCACGTTCGCATACTATTATTAATGGCTTATCTTGGTATTTTTGCAACTTTTTCACTTTAATTTCTATATCAGCCTTGGCTATGTTGATGGCACCAACCATGTGACCTTTCTCAAATGCCTGCTTAGAACGCAAATCCAACACCGCGGCGTCTTCACGGTTAATCAAATTAACCGCCCCTTCAGGATTGACCTGACCACCACCACGACCGCGTGCTTTGCCCTCTTCAAGCAACACCATTAACAATACCACTACAAAAGCGGCACACAGCGCCCAGTGTTTGGCGATAAAATGTAATACTTGGTCCATGATAATACTCTTATTTTTTGCTCAAATGTCTTTAGACCCTCAACAAGGTGCCACAGTATAGCAAGCACCCCTAACGCTGTATAGCTCACTGCTTATACGCAGCTATTTCCGCTTAAATAAACGGAAATAGCCTTCTGGTAAGATACGTGCACAAAAACAAGTGATTGTGCACTTTTAAGGGGAAGCTACTGCTTATACGCTATGTAATCGTTACATTTCAGCTTTTTAATCCGGTAACCACAGCTGTGCAGAAATGATTCGATACCAGCATTGGTATTCGGCTGTCGCATAAAGCGGTAGTTATAAGCCGGCTTGTGTTCAAAAATTATCACCGGCGAACAACGCGCTATCAATTGCTGTGCCCCCTTAAGTACCGCCAGCTCATAGCCTTCAACATCTAACTTAATCACCGACACATCATCGAAATCAAAGCTATCCAGTGCTCTCATCTCAGTAGGTTCCGTATTCGACGCTTTAGCCACTGCAATATGACTGCGCAATGTATCATCTACGATATGACATTCCTGATTATCATGCCCCAGCGCCATCGGGTAACACTTCAGCTTTTTATCCGTAAGCTTATGATTAATTTTGTTTTTTATTAACCCCTGATAACTTGCCGCTACCGGCTCAAAAGCAATCACTCGGCCATCAATTTTATGCGCCCAAGAAACCGCATGAATACCTACAAATGCACCGGCATCAATAATGGTTGAACCCGGACGATAGTGATCCAAGGCTGCTTGATAGACATGAGATTCATATTGCTTGGTTAAACGAAAATACCACCACTTAAACCAACGGCGCCAACAATGTTGCGACCATATAAAATAAAATTCACCTCTATGCTTTAAATGGATCACATTCACCTTTATTTCCTTTATAATCGCTGTCATGAATACACACCGACCCAAACCGATCGTTTTAATGATCCTCGATGGCTGGGGCTATCGCCCTGAAAGCCAACACAACCCATGCGAACAAGCCGATACACCTTTTATCGATAGCCTGTTTCAGTCTTACCCTCACCGCCTGATCGATGCCAGTGGTGAAACCGTGGGGTTACCACCCGGACAAATCGGCAACTCCGAAGTCGGCCACTTACACCTCGGCGCCGGACGCTTAGTGCGCCAAGACTTATCACGCATCAATCATGCTATCAACAGTGGCGAGTTTAAACAAAATACGACGTTATGCAAAGCCATCGCAACCGCCAAACAAAACAATGCCGCAGTGCATATATTAGGCTTGGTATCACCCGGTGGTGTGCACAGCCATGAAGATCATATTATGGCGCTGATCGATACGCTGGCAGAACAAGGCGTGGAACGCAGCTACCTACATGCTTTTCTTGATGGCCGTGACGTAGCACCGCAATCTGCTTTTTCATCACTAGAAACCATAACGAAACAATATGCCAAAGTGGGTAACGGTCAAATCGCTTCAATATGCGGGCGCTATTACGCCATGGATCGAGACAAACGCTGGCCGCGCACTGAACAAGCATATGACTTACTGACGTCCGGGATTGCCACTTACCATGCTGACAGCGCCACTGCTGGCTTAGAACAAGCCTACGCACGTGGTGAGAATGACGAATTCGTAAAACCCACCACCATTCAAACCGATGACCAAGCTGCAATTGCTATCAATGATGGTGATGTGGTTATCTTTATGAACTTCCGCGCAGATCGCGCCCGGCAACTCAGCCATGCGTTAACAGATGAGCATTTTAATGACTTTACACGCAAAAAAATCGTGTCCTTGGCTGACTTTGTCACGCTAACACAATACAGCAAAGACATCGCCAGTCACATTGTTTTCCCAACACAAACCATTTCTGACGGACTCGGCGAGACATTATCCAAACATCATTTATCACAATTGCGCTTAGCTGAAACTGAAAAATATGCCCATGTTACTTATTTCTTTAATGGCGGTGTAGAAACACCTTACGAAGGTGAGGAGCACCAAATGGTCGCATCACCCAAGGTTGCCACCTACGACTTGCAACCGGAAATGAGCGCCGAGCAAGTCACCAATCATTTGTGCGAAGCCATTGAAAGCCAACACTATGATGTCATTATTTGCAATTACGCCAACCCTGACATGGTAGGACATACCGGCATCGAAACAGCCGCACAACAAGCCATGATCACCATGGATCAATGCCTGCAACGTGTCATTAACAGTTTGCAGAGCGTTGACGGTGTCGCATTGATTACCGCCGACCATGGCAATATCGAATGCATTTATGATGAAACCACCGGGCAACCTCACACCGCCCATACCACCAACCAAGTACCATTGATTTATATCGGTGAATCTGCAGAGTTTGATGATCAAGCCGCAGCACTATACGATATCGCTCCAACGGTATTAGCACTGGCTGGCATTACCGCACCAAAAGAAATGACCGGAAGGATACTTTTGCATTTTGAAAACAGCTAAGCGACTCGTTATTTTTTGTATCTGCTGCTTACTGACAACTAGTAGCATTACTGCTATTGCTGACAACTCACAAAAACGTTTAAAAAAAATCAATCAGCAAATTGCACGCATTAAAAATAAACTCGACAAAGACACCAGCAAATTAAGCCAACAACAAAAAAATCTTGCTACCATCGAATCACAACTATCCAGTCTTAACACTCAACTACAGCAAAACCGTTCGCAACTAAAATTAACACAAATCACACTGCTAAAACTGCAACAACAAAACCAAAACTATAAAAAGCAACTGGAACAACAACAACAATTATTAGCGCAACAAATTGCCAGCGGTTACCAGCTAGGTCAACAACCGTTACTAAAGATGGTGCTTAACCAACAAAATCCCGAGCATATGCAACGTATGTTCATGTATTACAAATACTTTAATCAACAACGGATCGATACCATTAAACAATGGAAAGACACCATAGCCAAACTGGACAATAATTTAGTTGAAATTAATCAGCACAACTTACAACTCAAAGCACTGCAACAAAAGCAAGCATCGGAGAAACAACAATACCGCCAAAGCCTAAAACAACGCCAAAGAGTTATTGCAAAACTCAATCGTCAAATCAATAGCAAACAAAAACGCTTACACCGACTAATTACTAACAAGCACACATTGCAAAAAGTGATTAACCAAGCACAAACGAAAAACACCAACAACTACAACCCAAGCCAAGCGTTTGCCAAACTGCGCGGACAACTGCATTGGCCAACAGCCGGTCCGATTAAAAAGCGTTACGGCAGTTCCATAGACAATAGCGAGCTCACCTGGGATGGCGTATTAATTAAAGCCAACAACGGACAAGATGTAAGAGCCATCGCTGATGGTCGTGTGGTATTCGCCAAGTGGTTAGCAGGCTACGGTATGCTCATCATCATTAACCACGGCAATGGTTACATGACACTGTATGGTAGAAACCAATCACTATTCAAGCGCGTAGGCGACAAAGTGCATGCTGGAGAACTCATTGCGAGCGTTGGCAAGTCAGGCGGATATAATGAATCTGGTCTATACTTCGCCCTGAGACACAACGCAAGACCATTGAATCCAAGCAGGTGGTGTCAACAAGCATAAGTGACTAGGCACAAGGAACTTTAGATATGAAAACAATTAAACTTCTCGCAGTAACACTCTTATCTTTCGTATTTTTTTCTATCTCTGCCGCTCCAAAAAATATGCCGCCAAAAAAAGCTGTTGCGCCTAGCGAGCAAACCTTAGCGCAAGATAGCCATGAGTCGTTACCGTTTGAAGATATCCAGCAATTTGTTACAGCAATTGCCGCTATCAAGCATTACTATATAAAGCCTGTAGAAGACAAAACGCTTTTCAATAATGCCATTGCGGGCATGGTCTCTGAGTTAGACCCACACTCCACCTTTTTAAGCACAGACGAATTAAAAGAATTGCATAACAGCGTATCCGGTGAATACACCGGTATCGGCATTGAACTGACCACTGATAAAGGCTTACTTAAAGTAGTTAGCCCAATTGACGAAACACCTGCCTTTAAAGCCGGCGTTAAATCAGGTGACTTAATTGTAAAAATTAACGGTAAATTAGTACGTGACCTCACCACTTTAGAAGCGATTAATCGCATCAAAGGAAAACCTGGCACCACCGTCTCACTGACTATCGTACGTAAAGGTAATGACAAACCGAAAGTTATTAAAATTACACGTAAAAAAATTCAGTTCTCTAGCCTTAAAACCAAGTTACTCGACAATAATTATGGCTATGTTCGAATTATTTTCTTCCAAGGCCCACTGAAGCAAAACCTAACAAAAGCTATCGCCAAACTCAAAAAACAAAGCAAAGGTAAACTCAAAGGCTTTATTCTCGATTTGCGCAACAACCCAGGCGGTTTGTTAGATGCCAGCGCCGATGTTGCTGATGCCTTTTTAAATTCTAAAAAGCTTACCAAAAAATACAAAGACTATATCGTCTACACCAAAGGCCGCATCCCTTCTTCTGATAATTATTTAAAAGCCACACCCGGCGACATGATACCAGGCGTTCCTATGGTCGTACTAATCAATGGCGGCTCTGCTTCAGCCTCTGAAATTGTCGCAGGAGCACTTCAAGATTATCGCCGTGCGATTATCATGGGCACACGCAGTTTTGGTAAAGGCTCTGTTCAGACCGTGATTCCTATTAGTAAAACCACTGCGATTAAACTTACCACTGCTTTATATTACACCCCATCAGGACGTGTTATCCAAGCGCAAGGCATTCAACCTGACGTAGTCATACCACAACTAAATGTCAGCCAAAAAGATCTGGATAAATACATCGATATTGATGAAGCTGACTATGATAATCACTTAGATAATGGCGATGCCGCTAACTTCAAAAAAGAAGAGGCCAAGCTAAAACTAAAACGCCAAGCGGATATTGCGCTCGCTAAGAAAGACTATCAATTATATGAAGCGATCATGATGCTTCGCGGCATGAGCGCTGTGAATTAATCAACTCACTCCAACATCATATAATCAGCAGATAATTCTGTTAGCTCCACCCGGGGCTGACAAGATATGCCTTGCGTCTTGGCATACGGCTTGAGTTGTTGCTCGCATAAATCGCGCACCTCGAGCATTAAGGCATTTTTTTGCTCTTGATTGCGGCCAGCTTTCATCTTTAATCGAATCCAAATAACCGCCTTATCGTCTGCCACTTCACCAGCCACCACTACTTGAGTTAATGGTGTGGTATAACCCAACGCGGTCGCTATTTGCGCTTTGCAGTGAGTGACATAGGCCTGCGATATGGCTTGCAGTAGTGGTTGGAAATCAAAGTCTACAAAATGCTGGGAGTACATAATATTGGTGTGCGGCATAGCTTGCTCTCTATTAGATCAAAAAATCTATTGTAACAAGCTATGCCCGATAAAAGAATCACCTTATTGATTGATATTACATCCAATGGCCTCACTGATACCTTTCTTCATAGTCTGGCCTTTTATAGAAATCGTACCTGACTCCAATAAAGCTTTCATTACCGCCTCACTCGGTGGCCTTATATTGAAAACTTGCCCATCCCAAGTGGCATCATGCACATCAAACGCCCAAACCGCCACACCTTTAAAATAGGGACTATTGCAAATTTTTTGTGGGTCTTCAGCATTAATAGCGCCAATCGCATTAATAGCAGCTACAGCATACTCAACTTGGGTATGCGCTCCCCCACTGCTAGTACCACATTCATGAAATGAACAAGACGCAGGAATCGCAAATTTAAAATTAAATTTATGATGGTTAGCTAGGTCAACCATCGCCCTCACCTCTTCTTTCACGTAATTAAAATACACCAGAGGATCAGTCATCTGTGGTGAAGTGGTGCCTGGAGGCAAGTCATATAAAGAGTCAACTACCAAAAAATTATCTCGTTTTAATAATTCTAATGTCGCCTCAGCTGCAGCAGTATTGCTATTTAAAATTGCCGATTGAATTTTACTAGCAAATGTAAATACTGATAAGAAACGGTGTTTGGTATTACACATCTTTAAGGTTTCGCGTTCTATTTCACCAATACGACTAGGCACCATAGGGTCACGTGCAATCGACGAAAAATTATCTGCTATTCGCAAATAAAATGCTACCTGATTCGGAATTTGACTTTGACCGTTAGTCGTCACAAAATCCAATGGCTCAACATCAATTTGCAAACCATCTAAACGCTCATCCATACAGGCTTGACTAGACAGAAGATCAGCATACTCAACTGCACCACGCAAAGACATACCATTAAAATGAGCCAAATACTCACCATCGGTTCTACCATCCACAATTGGTGTCATATGAGCTAATTCAGGAATGGCTTGTTGATAGAATAATAAATTGTAAGGGCCAACCAACAATGACTTATTCACACCACCATTCAACTTAACACTTGAAGGCAATGTGTAGTATGTTTCCAAAGAAAAATTAGGTGCCTCTCCATACATCTCCATATCGGTACCATAGGTATGTAGCTCAATTAGTTTATTACCAGGATTCGTCGCTAATTCATTCCAACGTTTTATATTAGAAACAAATTGACCCGGCTGTGTATTACCGCCCGAGGCATCATACAACCACGCACTAATAGTTCGCGGCACCGTTGTTGCGACTGTGGCTGGTATTACCTGAACCGTAGTAGCAAACGTGCTAGTACCACCATTATTGACGGCAGTAGTATTTATGCGATAACTACCAACTGCACCAGCAGCTCCAGAAAATGTAACCGTACCATTGCTATAACTGGCACTAATCCCACCACCTGACGTTGGTGAAAAACTAACATCAATACCAGCGGTAGATCCATCCGTATTACTAACAGAGCCAGCGGCAGTTACACTATTGCCAGTAATCACCTCAATTAAAGTAGGCATATTAGAAAATACTGGCGCCCCTACAACCGGTGGTGGTGGCGGTGGTGGCACAAGACCCGCAACTGGGCAAGCATCACCATTCACATCCCAACCATTACCAATATCAAATTTAGTTCCATATTTATGATCAGCGGTACACAGCACTTTAGTGCCCGACATCACCTTAATAAATACATGCTTATCACCTGCCGCTGTCCAACCTGATTTTGGCACCGTAATGGTTTGACCTACGGGCACAGGCAAAGTCAGTGACACATCATGCTCACTGCGCAACAACAAAGCATCACCGGTATTATTTCGAAAAGTGGCAGCAAAATCGCTAACATCAGCATAAGCTACTGCTGTTAAACTCATTAAAATAATAGAAGCAAAACCATAACCCACACAACGCGTTTTCATACTGACCTCGAATCATTCTATATATCAAGCCTCATCCAAGTATAGACTTCATCGTATAAACAACATCTTAACGGTATCAACACCTACAGTGACTAAATGATTGTTTACTTACAAACATCATTAGGTTAACTATTCAGTTTATTTAAAAAGTCGTAATTCTGTTGTACAAGCCAAGCGTAGTGAGTGATAATATATTTTCTGGATCCCGGCTCGGAGGCCGGGATGACAAACTCTCAACCGGGATGACAAACTCTCAACCGGGATGACAAACTCTCAACCGGGTTGAATGAATCGTCATTGCGAACCACGCAGTGGTGAAGCAATCTCATGACAAAAGCTTAGATTGCTTCGTCGCAAGCTCCTCGCAATGACAGTATTGAGAACAAAAAAAAGGCACTGATATGTTTAAACGAATTTTTTTATTTGTAGCAGCCAATATCGCGATTATGGTGGTGATCTCTATTATATTAGCGATTTTTAATGTCCAACCCTACCTCACACAACACGGCATTGACTATGGATCATTAATGATCTTCTCTGCTGTAATTGGTTTTGTCGGTTCTTTTATTTCGCTGCTGATATCCAAATGGATGGCCAAGATGGCCTACAAGATTCAAATCATTAAAACACCAAATGGTACGCAGCAAACGTTTGTATATAATACCGTTCGTAATTTGGCCACCAAAGCCGGTGTACGCATGCCTGAAGTGGGTATTTACGATAGCCCCGAACCCAACGCCTTTGCCACCGGCTGGAATCGTAATAATGCTTTGATTGCCGTCTCAACCGGCCTCGTTAGTGGCATGACCGATGAAGAAGTAGCTGCGGTACTTGGTCATGAAATGACACACGTTACCAATGGCGACATGGTCACCATGGCGTTATTGCAAGGTGTATTAAATACTTTTGTGATTTTCTTCTCGCGCATTGCTGCCTATTTAGTCACACAATTTCTTTCACGTAGCGAAGGCAATAGCGGCGGCATGGGTTCTTTCGCTTATTATGGCATCGCGATTTTATTTCAAGTTATCTTCGGTATTTTAGCCAGCATGATTATTATGGCATTCTCACGCTGGCGCGAATTTCGTGCTGACCGCGGCTCTGCAAAGTTAGTTGGCAAACAAGCCATGATAAATGCGCTAAAACGATTGCAACAATTAAGCCAACCTGACGCGCCGCAAGATAACCGCGGCAAATCAGTGCAGAATTTGATGATCAATGGTCACAAATCAATTATGGCATTATTTGCCAGTCACCCACCGCTAGAAAAGCGCATTGAAGCCTTACAAAAAGGCTTATGATTTCGTATTCTTTCTATGCCTAAAAATTAAATACGACTGGTCATTGCTTTGTTTACTGCGATCCCAGTCGTATTTTTTTACAATAAATTCAGGCACAGTATCCAAATGATCCGATGCGGTAAAACCAAAGTTTTCGTATAGCGAATACATCGACAACGGCGGAACACAATAAACGTTTTTCCATTTATTTGAACGCTCCAATAAATAGGTAATGATTTGGTTAGCACAGTTACGGTGACGGAACTCAGGAAAAATATATATCCCCCCCATCTCAACGCTATCATCATCAATGATAATTAAACGACCGAAACCAGCTGTTTTACCATCACACTCTGCCATGATAAGAATATCGCGATCAAACTCTGATGGGTTAAAACCTTGCATCACATAGGTTTCATTTATCCATTCCATTTCTTCTTCTTTAACCAGGCGAATCATCAATGGATCCAAATACGCTTCCGCTTCAATTTCAACCAAAATGTCAGGTGATATAAATCGACTGATTTCAACCATCGTGGCGGCTGGACGAATAGTCATAAAAAATTCCGCATGAGCACGCCCCACCGCTTCCCAATCTTCAATGTTGCTGACATAGATCCGCGTTCGAATAACGTGCTCTAATGTTGCACCCGCCTCTTTTAAGGCCGCTTGAATATTACGCAGTGCTTGCATGGTTTGCTCATAGGCATCACCAACACCGACAATATCACCGTCTTCATTGGTCGCAGTGGTACCTGAGACTGAAATATTTGGCCCGATACAAACTGCACGTGAATAGCCTACAACATTTTCCCATTTCGCATTACCGGCGATGTTTTTACGTTCCATTGCGTACAATCCGTGTTTCTAAACCAGCGCAAAGCATAACAAATGCGGTTATATGCAGCAAACACTGTACGTTAAAGCTATGTATGACTTTAAATCTAGAAATAGTGAATATACAATAGCCTCAGACTTTTACTTAATGGGGATAGCATCATGACGAGAACGGTTGAACGACGCAGGCACAAAACCAAAACAAAAGAACAGACCGAAGCAGAATTAAAATTAGCCGCCGAGCGCACAGCGCAAAAGCTAGCCTTTAAAACCATGGTTGAAACGTCACCTACCTTATCGATTACTGATGAGCGCTTTGGATCCATCCTTTGTATGTTATACCGTGACACAGCACCACCAACTGAAGTTGATACACCATTACGATCGGGCGATGAAAAAATAATAACAGGCGCTAACTACTTCGTTAATCGCATTGGCCATATTGAATACTATACACAATCATTGGCCGGCAAAAACAAGAAGCAACTACGTGATGGCCTATTAGGCTGGGTAGACGCTTTTGGCACCAATGTTGATGCGTACGCTCCTGAAATGGCAGAGATGCAGTTACGTAATTATTTTGTGCATGCACTTCGCAATGGTTTCGATGATTTATGTCGCTTTGCGTTGGCACGCGCCATGACCAATAACAATGCGCCGGCTGTACGTTACATGCAACGCATTAACAGGGAAGAACACAGCGCGATGACAACGCTCGGAACTACTGCTCCTGCCAGCTTTAATACATTCGATCCTGCTCAAATTGAAGTCATGTTTGAAATAAAAAATAAAATAGAAGCGGATGCAAAACAAGCACAACTCAGTGCTAGCACCGCCACGGCTACTCAGTTTGATGCCTCAGTTAATGCACTGTTAGGTTTCAAAAGAAATCATGCTGCTGTAGCCTACGCTAAAGTGAATGACATAGTGGCAGAGTTTTACACCGAACTACACCGCAACACCCCTACATTTGAATTTTCAACATTGATTTGGTTGTCTAAAACTAAATCTCAATTTAATACACCCGAGCAACGCGATACCCTGACAGTACTGCAAAAGGTTTTTGCCGAATTCGAAACTGAAGGAAAAACAGCACCGTGTGTAAAAGCTAAACTCAATGAAATACAATCACTGATGTTACCCGGATCGCGAGACCGCTTGTTTGCTTTACCACCAACGGCTGGCGCAACTGTTACTAGTCCAATTTCACCACTACCCTCTATACCAGGCCCTAGAACTTAAGTGGAATAATCATCGGGCGCCTTATTTCCAAGGTGTCCGATACCAATTGCAGCATTATATCAATTTAAGAGCAGCGCCTAATTCTCTTTCAAAAAGACTTGACAGATCAATTGTACTCATGTAGCATTACATAATATATACAGTAGTAAGGTTATCAACAATGAAAATTTTAACTAAAACAGCCCTCTTCAATAGTGTCCGTTGGCGCTAGCGCCTCCATATAAAATCCTATTAATCCAATATAAATATTTTTAACACTATTAAAATGAGAGGATACACTCATGAAAACAAAGAAAACATTAACCCGCCTATTCCCAGCCATTGTATTGGCATCAGTTGCTAGTTTTGGCATGGCTTATGCTGCAGGTTTTCCACCACCACCTGGCAATGAAACACACACTTCTGTGATTAACAAAACAAGTGTTGTACTGCCCATTCATTCGCAAGCAGCCCATTTAACAGCGCTAGTAAAAAACCCAACATCTGTTGCTATTAATGGCACAGCTGAGATCGTTGATGACGGTAATGCGTATTTTCCAGCAGCCTTTACAACCACCATAGGCACCGGCGCAAACGCATGCGTTGCTAGTGTTGGCTTAAACAGTGTTGTTATCACGAAAAATGTAAACCCAGCCACCGCAGGTTACACCTGCTCCGTAAGCAACGGACAAATCGTTCTGAAAGCTTATAGATAATCCGACCCTAGAGGTTAGCAAGGCCCCTTCCTTGCTAGCCTCTTTTTTTATTCATGTATCGCATCATTTCGATAGCTGATCATCTACCCAATAGCCTCTCTAACTGCATCGGCTAAAAATTCCGAGCGATTCCGACCCGCCATCTTTGCCGCTTTATCCAATTCTGCCAGTAAACCTGAGTCCATCGTTATATTAAGTCGTTTTAATTGACCACTGGGTATAATCACCCTAACAAGCGCAGGTATAGTACTTTTATAATCCTTATCTTTTAATACTAAATCAAGCTTACTAGGCTTTGGAATAACCTCGCCAGATGCAACCATACCTTCCATATGAAAAGTAAGGCTTTCACGTGCATTTTCGATTGCTTTATCGATGGTTTTACCAGCAGCAACACATCCCGGGAAATCTGGAAATATAACACCATATGGGGCAGATTTCTTATTTACTTTGTGCAATAAAGCAACGTACGTTGTATACATATTATCCTCCTACTTCCAACCAGCTTGTTTAAAAATACTGTTAATAATAAAACCCGATAAGTCCTTTACCGGATGCTGAATGGTTACAGTTCCTTTTTTTATAGGATGGTGAAATTGATGATGATCTCCCTTAACTCGCGTT
Source organism: Coxiellaceae bacterium (assembly GCA_029212925.1). GTDB lineage: Bacteria > Pseudomonadota > Gammaproteobacteria > Coxiellales > Coxiellaceae > JARGNX01. Next base: position 48,711 of record JARGOB010000006.1, on the reverse strand, counting down.
AGTACCCAACCGTCATCTTTAAGCATTTTAATCACTTCTCTACTGGAGTATGTTTTTTTCATGCCAATCCTTTAATGATTAGCCCACAAACATCTCCGACATTCAATATACACACGATAATGTGTATTGTCAATGCTCATTCAAGCACAAATAAACAAACTTGACGTGGGATACAAAATTATATTTACTGGTTCTCGGCTCGGGCCGGGGTGACACTCTCTAACCGCGATGACGCACTCTAGATACGCCCCTAGTCTTGCCGGACTAAATCCGGCTCTTGTCATGCCGGACTCGATCCGGCATCCAGATAAAAAGGAATAAAACAATGATCACAGAAGATAACTTTCACACACTGCAACCCATACATTACAAAACAGCTAGCCAACAAATTAAGTCTGGTGACTTATTACTATGCTCCGGTAATGGCTTGGTCAGCGACATCATTAAAAAAGCAACCAATAGCGCCTTTAGCCATGTCGCACTAATTTTAGAATTAAATAAAACCGGCCAATGGTTGGTATTAGAAAGCGTCGAATCCTTTGGTGTGCGCTGCGTTACTTTAGACCAAGGCTACCTACAAAACTATCGCGACACAAATAAAGGTTACGATGGCAAGATGGTGATTGCACGCCATAGTGACATGGCAGATAAATTCCAATCACTCGCCAGGTTATATGAAAGAGCCTTTGCATTAACCGGCGACCTATACAGCAAGCAAGATATCTTTAAAATTGCCAGCCGCATCGCGATGGCTAAGATTGGTATTCACGAAAATGGCAATATCATGCCGCATGATAATCATTACATTTGCTCGGAATATGTCTACGCGTGTTACAAAAGCATCGGCATCAACCTGCCCTATGACCCACTCGGCTTTATTGCACCGGCAGATATTGCCACGCTGGATGCAGTACAACCGATATGCCAATTAGCTCCACGAATGGATGATATTTCAGAAAAACTGCCAGAGCCTGCTGCAACCTATTGATTAATAGGAACATGCATTTATGTAGCATACATTTTTGCATGCTACATAAATGCATGCTTGCCGTAATCGCCAGGCTTAATAGCGAAAGCTAAAGTGTGCACTAACGCAGACCAATAACAGGCAATGATTCATATGCACTGCAGTCACTAGGCTCACCTTCAACCACAAAGCAGTCGTGCTGATTCACGGCACTTTCGAACACATGCTTTGCAACAGACGTAGCTTCTTCTGATCTTGCCATGCTGAGTATTTCTGCTTTCTCATTTAAGTCAATCAAATATTCAGGGTCTGCAAGTAATCTTGCTAACGTAACCAGATCCTGCAACTGTTTCACAGGAAGAAAAGATTGGACCACAAACATCACAAACAAACAGCGTCCATGGTATTTATTGACGTCACCTATACCATTATTCACCATCTCTAATGCAACAAGAATGTGCACTATTTCAACTTGTTCTAACAGGGGTAGTGCTTCCCCCACCGCTTGCGCTATACCTATAAAGTGAGGCAAAAAACGCAGTGAACCAGGACCGACATTTTTTATCAACAATCGGCTGAAATCACCCAGTGACTGATTGATTTTTACATACTCAGCATATAACTCAGCTGCAGCTAAACCCCTCTGACAATAACGATCAAACAATTGACTAGCCACCGCATACTTGCTTTTATCAGGGTAACGAATACCAGAACGTTGCATCACCCGCAAAATATCGATCAAATCCTCACCTGATAATACAGTGGTATCGATTGCTTCCAATAGTGTAACTTTGGTTCCAGCATCAATAGCGCCATCACCATCATCTGCAACCGCTCGCAGAAAAGCATCTTTTGAAAATTGAACACCACCTCGGAATAAATCTCTAACCACTTCGAGTGATAAATAGTGAGGCTTATGATCATGTATAGCACTGATAGCATTTAAACCAATTGAACTCAACTCAAGCCCATAGGATTTTAATATAGCCAACGCTTCCAGCTGCTGGGCAGGTTCATGGGCAGTTAGGATCTCTAAAAAGTCGTGCACTATTGAATCCAATGGAAAGTGCTCTATAGCAAATTTACAGAATGGCTGTGAAAGCCCAGCTCCAGTAATATTCACTATATTTTCTCTCGTCAGGCGTGCTCCATTACTATAAAGGCTGGTTAGCGTAACCAGCGGCAGATCATAAGCATTGGCATGGTATAAAATGCCACCACCATCAGCCGGGGTTGCAGCAGCTAAATCTAAACCCCGATCTAAAAATGACAGCAGCAATGACTCTTGATCTTCGTGATTACAGAATGCCAGCGCTTGTATAATTTGATGGCTGTCGAGTGACTCCACTGCGAGATTGCTAAGCAGTAATCGCACTACTGATTTATAAAAAAGACTTCCCTGCAGAACCGTATCAAAAGTGACTGGCAAACCTTGATTAATCAAAGACACAATAAGTGATTTTGATAATCCACAATTTACCGCCTCCAATACTGCATCATTAGACGTACTACTATCAGGATTACTAATATCTAAACCATCATCACACAGAGACTGAAGCTTTTCTCGCTGCTCTTCACAGGGATACAAACCAATATACTGCATGGCAACACGAACACTCCAATCTTTCACTGGAACACGCTCGCACCATGCTTTTATTTTAGCTTCACCATACAACGCTTTGGATTGAAACAAAACTAACAAATCAGAATCTTTGAGTGTCGCCCCACATTCTATAAATATATCGACCTCATCCGCTGGACATCTCTTAGCTATTTCATATGATAATAATGTACTGCACGATGCTTGCGAGGCGACATTAATATCCAAACCTCGCTCATTCATCAACGTGAAGATTTCCTTTAAGTGTGTGGCAGATGATAATTGAAAAAAAGGCTCACAAAGCACAAATACTAAGTATGAACCTTTAAAATGATCAATTAGCAACGGCAAAGTGGCACCAGTGATCCGCGGGTAGCGTTCACATGCCTGCAATAATATATCGTCTGTTACCAGCGCACCTGCTGCCAGCAGCACTTCAAACCATTCAAAACTCGCTTTGCGATTTATTGCATCGCTCAATATACAATTACCACACGTATCTAAATGATTAATATCATAATGCTTTTCTACTAGCAGCGATAAAAATATCGCCGCATTCGATTCAGCCAATTTAGAAAATGCATAGAGAACAAATCGCTGCGATAACATTTCACTCGGTGTAGATTTTGCCACTAGTATTAACGCTTCATCACTCAGTGATATATTTCGCAACGCCACTAGCGCAAAAGGTGTAATCTTTACACCACGCTTTAACAAGTCAACAACAAAGGCTTCTGAGTATCTGTAATGCAATACACAAGTAAAAATCACATTGATATCGACACCGTAACCAATTAACTGCTGAAATTTTTCTATTTTCTCTTCGTCCGAAGCGATATCACTGACGATGTAATGCACAACGAGTGGACTGACCTTATCTTTATCTACATAACGCAGCAATATAAACAACGTATCAGCATCGATTAAATTATGCGAAAGTACATCACACAACACACTTGAATCAAGTAACTTACCCATTGATAACAAATCATGAATACCCAACAAATCTAATTTTTGTTTACATGCCTGATAAACCACATTGGTGTTATTCGTGTACTTACTGCAATCAAGCAAGTACAAATTATCTGACTGCAAGTAGGTGTAAATTCTTTGTCGTTGACCAGGAAAGTACTTCAACGCCTTCACTAATAAGCGCGGCCCAACAAAATCTATCTGCGTGATATGTTGCTTCAACACATCAACAACATCAGTAATACCACCACATCGTAGCTGCAATGCCTCAGCGTAACTCGGCAGCCTATCACCTCTTAACATTTCAAGTTTAATATCGGCAGAGATCTTTCCATGCGGTATTTTATTAAATAAATATAAAACCACATCAGGCTCCACATTATACTGCAAGGCAGTTAACACATGGCGTGATTCAACCTCGCAACCTGTCGCGTATAATGATTGAATCCCTGCTAATGAACAATTGGATTTTATCGCTAATGGCACCATTGCTTGAGCATATTCTTGTCGGATATCAGGATGCATAGCTGCCAACACAGCAAACAGCAAATCTCGATCGCCTCCATGCTGCACTACATATTGTAATGACTTACGCAGTAACCCATTTGCTAACCGACTAATGATATGTAAAGCAATAGCTGTATTACCAGATACTACAGCTGCACAAAATGCATTGTACAAACGCATTGCAGGTATCAGCTTTAACTCAATAGCGCTTAGCACAATAGCATTAAAATTATGCCCGGATGTTATCAAGGCTGCCAATGGTGTTTGGCCATATTGCTCGTTAAACTGACTAGCATCATGCGGTTTTAAATGAGCAAGGTGATATACGACACCAGTCTTATCGCCAGCATCAATGGCGGACTTTAGCTGAGCTATTGCCAGGGCATTTGAACTGTAACAATTCATTGCCTGAATAACTGCCAGCTGACATTGCTGCCAGCAATAATTAATATCGGTATTGCATCGTATAAATTCACTTTCCTTAATCTCCGTCTGTTCAATACCATGTTTAGAAAAAACGATATTATCACCCGTGATTTCCAACATCCTTAGCGCCATCGCTTCAATTTTTTCTAATGCTAATGCTTGCACTGGCGAAGACTCTATAAAAACAGCGTCCGTTACTTGCTGCTTGGTTCCATCATAACCCGACATTGATCGCCCATAACCCGCCTCATCATATACCCGGTGCAAATCGAGTTTATGTGCTAACGCTGCAATGTGGTTGATGTATAATTTTCGCTGCTTTTCTTCATCCGTATCACCTGTTACTAAAGCAGGATAATTTGGATTACCCATATTTATCATGATCTCTTTATAGTAATTAATAGTCGACTCATCACAACCCATCTGTTCTCGCATAAACTGCGCCATATTCTCAGCCGAGGCATGCTGATAGCGCATGTATTCTTCAAGCCCTGCAGCATCAGGACTCACCTCCGACTCACGACCTGTTTTAGAAAAAACCATCATGATTTTTATCATTTGCAATTCTTTAGGCATGATGGTATCGCAAAAATCTCTAAACTCTTTTGTTACAGCATGATGCATAAAATATTCCACCACTGGCTCAACCATCAAGCATGCCCGCACATGATGCGCGAGTGCGTGGTTATGACGTGCAATTCCATACCACGGGTCAGGTGTTTTTTTATACGGTTGCTTTAAAATAGCAAATGCCGCTTTCAATGCTAATTCAATCAAATATTGATTATGATGCTGCTGCTCAACACCATGCACGATGCCTGCAGTAAATACATGCTTACCTGCCGTCTTATCTTCTTGATAAGATCTCACACTCAATAATGAAGGTGCAAACGGTACTTCATTTTCATCGTCATGTTTTGAAACTGCAATCACGTTGTTTCTTGCTTGAAAACGATTCTTAATAACAATTATGTTTTCGTACTGATTAAATGCATGGCAGTGCTGCTCGGAAAAACTAAAGATACCTGGTCGCCAAACCAATTGATTAGCCGCTTTCATTTGTGCAATCGTTACAGTCGGTAATGTGGACTCATAACGTATTAGTGTTTGCCGATTAGCCATATTGTCGAAGCTAACATTTTTGTTGATGCCACTGATGGCCAGCATGCAGTCAATAAACAGCCTCTTTAGATCATCTTCACTATCAATTCCAGCAGCTAAAGGCATCCCTCGCAGCAGTGCATTCATTTTCACATAATAGCGTTTACCGGTATAACGTTTTATCGCATCAGCTTCAACGGCATAGATGGGCAGCACAGAACTCACACCACCAATAGCTGAAGCCATCTCTTTTGACTCAGCAGCCCGTGAATCTTCCTCGCTTTTACCCAATAGTTTTTCACATTGCTTAACAAACAGGCGAGACCTCTCCGAATCAGTCAACATAAAATGGTTACTGTCTGCATGCTTCAGTAGCAACGACAGGTTATAACTGTGACCATTAGATAAATCAATCACGACCATGCCAGCTTGATTTATCCTTATCCCAGCTACTGCGATGCCATCTACTAAACCTAACAACACTTCCAATATATATTCGACCCTTTGCAGCGTTATATGCTTTCGCGTGGGTCCTTGGCGTAATGGTTTCGACTCTACCCGGCGGATAGATAACAAAAAATGTGCCATAGCGTTATATTGATTTAGCACCGCAACGGTTAACGCGGAATTTTCAGGTGCCGTATTTTCTGATTCTATCGCGCCATGCTTAACCAATAACTTAGCCGCCGCTAATTGGTTATGTCGCGCTGCTACATACAAAGCGGTGCGCTGCGATGCATTGGGTTGATTAACATTCAACTGAGGGCTAGCCAGTATCAGCGCCTCAATCTGCTCAAGATCACCTAACTCAACTGCTAGTAAAAATTTATCTAAATGCCCCATACTACGCCTATATCATTGGTTAGTGCATAAAAACAAGTGATTGTGCACCAACCAATGATATAGGCATTGCATTAAATGAACATTAAAAATGGAAATAAATATATATTAAATAGTTATGTTTGATGCCGAAAAATTTAACTTATTGATTATAAGCGCTAAACTATGCCGATTGGCTTAAGTTTTGATTTAGCCGTTTCATCCATGCGGTAGATAGCCGCCAAAGAAAACAAACCGCAGAAGATAAGGTAGTAACCTGGCGATAATGGGAAACCGGTTTTATGAATCAACCAAATAGCGATCAATGGCGTTGTACCCCCAAAAATCGCCGCACCAATATTGTAAGCAAACGTAGTGGCACTAAAACGCACATGCGGTGGTACCATTTCAACTATACACGTCGGCGTTACACCACAATAAACACCCAATGGAATCATGATGCCGCATTGCGCGGCCAAAGCAATCCAATAGTTATTCATCATCAGCAAAGAATAATAAGGCACAATGCCAATCATCAAACCTAAGCCACCAATCGCCATCATAATACGGCGACCAAAACGGTCAGACAACATGCCTGCTATAGGGATCCAAATCAGCAACGACACCACCGATAACAGATTAATCGTAATCGCCTCATGAAAACCATAGTGCAAAACCGACGACATATAAGTGGGCATAAACACCACCAATAAATACGTCGCCACCACACCCAACCAGGTTAAACCAACGATTGAAATCAACGCGCGTCGAAAATAAACAAAAGATTCCACCAAGGGATGTGACAAGCGCGTATTATGGCGCTGCACCTCTTGAAATGCCTTGGTTTCACTCGCCCTTAAACGCAACCAAAGCCCGGCCGCACCGCCAATAATGGCGCCAATAAAAGGAATACGCCAACCGTAATCAATGATCGCTTGATGTGGCACAAAATAGGTAACCGCCCACGCCGTCGCCGCTGCGACTAACATACCGGCATTGCCACTGAGCATAGCAAAACCACCGAATAAACCACGGCGTTTTTCTGGTGCATGCTCCACTAAAAAAATCGATGAACCTAAATACTCACCGCCAACCGAAAAGCCTTGCAGTAACCGCAATATAATTAACAAAATCGCTGCCGTACCGCCAATAGAATGATACGTTGGTAATAAACCCATCGCACAGGTCGCTCCGGCCATCAACAACACTGACAACACCAATGCGGCTTTACGACCACGGCGATCGCCAATGTAACCAAATAAAATAGAACCTAACGGTCTCGCTAAAAAACCCAAGAAGAAAACAGCGAAGGTATTAACTAACCCCACCATCGTATTATGTTGCGGAAAAAAATTAATCGCGATAAATGCAGCAAGATAGCCGTAAATCGACATATCATACACTTCGATAATATTGCCAACGACAGCGGCACTAACAACTTTCGATAAGGCCTTCGCCATTAAACTGCTACCGGTGCTTTAATATGCGGCTGTGCAACGTAGTTAACAATTTCAAAATCTTCAAAATCGTAACTGAATAGATCTGCTGGCTTGCGCTTAATATTCAATGTAGGCAATGCACCTGGCTGACGCAATAATTGCGCCTGCACTTGCTCAAAGTGGTTATGGTAAATATGCACATCACCACCCGACCAAATAAATTCACCGACCTGTAAATTACATTGCTGCGCTACCATATGGGTCAATAATGCATATGAAGCAATATTAAATGGCACACCTAAAAAGGCATCGGCTGAACGCTGAGTTAATTTACACGACAACTTGCCATCCGCTACATAAAATTGAAATAATAAATGACAAGGTGGTAACGCCATTTGATCCAACTCACCAACATTCCATGCACTAACAATATGTCTTCTGGAATTTGGTTCTTTAACAATTCCGTCAACCAGCTTTTGCATTTGATCAACCGTTTGGCCATCAGCCGCGCCCCATGAACGCCATTGCTTACCGTATACAGGACCTAAATCACCATTTTCATCTGCCCACTCGTTCCAAATACGCACACCGTTGTCTTGTAAAAACTTCACATTGGTATCGCCACGTAAAAACCACAGCAATTCAATAATGATGCTTTTGATATGTAATTTTTTAGTGGTTAATAACGGAAAACCCTTCGATAAATCAAAACGCATTTCATGACTAAACACACCACGAATACCAGTACCGGTACGGTCTGGTTTATCTGCGCCGTTGTCCATAATATGCGAAAGCATTTGTAAATAATGTTGCATTTTTCACTCACCCTTTATCAAAGCTGTATAAGTTACGTTGGCTTTATGAATAATGGTAGTATCAAGGCGCACAGCGTACCTCTTTTACTTCATGGCTCGCTTCGCTCCACTACGCTGCGCTTTACTTCCGTAAAAGAGGTACCCTATACACCTTGATACCATCCTCCAGCAAGTCAACTACCCTGCAGCGCTAACGCTGTTAATAAAATCACCCAAACAATCCATATCAATTCCATCATGCGCGGTAATTGCGTACGCTTAATCAACCAATAAATACCCATAACAATTAAGCCAATGACAACAGGTATGATAAACAGCGTAAAAGACAACTCAATCAGTTGCCCCCACTGCCCGCCTGAAAACACTACGCCCAATCCGTGCACAATTTTATCATGAACCATCAATAATCCATGTATCACGTACGACACTTCTGTACGAAAAAATACCGCTATGATTGATACAATAATAAGTAACACAAAATGTTTAACCATGTCTCACTTCCCTAAACGTTTCTGTTAGCTGTGCTTTTATTAAAGCAATAAGCATACCAGAACAATCCCGCGCCAAACAGTACCATTGGGATTGATAATTCCTGACCTCTCGTTAGCCAACCAAAAGCAATAAAGCCCAATTGTTGATCAGGCTGCCGCACAAACTCTAAACCAAATCGAAACAAACCATAAAAGATCAAAAATAGCGCAGATACGGCGCCACGCGGTCTTGGCTTAGCTGAAAACCACCATAATATAACGAACAACACGATACCTTCGAAAAAGCATTCGTACAGTTGTGACGGATGACGCGCCAGCGGACCCGCGTTTGGAAACACCATCGCCCATGGCACATTAGTCACCCTGCCCCACACCTCACCATTAATAAAGTTACCAATGCGGCCAAAAGCCAAACCCAGCGGCACTAATGGTGCAATAAAGTCACCCATTTCCCAAAATGGTCTTTTAAGAAAACGGCCATAGATCCAGATCGCCAATAACACACCCAGCAGCCCACCATGGAACGACATACCACCATCCCAGACTTCAAAATAGCTGAGCGGATTAGCAATAAGACCACCAAAATTATAAAACAACATATAACCGGTACGACCACCCACCACCACACCGATGGCAGCATAAAAAATCAAATCGGCCACTTGCTCTTTAGTCCATGGCTTTAATTGACGCGGCCCACGATACCTTGCTAAAAGGTACGCTATAGCAAATCCCACCAAATACATAATGCCATACCAATGTACTTTTAGCGGGCCAACAGCAAACGCCACTGGATCAATTTGCGGATATTGCAGCATACCTACTCCTTATATATAAACGCTGCCACTTTATACCATAGCTTTCACGCGCTCAACCATCTTTTTCGCAAAGGCAGTATGCGCTGCTTCATCAAAATGTATGCCATCGATTTCAGATAATTTAATGGCTTCACCAGCATTGTAATAATGACAGCCTTTGACATCTGCGACCGGCCGCATGGTCTGATCAAACTGCTCAGAATATTGTTGCTGTCCTTTAAATACCGCCTGGTTTTCTAAATCCAAAAACGATTCATTTGATAACGGAGGCGGAGCAACCACTAGCAATGGTGGAACCGAACACATACCTTCCCCATAAGGAGATGCTTGTGCCACATCAATCACATTGGCAAGGCCTTCTGCGATATCTTCGGCATTACGATTAAACTCTAACTTTAAATCATTAATACCTAACATAATAATCACCAGGTCTAATGGCCCTTGTGAATACATGATTGGATTAAGTTGTGATAAGCCATCACGCGCATAAGGCAATTTTTGATAAACAGCATCCGTGGTACGACCATTTAACCCCTCCTCGATCACTGTATAAGCATCACCCAACAGCGCCTGCAACTGTCCTGTCCAGCGCACATTATCTGCGTAGCGCTGCAGTGCCATTGTTTCACGATCAATCGAGCCTGGCACAAAACCCCAGGTATTCGAATCACCAAAACACAGTATTCTTTTTTTATTTGCCACGTTAAAACCTCCACCTTGATCAATAATTGCTTAGCACTAGTGCCGTACATATGGTATATTCGCCTCCATGTCAGAACATACTATGCACATTGTACGAAATGTCACCCTTGATTTGGGCCATCGCCTAATGGATGAACGTTTCAAATGCCACTCAATCCACGGCCACCGTGTTGAGGTCGAGCTGCATTTCGGCTTTAGCGTTCAATATGATATCGGCTATTGCATTGATTTTAAAGAAATCAAACGCATTGCTGGCGAATGGCTAGATGACACTTTTGATCATGGCTTTATGGCTAACCCACAAGATGAAGCGGTCATTGCTGCCTGCCAAGCCACAAATACTAACTTGTATTTGATGTCACTCAATGGCGAAGGTGAATACTGCAATCCCACGGCTGAGAATAGCGCCAAAGAAATTTTTCTGGCTGTAACCACACTGTTCGCATCCAATAAAGACCTCACCTTATATAAGGTACGCTACATCGAAACCGCCAACTGCTGGGTAGAAGCATTTGCCAACAGCTGCTCTGAAGCTGAACGTCAAAACTTTATGGCGTTCCGCGGTGAAGAATTGCGTGCTTATGCACGCACCAAAGGCACTATTGAATACGATCAACGCAAAGCTGAGGCTGCCTGCCCGCAGAATAAATAGTTACAACATCCGAACACCAATCGCTAACATTACAATGGCAAAAATGCGTTTCAATACCTTGACTGGCATACGATGCGAAAAATGGGCACCGAGACGCGCGAAAATAAAACTGGTTACGGCAACACTAAACCAGGCCGGCATATAGACATAACCCAATGACCAGGCCGGTAAATCTGAACGCAACAAACCCATAACGACATACGTAGCTGCACCAATCGTGGCAACCGTCATACCAACAACGACCGATACCACCACTGTTTTACGCATATTGACGCCGCAATAAATTAAAAACGGCACAGTAATAACACCACCACCCAAACCCAGCAAACCCGACTTAGCACCAATTAAACCACCCACCCCCATCATGCCAGGTAACTTGGGCAAATGATGCTCGCCGTGCCTTTCTTTATGAAAGAACACCTTGATCGACACCATAATTAAAAAAATACCAAAGATAATAGCCACAGTGCGTGATGATAACCAGGTGGTGAATATCGCACCAACAACCACACCAACAACTATGCCTGGTAAAAATTGTTTGTAGATCGGCCAGAATTCAAATTTTCGTTTCAGATGACCATACAACGAAGAACCGCTGGTTAATACCATAATTGCTAATGAAGTAGCACACGCCATTTGCATTACATGCGTGCCACATAAATGGTATTTCATGAATATCCATGCCAGACCCGGCACCACCAACACACCGCCACCAATACCTAGCAGACCTGCTAACGTACCAGCAAACATACCCAGCACCAGATAGACAACAATCATTTCCGTCATGACTAGCGACCCGCTCGGATCAAACCACCCAAACCAGCATCTTCCAACACCATCTCGAGGTGATTACGAATCTCACGCGCCTCATCAATTTGTAACACTTCAGCTAATAATTTTTTGGCTTGCTTAAATTCAAATGCACGCACCACCGCTTTTACCCGAGGTAAACCACGCGCGTTCATACTGAAGGAATCAAAGCCCATCGCCACCAACAAAATGACCACCAATGGATCACTGGCCATCTCACCACAAATACCTACGGGCTTACCGGCCTTATGACCCGCATCCACCACTTGCTTCAATGCACGCAACACCGCTGGATGCAAAGCCTCATAACGATCGGCCACACGCGGATTATTGCGATCCACCGCTAACAAATACTGAATCAAATCATTCGTACCCACCGACAAGAAGTCAACACGCTTAGCCAATTCATAAGCTTGATACACAGCCGATGGCACTTCAACCATAATCCCTAACGGCGGCATCGTGACATCGTAGCCTTCTTCTTTGACCTCTTCGAAGGCTTGCGTAATTAAACGACGTGAATCATCAATATCCGAAATGGAAGTCACCATCGGTAACATGATCGATAAATTATCCAATTCTGCACTGGCTTGAATCATAGCCCGGACTTGTTGTAAAAAGATTTCCGGTTGATCAAGCGTAATACGTACACCACGCCAGCCTAAAAATGGATTGTCTTCCTCAATTGGAAAATAAGGCAATGCTTTATCACCGCCGATATCCAATGTTCGCATCACCACAGGTCGCGGCGAAAAAGTACCTAACAGCTGACGGTACATAATACGCTGCTCTTCTTCCGACGGAAAACGTTCGCGCGTCATAAATGGCATTTCAGTTCGATATAAACCGACACCTTCAGCACCAACACTAAACGACAAACCAGCCTCAGCTGCTAAACCGGTATTAACATACATCGACACCGAATGACCGTCCTTAGTTTCGGCCAGCAATTCGCGTAAATCTTCGAGCTCTTCAGTAAGTTGCTGCTCTTCTTTAGCTAAGTGTCTATATTCTTTTTTGATAGCGGCTGTAGGCGATATATGCGCCTGGCCATTATAACCATCAACAATAATATCTTTGCCATCCAGCAAACTCACTTGCGCCTCACCGGCACCCATGATGGTAGGAATACCTAATGCACGCGCTAAAATCGACACATGCGAGTTATTCGAACCACTGCCCGAGATCACGCCGACTAATCGACCTTCAGGCACTTCCATTAAGGCGGTAGCTGTTAATTCTTCACTGACCAAAATGGTGCGCTTAGGATAGACCGGCGCTTGATGTTCTTCAGATTGCAGTTGCGCCAAGATACGACGACCCAAATCACGCAAGTCAGTCGCACGCTCTTTAAGGTACTCATCCTCCAAGCCTTCAAACTGCGCTACATGTCGTCGAATCACTCGCGACAATGCGCCTTGCGCCCATTGCCCATCATCAATTTCGCTAAGCACTTCATTGATTAATGTGTGACTATCCATAATACGCAAATAGGCATCAAACAATGAGCTCTCTGCTGCCGACAACGTGCTGGTTGCGCGTGTTTGCAGCTCTGTGATTTCAGTACGCGCCTCATCCAATGCAACTTTAAAAGCTTGTTTCTCATGCTCGATATCGCCGGCGTGTCGATCAGGCACTGCCGCTAAATCAGCGGGGGGATAAACCACCAAGGCCGACCCTATAGCAACACCCGGCACGGTTGGCACACCCTTAATGGTTACCGTTTTACGACGACGGCGCTTTTTGGTGCTAATGTCTTGCAACGCACCTTTATTCAACAACGCGGCTAATGGTTGCGCCATTTGCACCGCAAGCGTTACCAATAGCGCTTCTTCTTCCTCAGTAAAGAAACGACTCTCGCGCTCTTGTGCTGTTAATATCGCTATCAAGTCACCACGATGCATAATCGGAATACCGATATACGCACGGTAAATATCATCATGCAATACTTTATGAGACTCATATACAGGGTGCTGCGTCACATCTTCCAGGTTGATTGGCTCTTCACGTTCACCAATGTAACCCAATAAGCTATGGCCAAAGCGTAAACGAAAACTACCGATTGCTTCCTCATTTACACCGACACCCGCTGCTAAAATAAATTCGAGATGCTCTTCATCAACCAGGTATAAACAACAAGCATCGGCTTGAATGTTTTGTTGTATTTGTTCTACTGCAAATCGAAAAGCAACAGCGACATCTGTCGCCACTTCCAGCTCTTGAACAATTCGCTTAAGAATTTTTAGCATTAACGCTCCCTAGTCATGCTGCCTTGTAAAAATGGTTCCAGTTGTTTTAATGCGCGTCGATAGACATCGCGCTTAAATTGCACCACGTTCTTGCTTGGGTACCAATAATCCACCCAATGCCAACGATCGAATTCTGGTTTGTCACTTTGGTTTAAATCAACGGCGGATTCATCACTGATTAACTTTACCAAAAACCATTTTTGTTTTTGGCCTGTGCATAACGGCACTTTATCGTAACGGCGTAATTGCTTGGGTAAGTAGTAGACTAACCAATCGTCTGTCTGTGCAATAATTTCGATGGCTTCAGGGTTCAAACCAAGCTCTTCGTGTAACTCTCGGTACATCGCTTGCTCTGGCGTTTCATCTTCGTGAATACCGCCTTGAGGGAACTGCCATGCATCTGGCATGCGTGCACGTTGCGCCCACAATACTTGCTTATCGTCGTTGGTGACAATAATGCCAACGTTTGATCGTAACCCCTTTTCATCTATCAATCGAAACCTCCTTAAATATACTTCACTACACAGTCGCTGGTCCATTGTAACCGCAAATGCCCGCAAGATAAATGGTCAGGGTGGATTTTATTCGATAAAACCGACAGTTAGTCGTACTTTCTCGTGTCTATGATCAAACAATACAGGCTCACTAAATGTACATATAGTAGCCAGCGGGTATTTACATAAGTTAAGCACTTTGTTAGGATGCCTCATTAATAAAAATTGATAATAAATATTTAGGTGCATAAGCAATGACTCGTCCAAACCACACCACCACGCAAACAGATGCTGAACAAGAATTCGAGCAAAATAAACCGCGACTAATTGCCACTGCCATTGCTGGCCTGATGGTGGCAGTCATTGCATTTCCTGACAAAGCCAGCCTAAGCGTCAAAACATCAGCAGAATTAGTATGCACATTTCTTGGTCTTGCCATGATCACCTACGCCGGCCTAGCCTATAAATCACTATCAGCTGAGGCCACCAGAGGCCGAGCCACAATTAATCAATTTTTCCAACTGCACCTCCATCAACACGTGCATCACCATCAACCCGGCCAACCACAAACTCCAACACACACTCCTGCTGGAGAAAGCCCCGCACAACAGTAATTGTTAAAAATTTCGATTATGCTAGACTAGCCAACTAATATTGAGTAACCAGGAAAATTCATGCGCATACTCCGTTGTTTACAAGCCAGTTTATTAACACTGCTGCTGTGCCTTAGCACCGTACTGCACTGCTTGCCCATGTACTTTTTCATCCTGTTAAAGATGATACCGATCAAACCATGGCAAAATCTATGCAGTCGCATCATCAATCAAATCGCTACTTCGTGGGCCGGCTTCAATAATGTCGTTATGCACCGTGCACTTAAAACCCGCTGGCAGATCAGTGGCATTGAAGGGCTCAAAAAGAAAGACTCTTACCTAGTGATTGCCAACCATCAATCGTGGTTAGATATCGTTGTTTTGCAAAATACATTTAGCCGAAAAATTCCATTCTTAAAATTTTTCATTAAAGATCAACTCAAGTGGATCCCGGTAATCGGTTGGGCTTGGTGGGGTTTAGATTTCCCATTTATGAAACGTTATTCCAAAGCGTTACTCGCTAAAAAACCGCATTTACGCGGCAAAGACTTAGAAACCACGAGAAAAGCTTGTCAAAAATTTAAAACCATCCCCACATCAGTAATGAACTTTGTTGAAGGCACACGCTTTAAACTCGAAAAATCCAAAAAACAAAATTCACCTTATGGTAATTTGCTAATCCCAAAAGCCGGCGGTGTCGCTTATGTATTATCCGCCATGGGCCAACAAATCGATAAGATCTTAAATGTCACTATCGTTTACTCTGGTGGGCCCAAAAGCTTATGGCAATTCCTCAGCGGCGAAGTCAGCAGTATTAAAATTCACGTCGAACAATTACAGGTAGATGCTAAATTAATTGGCGATTACTTTAATGATAAAAAGTTTAAAGATGATTTCCAAACCTGGCTGAATAACGTCTGGCATAAAAAACAATTGTTAATCGAACAAACCATTTCAGAAAGCTAAGGAAAAAAAATGAAAACCGCATTGATTACTGGCACCTCTACCGGCTTAGGCTTGGCACTCACTAAAGTACTGCTAGAGTCAGGCTATAAAGTAACGGCCACCATGCGTGACGTCACTAAGAAAGACGCATTAATAACAGCAACAGCATCCTGTGGTGAGCACCTAGCGATTCGCAAATTAGACGTCACCCAACCCGACACCATCGAGACTTGTGTCAATGAAATAGTTGCCACTGATGGACACTTAGATGTGCTTATCAACAATGCCGGGCTTGGCTTTGCCAAAACCACCGAGCATGCCAGTGAAGAAGAAATACAAAATATTCTCGACATTAATTTTCTAGGCGTTGTGCGTTGCACCAAGGCCGTGCTGCCCATCATGCGGAAACAAAAAAGCGGTCATATCATTAACATTTCATCGGTCGGTGGCTTAGTGGGTCAGCCATTTAATGAGCTATATTGCGCAGCCAAGTTTGCTGTTGAAGGCTATACCGAGAGTTTAGCGACTTATATACAGCCCTATTTCGGCATCAATTTCACACTAGTAGAACCTGGCGCCATACAATCAGAATTTTTTAATAATGCCTCAAAATCATTAGACCTCAATCCAGACGCCAGCAATGATTACAGTGAATTATTTCAACGCTATGTCACAACACTGCAACAGCGACTCAGCACCGGAACAAGCAACAGCAGCCAAACGCCTGAAGCAGTAGCTGCACTGGTTTTTGACTGCATCACCGCAGACAACCCACCGCTACGCTTGCGCACTTCCGACTGGGCCAATCAATTTTGCCAACTAAAAACACAAGGTGACCCTACCGGAGAGACCTTACGGTCTGAAATCACCAAAGCATTTCTTAACCTACCTGAAGATGCTTAAAACAGCGTATATCATACTGAAGGTGATACGTGAGGCGGGCCAGCTTCTTGAGGCGCTTTAACGCCAGCCTCATCACCAACCACTGTTAGCTCTACCTGTGGTGCCCGCAAAGACCTGCGCTGACAAACCACGCGGTGCGCAATCGAAAACAAACGATTAACCGCCGGCTGAATAAACGGTAACGAAACAAACATGACATATGCAAAAGCACTGTTTTTAATGCCATCATCTTTGGTAAAATTACTTACACCGCTTTCTGCCAATACACCATAAAAAGCACATATGCTCAATGTAAAAATCACTGCAGCAGTGTTTTTTACAAATTGCTGCGTAACCTGTTTGCAACTTTTTGCTTTCACTAACGACCACTCGCTCGGATGTGACCAGCCTTGCACAGAAGCATGCGCAATACTGGAACCAAACTGCAACGCACCCACAGCACCCAACACTTTAAAAACAGCGGTCCAATCATTGTCATCACCAAAACCAAATATTTTTTGCGCTGTACCCGCCGTGCCATTACCCAGGCCCAACCACAACGGCACAGCAATACTGAGCAACGCGACTAATTTAGATAGCCGCCAAGGATTCTGTCGCAGTTCACTAAAAAATCGCCTATTGTCTTTAACCATTAAATGCAGCAGATTTTTAGTGATAATGATGTCCATCGGGATACGCGGGATAGACCCGGTTAGCTTCAAGATGGGATTTGACTCAGTCTCTACAACAGCCGCCATGATAGGCAATGCCATCAAAAAATGCAGGCCTATCCATTTATTTCGTTTTGGATTTAAAGCAGCTTTATAGTCAATATCTAAACTACCATCAGGCATCTTACTGTGCATCAGATCGAACACGATCGCTGTCGCACCACCCACAGCAGCAGCACCTGCGATACGCCCCACTAATTTTCCTGTATCACCGGTGTCACCAATCAATAGCGCTAGCTTTTCCTCAAACGCAATTTGTGCGGCAACCCTAAGAAAAAGTGACGAACAGGCGGCAATGGCAAAAAATACTGGTTTTCTCATGTATATCACTTATCGTTTAATATTAGTGTGCAATATTAAACCATAAATACTAGAAATACACCACTGAACGAACACTCTTACCCGCATGCATTAAATCAAACGCGGTATTAATGTCTTCCAGCGGTAGGGTATGCGTAATATATTCATCAATTTTTATTTTTTTATCTAAATAATCATCCACTAACTGCGGCAATTGTGAACGGCCTTTAACACCACCAAACGCCGTGCCTTGCCACACACGCCCGGTGACTAATTGAAATGGTCGCGTACTGATTTCTTCACCAGCACCCGCGACACCGATAATAGTCGACACCCCCCAACCTTTATGGCAGCACTCTAACGCCGCGCGCATGGTATTCGTATTACCAATGCATTCAAATGAATAATCAACACCGCCATTAGTCAGCTCAACTATGACTTCTTGAATTGGAGTGGAATACTCTTTGGGGTTAATACAATCGGTCGCGCCCAATAATGTCGCCATGGTGAATTTTTCGGGATTGGTATCAATCGCTATAATACGCCCCGCTTTAGCCATCACCGCACCTTGAATTACACTCAAACCAATACCGCCTAAACCAAACACAGCAACCGTGGCGCCTGGCTCGACTTTGGCCGTATTCAATACCGCACCGATACCTGTCGTAATACCACAACCTAATAGACAGACTTTATCTAATGGTGCCTTGGGGTTAATTTTCGCTAATGCTATTTCTGGCATCACGCTATACTCAGAAAAAGTAGATGTACCCATGTAATGGTATAGGGACTTGCCTTGATAGCTTAAGCGACTGCTGCCATTTGGCATCACGCCCTTACCCTGCGTCTCACGCACCGCCTGACATAAGTTGGTTTTATCAGAGTGACAATAATTGCATTCGCGGCATTCGGGTATATATAAGGGTATCACGTGATCACCGACGGCTACCGACGTCACCCCCTCGCCTACCTCAACCACTTCGCCACCACCTTCATGGCCTAATACACTAGGGAATAAACCTTCCGGATCATCGCCGGATAATGTAAACGCATCGGTATGACACACTCCGGTTGCATGCATTTTAACCATTACTTCACCG
Organism: Coxiellaceae bacterium; assembly: GCA_029212925.1. Classification (GTDB taxonomy): domain Bacteria; phylum Pseudomonadota; class Gammaproteobacteria; order Coxiellales; family Coxiellaceae; genus JARGNX01. The sequence continues at coordinate 29,301 of JARGOB010000006.1, read as the reverse complement.
GCTTGCGGCTTGGCCACATCAATTTCAACAATTTCCAATGGTGATTTCGCCTGAAATGCCACGGCTGCTTTTGATTTCATTTATATTCCTTTTATTTTGTGCGTATATGCGCCTTCTTGCCTATCATCGCATACACCTGAGCGATAGTAGCCATCGTTAGGTTTGCATTACCTTTTATAATATTCGAAACCTGCGTTGGGCTTTTACCCAACCGATTCACCACTTGATTAAAACCGAGGTTTTTATCTGACATAAACTTGACTAAATCCTGGGCGACATCATTCTGTAGAGCCGATAGTATCTCAAATTCTACCTTTGCTGCCCTTTCAATATCAGCAATTTCCTTTTTGTCCAAGCGTTTTTCAAGATATTTTTCAAAGCTTTTCACTTTCATTTCGAACCTCCAGTAATAGTCTTTAGTGCTTCCCTAGCCTTTTTGATATCCTTTTCTTGTGAAGATTTATTACCTCCTAATAATACTAAAACAGCTTTCCTTTCCTGAAAACAATAATATAGTCTTAATCCAAACCGACGTTCGCGCAGCTCGAATAACCCTGCACCTAGCGATTTACTGTGTGGCAGCCTTAGTTCACTGCCACAATACTCTAACAGCTTTAGTTCTTTAGCAACTGCTTTAAGCTTGTCATTCGTTAATTTCTCAAACCAATCTTCGACCGCAGCAATGTAGCCAATATTCCAGCCCATAAATCACCACCTTCACGTACTACCTTATATTGCAGTATATTATATAGTACTACATTATAAAATACTAGTCAAGTTTGCATTACTTCATAAAAAATTTCAGATGAGAAAACAGCAGTAAGTTTTTGAATCCAGATGACCTACCGGTTACCCTCAGAATTACCACAAGTTATCCACAGAATACCCCCAGGATACTCTCTTGCTATTTTTTCTAAAACACACTATCTTGTGTTTATCAGGGATTGATAACCCACTATGTTGGGGTTTAGGGATGAAGCTAGGTCCAGCGAACAGCGCCATTACCTATATTAATCAACCGAAAAAAAATAACAACCACCACGCGTGTGTGAAAGGAGAGACCATGGATAACCAAATGGAAACCGATGCCAATACCAGTCAAGTTGATGCGCAAAACCCGAATAAAAGCGCCCTTCCTGGTGAGTTTTATGTTATAAAACGCAACGGTACCATCGCTAATTTTGACGCCGATCGTATCAGCATCGCTATGAAAAAAGCCTTTATTGCCGTTGAAGGTGATAGCGCTAATAGCTCTGATCGTGTACACGAAATAGCCAAAAAATTGACAGCCCGCATCACCAACGCGCTAAAAACGCGCTGGAATTCCAGCGGCACCATCAATATCGAAAACATCCAGGACTTAGTTGAGCTAGAACTGATGCGCGCCGGCGAGCAAAAAGTCGCCAGAAGTTACGTACTGTATCGCGAAAGTCGCAACCAAATGCGCCAACAAAGCAATGAAGATACCCACCCAACGATTAACGTCGTTATGCCAGATGGCAGCAAGCACGCATTGAACCTTGGCTGGCTCAACCGCTTAGTTGAAAATGCCTGCGCAGATTTGATTGACGTCACCCCTAAACAGATCATAAAAGATGCACTCAATAACTTATTTGATGGCGTTAAAATTAAAGACGTCTACAAAGCATTAACCATGAGTGCGCGCACACTGGTTGAAACCGAATACAACTACACCTTCGTTACAGCGCGACTCTTACTGGTTGAACTGTATAGCGAAGGCATGGATTTTATGGGCATTGAACACGACTTCGACAAACAGTCGATGTCCGAGCTTTACCCCGCCGCACTCAAAGCATTTATTAAACAAGGCGTCGAATATGGTCGCTTAGATAAAGAATTACTTACTTTTGACCTGGATAAAGTCGCGCATGCGCTGCATTGCGAACGTGATCAACAATTTACTTACCTGAGCTTACAAACGTTATACGACCGTTATTTTATTCATGAAAAACAAGTGCGTTATGAATTACCACAAGTATTCTTTATGCGTGTTGCCATGGGCCTTGCGATTCAAGAAGATGATCGCGAAGCACGTGCCATAGAGTTTTATGACTTATTATCAAGCTTCGATTTTATGAGCTCGACACCGACATTATTTAATGCCGGCACAATTCGCTCACAACTTTCAAGTTGTTACTTAACCACGATTTCAGATGATCTTGATGGCATCTACGGTGCAATCAAAGACAATGCATTACTCTCCAAGTTTGCTGGCGGTCTCGGCAACGACTGGACACCGGTTCGCGCAATGGGCGCGCACATTAAAGGCACCAATGGTCAATCATTAGGTGTTGTGCCGTTCCTAAACGTAGCCGATGCAACAGCCGTTGCCGTGAACCAAGGTGGCAAACGCAAAGGTGCAGTATGTGCCTACCTTGAAACATGGCACATGGATATCGAAGAATTCTTGGAGCTGCGTAAAAACACTGGCGATGATCGCCGTCGTACGCATGATATGAATACTGCTAACTGGATTCCTGATGAATTTATGAAGCGTGTATTCGAAGATAAAGAGTGGACACTGTTTAGCCCCGATGAAGCACCTGAACTGCATGACTGCTACGGTGAAGCATTTAGCAAAGCGTATGCGGCTTATGAAGACAAAGCCGAAAAAGGTGAGATTCGCGCCAAGAAAATCAAAGCGGTTAAATTATGGCGCCGTATCTTATCGATGCTATTTGAAACCGGTCATCCATGGGTAACCTTTAAAGATCCATGCAACATTCGCTCACCACAGCAACATGTCGGTGTCGTACACAGTTCGAACTTGTGCACCGAGATCACATTAAACACATCCAAAGATGAAATCGCTGTGTGTAACTTAGGTAGCATTAACTTACCTAAACACATGATTGACGGAAAACTAAGCAGTGATAAGCTAGCAAAAACCATTAAAACAGCGATTCGCATGCTGGATAACGTTATCGATATTAACTATTACTCAGTACCGCAAGCGAAAAACTCAAACGTTAAACACCGTCCGATTGGCATGGGCATCATGGGCTTCCAAGATGCGCTGTATGAACAACGCATTCCCTATGCGTCTAACGAAGCGGTTACCTTTGCTGATGTCTGCATGGAAACAGTCAGCTATCACGCCATTAGCGCATCAAGCGACTTAGCTAAAGAGCGCGGCTGCTATGAAACTTATAAAGGTTCATTGTGGGATCAAGGCATTATGCCTCTCGACTCCATCAAACAACTCAAGAAAGTGCGTGGTGATTATCTAGAACAAGACACCAGCAGCACCTTGGATTGGGCAGCGTTGCGCAAGAAAGTCAAAAAACAAGGCATGCGTAACTCCAATACGATGGCGATTGCACCGACAGCAACGATTTCAAATATTTGTGGCGTATCGCAATCGATTGAACCGACTTACCAAAACTTGTTTGTAAAATCGAACTTGTCGGGTGAATTCACTATCGCCAACCCTTACCTTGCTAAAGACTTAAAACAGCGCGGCTTATGGGATCAAGTGATGGTGCATGACTTAAAATATTACAACGGCAGCGTACAAAACATTGACCGTGTACCTGAAGAGCTTAAAGCCTTATACGCTACCGCGTTTGAAGTCGAACCTAAATGGTTAATCGATGCCGCATCACGTCGCCAGAAATGGATCGATCAAGCGCAATCATTGAATTTATACATGGCTGAACCTTCGGGTAAGAAACTGGATATCACTTATCGCATGGCTTGGTTACGCGGCTTAAAAACCACGTATTACTTGCGTAGCATGGGTGCCACCAATAGCGAAAAAGCCACCATTAACGACGGCGCGTTAAACGCAGTTCAGAAAGAAGAAACACCACAAGCGTGTTCGATTCTTGACCCTGACTGCGAAGCCTGCCAATAACAAGGAAAATACTATGAGCTTATTAGACTGGAATGATTACGAAGGCGACAGCAACAATGCCGTTGCCTCTGCCTCTACAACAGACACAGCAGAACAAGTCGGTGCCACTGGCCTAGAAGAATTAGAAATGGGTGCAGCGCGCATTGCCGTTGATGATAAAAAAATCATTAACTGCCGTGCTGACTTAAACCAGCTGGTACCGTTTAAATACACCTGGGCATGGGACAAATACCTGGCCGGTTGCGCCAACCACTGGATGCCCAATGAAATCAATATGGCTGCTGACGTCGCCTTATGGAAAGATCCAAATGGCCTAACTGATGATGAACGCATGATCATCAAGCGCAGCCTTGGATTCTTCTCAACCGCTGATTCATTGGTCGCGAATAACTTAGTGCTAGCCGTTTACCGCCATATCACTAACCCTGAATGCCGTCAGTATTTATTACGCCAAGCGTTCGAAGAAGCATTACATACCCATGCATATCAATACGTGATTGAAAGCTTAGGCTTAGATGAAGCTGAAGTATTTAATATGTATCGCGAAGTACCATCCGTTTCAACCAAAGCCGCGTGGGCATTACCGTTCACCAACAGCTTGGGTGATCCTAACTTCCATACAGGCACCATTAAAGATGATCAACGCTTATTGCGTGACCTGATTGCATTCTATGTGGTATTCGAAGGCATCTTCTTCTATGTTGGCTTTACCCAAATCTTAGCCATGGGACGTCGCGGTAAAATGACCGGAACTTCTGAGCAGTTCCAGTATATTCTGCGTGATGAATCCATGCACTGTAACTTCGGCATTGATGTCATTAACCAAATCAAAGCGGAAAATCCACAATTATGGACAGCTGAATTCCAGCAAGAAATGATTGAATTAATTCGCGGCGGTGTAGACCTTGAAGTGCAGTATGCACATGACACCATGCCTCGCGGCGTGTTAGGCCTGAATGCCGAGATGTTTAAAGGCTATTTAGAATACATTGCCAATCGTCGTTGTCAGCAAATTGGTTTGCCTGAACAATACGACGGCGCTGAAAATGCCTTCCCTTGGATGAGTGAAATGATGGATCTCAAAAAAGAGAAAAACTTCTTTGAAACCCGCGTGATTGAGTATCAAGCAGGTGGCTCACTGAAATGGGATGAGGATTAAGCTCATCCCGGCCGAAGGCTGTCATCCCGGCCGAAGGCTGTCATCCCGGCCTCCGAGCCGGGATCCACTCAACATCTAACTGACTGAATTTAAACACCGTTATCAGATAATTACTTAATTAAACCTTAATCCACCCTGCCTATACTATATTTCATACTGCAATCAACCAGGGCGGAAAATGAACAACAACACCTTAATCTATCTAAAAACCGCATTAAAGTTAAAATGTCGTGTGTTAGATTTTACCTATCTCGATACTATTGCTATTAGATTCGGTAAGCACCGTTATTTTTTTCGTGGTGGCTCAACCCCGTTTAATAGTGGCTCAGCCATTGATTTATCCAAAAATAAATTCTGCATGAATAAAATGCTCGAAAATGCTGGTGTGCCTGTGCCCAAAGCCATTGGTATAACGCGCGAAGAATTTGAAGAAGGCAATTTCTCATTTAAAGATTTACAATACCCACTCGTGGCTAAACCTACTGTAGATACAAGTCTAGGGAAAGGTGTGTTATGCAACATTAAAGATAAAAAAACACTGCTGAGTTATTTAGAAGAATCATTTAAAGAGCACAAAGTAATGTCGGTTGAAGAGTTTCATGCAAACCTCACTTGTTACCGAATATTAGTGTTTTATGGCAAAGTCATTGGCGTTGTCGAACGCAAATCAGCCAATGTCACAGGCGATGGCAAACAAACTATTCAACAACTGATTGATCAAGCTAATATCAAACGACAAGAGAAAAAAGCTGACGTCACCATGCAACTGATCGAAGTTGATCAAGAAGTCAGAATTTGCCTCAACGAGCAAAATATAACGCTCGAAACTATCCCCGAGAAGGACCAAGAAGTCATGCTCTGCTATACAGCCAACTCATCACGTGGCGGGTCCATTCGCTCACTCGGCACCATGATCTGTAAGCCTAATGCCGAATTGGCCGCGTATGCTGCCAAAACCTTGGGGCTAAACTACACAGGCTTCGATGTTGTCTGTGAAGATATCACTAAACCGATGGCTAAATCTGGTGGTGTGTTTATTGAAGCAAACCATAACCCTGACATCACTATTCATGAGAACCCATTAGAAGGTAGAGCTACCCCAGTCAGTCGCAAACTCATTGCTAAGCTGATACGTCGTCACTTTATTGGTTACATCTCAGAACTGCTGCGACTGCGCGCAATCTTTAGCAATATTTTTGTACGCGTCGGCATTTTAGTGGGGTTATTCTTTCTAATCAAACATTATTTCTTCTAATCGGCAACCTGTCATTACAAATGAACTTTTTAACACCTTAGTGCTTTCATTCATAAGGAGAGCTGGTAAAATAACGCCATCAAAATGAACAGAGAGCAGTTATGCCAATTTATGAATACCAATGCCAGCAGTGTGGCCACCACTGCGAATTGCTGCAAAAAATCAGTGATAACCCCGCCACTACCTGCCCAGAGTGTCATAAGGAAAGTCTCAAGAAATTAGTGTCCGCCGCCGGGTTTCAGCTGAAAGGAACGGGATGGTATGTCACCGACTTTCGCGATAAAGGTAAAGCTAAACCCAAAACAGATAGCAGCGCAGCAGCCGTCGACAGTAAATCAACTGACAGCAAAAAGTCTGATGATAAAAAATCAAGCAGTACGTCAACTGACAGTTAAATTTCAACAAGTATTTAGATGGTGTAGACACTATAATCACGCCTGAACTAACTGTGGGAGTTTAGTATGGCAAAGTACAATTTCAACTTCGATGACGCCAAAACCGTCTTTTTACTATCAACAAGCTGTTACACGCTTGCCAAAGTTTTACCTGGTTATAGCTTTATCTCATTACCGCTCAGCTTAATGGCAACCTTTATGCTGGGAGATTATTTCAAGGATCAAACCGTAAAAAGTAACCCACATACAGCCGGCAGAATAGCCGAGATGAGCCTTTTCAAGAGACGAGACATGCTCGATACTGAGCGTAGAAATGACTTATTCAGAGCAGTCAGTACAGGTGGCGCATCAGCATTTAATACAATCACTGGTGAGCTAATCACACGCACACCGCCAGCCATCAGAGACATCCAATCATTTACTAGAAGACCCTAGGTAGATCGTGATAGACTGCGGCACTTTTCAATCAATAACATAATTACTAGGGACTTAACTATGAACATCAAAAAAAGCTTACTCTCAGGCTTATTAATCACAACAGGTTTGCTATCAAGTGCTTTTGCCATCACCTGCCCAACAGAAACCGCCGTTAAAGCCGTTGGCTTCCAACACATTAAAGTACATGAAGTCATTAGCTCTGCATACACTGTGGACACATTTGGCACGGATCTTGCGTGGGAACTGTCAACCTTTATACCCACCACTGATACTAAAAACCCACAACAAGAGCTCGCTCAATTAAATAAATTGATAAACAATTTACACTTTTTTGACCAAAGAGACATGGGCAATGGCGTAACGTACTGCTTCTATCATTATGCTGATGGTGAACGCGAAGCATTGCTGATTAATAAACCAGGCTAAGCATAAAATAGATTAATTATTTGCCTTTTGACTGGATCCCGGATCGGGGTCCGGGATGACAAACGCAAATCCAAGATGACACAAAGTAAATTAATTATTTTGACTATCTGACTGGACCCCGGATAGGGGCCGGGATGACAAACGCAAATCGGGGATGACAAGGCTGTCAGCAAAGACATAATGGCTGACAGCATCAATAAATTACAGTATGCTTTCCCTCATGAGTCGATTACGTAAATACATTGTTGCCGGTCTGCTGGTTTGGCTGCCCATTCTGGTCACCTATTTTATACTGCGCTTCTTACTGAAGTTAGTTAATGGCGTTGCAGCCATTATTCCACAAAAATACCAACCATCAATATTATTTGGCCATCATGTCCCTGGCTTTGGCATTATCATCTCCATCCTGGTTATTTTTATTACAGGGATTTTGGTGAGTCACTTTCTCGGCCATAAAATAGTCGATTTATGGGAAAAATTACTAGCACGGATTCCGTTAGTACGCTCAATCTACGGCGCCACCAAACAAGTGGTTCATTCAGTACTCACCCCAAGCGAAAAAGCATTTAGTCGCGCCGTTCTCATTGAGTTTCCACGCAAAGATGTGTGGAGTGTAGGCTTCCAAACCAACAGTGATTTCCCGCATACCGATATGGACAACAATATCACGGTGTTTGTACCCACAGCGCCGAACCCAACTTCAGGCTTTATGATGATTGTGCGTGAAGAACAAATCAAACCACTGAACATCACGATTGAAGAAGCCTTTAAAATGATTATCTCGGTGGGTGTAGTAACCCCACAATATCGCGATAAACCACCAGAACCAGTAACCCAAGAGAAGAATCAATGAGCAATTTCACCATCTATCATAATCCGCGCTGTTCGAAATCGCGTCAAACACTGGATTTATTAGCAGAAAATGGCATTACACCAACCATCGTTACCTACTTAGATAACCCACCCAGCGCAAAAGAACTAAAGTCGTTATTAAAACAACTCGACTTATCGCCGCGTGACCTGATGCGTAAAACCGAAAGCGCATACACGACGGCAGGCTTACAAAATGAAAACTTAACCGAGAGTGAGCTTATTGCAGCCATGGTCTCTCACCCAATATTAATCGAACGCCCCATTGTCACCAATGGCACAAAAGCCGTATTAGGTCGCCCACCTAAAAATGTGTTGGAGCTGATCTAATATGCCATATATATTAGTCCTATATTACAGTCGTTACGGCGCCACAGAAAAACTAGCACAAGCGATTGCGCGCGGCATTGAATTAGTCGATGGTGTTGAAGCACGCGTGCGTACTGTACCTGCCGTCTCAACCACCTGTGAAGCCACCGACGCAGCCGTACCCAATGATGGCCCACCCTATGTTACATTGGATGATCTAAAAGGTTGTGCCGGACTCGCATTAGGCAGCCCTACCCGCTTTGGCAATATGGCTGCTGCCATGAAATACTTTTGGGATGGCACCGCTGGTCTTTGGCAATCCGGCGCATTGATCGGCAAACCTGCCGGTGTATTTACGTCAACCGCCTCTTTGCATGGCGGCCAAGAAACCACGTTGATTTCAATGGCACTGCCTTTAATTCACCATGGCATGCTAATCACCGGTGTACCATTCAGCGAACCCGCTTTAACAAAAACACGAAGTGGCGGCACTCCCTATGGCCCCAGCCATCATGCGATTAATAACGACACCGACATCAGTGAAGAAGAAGCCCAATGCTGCCGCACCCTAGGCCAACGCCTCGCAGCAATCGCACTGAAACTAGCCTAAACTTGCACTATGACCCCTTTAAAAACATTGCAACAGAAAATTGATCAAGGTGAAATCACCGAAGATCCACGTCAAATGGAAATCATGCAGCAGTTACAAACCTTGTATGACGAATTGATCAAGCAACAAAACCAAGGACTACTCACTAAGATCGGCTTAAAAAAACCAAAGCCTATTAAGGGTATCTATTTGTGGGGTCATGTCGGTACCGGAAAAAGCTTTCTGATTGATATGTTTTACTCTTGTTTACCGTTTGAAAACAAACTGCGTATCCATTTTCATGCGTTTATGCAACGTATTCACCGCGAATTAAAAACTTTACAAGGCCATAAAGACCCGCTTAAATTATTAGCTAAAAAAATCGCAGGTGAAACCTGCATCTTGTGTTTCGATGAGTTCTTCGTCTCTGATATTGCCGATGCGATGCTACTTGCCGGATTGCTAGAAGCGCTATTCGCTAATGGCGTTTGCCTAGTCACTAACTCTAACTGCGCACCGGATGAGCTGTATAAAAATGGCATGCTACGTGAACGCTTCATTCCAGCAATTGAACTCATTAAACAAAACACCACAGTTATTAATATCCAAACCCAACACGACTATCGCTTACGACACCTATTAGAAGCGGGTGTGTATTACACGCCACTGAATGACAAAGCGCACGATGAAATGCTGCAAAGCTTTAAGCACTATTCAAAAGGCAAAGTAAGCTCTGATGAGAAGATCATCGTGTTAGATCGACCCATTGAAGTCATCAAAGCCAGCGATAAAACCATATGGTTTGATTTCCCGGCGATCTGCGGCTTACCACGCAGTCAAAATGATTATCTAGAATTAGCCAAAATTTACAACACCGTGCTTGTTTCTAATGTACCAATTATTGGTGAACGCCAAGAAGACTTAATCACCACTTTTGTTAAATTGGTCGATGTATTTTATGACGAGCGCATTCGATTAGTCTTATCCGCTGCTGCCGATGCAGAGTCTCTCTACCCCAAAGGCCCCATGGAATTCGAATATAGACGTACCGCATCTCGACTGATTGAAATGCAGTCTAAAGACTATTTCGATGAGTCACTGACCGATCACTTGGTTTAACGACCGAATAAGTGTTGAAGTCCATTCAAAAAAACATTAATATGCGCATTTATTGACCATTAGGTGCGGCAATGCAACGGCTACCAAATCAACAAATGATCAAATATGCGGCTTTGAGAGGCTTATTCGTAGGCGCCTGCGTATGCATTACAACCTATTGTCTAACAAGCATATCTAGAGATATAAGCTATAGCTTTTCAGACGACGACTACACTCAACAGCATCAACCGCCAATGAGCTCAGAGGCTTACATGGGAATTGCGGCCGTGAGTATATTTGCCGGCCTACTTGCCTGCTCAAAAACAGTCAGAGATTTACGTCAATATGGGCGGCTGTTTCACAGGCAGCAACAACTGACGGCAGCCACAGATGGACAAATCCAAGTTATTATTGATGCCATGCCCGACAATGCTGCTGCAGCTGCCGCTTAACTTTACGCATGGGGAATATTTAAGCAGGAATAGCTGAAAAAAACACAGGGATGAACAAAACAGAATTCGTGATATAATCCCGCCATGAATAATAAGACACCTGCCATAGCCATTGAACACCTGAACAAAACTTACGCTTCAGGCACGCAAGCGGTAAAAGATGTTAGCTTTGAGGTAAATCAAGGCGAGTTTTTTGCACTGCTTGGACCAAACGGCGCCGGAAAAACCACCACCATTGGCATGATCAGTTCTTTGGTCAATAAAACCAGTGGCCGCATTGCCATCATGGGACACGATCTTGATCAAGCACCAGGCCGAGCTAAAAGCTACCTCGGCGTTATGCCACAAGAAGTCAATCTCAACGTATTTGAAAAAGCGATCAACATCCTCTATCACCAAGCGAGCTACTACGGCATTCCACGACGTCGCTCAAAACAGCGCGCAGAAATGCTGCTCAAAGCCATGGAGCTCTGGCCACAACGCAATGATATCGTGCGCTCATTCTCTGGCGGCATGAAACGGCGTTTAATGGTAGCACGTTCATTAATTCACGACCCAAAAGTATTAATCTTGGACGAACCGACAGCCGGTGTTGATGTTGAAATTCGTCAACAAATGTGGGATTTCCTACAGGCACGCAACCGTGAAGGCTTAACCATAGTCCTCACTACGCATTACTTGGAAGAAGCAGAAAACCTGTGTAACGACATCGCCATTATTAATAAAGGTTCACTGGTTACTAAAACATCAATGAAAGACCTGCTCAATACACTCGAATGCGAAACCATTGTGTTACATCTGTCACAAGCGTGGAACAACCCCATAGCCATCGATGGCACCATTAACCAACGTTTAATCGATAGCCACACACTCGAAATTGATATCGCCAAACAAACCGACCTGACTGAGATTATTGAATTTTTACGCAAACAACAAGTCTCCGTCAATCGCATCAGAAATAAGGTCAACCGTTTAGAGCAGCTCTTTATGGATATCGTGCAACAAAACAGCCAAGGGGAACCCGCATGACGGCAACACAAATGTGGTTTGCTTTTTACGGTTTACTGCACAAGCAAATAGTCCGCATCTTACGCATTTGGCCACAAGTATTTTTGCCCTCTATTATAAATACCATTTTGTATTTTTTAATTTTTGGCGGCGTGCTAGGCTCACGTGTCGGCACAATAAGCGGCTTCAGTTACATGACTTTCCTTGCCCCAGGGCTGATCATGATGGCTATCATTATTAACTCATACTCTAATGTGGTGAGCGCTTTTTATAGCGAACGATTTATTCACTCGATCGATGAAGTACTGGTAAGCCCAATGCCCAACTGGCTGATGATTTCCAGTTTTGTCGGCGGCGGTATTTTCCGTGGCGTGGTCTTAGGCTTCTTTCTAATGATTGTCAGCTTATTTTTTACTAACATTGACTACCATCATTGGTTTTTAATTTTAGTCACCTTGTTTTTGAGCAGCTGTTTATTCAGCTTAGCTGGATTTTTTAATGGTATTTTTGCACGTAAATTCGACGATACAGCCATCATCACCACCTTTGTCTTAACACCACTCATTTACCTAGGCGGCGTATTTTACGAAATCGACAAACTGCCCGGCATATGGAAAACCATTTCGCGCTTAAACCCTATCCACGTCGTGATCGAACAATTCCGTTTTGCCATGTTAGGCAGAACACCCGATTACAGCGAATATTTTACGTTAAGCATGTTACTGCTATTTAATATTATATTATTCACTGCCTGTTGGTGGTGCATGCACAAAGGCTACGGTATAAAAAGTTAATCATGAGAAACCAACTTCGCGCACAAAAGCTGTGCTTGCAATGGGGTGAACACCCACTATTCGACCAATTGAGTTTTCAAGTCAACAACCGTGATCGCGTTGCGATTATTGGTCGCAATGGCGCGGGTAAGTCGACATTGTTAAAAATGATTCAAGGTGATGTTAGCTCTGACAGTGGCCAGCTCGAACAACAAAGTGGTTTAACCATTGCCACATTGGCACAAACCGTACCGCAACAGCTCAGTGGCAGCGTGCATGAGTTTGTCAGTGCCGCCCATCAAGCCGAATACGATTGGCAAAGCCATGAAGTGGACAGAGCCTTATCGCAACTGAATTTAAACCCCGATTGGCAGATGGATGACCTATCCGGCGGCCAAATACGACGCGCATTATTAGCAGCCGCCCTGGTCAACGACCCTGATATTTTATTACTCGACGAACCGACCAACCACTTAGATATTGAATCCATTGAATGGTTAGAAAAGTTTTTAATCAATAGTCACAAAACGATTATATTTATTACGCACGATCGCGCCTTTATGCAACGTGTAGCCACCCGCATTTTTGAACTCGACATTGGTCAAATGATTTGCTGGGATAAAGACTACGACAGTTTTGTTGCACATAAGCAACAACAACTGTCGGCTGAAGCAGAAGCGCAACACCAATTCGACAAAAAATTAGCACAAGAAGAAGTCTGGATTCGTCAAGGCATTAAAGCGCGTCGCACCCGAAATGAAGGCCGCGTGCGCAGCTTAGAAAAAATGCGCGAACAACGCCAACAACGACGTTCACGTCAGGGTAATTTATCATTAGCGCAACAAAAAACCGAATATGCTGGCAAGCTGGTATTAAAAGCGGAAGGTGTCGGTGTTGATTACAATGGCGAATCATTAATACGTGATTTCTCCACGCTTATTTTACGCGGTGATAAGATTGGTATTATTGGACCGAACGGTTGCGGCAAATCCACTCTATTAAATTTATTACTCGCCAATAACCAACCCGACATTGGCAGCATAGATCGCGGTACACAGTTAGAAGTTGCCTACTTTGACCAACATCGCGCACAGTTAGACCCCACATTAACGGTGATTGATAATGTTTCTGGCGGACGCGACAAAATCACTATTAATGGCAAAGAAAAACACATCATCAGCTACCTGCAAGATTTTTTATTTACACCACAAACGTCACGTAGCTTAGTTAAAACCTTATCCGGTGGTGAACAAAACCGTGTGTTATTAGCTAAAATTTTATCGCAGCCGGCGAATGTATTAGTGCTTGATGAACCAACCAATGATCTCGACATGGAAACCTTAGAGTTATTGGAAGAATTTTTATTAAACTACCCAGGCACACTATTACTGGTAAGCCATGACCGTAGCTTATTAAATAAAGTCGTCACTAGCACATTAGTGTTCGAGGACGATAAAATAAATGAATACATTGGTGGTTATGATGATTACTTACGCCAATCAAAACAAACTGACGACCTCGACACTGATACCAAAGCTAAGCCCAGCAAAAAAACCGCAACTGGAAGTAACAAAAAAAAATTAAGCTTTAATCAGCAGCAAGAATTACAAAAGCTACCCGCAACTATTGAAAAGCTTGAGAATGAAATCAATGACTTGCAACAACAGCTGCTTGATCCCACGCTTTATCAAAACCACCCCGACAAAGCTAAAACCTTACAGCAACAACTCTCTGAGCTGGAAAATCAACTCGAAAGCGCTTATCAACGCTGGCAAAATTTGGACAGCATGATATAGTGCCAAAACATACATAGTAAACAGTACAGAGCCAGAGACCATATGAGAGCACTATTTTCAGCTGAAGAGCATACCCAAATTGATGCCTTTAAGGCAAATCTTGCCGCTTACGAACTACTCTCCACAATGATCAACCAGTTACGATCAACAGTGGTTTCTCCGACACAAGCACAACGTCGGCTGTATTCCATTTATTTGCAGACGTCTTACGAATTAATGACCACTCACATGACAGTTATTCCTGTCGCCACCATGAGCACTATTATCGAGCAACTAACCAATCAGCATTTTTTTTATAATGCCATCACTAGTGATGACCTTAACGCAGAAGACATTAACTGGAATGGCGAGCCACTCACCCAGCAAGCTACTGATAAATTAGATAATTTATATGCTTCGATCGATAGCGCGTCTGAAGATGAACCTGAAGAAGACACAGATTCTGATGCCACGCTTACAGACACTGAAGCTGAAGATGAGGAGCCCAACAGCAGTGATGAATGCCATGACATTTTTACCGCAGGACCACGCGGGCCGTAAATCATTGATTACTTCCAACAAACCCTTAAGTAAACATTATATCGAAGCGTACTGAATAATCACATTACCGCTTGATTTTTTTATTAAAACCACCTAAAAATTTCGGCCATTTTTAAGGAATCCTTAATCCATTTCGTTTACACTGAATGACTTACATGGAATGTATATAAAAGTGAATGGATAGGTGCAGCTATTGTGTTGAGTTTTTATTATCATGCCAAAATCTAGAGTTCGCAAACAGCAACAAGCGCCTATGCAAAAGCTTGAGGCGCAACTAGCTGAAAAAGCAAAGCAACATTTTGCTGAGCTTACCGCGCGTAAACAAGCACAATTAGCAGAAGAAAAAGCACAAACACAATGGCAAGGATCAAGCTGGTTTAACCCCGCTGCCTATATCCGCAAAATCGGAGATGTTACCGGCTTCAGAACTGTTGAAGTCTCTGATGATACTTTCGCAATAAAATATGCAGATAGCGAAATTCAGTCATTGTTAGCCCGTATCGAAAAACTAGGAAAGCAACTATACAAAATCAACCGTATTGGCCGCCGCCCTTCCCATCGCGAATTTGCTGAACCGTTTTACCAAATCAAATCGACGATCGATGAAGTTGAAGCTAAGCTTGCCTCATTAAGTGAAACAATAGACACAGACCCTAATGCTTACTTTAGCTTTCACATGCTCACCAGAACACTGAGTCGCTTTTCAGCAGCTGTAAGTTTTGTGAAAGCGTTTGAGGTTCGTGATGATTTACCACCGCCCCCCCCTAAAGCACCTGCGCATGTAAAGCCCAAAAAAGCTGCACCAGCAGCTACAACCAAAAGCAAAAGAACACCTACTAGCAACACACCTAAAAAACCACGACCAAGTCGTCACGGAGGAGACATCTCTGTAAAAAGGTTAATGAAAGCTGCGGCATTTATTTTACCAGCCGTAGCAAGCGCTGCTAGAGTAGAACCCGGTATGCCATTTTCTAATAACACCGGCCCTGGCACACAAACACCCTATGATGCCACTGGCACATGCGCGGCACTCTCCAGCTACGCCGCCGCCCCATCAGGCAGAGACGTTGCCATGAGATTTAATGGCATGGGCATATTGCCAGCAGGCTTACAGCCATTTCCTGTAGCTGCTCAACCTCACTGGCTTGAGCCAATGGATGTGGATGTTGCTCCTGAACAGCCAACTCGCAAAGAACAACGTGCAGTTGCAAGACAAGCAAAAAAAGCAGGAAAAAAAGAACTTCGCGCACTTACTCAAGCCAATGCATTTCAATTGCAAGGAAAGCCCACCGAACAATCACCAGCACGCAAGGTAGCTGGATCGCGACGACACCAACGCCATGGCAAAACAATCAGTACCCGAGTCGCCGCTAAACAACACGTAAAAAAAGTAGCTGAACAACGTCGCCTTGAACAGCAACGTGCAGAGGTACAGCAACGGGTAGAACAAAAACAACGCGTCGCCCAGGAAGCAGCCGCCGCTGCCGCCGCACGCTCTACTCGTACAACACGTGACGTTCCAGAAGAGGTATTACGTGCACAAGCACAGCGAGTGGCCGCTGCTGCCAAACCAACAGTCGATCACAGCCGCGCTGTTACTGTAAGCACTGGCCAGCCAGTTTCCGTACCCAACCCAATACCTACAACTGTTGATGCTAGAACACCGCATGAAGGCATGCCAGCTGCTCAGCCCCCTAAACTAGAATCTAGCTCTACCAACACTGGTCAGGGTGGCGATGATCCAGTATGCACATTTATTTTCACCAGTCCCGCTGGTGACCGCATTGACATTAAACTACCTGCGAGCGTTGACTGTGAAGCAACTGCGCAACGCCTGGCAAATCAAATCAATAATACCGGCCTTCCAAGAGCTGGCGCGGATGCCGTAGACACCAATACTGGCGCTGTCCCTAACACCCAGTCCACTGCTGTCTCTATTGACTTTACCCCTGCAGCTACAGGTGACACCCATTCATTTCAGGGCTTGATGGTTGAATCAGATACTCAGATTGATTTCGTTGTGCCTCCACCACATAGCACTACAACTCATGCCAGCACCACAACTCAAGATAGCGATCCAGCAGTCAATCCAATTGCAGCTGACTTACTTCCTGCTGATGCCAAAAAGGCTACCTCTGCACGCCTTCCACTGCCAGCAGCAGTTCCTGTAACTCCACCTGAAGCATCCATGACAAGCCCAGTCACTATTCGAGTAAACGGCAGATCAATGCAGGGTGAACATCTATCATCAAGGCTTCCATATTTAAACCCATTACACAGTAGCGCACCACAAAGCGATAGTGCGGTTACAGCTCCTCTTCATGGCGCACCGAGCTTGCAAGGCCTCACAGGTACACCGCCGACGGCACCTTCTTTTCCAGACTGGATAACTAGAGCCAATCGCAGACGGACAACCCGACAAGCAGCAAGAGCTGCTGAAGAACAAGCAAGAGCAGAGCAAGAAGCAGCACAACGAGCTGCAGAAGAAGCTAAACGTGTCGCAGATGAACAAGCAAGAGTGGAAGAACAAGCAAGAGCTGCGCAAGAGCAAGCCCGTCAGCAAGCTGCGGAAGAAGGCGATGAGCTAGATGCCGTTGATGTTACTGTTAGTCGCGACACCAACCCACTCCCCGCACAACAACCAGCCGGTCCACAACCACTGCGTTTGATTGCACCACCACTCACGGAAGAAGAAAGATTAGCCGCTGCAATTAGAGATTTAAGGGTTACCAGAAATCCATTGCCACAACAACCAGAACCGCAACCTCGCGCGCATCAACAACAACCCAGCGATAATACCTGGGGTTATGCTGGCCTTGCAGCAGCAGGTGTCGCAGCTGCCGGCTATGGCATTTTCCGTCGCGACCAAACGCTGCGTGAGCGCAGCCGATTAGACCAAGAAGCTAAACGCGCGCAAGAGGAAGAAGAACAACAAAGACTGCTCGAACAGCAGGTCACACCTTGGTGGGAAAAGTATAAAGAAGATCTCGAAGCACCGGAATATTTTCGCGTATCCATTGGCGGCAACCTATTAAAGAGAGTTACCAATACAGATGGCAGTGAAAGCACAGTGGTTTATAACTTTACCGATGCCCTACGCCGCACCGGTGAAGCCATTCCCATTGATTTCCTAAGAAACACTGAAACCAAAGACGGTGAAAACGAAACCTATATGACGGGTCATATGGAGCTCACCAAAAACCGCTTAACGTTTAAATCGAAAACCACTGGTAAAGCCGAAAATGATACCAACTTTGTATTAAGTGGTGTCTTACAAACCGCAGGCTTGATTACCGCCTCTATCACCGACCCAGAAGAATTAAAGCAATACACCATTACGGTTGAAGCACCGACTGAACTTTTATACGCCACCATTGCCAAGCACAAAGATATTACGGCTAGCATTAAAGGCGCCGAACACTTAAAATTTAAGTACAAAGACACCGTCACCGGTAAAATATTAACCGATGATCAAATCAAGAACATTAAGGGCTTAACGGATAAACCATTACACACTGAAGCTGAGATCAAAAATAAAGGTCCACAACATGCCAAACAAATGGAAGATCAAAACACGAACTTCAAAAACTGTAAGGATGCGATTGGCGCAGTGATCGACAGTGTATTAAAGAAACAAGTAGGGCTATTTAAACCCGACGCCGCAACCTGCTCATCCATGACGATTGGTGAGACCGGCGGTGCACCAACACCCGGCATGATGGCACGACCAGTAGCTTAAAGGAACAGAGGAATACAGCAGATGGCAATAATAAAACAAGTATCCCGCCTCAGTTATGACACTGCCTCCGCCTTACAGTTTGCATGGGACGGCAGATGGAATTTTATTGATAATTTAACGTGTCTCACCTACAGCAATCCTTACGGTGTCATCAGCACAGCAACCAGCGCGCTGCAACGTAAAAGCATTGATATCTATGGCAGACCGCAAGCTGGTCCCGGCATGTTTAACCAACTCATTGGCCAAGCCACCGGTGGCAAAGCATCAATACCTCCAGGTGCCACCTCATTCCTATCAAGAGGCTGGACCACCTATAACTTTTTTAATGGTATCGCGCCCATGGTTGGCATTGGTGTATCCATCATGGGGGTTTATAATACAGCGGTAGCAACAAACTCGCCATGGAATCCACTGTATCACCTGAGCGCCGTTACTCTGCCTACTGGCATTGCACCGAACGCCGGATTTTTTGGATTCACCAAACCATTAGCCATGCTAAAAAACTCTTACCAGTATTTATCAGTCAACCCAGTGGTATCCGTTATTACCTTTACTGCTATGCAATCCAGTTTTATCTCACCCGAAACCCGCGGCATGATCAATAAAACCGTGATGTTTGGAGGTATGGGTTTAGGCCTTGCCGGTAAATTAGTTGGCTGGACAGCCGGTTGGTTTATGGCAGCAGAAACTACCGCCCTCATCGCCTCTTCATTAACAGGCACTTTACCCTACTTTATTACTGCAACTGCTGTCTACGGATTACTGAATGACTATAATATTATCAGTCAAAAACCTCACATCAAAAAAGCAGGCTATAACCTATTAAAATTAGCCGCTTACCCAGTAGGCTTATTTAATCCAATGTATGGCATGATAGCCAATAGCACAATTTCACAATGGCAAGCAGACCTTAACAAAGTTGATATCAATAGCATGCCCATCATCGCCGGTCAGCAAATGGCGCAGCCATTAGTTAGCAAAGATGACCCGCAATATTATACAACCATTCGCAACAATCAACGTCGCTTGGAAGGTAAAATCGATGCCGCCAACCCACAAGCCATTGATAGTAGCGAACTTGAAAATCGCAGCTATGACACAGCCACTTCAAAATTTAGCCTTGAAGACAGCTTTCAAACCGGTACGCCAGGCGCTTCACCCGGTAGTATTTTATTTACGTCACAAACCGGCGGCACCATTGAACTAGGCAATAAGCAAGCCACCGTCAATGGTGAAGGCACCAGCCTTAAAGCACTATTGATTACCGAACAAACACGGCTAGAAGCCATCGTGCATTTTCTATGCATGAAATCCGCCGTCAAACACCCCGACAGTGGTGAACAATTAAATCGACTAGAATTGATTATGCTTGACCACCAACAATCCAACCCACAAGCGGGTGATACACCTAAACGCAAATTAACCCTAACCGTTAATCGCTCCGGCTGCGCTCTAGCATACCGCTTTATCGAAAAACATTATGGCGCTGATAAATTAAAGTACTTTGAATTTAAAGACAGTAAAACCAATAAAGCACTCAACGAAACTGAATTAAAAGATGAATTAGATAAAACTAATACCACCCACAATAAAGTATTAGATTATATGTTTGCCGCCAACACCAACGGTCAAACGGTTGCTGAATCAATTGAATTCTCATACGGTGTATTTAAACCCGCTGCCACTACCCCTGTCGGCACAGCCATTCGCATCATCAGCGATTGCGTCGCTTCGTTTTTCAAACACCATAAGTTTACTGATGAAGTGGCTCAGGGAGAAAACTCAGACCTTACCGTCTCGGTGCAAAGATCCACGAACTAGTTTGTTAGGAAACGCATCAGTCTTTGGTTTCTTTTTTTGATGTTCTACGACTCAGTTTCTTTTCGAGATCTTTTACACTCTTTTGTAACTTGTCCTGGTCTTTTTGCATCTCATTAAGTTTATCCAACACTTGCTTAATTTCACCTTCCGATTCACGTAACTCTTTACGTTCACGCTTCAGAAAAATCGCCAAGAAGTTGGCCGTAATTATCACAAACATACCCAAGCCCATAATAATTAATGCGCCACCCAACATACGACCCAATGCGCTCGCTGGCACCACATCGCCATAACCAACCGTTGAAACCGTAGCCAATGCCCACCAAATACCGTCCCAAGGAGATTTAACATTCGGATCAATACCAGAAACCAACAACCCAAATGCCACAACAATAATTAAACTCGCTATCAACGTGGTACTCAGCTTACCATCAGCGAAATAATTCCATATCATGCGCCCAGATGGCACCATGCACCATACCGCCAATATTGGCTGAAAGTCGCGTAAAAACCATAAGTGTTGATTGTGAAAAAAAATGATATAAACCACACCAGCCAAAATGGACACAACCAACATCCAGTTATGCCTTATAAACTCTCGACGGTCTTTCACGAAGGCTAATAGTAATGACAGCTCAACAACAAAAAATAACCAAACGACCACACTAGCAATTAATCGGTGCAAGGGGTCAACCTCGCCCAGCGTCTCTATCTGCCATTGAATCAGTAACCAAAAGGCAATAATTAACATCAGTGAAATATAAATACGCCAGCAGATTAATGCCGCTTTAGTCTCACGCGGCGATACGCCAGCAATGCCCAAATAAGTGGACAATTTATTCTTGCGTACAAAATTGTAAATGAAATTTGACATGCTGGTCGATTTCCCCCTGAACCCTAGTCCATATTATAGCAGCGGAATCCAAATACTGACTAGCATCAATTAGCGCTAAACTATAGCCAATGTCTGACAAATAAATGTCAAATATTCCATCCTTAAGGTCTTGTATCGCCAGAATCTAGTGATATAATGATCAACCTTAGAGGGAAGTATTCTTTTTAATCACAACAAGGAGTCACTAAGTTGGAAGGAACAGCAATGCTAGAAGAAGTCATGACATCAGATGTCGTTGAAGCGCCAGTCGCTGCAACAACCTCACAAAGCGTACAATCAATGCGCGACAGTGTGGAAAACCTGTTGGACCGCTACTTTTCACAATTGGACGGTGAAGATCCTGCCAATTTGTACAAAATGGTTTTAGCCGAAATGGAAATTCCGCTACTTAAAAAGGTACTGGAGTACACCCGTGGCAATCAATGCAAAGCCGCTATCATCTTAGGCATTAGCCGTGGTACGCTACGCAAAAAAATCAAGCAGTACAACATTGACTAAGATCCAACGCGCTTTAATTAGCGTGTCAGACAAAACCAATATTGTAAAATTCGCCCAAGCTCTCCAAGACTTGGGCGTTTTTATTTTGGCAACCGGCGGCACAGCTAAACTACTTACAGAATCCGGCGTTACTGTGACTGAAGTCAGTGATGTCACCCGCTTTCCTGAAATCATGGGCGGGCGTGTAAAGACCTTACACCCCATCATTCACGGTGGCTTATTAGGTCGACGCGGCCAAGATGACGCTGTAATGACAGAACATAATATAGAGCCTATCGACCTGTTGGTGTGTAACTTATACCCGTTCACACAGGTCATCCAGCAAGATGACTGCGATTACACTAAAGCAATTGAAAATATCGACATTGGTGGACCCACCATGCTGCGCTCAGGCGCTAAAAATCATCAAGATGTCACCGTGGTTATCGATCCTGCCGACTACGACAGCGTATTAGCACAATGCCAACAACAAGGCGGCACCGATCTCAATACACGTAAACGTTTATCGCAAAAAGTATTCCAGCGATTGGCTGATTATAATGCAGCAATCGCAGAGTATATGTCACAGCAAAATGACGACAGTAAAAAAAGCGAAAAAAATGAATCGGTCTTTGTTGATAACTGGCAACCACAACTGCACAAACAAATGGATTTGCGCTACGGTGAAAATCCACACCAACAAGCAGCGCTCTATGAATTCAGCCCAGCGCAATCTGGCACCTTAGCACAAGCCAAACTATTGCAAGGCAAGCCACTATCATTTAATAATTTAATGGACAGTGAAGGCGCACTACGTTGCGTATGCTCGCTTGATCCACAGCAACAAGCTTGCGTGATCGTTAAGCACGCCACACCTTGCGGCGTCGCACAAGCTGACACGCAATTAGCCGCCTATAAAAAAGCCTTTGCATGCGATTCGCAATCTGCCTTTGGTGGTATTATTGCCTTGAATCACTGCTTACAGGCTGACACAGCCAAGCAAATCATTGCCAACCAATTTGTCGAAGTAATCTTAGCACCTGAAGTTAGCGCTGAGGCATTAACCTGCTTACAAGCCAAACCGAATGTGCGCGTCATGCAATACGGCAAAGCCAATGATAAACAACAATACACTTATCACACCGTGTCAGGTGGCTTATTAATTCAACAAGCTGATCAGCTACCACTCGATGCCAGTGGTTTAACTGTCGCAACGCAACAGCAACCAACAGAACAGCAATTACAAGACTGTTTATTTGCTTGGAAAGTGGTGCAATACGTGAAATCAAACGCCATTGTATTTGCTAAAGACGGTCAAACGCTTGGTTTAGGTGGCGGCCAAACCAGTCGTGTATTTGCTGCTGAAATCGCTGTACTCAAAGCACAACAAGCCGATTTATCATTACAAGATTCTGTTGTCGCATCCGATGCCTTCTTCCCCTTTGCCGATGGCATACAAGTCGCCGTCGATGCCGGCGTTAACGCCATCATTCAACCCGGTGGCTCAATCCGCGATAAAGAAGTGATTGCTGCCGCTGATAAAGCTGGCATTGTCATGCTGTTTACTGGCCATCGCCATTTTCGTCATTAAACCTTCTACTATATTGGGGTGATACACTGCCGTACGCTGTAAATCAGGTGGCAACCGCCATGATTGCAACGCCTAGAGTGAACCGTTAGAATAAGTGCACTTTAGATAATGGGACGTGAAATGAAAGTTTTGGTCGTAGGTGGTGGCGGGCGCGAACATGCGATCGCTTGGAAATTGGCACAATCACCAAACGTACGTGATGTGTTTGTTGCACCAGGTAATGCCGGCACGGCGCACGAAGACGGTATCAGCAATATTGACATTACAGCAACTGATATTGCAGCGCTTATCGACTTTGCTAAAAAAAATCACATTGAACTGACCGTTGTTGGCCCAGAAGCACCACTAGCCCTTGGCATTGTCGATCAATTTCAAGCCGAAAATCTCGCTTGCTTTGGACCCAGTCAAGCTGCTGCCCAACTGGAATCGTCAAAAGCCTTCTGCAAGCAGTTTATGCAACAACAGCAAATTCCTACTGCTGCCTATGCCACCTTCGATAATGAAGCAGCAGCCGTCGAATATTTACAAAACCAACAATACCCGCAAGTCATTAAAGCCGATGGACTCGCCGCCGGTAAAGGTGTAGTCATCGCTGAAGATAAAGCGGCAGCCGAGGCAGCTGTACATGCGATGCTCACCGACAAACAATTTGGTGAGGCCGGTAATCACATCGTGATTGAGGATTTTTTACAAGGTGAAGAACTCAGCTACATGGTGATGGTCGATGGTAACAATATCTTGCCACTCGCTAGCTCACAAGATCATAAGCGTCGTGATGATGGCGACCAAGGTCCTAACACTGGGGGCATGGGCGCCTACTCACCTTCACCATTACTGGACGATGCACTTGAGGCCACTATATTAAAACAAGTCATCGAGCCGACCGTTAACGCCATGCAAGCCAATGGCACACCCTACACCGGTTTTTTATATGCCGGCTTAATGATTTCACCAGAAGGTAAGCCCGTCGTACTCGAATTTAATTGCCGACTCGGCGACCCCGAAACACAACCTATACTCATGCGCTTGCAATCCGACCTAGCTGAGCTGTGTTTAGCCGCTATCGATGGTGCGCTGAATAAGGTCAGCACCCAATGGGATCCACGCGTAGCACTTGATGTCGTGTTATGCGCTGGCGGTTATCCATTCAGCTATAACAAAGGCGACACCATCTCGGGTTTAGATACCATCGACAATGATCAGGTTAAAGTGTTTCATGCTGGCACAGCACAAAAAGACGGCGACGTTGTTACTGCTGGTGGTCGTGTATTAGCCGTTTGCGCCTTAGGTGAAGACATCATCAAAGCACAGCAATCGGCTTATCAAGCCGCCGAGAAAATTAATTGGTCTGAACGTTTTTACCGCCACGATATCGGTTATCGTGCCCTACAACAAAAAGTGTAACAACATGTCTAAAACCACCAATAAATCACTGCAACTGGCTTGGGTGTTATTATTGGTGCTGTCAATCACACTGCTTGGTGTTTACTGGTTTATTGGTTACCGTAAAACGCATCAATTGGATACAAAGCTACAACAACTCAGCCAGTCACTGACACATCAAAATCACTGGAAATCTCGACTAACATCAGAACAACAAATTGTAGACCTTATCAATAAAAGCAATGTACACCAATACCACTGGCTGGGCATGCATCAACTGGATAACGTGTATCAACGTATTCAGCACCAGTATCAAACCGATCTTGAACAACATTTTATACCCTATCTAAAACAGCTAACCATTAAGCAATTAAGTGATCAAACTAGCAGAAACCCGTTAGCACTCTATAACGCTTGTAAGGCTTATGTCATGGCCAGCGAGACTGCGCATCAAAACATTAAGTTTCAACGTGCTTGGTATCGACAATTTATTCCACAACGATACCATCAAGCATTAGATCAAGCTTTACAGCAACACATGCTGACCTGGCAACCGCAAGCTAATTTACTTGCTCGCAGTCGTGCTAAATTTCAAAGTCTCAGTCCAGCAGAAATCAGCTTCTTAGTGATTCAAAGCTATTACCCCAACGCACTTGTGCCTATCGACTTTAGTGTAGATTTGCCCAAAGGCATACGCACAGATAACCTAGCCGTTCCTGAACTTTACAGCAGCGCTTTATTTTTTAATGTCTACCAAAAACAAATTCCTGCCATGGCACCGCAAGCAGCACACGGCGACTGGGTAACCGGTCACATCCAACAAACATGGAATAATCATCGCAACTCACTAAAACTAATTAAACAAGTACAAACACAATACCTGCAACAGTTTCAATTGCATTGGCAGAGCTTACTGCAACACATCCAATTAAAACCAACACCGTACTTATCTGATATATCGCAGCTGATTAAACAACTGCAACAACCTGATAGCCGCTTATGGCAATTAGTCACTACCATAAACAACAATGCGACACTGCACCGTGACACGCCCACACCGATGTCAAATTTCTTGGAAAAAAATCGTGGCTATCAAGGTTTTCAAGCAGCACTGTATACCTTACAACAACAAGTCGATGCTATCGTAAACAATAAAGATCCTTTAGCTGCCAGTTTTGCATTTACCGCCGGCCGCATGAACCAGCTCGACACACAAGACGACCTAGAACTCAGCCTTGCGGTTGCCAAACAATTACCCCGCCCTATCAACCAATGGCTAAGCACCATCGGTCAGCGTTTTTGGCACATGAGTTTAGTCAAAAGTAAGCAATACATTCAATTGCAATGGCAAAAGGATATTCTGCCACATTACCGCGCCACCATCGAACAACGCTACCCCGTATTCAGTTACGCTAAATCGGTTATCGCAATCAAACAGTTCAATCACTTCTTTGCACCCAACGGAACACTCGATGGCTTTATACAACACTACTTCAACCCATATATCGATATAAACAACCATCACTGGAAAATGAAAACACTAGACGATGAGCAATTGGCTTTATCAAAAAAACACCTCGACATGCTAACCCGCGCAGCCTTGATACGTAAAATGTTTTTTCAACCAGGAAGCCATCACGCCAGCGCACAGTTTTTTCTAAATACACCACACCTTAACCCACACACCCAGCGCGCTATTTTAAATATTGCCGGACAAATGTATACCATCACAGACAAGCATTTAACGAGCCAACAATTTAGCTGGCCAGGACCCAACCCAGGCTTTGTCACTATGCAGCTAACAAATGATCAAGGTAAATCAATAACCAAGACCTATACCGGCCCCTGGGCCTGGTTCAAAGTCATCGATCATGCGCGCTTACGCACCACCGATCAACTCAATCAATATCAACTGACTTTGCAACTGGGTAATCAATCAGCAGTATATATGCTTACTACGCAGGATATTATTAACCCTTTCATACCTCATGTGCTAGCTCAATTCCGCTGCCCACAAAAAATTTAACTGAGGATTCTACTATTCTGGCCAAAATTGACTGAATTTTTGCGATGCGCTGCTCATTTAACGTAAAGTAAACTCCACTGCGCCTCTCAAAATTCAAACAATTTTGACTCAGACTAGCGAACCCTCAGTTAAATTTTAATTTGATTCAGCGTTGTTTAATCCACTGATTGGACGGATTAAAGACGAAAAACAAAATAGGCACTAAACATATTGAAAATATCGCTAACACTTGCGCAATCAGGTTACCTGCATTATCCGCTATAGGATTGTATTGATGGATATAAAGCATTAAAAAAATAGTGGCCAAACTGAGCAACAGCAATAAGCGCTGCGTCCATATTGATTTTAATGGCATGACCTTATAAGCCTTAACAATTTCAATCGCGAAAATGCGATAGAGCATTGCAGCAATAAAAATCGTGCCGGGTATAAACACCCACCACGGTGAAAACTGCAGACCATGTACAAAGTGGCCCATGTCACCGCCATCAGAAAACACCGATAAGAAAAAGTACTGCGTTAATGCGACCATATTTATGATTAATAACCAGTAAAAAAATGTAAACACACTTGGCTTTTGCAGTACTGCTTTACAATTCAGCATAGCCAAACTCAAAAAGGCTAACAACAACGTCACACAGGTACCTCCAATACCTACAAAGGCTTCTTGATGAAACGCTTGTATCGACCTAAGGTGGTGGTAACTCACCCCCTCATCAACGTGTTGCAAATACCAACCACCGTAAATGATATCGAAAGGTGAATCTTTTAATCCATACAACCAAGCCACAAAACCATGGCCATACTCATGCAAAATAATCGCAATATAATAGGTGGCGACAAAACAAATAACGTTAATCAGTAATGTCTTGATTGGTGAATTACGCATTAAAATGGTGCTCCTAAGTTATCATCGGCTTCGACGACAAATAAACCCAGCAAACCGCCATCCGCTACTTTATGAATACCTTCTCGTCGCGCTTCATTTTTTTCATCGTTACCTTGGCTGGCTGACTCGATGTAATCAAACAAACCTTGTTTCTCCTCATCATTCTTTACCCAGCTAAAACCAACACTGATAATGTCAGATGGGTCTTCAATATTGACACCATTCACCACGCGCGTTGCAATCGGAAAAAACTGACGATAAGTTTGACCACCTTCTTCTATGGGTTGACATGCCGCTGGATTTGGCTGCCACGATTGATAAAAATCATCAAACGTTTCACCATCATGCAACTTGCGTCGCAGGACGGATACCATAAACGGTTGCTGTGCATTGCTGCCTTTTTGATAGAGCTGTTCCAATACAGCTTGTTGTTGTTCCGTACCAAGGTCAGACAATGCTTTCGTAGCACCCGTAAAATCTTTCTGCTGAAAACACTGCCAGAATGTATCCGATTGATTCGACATAAAAACTCCTAACGCAATAAATTGAATTAATTTTATACTAATTCAGACTAAATATATAGATTAACCCTCTGACGAATGCACCATAAGGCTGCCTAGGGATACCTTTCTCCCGAGCGGATATCCCTATCCTCGTACTCCATTACAATCCCTGTATCGTACGCCGCTCGAAAGGTACTCCTAGCAGCCTTATTGGCTATGGCAGTTACCCCACCAATTATTTACAGACTTTATGCATGGCTTAGACTCACTGACTCACTGGCGCAGTCGGGTAAAGCTTTTGATAACTGCCTTTAATAAATGCGGTATTACTGCCGCTAAAATCGGATGTCGTAGCCGACCAGACCTTACCGCTTGGTGTATTGCATTTACTGGTATCACCCGGCCCACTAATGGCAAACGTTTTTGAATTTGTCACAGGGCAAATACAAGTAGCCATCAAATGGCTATCAACCGTGCAGCGCACACCAAAGCAATCCGCCCACGGCTTAGCCTGGTCTGATTGGCACGTAATATTCTCAGCTTTAGGTGTTTTAGCTTGATCCGCTAACGAAAAGTTGGATTGCACTGTATTCGTAGTTGATGATTGCACCCACTTTGGTTGCGCTTGTTGATAATCATTAGGTGAAAATGATAGCGCCATCCAGCCTTTTGATTGATGAATCGGACACAAGCAACTGGCTTTGCTTGGGTCTTTTTTATCAATCGTACACAACGATTTCGCACATAATGCATAGGGCATATTATTAATCGCATACAGTTTCGATGGGTTTTTTCCGGTCGCTTGGCATTGCTGTACACCCACCTTTGGCGTTTTACATTGTATTGGGTTAGCAAACACTGGAATTGAGAAACTAACCAAACACAGTGCCAATGTTGTTTTTTTGATGATCATTATTTTAAACTCCTTTTTATAATCTCTGGATTGTATCTTAATCATTCTGCAGTTCTGGGGACAAGTTTAAGTTAAATAA
>JARGOB010000005.1:189515-207705 GCA_029212925.1 Coxiellaceae bacterium | reverse complement strand
ATGATAAAAATTACGCTGGGAGCGGTGAGTCATGTTTAATCAAACGGCCTCTAAGTTTTTTGTAAATTCAATAAATCGTTATCGTTGAACCGTCCGAAGTTATCTTGTAATCCTTCAGGCACCAGTGATGGGTAATCTTGCAGTGTTCTCACCAGTCGCTCTAGCATGACCGCACCACGTGTGGCGCCAAACCACTGAGTGTTGTCCTCGGTTGCTTCACCATAGGGTATATAGGGTGGCGGATCGAAGGTTGTTTGTATAACTGACTGCAACCCTTTTTGATTTTCAGTTAATTCTGCTCGCACTTTATTGCTCAATAGTTATAAATTTATGTAACCCATAACGCTACTATAAATAACTATAATTAATGTTATATTAATGATTCTAGTCTTTTAGGATGAAATAATATGATGAAATAAGTTATTAATATTCAGTAAGATACGTTGGTAAGATTATTGCCCAGTTGTGTGTAACGTATTCCAAAGGGTAGAAAACCCCTACCTTTTTACACGATGAATAATTAGGTCACATGTTTCACAATATGAAATTCATTGTGTTTTTCAAAAGGGATGCTGGCGACTTGCACGTTGCTAACGCGAGCTAACATGGGTCCGGTTTCTAGCCAGGCTACAAGCCTGTTTAATTGTTGATCTGAGCCAAAGGCTTTTAATTCAACGCGACCATCTTCCATATTGCGCACCCAACCGGTTAGTTTAAGTTGTGTGGCTTGCACACGGGTGGAGTCACGATAGAATACGCCTTGCACTTTGCCGCTAACGAATGCGTGGATGCCTGCAGTTGCCATGGTGATTCTCCTTATGCTGCCATTGGCTTACTTTATAAGAGTATATCATAAACTGGATTTTCAGCCGGCTCTTGGTTTTGTAATGGCCACATTCGGTTCTGTCATCCCGGCCCCTGGCTTTGTCATCATCGCGCTCGGTTCTGTCATCCTGTCTCCTGGCTCTGTCATCCCGGCCTCCGAGCCGGGATCCAGGAAAAAATAATATAACGTTTAGTAATTGAGCAATTGATGCACATATAGCCTGCCATAGGTTTTTATCACTTGCGGATTCTTCATAATTCTATATTCTGCAATCTTTTCTAATGGACAAATGTGGGAGACAAAACATGAGAGGATCGAAATTAGCAGCAGGCCTTTTTAATACGTCAATGGTGGCAGCTATGGGAGCTGGCGCTTGGCAGAACAGGAAAGAGTTACAGCAAGGTTTCAGAGATGCGGAAAAATTAGCTGAAACATCTGGTTTTAACGCTAAATTGAAGGGTTTAACTGATTCGCTTCCAGATATGCCTAAAGAAGAATTTGATCCGGTTGAGAGTACAAGGCATACTTTCGGATTTTAGTATTTTGATTGGCGCTGGCCATGCTGGCGCTTTCTAGAACCTAGTAATACAAAAATTGTTATGTTATAAACCCCGGGTATTGTATTTTAAAATTACTGTGGGAGTAACTATGAGTTTTAATCCGAGAGCGGGTGTAGCAATAGGTGTATTAGCATTGGCACATCAAGCGCAATCTGAAATTGTTGTTGATTTTTCTGAAGGCGGCAGTTCATGTCCGTCATTGACATTTTTTTGCAAAGATTTCACCTACCGAGTATGGGAAATGGCAGCTGATGGCACGCGAACCTTACTGAATGAAGGTGCAGGTGCGGTTGATTCAAATTCGGTGAGTTCCGGCGATGGTTGTTTGGATTTGGTGGGCGCTAAGGCGATTGTTAACTGCATTCGTGATGATATACCAGGCGCGCTAAAAAATGCATTTGAGCAAGCAGGTGAAGGGGCATTAGCGGTTTGCCGTGATAATATTCCAAGAACAAACTACAAGTGCCGTGATTTCTCAGCGTTTTTCACGCAATCAACACCAATGACGGAGGATGCTTGTTCAGCATTGTCCAACAGCATTAGGAATTCTCAAACTAATTGCGCTAGCTTTTTAACAACAGCTAAAGCCTGGGCCATTATTATAGGTTGTGGAGTTGGTGGCGCCGCTGTTTTGGCTGGTGTATGTTACGCTGGATATAAAATTAATGAAAGACGCCGTGCTAACAACGGGCACACTGGCGGTGCAGCCGCCGCTAGCTTGCCGAATAGGCATGGCTTTGGTATGAGGCCTTAACTAGTAGAGCGTAAAAATAGCTCGCATTCGCTATGATGTTTAGCTGATTTCAGTTGGATAAAGAAAATCGGTGCACTGCGAGCACCGCCTGCATGAGTGACTGCATAACAATGCGCAGTGTTGCAGCCCTGTGAGCCTGGTACAAACTTCACGGCCAGGCAAGAATATTTTCGTTTAGGTACGGTGATGTTCATGCTTCGAATGGCATTACAGATTTGGCTACCAACGCCGGCTTGGCTGGATGCTGTTGTGCAACGAATATTAAAAGTATTTTGTCGTGGTAATTTTAAATGCGGCACTCTTAAAACATTGCTGGTATTGGGTATTGAATAAGAGCTGGAATTATTCAGTTGTATTTTTAAGCTGGCTAGCGTGTTGCCCGTAGTATTATTCGGTGAGAAAATTCTATCGGTACGCCCGACAAAAAGCTCATCGGCGAGTAGTGTTGAGCTTGCGATTAATCCAACAGAAGTGATGATACTGATCAGCCAACGTTTCATTACTGTTTCCCGACACCTTATATATAGTGACGTAAGTATAGTCAATGGGCAGATTTAGCCATCAGTTTACTATCTATTTGATTCAAAGTGCATTACAACTTGCTGGAATTACTGCTTTCGTGAGCCAGCCTGCCAGGGACACCTTGCGAGCGGCGTGTGGTATAGGGACGTAAAGGAACACGAGGGCAGGGAGGCCCGATCGGGAGAAAGGTGTCCCTGGCAGGCTGGCGTTGAACAAGGTGCAATTCCAGCAATGTATTTTTTGATAGTTTATGCAATCAAATAATATTAACTTCAGTTTCCAATGGCACGTTGAATTTCTCGAGCACCGTTTGCTGGATTTGTTTAGCTAATTGCGCAATGGCATCACCAGCACCGTTACCATGATTAACTAACACCACGGCTTGCTTATCGTGTACACCGATTTGATCAACGCGTTTACCTTTATAGCCGCATTGCTCTATTAACCAGGCGGCAGGTATCTTATATCTTTTATCGTCTACGATGTAGTTAGGCATTTCAGGGTGGCGCTGGTGTAATTGATTAAACAGTTCAGCATTAATAACTGGGTTTTTAAAAAAACTACCAGCATTGCCAATGATAGCTGGATCAGGAAGCTTTTGTTGGCGAATAGCAATAACCGCGTTACTAACGTCTTTTATTGTGGGTGTTGTAACATTCATTTTGTTCAGCTGCTCACTAATGCCGTGATAGCTGGTGTTAATCGTAGCATGTTTCGATAAGCGCAGTGTGACATCGGTAATAATAAATTGGTTTTTATATTCCGCTTTAAACACACTGTAGCGATAGCCGAATCGACATTGCTCGCCATTAAACATTTTTGTTTCTCCAGTGGCAATGTTGAGTGCTGACAGTTCAATAAAAACATCTTTCAGTTCGACGCCATAGGCGCCAATGTTCTGTATCGGAGCGGCGCCGACTAAGCCAGGAATCAGTGAAAGGTTTTCGATGCCGGCATAATTATTTTCAACGCAGTGCATGACCAACTGATGCCAGTTTTCTCCGGCAGCAATGCGCAAAGTAATGTAGTCTTTGTCTTCGCTTACCACCTCTATGCCGCGGTTTGCCATTTTAATCACAATGCCGCTGTAGTCACCGGTTAGTAAAATATTGCTACCCCCACCTAACACAAATAATGGCATGCCATGGCTTTTTAGTTGAGCAAGGTCTTCGCTTAATTGTTCGGCTGTTGTCGTTTGGTATAAATAATGGGCCTGTGCGTCGATGCCAAAGGTGTTGAGTTCTTTAAGTGCAATGTTTTGCTGAATATTGTCTGTTGTCATTTGAGCTCTGCTAACCAGTGTTTCATGCGTTTGCAATTGACGCCGAGATCCGAGTGTCCATAGATACTGCGGCTGTAGGCTTGCAAGGTGGATTTGTTATTATCGAGGCTAGAAAATTGTACGTCTATTAAATCAGGAAAGCGCATCCATTTTGAACGTTGCACGTATTGAACCTGATGTTTGGCGTTGTCTTTTTTTAAGAGTGTAACGCGCGGTTGTCTCGCGATCATTTGCTGCCATTGGTTTTGTAATTTTTCTATAGGCATGGAGAAAATGGGTGACTTAATGCAGCGTTCGCCGCGGCAATCAGGGCTTACCACGCAATAGTGTGGTTTGCTACTGACTTGTAGATGTTGAAAGTCTACCAGAGGAGACTGTTGCCAATCGATAAAAATCATGCTGATAAGCGTACCAGTTTATGGCATCGTTTGCTATGCGTTAATTGTATTCATCATAACAAACACGCACTCGGCGGTGGTGACGGATTTCAGTTTGGCAGCGGCGGTAGTGATGAGAGTCATTGGCGGCAGCGCCGATGATCACGCCAGCTACGGTGCCGACGGCTAATAAGCCAAGTACCGCTCCTGGGTCAGTGTGGGTATGACGCCAGAAATGACGGTGTTGCCAATGGTGCCAATGGCGTGGTCCATAGTGTCTGTGGGCACTGGCAAGGCTGGGTGCGAAGGCTACTGAAAGACCTAATATACTGACGGCGACTATTTTTTTTATCTGCTTTGTAAGTTTCATATGCTGCTCAATTATTGTAAGTGCAGCCATGATAGGGGTTGCGCAATCATTATGCAATTGAATTCACATGACCATTTTTGCTATAAAAATATACTAATAAACAGATGGTTAGTGCAGGTCTTCTTTGTCTGGAGGTAAGCGACGGATGTGCACTATACGTTCTTTTATGGGTGAATCGTCTTGAGGTTGTGGCTGTTGAGGCTTCGGTTTTGATTCATTAATCAGCAGTATGTCGAACAGATTGGGGATAACTGTATGATGATGAATAGCATTCAAAGTGACGCGTTGCACCGCGCATTCAAATTGTTGGTTGCTGCCAAGTGTGGCTAAGGTGCTACTGATGTGCATATAGAATCTATCACGTAATGATTGTGTGAACCCTTTGCTGACAGGGTTGCCAACATAGTAGCTGCTTTGGTTATTGCTATAGGCACGTAGTGTGCAAATATTCCAGTTAGTGAGGTCGGTAAATACGCGTTCCATTTGCCGTTCAGCTTTTTTTTTCAATCCATATAATATTTGGTCTTGCCACATGTATTGATCATATTGTGGGTAGTCATCTTCTGGGTATAATCCTTCCAGCGTGATGCAATGTTCACACAGCCCTTTTGCTATGGGTGGTATGGCAATGAAATCGTCGGTGCTGTGTTTTTTTTGAAGTTCTTTTTGATATTGTTGCTGAATAAGTTTTGAGACATTGCCGGTGTCTGGTGTTAATAATTCTTTTTGAATGTCTCGAATGAGGCACTCTTCTAAGCGTAACAAAAACAGTTGGCAGACGGCTCCGTGCATGACTTACTCCACAACCACATGAAACACGATTCATTCAAACGCAGTTACAGGTAATTGACAATATAATTTCTGATATCAATATCCATATATCTTTTGTAGTGATATTTGCAGACATTTTTTAAATTGGTTACAGTAAAAATCTCTTTTGTGGTTTTCCAGTTCGTTATGTGTTCGCTTGTTAATTTAATTCATCAAGGAGCGGTGAGTATGCCAAATTTTCGACGATTACAATGGTGGCAAGCTAAAAGGCGTGGCGATCCAGATAAAATAATTCCGGAACTGTATTTGTGTGCGGTAGCCGCCGGGCAGGCATCACTCATGCAAGCGATAATCAGAGCGCATCAGTTAGAGCATTATTCAGGTGATGATAATTATCAAGCGATTCATATTGCCGCTAGGCATGGTTATTTAAATATTGTTAAATATTTAGTGCAGTGTTGCAATGTGCCAATTGATGTGCGCTGTAATGGCGCGACGCCACTAGCATTGGCATGTTATTGGGGTCAAAAATCTGTCGTTAAATGGCTGCTTGAATACCAGGCGGATCGTAATGCCTGTGATAGTAGTGACTCAAGTGTCTTAATGCATGCGGTATCTAATCCAGGGCTTGATGATGATCCGACCATATTAAAATATTTGATGTCGCCACTGTTGTTGTTAGATAGTAGTAATAAATACGGTTATACGGCTTTATTGTTAGCGGCATCGCAAAAGAAATTTTTTCAAACGTATTACTTGATTGAGCAAGGTGCTTCGATTTATGCGGTAAGCAATGCAGGTTATACGTTGGCACATTTTGCTGAGCAGCATAACTGGGATATGGGCTTGTTAATTGAGTGTCATGAACAAGGTTGTTATGACCGGCAGCAAGCCAATAAGCGCTCGCATCAATATCACTTGGAGCAACAACGACAGATTTGCTCTGTTAGTGGTGAAGTGGTTCCCAACACTGCATACAGAGATGCAGGTTTGGCACCGTTATTGCCGCCAGTAGCATGACTATGTTGCTCTTGAGCTTGCTATTGGATCGGTTTTTTGTGGCGTTGCCTCTTTACCTTCAGCAATGACGTGTATAAGTTCAGGTAATACCTTTAACTGAAATAATCTGCAGTGGTCAGTATAAGCTTGCATAAGCTGTTTAGGTGAAGTGCCGGCAGTATTTTTAACATCAATAGCTGCATCAAGTGCTAATTGCAGTGTGGGTTCAGTTGTAGCAATTTCTACTACAGTATTATACAGTTCACGACGTAAATTAGCATATAGGATATAGTGTAATCCTGTATTTCCATTATTATATGTCCCTTGGATAAAGTTGGCTAATAATTTAATTGATTTCTCACGTCTTTCGCCATCAGTGCTTCGTATATTTTTTATAATAAAATTGATGATGCATGTTAGTGGTAACTTGCCAGCTCGTTCTGCTATCATCTGCAAACCAGATTCGACAGCGGGCTTACCCTTAATTTTTTGTGTTGATATTGGCAGGGCGTCTAGCAAGCGATCTGGTCCTTTGGGGCTTTCATCACAAAACTCGACAAGTTTTTCTATATAATTCGGTAGGTAATAAGCGATCATATGAATATTTGTCCAGTAACAATTTCGGTCTTGGTGGGGTAGTGAGTCAGTGATAAATTGCATTAGTATGGGTTGCTTTTCAGCTAATTCAAACAACTTTGTTTGCCCTTGGTAAATGCATTGCTGTAAAACCGTCCAATCCTTATCTGCCATTATTAACATTGCTTTCATAAGGATGCTTTGTTCATCTACTGATCTATGAGTTAATGTGTAGTCAATAAAATCATAAAATAGGGCAGGCTGGAATTGTACTAACATAAATAGCGGTGTTCTATTATCGAAAACTTTTAGTATCATCCCTTCCAGCATGGTGATGTAGAGAGTTGGAAAGTGTTTGGCTTGTTCAAACAGAGACGTAAAGTATTGTGGATCTTCTTTATTGGCAGAGACATGCAAAAGTGTTGACTTATTGTCATCGTATAGTGTTATCAGTACATCATTAAAAATTTTCTGCATTTCTTTGTCTTTGGTAGAGAACTCTAAGAAGGGTAGGAATAGTTCAAAAAAATTATTGATGATACGACATAAGCTATCTGTACGATCCTTTTTTCTTTGTACAACATTAAATGCATTGATAAATTGTGTTGTCAAATGGCTACGAAAATCATCGTGACTATTAGCAAAGTTAAAAAAATCAATAAGACAGCTAAAGTCATTATCTTTATCTTTTGTGTTAATTGTAGCCGTGTAGATTAGATCGTTAGCAGAGTTGAGCTTGAATGTATGTATCAATGCTTTGTACAAAGCCGGCTTTTCTTCGGCTAATGCTATAAACTCACGCATAGTAGGTTTAGAAGAGTGTAGTAGAGAGGCCAATGGTGTTATTAAGTACTCTTCGTTTTTAGTCCAAGTAGTGAGCATGCGACTCAGCTCAGGATCTTCAGTACAGGTCTCAGCTAATCTAATTGCGGTCATAAATAGTTTAGGATGGAATATAGCCAATTGATGTAAGGGTGTTAAATCTCTTTCATCTTTAAATGAAAGCGCTGGAATCATTGCTTCAAGCACTTCCTTATTATGCTTAGCCATTGCAATTAAAAGTGGGCTGCCTTGTTTTGAATAAGTGGTAACGGCTAGTAGCAGTCGTTCAAATGTAGCACCCCTTTCTCTAGGAAAGTTGATAAGGCTAGTACAAATGCTGGGTTTTATTATGGCTAGCTCATTAAGACCTTCCAGAGTCGCGGGACAGCATTTGTCTATATTCAATTTCCGATCTGGTCCTGCAGTGAACAGTGTTACTAAGATGTTATCAGGGATATCATCTTTATTTTGTTTTAATAGTTCAATGGTTGGCAAAGCACATACTGGATCAGTCAAGGCATGGAAAAAAGCTGAATGTAACTTGCTTGTCTGCTTTAATAAGATTCTAGTGAAGCCGTGATGGTGCTCAGCAATCTCAATCAGTTTTACGAAATTACTGGGTTCCGTGTTTATAATGTTTATGCATATATCTTGATCCAAACCTTGAAGTATGGCATTGAGAATAGCCGGATTAGTCTCAGCTGGGGCTATCCATCGAGCAAAAGATTTATGGTCTTGTAAGATGTCTGGCAATTGAGCTATAGGACCCGCATCTTTCGTTTTTAATGTGACGCCAAGCCAAAGACTTACTATATCATTTGTTTTTGCTAGTTCTGCAATGGCACTAATGCCGTGAATATAAAAGAAAGGCTGTTTGGTCTTTAACATGTTAAGAAGAACAGTTACATTTATATCTACTTTATGCAGTAATGTTTGAATTTCACGCGCGAGTGAATCTGATATCGATGGATTGATAGTAAGTACTTTCAAGATGAGTTCATCGAACTTTCCGTTAGGTATTGTTGGATCCTGGGTGGCACACAGCAATGCGGCAAGGTGCTGTGCAGTAATATTTCTTATCTCCTCATCTATTTTACAAGAGATAATTGCATCAATCTGAGTTTGACCTAATTGCCTGTTAAAAGTTACGTTCGTTTTTGAGGGTTTTTTCTTTGTTCCGCGTTTTTTTCCACTTCTTTTATTTCTGCCCGTGCTCGTCCCTGTGGTAAATTGAAGCTGATAATTTTCTATGCGTGCTTCAATAGCTGTTGCTCGAGCTTTTCTACCTGTATCTTCGGCTTCTTCAATTGCACCAGCTTTAATACATAGTGGTTCAATTGGAGGTGCTGTGCTCTTTTCCTCTGGATCACCTATCAGTTGAGGTTTTGGGCTGGATGGTGGGGTAAGCTTTGCTTCGGCGTCGGTATAATCAATTATTTCTTCTGCGACTCCATATGCCTCTTCAATTGCTGTTGCTGCTTCTTCTTGACCTATTTCATTTAAGATATTAACTTGTCTTCGATATATATCATTTGCTTGTTCAATGCCGTCTATAGCGATTATGTTTTTTGTTTGCCTTTCATAAATATCATTGGACTGATCATTCAATCCTATTTCTCTATAGAGTTTATCTGCCATATCAAGCCACTCTTCGATAGTGGAGGGCGTATTGCTTGTTTCATCGATGGCATGTGTCAGTTTGCCGTCTTGAGTCATGCGATTTATCAGCGCAGTAATGGCAGGATGGCTGCCGGACTGCATTAATATTATTTGAATTTCTGCTCGGGTCAAAGCCGTATAGATATTATTTAATGCAGTAATTAGCTGTTTGTCATCAGCTGAAATATCGTCGCGTTGTACTTTTCCTTTATCAAATAATTCATTTAATCTTATTGCTTGTTTTGTGGAGATGAGCTCCCATAAAATGACTGTTTGAAATCCCAGCCCTTTAATTTCTTCAACAGTGAATACCAAGTCAGTACCCAATTTTTTTCTGATCATATCTTGGTCTTTTGCATGGCATATAATCGCCGTGTTTGCACTGCTAGTCAGTGCAGCAAATCTGTCCGAATTTCTATTGCTTATGTGCTCAACATTACCAGTGCTATCAATGGCACTTTTTAACTCGGTATTAACTAGTGCTGACCCATGCGCGGTTACTTTACGCTTAAGTGTTAATAGTGTGCTTGCCACTTCGGTAATATTTATTGAGCAGCGAAAAGAAGCATCGAGTGAAGTAATGTAATGATGCGGATTTGGAAAGCTGTCTGCAATTTCTTGGCTAAGGAACTCAATCGTATGAGAGGTATGAGTTAGGTCCTGATTATTATCACCTAGAAAAATAATCTTGACTCCCAGTTGTATTAGATTACGCAGCTCAACTCGACTTAAGTCACAAGCCTCATCAACTATGATTATATGTCTTGCGAAGGGATTATCTGGTGGCGATTCAATCAGCTTTAATTTCGGGTGATATTGATGACTAGCTGTGAGTTTTGTATTGTATGCTTGATATGTTTCCCATAGCTGTTCTCGCAGCGCTGCGTTATCCTCTCCTGGAAATAAAGTATGGCTGCTACCCATCGCATGATAGAGTTCAAGTGTTTCTAGGCTTGCCATTACATCGCATTCTTGTCGAAACTGCTCAAAGTTAATTGATGTTATACGTGTGGTAGCAGCACGACGTTTTAGTTTCTTTTGCTTATCTTCAAAAAATGATTTTAAGTCTTCATCATCAACAGCTTCAAGTTCGCTAGTTCGATCAGGATTTGTCGCATACATAAGCGCTATATAATCGTAAAACTCAACTGCATCTTTAAGCGATTCATCATAAGTTGGTGACTGCTGCCATTGTGTTTGTAACATTTTACGTAAGTGGGCTGAATCAGCCACATAGCAAATTTTTGCTGCTGGGTCGTCTTCGATTAACTTTTCAATCAGTTGATAAGCCAATAAAGTCTTACCTGTACCTGGTGCACCTGCGACTAAAGCGCCAAGTTGCTCGCCTTTGAGTTTTTTGGTTAGTTCGATAAGGCATTCATTTTGAGTAGTTGTTGGCGAGATGACGCATTTATTATAAATACATGCTTCAATTAACTCTACGTCAATTGCTTCATCGTCGACAGCAGTATCAACATCAGTTGTGTCGGTCAATACAACGTCTTCACCTTCGGTTGTTTCAAGAATCAAAGCATCGATTTTTTCTTTGTGTTTTTGTAGGTAAGTGCTTAGTATGCCTTTTTTAAGAAACCGAGCCTTATCGTATTCATGTTCCCATAACGTTTCTAACAATACCCAGGCGAATTTACCCTTAACTTTATGTGGTGTGATTAATAGGCGTGCTTTGCCTTCTAGACGAACGCTTAACACTTGCTTACCCATTAGCTGCTCTAGGTTTGCGCCGTTGGATAGTTGCGAGCTTTTGAGCTGTTCTAGAAACTTATCAAAGGCTTTCTTTCTAGGGTTGTCATCGTTGTAGGATGATATTTCATCGGCAATATTTTCAGGAATAATAATCACGGGATTAATTTTGGGCATGTGCATCACTCATCTACATTGAATAGCTCATTTAATTCTATGTATCTAGTGTATTGATTACTTGTGTGATTACAATACCCGGGTTTGGCGGCTAAATGTATAAGTTATTGTTTTTTTATCAAAGATAATATGAAGATTCTAAATGCCGGCATTGTAAAATATTGTTCATTATGTTATCAACCCTCCATGAGGAATGGGAGTGTACAATGAGGCCAAGTCAACGTTATCATTTTGAGTTTGATCAAAAACATTCGGTAGCGACAATCTGTAGATTTTTTAGAGAGCTGCCCGCGGAAGTGGCTGATGTGTCGGTAGATGTCAATCAGTTGTTTCAGGGGCGAACATCGATCGAATGCGTACAAATTCAAATGGCATTTTTTGCCACTAATCTGGTGCGTACAATGAATCGCAGCAGTGATTTTATTGTGAATACATCAACGCATAAAGATATCAGGGGGCTAGACTATCTGGGTGCATTAACCGCTAAACAGCGAGGATTAGCGGTTTATAGTAATGAACAGATGACTGCGCATATGAATCTCTTATATCGTAGTCAGTCACTTAATGCGGAAGGAGCATGCTTTGCTTTGGCTTATTTATCGGGTCGTGCATACTTGTTAGGTCAATTGCCGGTGTTTGTTGATCGTTTGCACGCGTTCACTTGTATTGGCTCGTATCAGTTAGAAGCATTTTTGTTAACTTTAAAAAAAATGGTTGTGCGCTTGGCTGCTGAGGTTCGTGCCTATACTGAAGATGATCGAGTGGTAGATATTCGCTTAAGTATTTTAGAGCATCGTCTTGAGGCGTTGCGTCAGTTTCATACGGATTGTCTTGCGTTTTTAGACAGTATTATTTTGTTGCAATACCCTGAATCATTTCTTCACTTGTTGGATGGCGCCCCTAGTGTCATTGCTGCAAGTCTACAGGATTCTGTACCTGCAAGTGCGTTGATTAAGGTTATTGATCATGCAATGAATATTGAGCCGATTGTGGCGATGTCGGATACTTACAGAGCTCGCGATTTTGCGACACATTTGCAGTATTTGGCCGAATCATTGGTTGTTACTGGAGGGGATAGATTCACGATTGATTGCGGAGTTTATAGACATGCAGTGCAGTTACATTATGTGCCTACATCTGGAGTGTGTCGTTGGATTTTGCAAGACCCTAACGATATGCCGGGTAAAATTTTTGATGATACCGCTGAGGGTCGCTTGCAGTGTGCGCAACGTTTTTTTCATTTGGTTTGTGTGACAAGTGACGTGCTAGTGATTGAGACGACACTAAAATGTGATGCTGCGTTGCGAGATGATATGCGTTCAAGGTTATGGCTGTATCATCGCCGAATTGAACAGGACGAAGATTTTAATGCGGGTCTTGCATCACGAAGAAAGCAAACAGATAGTTTAGGGGGGTTGTTATTAAGGTTGGCTGCTTATGGTGATGAAGATGCTTGCGTTAAAGTGATTGAGGCCGGCGTTGATCTTGATGTCGGCGTAGACAAATATGGCAATACAGCGTTTTATTTGGCGTGTTATTTTGGGCATGAAGGTATCGTTAAACAATTGATATTGGCGGGTGCAGATGTTGGCCTTGGTGATGTTAAGGATAATATAGAGGTGCCTTTGCAGGCAGCGCGTCGTAGGAAGTTCCCTGCGATTGCGCGCTTGATTCTGAATGCCTTGCGTGCGGCGGCAACGCCGCCTCGGCGACCAGCGCCTAAGCCGCCATCCTGTCAACTTTTCAAGACAGATTCATCTGAAGAGTTGCCAGTTAAACGGGTTTATTCTGCGTTAGCGTACAGGATGGGACGATAATCATTAAGCCTAATTCAGCTATGTTGTATGTTTTGCAAGCATGACGTTACGTGAATTTTGCATCTGAGCGTAGTTTCTTTATAGTGTCACCTTACATTTGATGGGAATGGGAGAGATATTAATGTCACGTACTTGCCTTACAGCGACACACAATGCACTAACGCATCCAACGGGTGTTCGACTTACGTTGGTGTTCGCGCAGAGTTTTGGTTTGAGTTTATTTAGCATGATGCAAACCAAAACAGATCCTTTGTGGAACCACCAGTCACTGACTAACAAGCTGCTATTGTCGGGTTTGATAGCAGGATTGGCGACAATGACATATTCGCATGTGCATGCGGCGATAAAGACGCATCAGGAGCATCCGCAGCATACGGCTAAAAAAGTGGCGCATGTGGCGAATGTGATTTCAGCCGCTGCTTTTATTGCTTTTGGTTTGCAGCGTGTTCTCAATACCAATAATGACGTTAATGTGGTGCAGGCGGCGACTTTGTTGACCGGCGTGATTGGCTTTTTAACACAAGCTTGTGCGCATACACAGCATAATCGACAAACACCAGAGCAACAGCGTTTGGATCATTTTCATCATGGCATGAATATTGCGGCGAGTGTTGTAGGCTTGGGTTTTGCAACCTTTGTCGTATTAAAGGCAGCAGGTTTTGATTTAGCTGGGGCGATCAATGTCGGTGATGATGCCTTAAAAACATCGACTAGGATTGCGGGTCAAGTGACATTGGGTATGGCTTTGCTGGTTAATATTGTTGACAGCTTGCTGAAACATCGCAACCTTCCTGCGCAGGGTCATGATGTTGCTGAGGATCTTACAACACGATTACAGGTTTAGCAGGAATACAAGGCAGTAACAATAGTGTTAAGCAGGCAAGTAAATATCAAACCGTGATTTCTTGCCTTTGTAATCAAAGTTAGGTTGTCGATCGGTAAGTGTTGGTGCGTGAATGGGACGCTTAACGACAACGCGGTAACTGGCATGTTGCAGTGCGGTATCTAGCAATTCTGAGTTGTCATGATCATCGCCAACCACTTGACGTAAGATACGCATTTCTTTTTTTACGAGTGCTGACTTATTGCTGTGTGGATACATCGGATCGATATAGACCACGTCAGGTGTTTGGTCATCAGATAAGCTCGCTAAGTATTCACTGGTATCGCCCTGCACGATTTGCATATTGTTGATCGATGCTACGCCTGCATCAACAGCGCGTTGATAACCGTCTTGCAGTAAAGCATAGATATCGGGGTGACGCTCTATTGAGGTGACCTGGCAGCCAAGTGAAGCTAA
Organism: Coxiellaceae bacterium; assembly: GCA_029212925.1. Taxonomy (GTDB): domain Bacteria; phylum Pseudomonadota; class Gammaproteobacteria; order Coxiellales; family Coxiellaceae; genus JARGNX01. The sequence goes on along the minus strand of JARGOB010000005.1, from coordinate 193,192 downwards.
CACAAAACTGTCGCGTCCTAAGCCGGCGGTGGCATCAACTACTTTTAGTGCTTTATGTTTATGACAGCCGATGGCTTTACCAAGCAATTGCTTTTTGCCGCCGCCTTGTTCAATGCGATGTGCAATGGCGCCATCGGCAAAATCGACACTGATCGGTTTGCCGAGTGAGTCAGGATCTTGTTCATCGACTAAGGCGAGTCGATGATTAAGCGGTTTGAGTTTGTACAACTTCTTGTTCCAATACGTCGAGTAGTTGACCACAAATATTGATATTATATTGCGCGCTGATTTCACGGGCGCACGTCGGGCTAGTGACATTGATTTCTGTTAGGTAGGAACCAATCACATCGATACCGACAAAAAATAACCCCATCTCTTTTAATTGTGGACCGACTTGTTCAGCAATCCACATATCACGGTCGGATAATTCAAAACCCACGCCTTTGGCACCAGCACGAAGGTTGCCATGGAATTCACCTTCGGGCGGTATGCGCGTAAGGCCATAAGGAATGGGTTCGCCATTAATCATCAGAATGCGTTTGTCACCTTCACGGATGGCGTCGATAAACTGTTGCACCATCACGGGCCGTTGGCCGGATTGCGTTGATGTTTCGATAATGACATTGCGATTATCATCATCATGATTCAATCTAAAAATTCCACGACCGCCCATACTATCGAGTGGTTTGATAACGGTTTGTTGATATTGGTCAACAAAATCTTGAATCACTTCGGGTATTGAGCTAACGATAGACGGTGGACAGCATTGTGGAAACCACGAGCAAAATAACTTTTCATTCGCATCACGAATGCTGGCCGGGTGGTTGGCGACTATCACACCTTGTGCTTCGGCATGTTCCAGTAAATAAGTGAGGTAAATATAATTCATATCAAACGGTGGATCTTTGCGGATGATAATAATATCAAATTCGCTAAGTGCCTTAATCACTTCGTCGGGTGTTTGATACCAATCATCATTGTCGTCTTTGACGATCACTTGTTGGCAGTGTCCCCAGGGGATGCCGTCTTGTAGCCACACATCTTGTGGTTCGATAACAAAGCATTGCCAGTCGCGGCTTTGTGCTTCGAGTAAAATTGCAAAGCTGGTGTCTTTATAAGGCGTGATCTTTTCGATCGGGTCCATGACAACGGCAATTTTAATGCTCATGTGGTTTCACTTCCTTTTTAATGGCGTCCATTTCGCGGGCTGCAGCCAAGTTGGCTAAGCGCGCAATAACGCCGTAGACATAAAAACGTAATGACGCAGGATTGCTGCAGGGGTTATTGCAGACATCAGCAAAAGCGAGTGGTTCAAAATTCATGCCGGGTGCATTGAGGCTTTCATTGGGCCCGCGACCGTTGTGCACACGATAAAAACCACCGACGACGTGGCGACCTATCATATAAATCACCGGTTCGGTCACTGATTTATCGTCACCCCAGGTTTCAAAACTGTACACGCCTTCTTGTAAGATGGCGCTGGTAACGTTATTGCTGCCTTTTGACGCGGCCATTTTTGTGCGCTGTTTACGATTAAGATTTAATAATTGTTCAGCTTCTTGCACAATCATCACACCCATACCATAGGTGCCCGAATTTGATTTAACCACTAAGTAAGGTTTTTCTTTAATATCATATTGATCGTATTTCTGTTGAATTTGATACAGCAATTTTTCAGCGCGACGAGCAAGGCAGCCTTCGCCTTGGTGTTTCATAAAGTCGAGTTCATTGCAGTAATCAAACAACGGTGAGATCAACCACGGATCAATCGATAGTTGTTGCGAAAATTCATGGCACACCTGTTCATAAAAGCCGAAGTGCTCGGACTTCAGGCGTGCAAACCAGCCGAGCTCAGTGCAGGGCATAATGCTTTGTTCGGTGAGATCCGCCAATTCAGGTGGAATGCCATCGGATAAATCATTATTCAGCACGATACAGCACGGGAAGAAATCTTTTACACCTACTTTGTTTTGTTCGCGGATTAAAGGTTCCAGTAATAGTTTATGGTCAGAAGGTGTCGTGATTTCTGTCGCTTCGGTGATGTCTGGGTTCACAGTGCCGATGCGTACTTCAAAGCCCGCTTTGGTTAAGATTTCATACAGTGTAGCAATGCTTTCAAAATACATTTGATTGCGTGTATGGCTTTCGGGGATTAACAGCAGGCGCGTGACGTCTGGACAGATTTCCGCGATAGTGGCTTGTGCCGCTTGAATGCACAACGGTAGGAAGTCACGGTTGAGGTTGTTGAAGCCCGCTGGAAATATATTGGTATCGACGGGTGCTAATTTAAAGCCAGCATTACGCAGGTCGACAGAACCATATAATGAGGGAGGTGTAAGTTGCCATTGTTGGCGCAGCCAAGACTCGATTTTAACTTGCTGGTCAATAAGTTGCTTTTCCAGTTCAATTAATGGACCAGATAGCTGCGTATTAACGTGTGGGATTTGAACGTTATCTGTTATCATGTGTGGGTCTCGATTTACGATTATCGACACAGTTTATCGCAATTGAAAGGTAAAGGCACTAGCGTAGCATGAACAGAATAGGCGGAAGAATCCTCGGTGTAATTTTAGGTGGCATATTGGGTGGACCCATAGGTGCGGTGCTGGGCTTTATTGTTGGCTATTTGTTCGACTCTGGGAAGTTTATGAGCTGGTTAACGGGTGGTGCCAGTGCGGGTCGTGCCAGTGCGAGCACAGTTCAAACGGTATTTTTTAATTCAACTTTTAGTGTGATGGGGCATTTGGCCAAGGCTGATGGCCATGTTACCGAAGCGGAAATCAAAGCCGCCAAGGCGGTAATGGATCGCATGAGTTTGGATCAAGCCGCACGTCAACGTGCGATTGAAGCATTTAATTTAGGCAAGTCGAGTGAATTTAATCTTGATGCGACATTAACGGAATTAAAGCGCACGTGTTGGTTTAAGCCCACGTTGTTGCGTTTCTTTTTAGAAACCCAAATCCAAATTGCTTTTGCTGATGGTCATACTATTAGCGCCAGTGAGCAGGCGGTATTAACGCGCATCTGTCAGCACTTGGGTATTAGTAACTTTGATTTTTCCGGTTTTGCTAGTCAATATCGCGCACAACAAAATTACAGCCGTTATCAACAAGGTGGCCAACAATCGAATCAAAACTACCAACAATATCAGCGTGCGCAATCGTTTTCGCGATTAGATGAAGCTTATAAGGTGATTGGTGTTGCTAAAACGGCTACCGATGCCGAAGTAAAAAAAGCGTATCGTAAATTGATGAGTGAAAACCACCCGGATCGTTTGATTGCTAAAGGTGTGCCGCAAGAGATGATTAAAATGGCGACCGAGCGCACGCAACAAATTCAAAAAGCCTATGAAGATATCTGCCGTTCACGCGGTAAAAAGAAGTAACCCCCCCCTGACTTGATCATTGTTTGAGATCACATATTGTGATATCAAACAATCTTGTTCTTTATCAGTGAGTTGAAACATAAAGTCAGTGGGAAAGCGGGTGATGTTACGTTTAATTGCTTGTATTAAAATCTGGGTTTTGAAATGAGCTTGTGGATAAAGCAAGTTCAGTCAAGCCCTGATAGCTGTGTTAAAGGTAATCTGCTGTGGTAACCTGGACCCCGGATCAAGTCCGGGGTGACAAGACTAAGTTCGGAGTGACAAGACTAAGTTCGGAGTGACAAGACTAAGT
>JARGOB010000005.1:0-189415 GCA_029212925.1 Coxiellaceae bacterium | reverse complement strand
GTGACAAGACTAAGTTCGGAGTGACAAGACTAAGTTCGGAGTGACAAGACTAAGTCCGAGGTGACAAAACAATTGCATTAAAAGTAAGGTAAGGCTAAAGGGGTTAAGATAAATGTTTGTTAAAGCGCTTAAAAATATATTAGTCATGGCCGTGCCGATGATGTCGACGCGGTTTGTGCAGACATTGAATACTTTTTTTATGATGTTGATATTAGCGCAGCTAGGTCATGTGGTGTTAGCGGCGACGTTAATGATCTCGATGATTCGGATTGTAGCGCTATTGATTCCGAGTTCACCATTATTTGCATTGGGGGCCATTGTGAGTCGTCAGATGAATCCTGAAGGGAGGCAGCAATTACCGCAGTTATTAAGTCAGGCATGGTCATTAGCTTTTTTATTATCGTTATTAGGTATGTTGGGTTTGGCTTTAACAGGACCTATTTTAAGTCTATTGCATCAACCGCCTGCTGTGGTGCCAGTCATTAGCGAATTTTTCTTGATACAACTGTGGGGATTGCCAGCGATATTTATTGGTATGGTTAATCAGCAAGTATTAGCAGGCATGAAACGTCAGCATTGGGTCACGACGCTAAGCACATTGAGTTTAGTGACTAATGTATTTTTGTGTTATGGCTTAACGTTAGGTTATTTTGGCATGCCGATGATGGGTGTTAAGGGGGCTGCGTTGGCGAATGTTGTTTCGCCTTGGTTTAATATGGTGATTTCATTTGTTTTGACAGTAAACTTTTTGCCGATAAAAATTCGCTTAAAAGATTGGTGGAACAAATCGACCCGATGGTCAAGAATGATTTTAAAAATTGGCATGCCGATTTGTTTTCAAATTAGCAGTGAAATGATTGTCATTTTGATCATTACCTTAATGGTGGGTTGGATCAGTGAGGTGGCGATGGCAGCGGCACAAATATCCGGTCAGTATATGTTGTTTGCCATTGTGCCAATTTTTGGTTTGAGTGAGGCTGCATCGATTCGTGTGGGCCATGCTATTGCAGATAAGAAGCCAAATACAATAGCGATGCTAGGACATGCCAGTATGCTATTGAGTATGGCCGTAGTGCTTTTGATTGCAGTTGTGTTTGCGATTTTTCATCGTCCATTAGCTGGGCTATTTTTGCACGGAACAACGCATCATGTTGCAGCGATCTATTCATTAACGATGACGTTATTAGTGATTCGGGTATTTACGATGTTGTTTGATGGGGTAGCGGATGTGACAATAGGATTGTTGCGTGGTTTATACGATACCAAATACCCGATGGCGGTAGCGCTATTTTCCAATTGGTGTTTATCCTTACCGTTCGCTTACTTACTAGCATTTACGTTTCATTTTGGTGTTATTGGCTTGGCATTAGGTGGTATGATTGCGCGTGTGGTTTCCACCATTATTCTTTTATTGCGCTGGCCAAAGGCATTAAAAAAACAACTGTCCTTGGCAGTATAAAAATAATATTAGGGTGAAGATATGAGTATACAATCGATTGGTGTTTTTTGCGGTTCAAGCTTGGGTTATGCACCAATATATGAAGAGATGGCAAAAAAATTAGGTGAGTTTTTAGCATTGCAAAATATCTCGCTTATATATGGCGGCGCTAAAGTGGGTTTGATGGGAGCTATTGCGGACAGTGTGTTGGCAGGTGGTGGAAGGGTTGTTGGGGTAATGCCGGAATTATTAATGGAAAAAGAAATTGCTCATAATGGTCTTTCACAATTACATGTGGTGAAATCAATGCACGAACGCAAAGCGCTTATACATGATTTATCCGATGCATTTATTATGATGCCGGGCGGTGTGGGCTCTCTTGATGAGTTTTTTGAAATGATTACCTGGGCTCAGTTAGGTTATCATCACAAAGCTTGTTCGATTTATAATGTGAATCATTATTTTGATAAATTATTAGCGTTTCTTGATCACGTTGAAAGTGAAGGCTTTATTAAATCGATACATCGTCGTATGCCTGTCGTTGAGTCCGATCCCAAGAAATTGTTAGACAGTATTGAGCAATATTCAGCGCCTAAGGTTAACAAGTGGATTGCAAAAGGCAGTGCTCGTGATGAGGTGGTGTGATTAAATTTGCATGATCAATGACGGTTACTGGCAAACGCCACAGCTAATCCCAGCGCTTGTGCTGTTGTCGATGCGGTGCTGTTAGATATCTTCGAGTCGGTGCTTGCAAAAATGCCACGGGTGATTACTTCAGCAGCTATGCCTAATACGGCACCTTTCATTAGGTTTATGTTGGTCTTGCAACAGCTTTGTTTTTTTGGTGTGTGATGGCCGCTTGGCTGTTGCCCTTCTTCCATCGTTAGTAGTGATTCATCATCAACACCTGTAATATGTAATTTGGCTTGTGCTTTATTGCATTGGTTAATCAGTGAGCTCAGTTGTGCCATGTAAAAGATGGCATATTTAGATAAAGTAACAGCTAGGCTAATATGTCGATTGTTAGTAGCGTTCACTTTTCGCTTTACTAGTGGTGAAATTATTAAACATAAAGTTACCGGTATTATGCTCATGAATAAAAGTCTTTTAAGGTTTTTCTTGCTTTGGCTGATAATGTGCTCGCGTTCTATGTCATCATGACTGTAAATACCATCTTTATTTTGCAAATGTGTTGTCCATACGTCTTTCTTGTTAGCCGGGAAGCGATTGCCAAAATAATGCACTATAGCAGCGCGATTTTTTAATGGTTCTACGATGACATCTTTTATTCTTGAGTCTTCATGATCTATGGATGTATGTTTTTCAAAAATGTTACGTGTATTGTCTTGCCCTAGCAATTTATCTGTTAAATAGCTAAGGACCATTTTATTGATGCCAAAGATATTAAATACCATTGTGCCTAACCAAAGTGCAGTTATAAATGTTGTTTGAGCTGGGCTGTTATTGATGTGATTTTGCACGTGGTCCTTGTAAATTTGCAGCACGGTATTAACAGTGTAGTAGGTGAGGTAGGTGTTGATTGAAAATATCGTAGAAGTAATAAGTGCACGTTTTACTTGGTCGCAGCGACCTTTATTGCCGCGTGATACAACGGCCGGTAACACACGGTACGTCATCATGTTGCTTGCCATTTTGCTGTAGGCGACGGTCATTAATAAAGCCAGACCGGTATTTGCAACCGTTGTTCCAATAAATGAGGCTAATGCGATGGGTTTTGTGCTAAAGCTATCTACAAAAAAAGGCACGATGGATAGCATAATGGCTGCATACAGTATATAAAATAAGGTCTTCTCCAAGTCGGATTGAATTTTTTGGTGGCTCAGAGTTGCTTGATAATCAGTGAGTAGGTGTGAAACATTAATGTATCCATTGTCTGATGTAAATGTAGGCAGCTGGTAACTCTGGTTGTGTTTACGCCGGACTAAATGTGCCAGTGTGCTACGTTCTATTTCCTGACGTATCCATGCCTTAATCTCTTCGTCAATGTGTCGATTGATGTATGTCTTATTGCCGCAAGCAATTAATGGGGCGCTGATGAAATTTTGTGTTTTATTGCCGGCATAGTTGAAAAATTCATCCGTACCATTGTAGTGAAAAAAAAGATTAGCAATAATCAGGCCTACATATCCTGGGGCCGTATTAACAAAGCTTAATTGTGTGCCTTCAAGTGATGAAGATAGGTTGGCATAGATAACTGAAGCAAAAGCGGATCCAATGGTGTTAAGCACAATTTTTACTGCTTGAATTTTAGAAGGGGCTTTTGCTCGGCCATGGTTTTTTATATCTACAGCAGTTTGTAGGCTGGTTTGGATAGGCGGTTTGCCGATAACATAAATAATAAATGCATTAATAATGGCGGCTGATAGTGTATCCATCCATTTGTCATAGACGCTTTTATCATTACTTGCTTGATACCAGTTGGTGCCAATATATATAGATATGCCATAGATGGCTGTCAGCAAAGCAAAAAATGAGGCGGCACGTTCAACTTTTTTGGATTTAGCTTGAATCTCGTTTGTAGCTAGCATATTTTATCACCCAACTCACCAACACGAAATTCTATGCTTGCTGGCTGCAATGTGCAATAGGCCTGGTTTGAGCTAGATCAAATTAAATAAGTGTTGGTGGTCTTAGATCTTCGGCTCGGTCGTGATATGTGTCAGTAACTCTAGCGGCTAATGCGGGGTGGCTGTCATTGAGCAGGTGGGTGATCGCACGGAAGTAGTAATCAGTATATTCTGAATGTTGACCAAAGAAATTGGTGCGCATGGGTTCGCTTGTGGTGATGATGTCTATGGCGGGTTCAACAAGGTGTGGAAGCGAATATTTTCGTGTAAGTTTTAAAAATATAAAAACATCACTCATTGATTGAAAGTAGGTGGTAACATGTTGATATTGCTATGCCGTTGTCGCAATAATTAATCGACAATGGTGTGCTTCAAGGCTTTACGATATACTACACCGCATGACAAACTTAATTTCAGCTTCTATTTTAAGCGCGGACTTTGGTCATTTGACCCAAGACTGTGAAAATGCGCTTGCCGCAGGCGCGGACATGATTCATTTCGATGTGATGGATCATCACTTTGTACCAAATCTGAGTTTTGGCGCGGTGGTGTGTGACAGCCTGCGCAAGTCGGGTTTAACGGCACCGATTGATGTGCATTTAATGGTTGAAAATCCCGACGCGTATATTGAGCCATTTGCTAAAGCGGGTGCTAATTTAATTACCTTTCACCCCACGACCACGCCGGATGTGGGCGCAACGATTGCGGCGATTAAAGCCGCGGGCATGCAGGTGGGTTTAGCGTTTAATCCCGATGAGCCGGTGTCGATTGGTGATGATTTAATTAAGCAGCTTGATATGATTTTGATCATGACCGTATTTCCTGGTTTTGGTGGCCAATCGTTTATGCATGAATGCTTAGAAAAAATCAGCTTATTAGCTGGGCGCGTTCAGCGTTTAAACCATGAGCTGCTTATCAGTGTTGATGGTGGTATCAAACAGGAAACCATTGGTCTGGCTGCACAAGCGGGTGCTAACTGTTTTGTGGTCGGTTCGGGGTTATTTAATACACCGGATTATACTGATACGATTCAACAGTTGCGCAATGCCATGTCTGATTAAAAGCTAATATAATCAATTAATTATAGGTGGGTTTGCTTTTTTTATACCCACGCATGATTATCATTATCGAAACCAGACGGCACTTGAACAGAAATCAGACGGTGTTATAATAGAAATCAGACGGTACTTTAATCGAAATTGGACGATATAATGCATTACCCACGATACGTTATTGATAACATACGAGAAGCGCTACTAGATACACCGGTTGTATTTATTATGGGGCCTAGGCAATGTGGCAAAACAACAATTGTTAAATCACTTATCAATAAAAATTGTCACTACATCAATTTAGATGACCAAACTCAGCTTTCTATTGCTAAACAAGACCCATCAGGCTTTATTAAAAATCTTACGGCAAACCAAATTGCAATTGATGAAGTGCAGCGTGCCCCTGAGCTATTGATTGCTATTAAACAAGCCGTAGATGAGCAACGAACCCCCGGACGATTTTTACTAACAGGCTCTTCGAATGCACTGCTGTTACCAAAAGTATCGGATTCACTAGCCGGAAGAATAGAGTCAATACATTTAGATACTCTCTCTGAATGTGAGATAGAAAAAGTTCAACCAAGCTTCTTATCTAAATTAACTGAACCCAACAAGCTTCATGCTAATGCCACTAGAATCAATCATCACTTAATAAAAAGAATAGTAACGGGCTGTTTTCCAGAGCCACTACAAAGAAAAACTGAAAGCCGTATCAAAGCTTGGTATAAACAGTATATAAATTCGCTTATTCAAAAAGACATTAAAGATATTGAACATATCGATCACCCTGATAAAATGCTCAAGTTGCTAAAGCTTACTGCCTTTTACTCAGGGAAATTGCTAAACTACAACGAAATTAGTAACAGACTCAATCTCGACAACGATACTATTAAAAAATATATTGGCTTACTTGAGCAGCTATTCCTCGTGAAATTATTGCCAGCATGGCATTCAAATGAATACAAGCGATTAGTGAAAACGCCTAAATTACACTTGTCTGACACTGGGCTGATTTGTGCTGTTAGGGATATTACAGAAAATAACTTAACGCAAGATCCAAGCCTTGCCGGCCACTTACTTGAAACATTTATTATCAATGAGCTGCAGAAACAGGCCAACTGGGCTGATCAGGATTTACTTTTCTATCACTACAGAGACAAAGACAAGGTTGAAGTAGACTGCATTATTGAAGATTCAAATGGTAACTGCTTTGCCATTGAGATAAAGAAGAGTGCAACACTGAGGCCTAAGGACTTCACAGGGTTAAAGCGTTTTAAAAATATTATTGGTGAAAAATTTAAAGCTGGGATAATGCTATATGATGGCGATCATACTAGTGCATTCGCAGATGACTTATTTGCCGTGCCCATCGGTGCTATATGGTCATGACTTACTTGAATATGTTTGAGATGATGTCACAGATTACAATTTGCGACGTCAGGTAGTCTAAATTTTATAAGACACAGTAGTCATGATTTTTGCGGTTAATTTCATTAATGATTTAATGGCGGTTGGTAAAGGTTTACCGCCTGCATCGACGGCGGCTTGGCCGTGTTCAGCTTCATCGGCAGCCATTTGTTGCACGACAGCCCGGCTGCGCGCATCTTGCTGAGGTAAGCGATCCAAGTGCCCGGTTAAGTGGTCACCGACTTGCGCTTCGGTTTCTTCAACAAAACCTAAGCTGACTTTATCGCCGCATAAGCCGGCCAGCATACCGATGGCAAATGAGTTCCAGTACCACAACACATTGAGATAGCTGGTATGACTGCCGAGTTCATCGAGGCGTTGTTCACACCAGGCGAGATGATCGGTTTCTTCTTCAGCGGCATGGGCTAACATGTGACGCGTTTGCGGATTCTTGGCGGTGACTAATTGACCATTATATAAGGCTTGTGCGCAGATTTCGCCGGTATGGTTTACCCGCATCATGCCGCTGCTGTCGCGGGTTTCATGGTCATTGAGCTTATTATCGTCAGCATCGCTCGCTGGATATTGGCGTTGCGCCGTTGCGCGGCCAAATACCACGCGAACACCTTGATCCAATTGAATCAATAAGTTGTCGAGTGGGCTATAGTGTCGTGTTTTTTGCATGCTGGCAGTGTAACATAGTTGGGGAAGGTGGAAAATCTGTTAAATACCGGCTATCAATAGTAGACTGCAGCAGCCCAATAGATCAAACGTAATCGGATAAAAAATGAGCAAAGAAATCAGTTATAGCGAAGTAGAGCAACAAACCATTGGTGAGTTCAGTGAAAAAGCCTATTTAGACTATTCAATGTATGTGATTTTAGATCGTGCATTGCCGCATATTGGTGATGGTTTAAAGCCGGTACAGCGTCGTATTATTTACGCGATGTCGGAATTGGGTTTGCGCGCGACTGCCAAGTTTAAAAAATCGGCACGAACCGTCGGTGATGTGTTGGGTAAATACCATCCGCACGGAGACAGTGCTTGTTATGAAGCCATGGTGTTAATGGCGCAAGATTTTTCTTATCGCTATCCGGTGATTGATGGCCAAGGTAACTGGGGTTCAGCTGATGATCCTAAATCTTTTGCTGCGATGCGTTATACCGAATCACGATTGCGTGCGTATGCGCAAGTGTTATTAAGTGAGTTGGGTCAAGGCACGGTTGAGTGGATACCAAATTTTGATGGCACATTGGATGAGCCTAAATTATTACCAGCGCGTTTACCGAATGTACTATTAAATGGTGCGATGGGCATTGCTGTCGGTATGTCGACCGATATCCCGCCACATAACTTAACGGAAGTGACACAAGCTTGTATACACTTATTAGATAACCCAAAAGCAACGCTTAAAGACGTGATGGGCTTTGTTAAAGGGCCTGACTATCCTACGTCGGCTGAAATCATTACGCCACCCGCCGATATTCGTGACATGTATAAAACCGGTCACGGTAGCATTCGTATGCGTGCAATTTATATCGAAGAAAATGGTGAAATTATAGTGACGGCATTGCCGCACCAGGTGTCGGGTGCCAAGATTCTTGAGCAAATTGCTTCGCAAATGTTAGCTAAAAAACTGCCATCTGTTAGTGACCTGCGTGATGAATCAGATCATGAAAATCCCACGCGTTTAGTGATTACACCACGTTCAAATCGTGTAGATATAACGGAGTTGATGCTGCATTTATTTGCGACTACCGATTTAGAGCGTACCTACCGTGCTAATTTTAATGTGATTGGCGTTGATGGTAAGCCACATGTTAAGCCGTTGGTTGATTTAATAAAAGAATGGTTGGATTTCCGGCTAGATACGGTGACTAAGCGTTTACAGCATCGACTAGACTGGGTGGATAAACGTCTGCATATTTTAGATGGGCTTTTAATTGCTTATTTAAATATTGATGCCGTGATTAAAATTATCCGTGAAGCGGATGATCCGAAAAAAGCGTTGATTAAGAAGTTTAAATTATCTGAAACGCAAGCCGAAGCGATTTTAGAAATCAAGTTACGTCAATTAGCCAAGCTTGAAGAGATTAAGATTCGTGGTGAGCAAGACGAGTTGGCAAAAGAAAAAGCGGACATTGAGCAAATACTTGGCTCCAAGTCACGTTTAAAGACGTTAGTAAAGAAAGAATTAAAAGCAGATATGGAAGCCTATGGTGATGAGCGTAAATCGCCGGTCGTAGCGCGTGAAGATGCGCAAGCGATTCGTGAGCAAGATATGCTGCCAGCCGAAGCGGTCACCGTTGTGTTATCGCAAAAAGGATGGATCCGTGCGGCGAAAGGTCATGAAGTGAATGGCGCGGGTTTAAGTTATAAATCGGGTGATGATTTCTTGCAGCAAGCCGAAGGTAAAAGTAACGAGCAAGTGGTATTAATGGATAGCACCGGCAGAGCGTATTCATTATTGGCGATGGGGTTGCCATCCGCGCGCGGTCAAGGTGATCCGGTATCGAAGCATTTAAAACCAGCACCGGGTGCAAGTTTTATTACCGTGATGATGGCGCCAGAAAAACAAAAATTATTGTTAGCGTCTGATGCGGGTTATGGCTTTGTTACTGAATTAGAAAACCTATACAGTAAAAACCGTGCCGGTAAATCGATGTTAAAATGCCCAGCCGAATCGAAAGCCTTAAAGCCGCAGTTAGTGACAGATATTGAAGCGCAGTATCTGGTGGTGGTGACCACGGCTGGTTATATGTTGGTGTATCCAATTGCTGATCTGCCGGAATTAGATAAAGGTAAAGGTAATAAGCTGATTGGCATTCCAAGTGCTAAATTAAAAGCGCGTGAAGAATATTGTGTTGGCGTTGCCGTAGTGAATGAAGGCAGTGGCTTAACGTTATATTCAGGTAAGCGTAAACTCAACTTAAAATTCAAAGATCTTGAGCACTTCCAGGGTGAGCGCGGCCGACGTGGTTTGGTATTGCCGCGCGGATTCCGCAAGGTTGATCGCATTATTGCGGATTAAATGCACCAGCAGCGGTGCCCGCCATGATGCCACCATCAACAATTAGTTCGGTTCCCGTAATGAAGGAAGCATTATCGCTTGCAAAAAATATTACCGCTTGAGCGATTTCATCAGAAGTGCCCATGCGTCCCATTGGGATATTTTTTGCGAAGTCCGCTTTTCGTTTGTCGCGTAAATCGTCACAGCCTAGCTCTTTATCCCACATGTGCGTATCAATGGCGGCAGGATGAATGATGTTGCAGCGGATGTTGTAGTGATTGTTTACGCAGTGCAACGCAACGCTTTTGGTGAGGTTGGTAACCGCTGCTTTGCTAGCCGCATAGGCTGCTGAGGCAGGGATTCCGACTAAGCCTGAGCGTGAGCCAATATTAACGATAGCGCCGCCATGTGGTTTGAGTTGTTTTATAGCGAATTGGCAACCTAACAATAGTCCATCAACATTGGTGGCGAAAACAGCCTGCCAATCATCAAGCGAACAAACCTCGGGATTTTGCTGTGCGGGATCTGCATTATTGGCATATTCTATGCCGGCATTATTAACCACAATGTCTAAACGGCGTTTAGATTGGTTAAGTGTATCGGCTAATGACTGCCAGTGGTTGGTGTTGGTTACATCTAGCGTTATATATTGGCAATTTGAACCAATGTCGTTTGCAATTGATTCGCCTTGTTGCTGTGATTTGCGCCCAGTAATGATGACATTCGAGCCTAAACTATGCAGCATTGAGGCAGTGGCTTTGCCAATGGATTGAGTACCGCCAGTAATCAAGCACGTTTTATTATTAAAATAACTTTCATTCATGTTTTGCCTCAAGATGTTAATATATACCTATAAAACTAGAATGTAAGTCTTGTGGGGGGTAAATGCAAGTCTTCGCATAGGCGCGGTAAAGGGGTTGTATTGTAATGAGCCAAGCTACCGGGTGGGATGGTTCATTACAGTAAAGCCCGCTTGATATCTATTGGTTTGATTATTGAGCAAAAATAACTTTAAGATTGGCCTGTATCCTATTGTATTATATTTGATAAGCAAGATTAACCTACTATAATTTTGTTATGTAAAAAATATAAGATATAGGGTATTGCTATGGGAATATTTACTAAAACACCTCCTTCGTTTTATGGTCCTGGTTCACCGGATTACAATTATTACAATGATAGTAGTGAAAGCAGTGATGATGGCAGCACGGATGGTTATCGCCCAACTATAAGAGGTAATGAAAGCGACGAAACACTACTCGGTAGCACGGGTGCAGATATGATATTCGGCGGCGCTGGTAATGATGTTTTGTATGGCTACAACATAGATTATGGTCATAATCATGATCGTAATGATTCACTATACGGTGAAGGCGGTGATGATATCTTGCACGGTGGCGGAGGTGATGATTACTTAGTGGGTGGTGATGGAGATGATACGTTAGACGGTGGCATAGATGACGATATCTTACGCGGCGGTAGCGGTGATGACACTTTAATCGGTGACTATGGTGACGATGAATTACAGGGAGGCAGCGGCAATGATTATTTGGATGGCGGCATCAGTAGCGATGAATTATATGGTAATGAAGGTGATGATACATTAATTGGTGGCGAGGGTAGCGATACTTTATACGGAGGAACGGGAAATGATTCCCTAGACGGTGGCTCTGGCCGAGATATTTTACATGGTGGAAGTGGAGACGATACGTTAGAAGGTGGTGCGAACTATGATAGATTGCACGGTGATGCTGGTGATGATGTGTTAAAAGGCGGGCAAGGTGGAGATTTTTTATATGGTGGTAGCGGCGATGATACGTTAGAAGGTGGTAGCGATGCGGATAAGTTGTACGGTGATAGTGGTAATGATCGCTTAGAAGGCGGCTTGGGTCGGGATACTTTAGAAGGTGGCGCAGGCGCTGATGATTTAGTGGGTGGTCGAGGTCAAGATTATCTAACAGGCGGTGCAGGAGCTGATACTTTTATCTTAACGAGTTCGCTCGACTCCATTAACCCTGATTCAGGGGTTCATTATGCAAATGATGTCATTATGGATTTTAATGCGAGCGATGGCGATGTCATATTTATCGATGCACCATCATTTAACTATGAAGTGTCGCAATATGGTGATAATACGAATGTCGAGATAACCTGGGGTTCTGGCGGTTCATCCATGATAAATTTGAGGGATGTTGATGCAGGTGAGGTTGATTGGTCTCAGGCGCTTACCAATACTTATGTCTCAAGTGAAAATCTAATACTCAATGGAACAGACAGTAACGATTACTTAGTCGGTAAGCGTGGTGATGATCATATTACCACGGGTCGCGGCTACGATTCGGTATATGCTGGGGGCGGTAACGATGTGATTAATGCTAGCAACTCAGATTACGTTTATGTCGATGCCGGTGGTGGTAGAGATAATATTACTGCGGGTGATGGCAATGATACGATTTATGCGGGCTCTGGTGATGATATTATTCTGGGTGGAGATGGCAGTGATTATATCCTTGGTCAAGCGGGTGATGATTATATAGATACCGGTGATGGTAATTATGATATGGCCTTTGGTGGTGAAGGCAATGATGAAATCATAGGTGGATCTGGTGTTGATTATTTATATGGTGAAGCGGGTGATGATAAATTATCAGGCCATGAAGGTAATGATACTCTGTATGGTGGCGAAGGTAATGATGAGCTTAGAGGTGGTGAAGGTAGAGATATTCTTTTAGCGGGTGCTGGTGATGATCTTGTTGAAGGTGGTAGTGGTAATGATGTGCTGCGGGGCCACGCGGGTGATGATACTTTGCTAGGTGGTGAAGGTGATGACACGCTTTATGGCGATGCGGGTGATGACACATTAGTGTTTGATCAAAGCGGTAATGATACCTATCACGGTGGCACACAGTCGAGTGATGCGCTGGGTGCCGGTGATGTTTTGTTATTTGAAGGCGGTAGCTTAAATTTGGATTCATTAAGCAGTGATAATGTACACGGTATTGAGATACTAGATATTACCGGTTCTGGCGGCAATAGTTTAGATTTATCTGGTTTAGATGCGGATGACATTCTATCCATGTCTGATACCGCTGGTATGGTGATTAAAGGCAATGCAGATGATCAAGTGAAATTGGCTGCTGATGAATTTGTTTCCGATGGTACGGTTGAAATTGATGGTGAAACCTTTACGCATTACGTAGCAACTCCAGGAGCTGCTGGCAGCGATGCCGATGTTGATTTATATATCAATAATAACGTCAATGTTACGCTGTCATAGCGTTGTAATAATGTGATAGGCATATTAGGGTTAAAGCTGCCTCACGTATCGAAATGTAGAGTTTATTCTCATTGTCTCGCAGTTGCGCTACAATGTATCATCGGTTTAAACGAGGATTTCCACGTGAGATATATCAATAATACGTTACTGAATGAAGAAAAAGTGATCTTTGCTACGCATCCGCACTGGATTGTGTTTGGTTCGACGGGCTTATGCATCGTATTTGCCATCGTCATTTGGATTTTTGGTGCGGGTACGCCAGCGTTACACATTGCATTATTAGGTTGGGCTTTGTATAAAATAGCTGCTTTGTTTTTTGTTGTATATGCCATCTACTTGGGCTTTTATGCCATGATCCGTTATAAAACATCAGAATACGGTGTTACCAATAAGCGGGTGATCATGAAAGTTGGTTGGATTCAGCGTGATGCATTTGATACATTTCTAACCAGGGTGGAAGGCATTAAAGTGTGGCAAAGTGTTTTGGGTCGCCTGCTTGATTATGGAACGATTACTGTGGTGGGTACCGGTGGAACGGATGACTCGTTTCCACAAGTGCCAAATCCGATGCAGTTTCGGCATATTGTGCAAGAGCAAATGGATAAAGAAATGAAAGAATTCCAAACGGAACAGCGTCGGAATTAATGCCTTACTCCAAGAATATGGTTTCTTTTGTTTCTAGCGCTACTGATAGCTCTCTTAATTTTTTCTGTAAGATACACTTGTCGATTAATTGAGTTTGATATTCAGCAATAACAGCTGGTGAAATGCTGCGGCTCATCGCATATTCTACAACTTGTTCATCCTTAGATTTGCATATTAGCAAGCCAATACTGGGGTTTTCGTGTGTTTTTTTGACATCACGATCTAATGCTTCTAAATAAAATTGCAATTTTCCTAAATATTCAGGCTGAAATTCTGTGACTTTTAATTCTATCGCCACTAAGCAATTTAATCCGCGGTGCTGCAATAATAAGTCAATTCTATAGTCATTGTTGCCTACTTGTACAATATATTGCTCTTTGATAAAAGTGAAATCCGGGCCCATTTCCAGTAAAAAGTGCTTTAGGTGTTGTATTAATTTGGCTTGAAGATCCAACTCATGATGATTCTCTGAAATCCCGGTAAATTCAAATAGATAACTGTCCTTAAAGACATTTTCAGTACTTTCGGGAAATTCTGTCAACACTGTTGACAGTTTTTGGTTGGCTATCATAGTTCTCTCATAGGTTGATGAATTAATGATTCTTGCTAGGTTACGTGCTGAATAGGGAGTATTTGCAGCTAAATGTAGGTAGAATTCTTTTTCTTCTATTGTTTTGGTTTTAGATAATATATGTAGGTGATTGCTCCAACTCAATTCTGTCAGCAGTGCTGTCAGTTTTGCATTATCTTGATAGGTTTCATAAAATTTACGCATTCGCCAAATATTTCTAGCTGAAAATCCTTTGATACCGGGTTCATGAGCAATTAGAAATTTAGAAAGTTTGTTGACAGTACTTTGGCCCCAGCTAGACGAAGTAATTTTATCATCAACGTACTTGCCAATAGACCAATATAATTTAATTAAGATCTTATTGGTTTGTCGGCAAGCCTCATTACGTGCTTGCTTAATCATTGATTGAATTTCTGAAAAAGCTTTTTGCTGTATTGCTAAATTGCTGTAATCGGCCATTGCGAGTTCCTTGCAATTGTAATTTTCAGCAATCTATCCAACAGAAGCTGCTAAGGCTAGGTAATTTTTTTGATAAATACCAGGGTAGTTATTTTTTGAATATAGTGGCTGTTAAAGAATTCCAAACGGAACAGCGTCGGAATTAATGCCTTACTCCAAGAATATGGCTTCTTTTTTATTTATTCGGCAAGAATAGCACGCACGGTTTTCAAGATCATGATTAATGTCATGGGCTGTATCGATGATTCAATAAAAGTCTTTGAAGGTCAGGGTGTTGGCTTTGATGCTTCGGGTGATGCGGTTGTTTTTGGCAGTACTTTGCTGTGTTTAAACACCGCGCCAAACAGGCCCAACGGTTTATTAGTATTTGATATCCGTGTGGTATCATCAGCATCTTCTTGCTCTAGCTGTTTGATTAAATGTTTACCTAAAAATAGCGTTGTAATGAGTGGCCAATTGGCAGCGACATTTTTTATCATCTGTGTGCCAGAAGTTCTTAGAACATAACGAGGTCTGAGTAGTTGGCGTAAGGAGCTGTTTGTTGCTTCTTTTTGTATGGCTGAGGTATGTACGCTGAGTGTTTCTAAAAACCAAGAGAAAGATGTTTCTACGCCTGAGACCACAAAGCTGGTTTTAGTAGCGTTTATCGTTTGTTGCCTGTAACTGTCTACTTCACCAAATTGTTGCTGTAACCAGTTGGCCGTGCCGAAGCAAACACCTGCACGGATAGATTCGCTCGCCGAAAATTGCGCAGTGCTTTTTAGAAGTTGCATTTTGTGCGTTAGCATATGCATATAGGTGTTGGGATAAGAAATACCTTTGAGCTTATTAATTTGGCCAATACGTCCTATGTTGCCAAGCCAAGCAGCTATGGCACCAGCAAAGCTAGCAGACAATAGCGGGTGTGATTGCTTGTATTGATCGGGTGTTACGGCAACGCATAAAGCAACAGAGGCTTTTTGTACGCCACGTCCTGCGCTACCAAGGTACATTTGGCTAACCCCTTGGGTAAGGCCATTGCGAAAATGCGTTGTTACGCTATGCGTAAAATGTTTATCGGCAACCACATCTAAGCGTACACGATCAAAAGGTGCGCCGGTCAGATTGCCGAACATGCCAGCTAAAATTCCTAATTGTGCTTTAACGGTGGTGTATGGATCATGGCGCATTATTTTTGAAACTCTTCCCATAGCGTAATAAATAAAATCATAATGACTGGTCCGATAAATAAACCGAGCAGCCCCATCAGTTCGGCACCACCCAAGATGCCAAACAAAATAGGTAAGAATGGCAGTTTAGTAGCACCACCAATCATCTTTGGTCGGACATAATGATCGGAAGCAAAGTTAACAATAACTCCCCAGATGATGATGCAAATGGCGGCAACGATTTTACTCTTAATCAACAGCATAAAAACGGCGATTAACATGACTAAAATAATCGCAAAAGGAATCATGGCAGCAACAGCGGTGATTGCTCCTAATATAACCGGAGCAGGGACGCCGGCAATGGCGTAACTAATGCCCATTAAAATGCCCATGCCGATACCAGTAAAGACGGTACCATTGACGGTGGCGCGAATAGCGCCGGGCAATTGGCGTGCATACAGTGTCCAGCGTTCGTTCAGTAAATTTTGACCGACTTCTTCGATTTGCACGCTGAGGCTGGGTCCGTCACGGTATAAAAAGAACAAACACAGAATAATAAACAGTAAGCTCATGCCACTATAAGCGACCGAGCTGCCGATTTTTCTTAGCCAGCCGCCTACTGGTGTTAAAGAGATATGTAGATTATTGAGCGCGGCATTGAGGCCACCGGCTTGCCCTAACGTTTTTTGCCACCAGGCAATGGCCTTATCGCCAAACCAAGGAATATGATGCAGCCACTCGGGGGTGGCTTGACCAGTGGTGTTAGCGGTGTTTAGGAAGCTAATAACGGTTTGTGATTCTTGCACCATGACGGTAATTATCCAGCTGAGCGGGATAGCAATAATTAAGAAGATCACAAAAGTAAAAATAAACGCAGCCCAACTGTGGCGCTTACCTAACAGGCGATCAAGCCATTGAAACATCGGGAAGGTTGAAATGACAATCACTGCTGCCCATGCCAAGGGGCCAATAAAACGATGCATGACCATGTACGTCACAACAATAATCGCTACAGTGACAAATAGCTGGACAAAGTTTCGAAATGTATCGTTCATGGTTGTATTCACTTTTGTAAAACAGGTTGACACTAGTGTGCCAGAACGTGTCAGCCAATGCTACAATGTGTTTTTTTGTCAGCTGTCACCCGGTTTAGTTTGGGAGCCAGTTGCTAGCCAGTAATCAAGGCGCACAGCGTACCTCTTTTACTTCATGGCTCGGATCGAAGATCCTGCGCTTTACTTCCGGAAAAGAGGCACCCTATGCACCTTGATATGAGTACGGGTGGCAATGTGTGACTGTCAACATACCGTGGGAGGTGTCTGTGAGAGTTCATCAATTACTTGCTTTAACTTTTTCTTGTTTGTTATTTTTTATAGCGCCGCTTTTTGCCTATGCCAACAGTGATAACAATCCGTATTTAATCGGTGCTGGCATTTATGATGTCACTGGCCCTGCCGCTGAAATCGATATGATGGGTTACGCGCGTGAAGAACAAAAAGACACGGGCATTCACAGCCGCTTATGGTCACGAGCGTTTATTATCGCTGATCGTCAAACCGATAAGCGCGTAGTATTTGTCAGCGCGGATCTGGGCATGATTTTTCAATCGGTAAAGCAAGGGGTTGTGTCGGCATTACACAAAAAATACGGTGACCTATATAACGACAATAATGTATTGCTAAGTGCAACCCACACCCACAGTGGCCCCGGTGGCTTTGCTTACCGTGCTCTGTTCAATATTACGGTGATGGGTTTTGATAAACAAAATTACAACGCGATCGTCAATGGCATTGTGCAATCGATTGAACGAGCACACGATAATTTACAGCCTGGCCATATACTGATTAATCGCGGCGAGTTGCTTAATGCTAATGGTAACCGTTCAGGGTTAGCGTATTTAAAAAATCCAGCAAAAGAACGTGCGCGTTATGCTGATAACGTTGATAAAACGATGACGCTACTAAAGTTGGTCAATGCTGAGGGTAAAGCGATTGGTATGATCAATTGGTTCCCGGTGCATGGTGTGTCGATGAGTCCGAAAAACACATTAATCAGTGGTGATAATAAAGGTTACGCGTCGTATTTATTTGAGCGTCAGCAACAGGCGGATTATACGCAAACAAAAACATTTGTAGCAGCATTTGCGCAAGCGAATGAGGGCGATGTGACACCGAATATATTTGGTCAAGCATTTGATGGTCAATGCTTAACATTTCAATGCGGTGATTGGGCTCGAACAAAATTGATCGGCCAGCGTCAATATGATAAGGCAAAGCAGTTATTCGACAGCGCGACTGAACAAGTAACTGGTCCAGTGGACTATCGTCATACCTATATTAATATGGATCATCAAACAGTCGCAGCCGATTTTGCTGACGGCAAAGCAGAAACAACCTGCCCATCGGCATTGGGTTATTCATTTGCGGCGGGCACTACTGATGGTCCGGGGCCAAGTATTTTTCATCAAGGTGAATTAAACGGTAATATTTTTATTGATGCGTTGGGGGGCATCATATCCGGACCCAGTGCATCACAAAAACAGTGTCAATTACCCAAGCCGATTTTATTAGCGGTGGGTTTAAATAAGCCGTATGCGTGGCTGCCGCATAATATGCCGGTGCAAATTTTACGAATAGGTAATGTAGCGATTTTAGCAGCGCCAGGTGAAATGACGACGATGTCTGGGCGTCGTTTGCGTGAGCAAATGCAAGCTGTATTAAAGCCTGAGATTCAACACGTGGTGATAGCGGGGTTATCCAATTCCTATGCGGGTTATATTGCTGATCCGGATGAATATATGCAACAAAACTATGAAGGTGGTTTTACGGTATTTGGACGCTGGACTTTGCCAGCTTACCAGCAAGCCTTTACACGTTTGGGTTTAGCCATGAAGGCAGGTAAGTCAGTGGATATCGGCCCAGTACCGCAAGATTTGCATGCGCATCAAATCAGTATGATTCCTAAGGTGTTGTTTGATGATAAGCCATTACATGCAAAATTTGGCGACGTGGTAACCAATGCTTTGTTGTATTATGACCCGGGTTTCAATGTGGCGGTGACTTTTTGGGGCGGTGATCCGCGCAATAACTTTGAGACGATGCACGGCTTTTTAGAGGTTCAGCGTTTGGTTAATAATCAATGGCAAACGGTACGGCATGATTGGGATTGGGATACGATGTATAGTTGGCAAAGGGTCGGTGTGAGTTATTCACATGTTACGATTGTTTGGCATATCGCTGAAGGAACACCGCCAGGGACTTATCGTATTGTGCATCATGGTCACTATAAGAATGGCTGGAATGGTAAAATCCTTCCTTACAGTGGACAGTCTCAGGCATTTACGGTGGGGTAGGGTTTTTCAGTGAGAACGGGCTTACCTAATTAATCGTTTTTTCAGTTTCACATTGTCTATCAGTTTTTTTAAGAAAACGATGATAAAAACTGCGGCGGTGTTGTACCGGTGAATCTACGATACACATTTGAAATAACATGCTCACTATTCGGCGTGCTTCTTCGATGTTATTGAGTTGCAATACGCCATCGGTGAGGCATAGCAAAGCGCCATTAAGGTCTTTGTGATCGGCAGCGTTGCTTTGTGTATCGGTATGCAGCAGGCAATCCAATAAGCACTCTAGTTTTAAGTAGCTGTCAGCATCAGATGCGGATGTAAATAGGCAGGCCAGTGCGCCTTCGGGGTCGATGGCATGATAGCCGGCATTGTTTAATCGTTCGTTAATCTCTACAAGTTCTTGATTTTTTGCACTCATTTTATACTCGCTCACTATTAATATACTTATTTCAACCTGTAAGCAGTGTATCAAAGGCAGATTAAGAGTGTCTTAACGCAGGAAGGGCTATTGGGACTATAAAACTAGTATCACGGCCTGTATGCAGCCCCATGCTTGCTTTCTGCAGCGGCTGCTGCTTGTGCATCGGTGCATGATGGTGGCGGCATTAAGCCGTGGGTTACCAAAGGTGACGGTGGCGTGGCTACTGCAGTGTTATCGTGGTACATATTTAAAAACTTTGTCCGTAGTGGTGTTTTTCCGGGTATGTTTGTGCTCGCACCCGATAGCGCTTTGAGAAAAAATTGGTCGATAAACCGTATGGCGTGTCCAATTTCCGCTACCGTTACTGCGCGAGTGGTAATGGGTTTACACTGTACAAGCAGGGTGGTAATTACGTCGATGATGCCTGACAGTGTTGTGATCGTTTGTTCATGTCGTGACGGCGTTTGTTGTGCTGCTTGATAGCATTGCAATAATAATTTTAGCTGTAAAAATGTATGATTTTCTGGGGCTTTATCCTTGTTTTCAATCGCAGCAGCCATCGGGCTATTGTAAGGCAGTTGATTAACGTTGCATTGCCATAGCAATGAATTGATTTCACCCAAACCTGAGGTCAGCATTTTAAGCTTTTCCTCGAACGCGTCTCTAAGCGCGTCCATCGCGCTAACATCTTCACCGGGTTTTGCATCTTGCCGTTTTAGCATTAAATCGATCAGCGGAAGGTGACTGTCGTCTTTGCGTAATTCATGTTGTACCAGTAGAAATATTTCATGATTATCCAGTTTATTGAGGCAACGAATAGCGCAGTCATTATTTAGCGCGTCGAGTTGCGCCATCACGCTTTGTAAATCATCAGGTGTCTCGCTGGCGCACGCACTTTGAATCTCAACAATGATTGGATCCAGTTCAGCGTCATCATAAATAATTTTTTTGTAGCAATCTTCGATTGGCATGATATCTCTCTCCTATTGGTTTGTATTCTATCACCGTTAGTTTATGTGGTACACTGCAGCCATGCGAAGGATGCGTTTATCACAATTATTGATCGTTTTTTTAATGCTGGTAATGGTTTGGCCGTTGTCAGTATATGCGCAGTGGAATAATCCGCATCGTCATTCGTTGATCAAAAAAATCCGTCATGGTGCATTTACTACGGCGCCGAAAACGTTGGACCCTGCAAAGGCGTATTCAGCCAATGAGATAGAAATTTTGGCGCAAATCTACGAGCCAATTCTGCAGTATCATTATTTAAAGCGCCCCTATGAGCTGGAGCCATTAACGGTAACGCAGATGCCGCAAGTGAGTTATCAGCGTGTTGATGGCAAGGTGGTGTATAGTGTTTACACGATTGATGTAAAGCCGGGGGTGTTTTATCAGCCCCATCCTGCTTTTGCGAAAATGAAAGACGGTAAATACCGTTATTTGCACTTAACTTCAGAGCAAATCGAAAGCACTTACCAGTTGTCGGATTTTAAACATACTGGTACCGCTGAGCTTACGGCAGCAGATTATGTCTATGGCATTAAACGCTTGGCATCACCCAAAGTAAGCTCACCGATCTTTGGTATTATGGCTAAACATATTGTCGGTTTTGCGGATTATGCGAAACAATTACGACAAGCGATGAAGGCTTCAGGGCCATTTCTTGATTTGCGTCAATACCCATTAACGGGGGTGAAGCAGCTGAGCAAATACCGCTATCAAATTAAAATAAAAGGCATCTATCCTCAGTTTCAATATTGGCTAAGCATGGTATTTTTTTCGCCGATACCGTGGCAAGCGGATGCGTTTTATTCGCAGCCTGATTTAGACGAACATAATATTTCCTGGGATTGGTATCCGGTAGGGACGGGGCCTTATATGCTAACGGAAAATAATCCCAATCAACGCATGGTATTAGATCGTAACCCGAATTTTCATCAGCAGTATTACCCAGACGTCGGGGAGTTATTTGATGTAGAAAAAGGTTTGTTAGATCGTGCTGGTAAACAGTTACCCTTTTTAGATCGCATTGTGTTGAGTTTAGATAAAGAGTCTATACCGCGTTGGAATAAATTCTTGCAAGGTTACTACGATGCATCGGGTATTGGTGCAGAAAGTTTTGATAGTGCGATTCAATTGGACAGTGCCGGTAAGCCGGTATTGAGTGAAGCGTTAAAGCAGAAAGGGCTGCAACTGAAAACCACGGTGTTGCCTTCTTGGTTTTATATTGGTTTTAATATGTTGGATCCAACGGTCGGAGGTTATACACGCAAGCAGCGTGACTTACGCCATGCGATTGCGATTGCGATTAATTATGAGGAATACATTAATATCTTTTTAAATGGTCGTGGCATTGTAGCGCAAGGGCCATTACCACCAGGCATTAGTGGCCATGTGCCGGGTGAGCAGGGCATTAATCCTTATGTGTATGAATGGAAAAATGGCAAGGCACAACGCAAGGCGCTTAAACAAGCTAAGACACTGTTAGCCAAAGCAGGATATCCGAATGGTGTAAATCTAAAAACAGGTAAGCCGTTATTATTGCATTTTGATGTGATGGGTTCGGGCAGCCCGGATGAGCAAGCCTATTATCATTGGATGCGTAAGCAGTTAGCCAAATTGGGCGTGCAGCTGAGTGTGCGTTCAACGCATTACAGCCGCTTTCAAGATAAGATGCGTAAAGGTGGCGCGCAGATGTTTATATGGGGATGGAATGCGGATTACCCCGACCCTGAGAACTTTTTATTCTTATTGTATGGGCCGAATAGTAAAGTGAAGCACGGCGGTGAGAATCCGACCAATTATGATAACCCGCAAGCCAATAAGCTATTTGAGCAAATCAGTCAAATGTCGGCTTCTGATAAACGTCAGCAGATGGTGCAACAAATGGTGCGTTTAATTCAGCAAGACAGCCCAGTAATTTTTGGTTATTACCCCATTCAGTTTTCATTAAACCACAGTTGGAATGCAGCGAGTAAGCCGCATGGCATTGCATCGAATACATTAAAATACCAAGATCTTAATACTACGCTACGTGCAAAAAAACGCGCCCAATGGAATCCACCGTTGCTTTGGCCTTTGTTGCTTGTGCTGTTGGTGATTATTGTGTTGCTGTTACCATTGATTATTGGTTATTGGCGTAAAGAAAAGCGACCGCGCATTACGCGTGATAAGGATTTATAATGCTGGCGTATTTAATAAGACGTATCATCTATGCTGTATTTATTTTAATTGGGGTTAACCTGATTACATTTGCATTATTTTTTATGGTGAATTCGCCGGATGATATGGCGCGTATGCATTTGGGTGATAAGCGTGTTAGTCAAATAGCCATTCAACAGTGGAAGCAACAGCATGGTTACGATAAACCGCTGTTTTACAATCGCAATAAAGCAGGGTGGGGCAGTGTAACGGATACCTTGTTTGTCAGTAAGTCGATTGGATTAGCTCGATTTGATTTTGGCAGCAGTGATCAAGGGCGTGATATCGGCCATGACATTGCTGAGCGCATGTGGCCCAGTTTAGCATTGGCAATTCCTAGTTTGATGCTTGGTATGGCAGTGAATATTACGTTTGCTTTATTGATGGTGTTGTTTCGTGCCAGTTATTTAGATGTGATGGGTGTATTCATTTGTGTGATATTGATGTCGATTTCGGGTTTGTTTTATATTATTGGTGGTCAGTATATTGTGGCGCAAGTGATGCAGCTGGTGCCGATTTCGGGTTATCAAGGCGGTTTGTCGGCGTTTAAGTTTTTAATTTTGCCGGTGGCGATTGGTGTGATCAGTGGCATGGGTGCAGGTTCGCGCTGGTATCGCACCATATTTTTGGAAGAGTCAGGCAAGGACTATGTGCAAACCGCGCGTGCCAAAGGTTTATCCGAATGGTTAGTGTTATATAAACATATTTTAAAAAACGCCATGATACCGATCCTTACTGGTGTTGTGGTGATTATCCCGAGTTTGTTTTTAGGCAGCTTAATTATGGAATCGTTTTTCGGCATTCCGGGTTTGGGCAGTTACACTATCGATGCCATTCAGCATCAAGACTTTGAGATTGTGCGCGCGATGGTATTTTTAGGCACGGTACTTTATATCATTGGATTAATTCTCACGGATTTTTCTTATGCGTGGGTTGATCCACGTGTCAGGTTGAATTAATTACTGTCAACATCATCATGTATTTAAAGTTATTACGCTGTTTCAATTACAGTTGCATTTAGATTATCGCCTATACAAAGCACTTACAATTGTAACCAGTATGTCGAATAATAATCGACATACTGGAGGGTATATGAATATTGAGAAGCTTATAGTAATGATCGTTAATACTGTAACCCAGTATCTTGCGCTACACTTGAAAGCAGTAATTAAATATAAATCAATATGTTATAGTTATGCTATTGAGGATATGATATATTTGAGTATGGCAAATTAATAAAATATGATATAATTGAATATATCATTAATTCAGTAATGAGTAATCATGACAAAGCAGATAATTCAGGCCTTGATGGATTGGAATCCTTGGTTGGAGGGAAAGTTTCCAGAGGAGCTTATTGGTTATGAGCGCGATTATGATTTGCTGCCGTTGCTTGAGGTGCCGGAAATCAAGATTGTTGAAGGTGCAAGGCGAGTTGGTAAGAGTACACTGTTCTACCAATTGATAGCACGCCTTATTGAGCAGCAAAAAAAAGTGATTTATATCAATTTTGATGATGATGAATTGTCACAACACCCATTAAAAACGATCTATTATGCTTATCAGCAGCATGATGACTTTGACTACTTGTTTATCGATGAAGTGCAAGAGTGTCAACAATGGGTGCATTTCATTCGGCAATTGTATGATACCAAACAAATTAAACAAATTTGGATTAGCGGCTCGAACTCATCACTGATTAAGCAAGAGTTTAAAAAATTATTAACTGGTCGTAATATTACGCGTGAAATAAACACCTTATCATTTAATGAGTTTTTGCGATTTAAGCGATTCCGGATGCCTGCTAATAAAGCGCTATCATCAAAAAAAGAAGTGGAAGTATTTAAATTATTTGATGATTATGTAAGATTTGGTGCATTTCCTGCGGTTGCTTTGCGCGAGGTTTATCAAAAGGAATTATTAGTTAATTATTTTGAAGACATCCTATATAAGGACATTGTGCCGCGTTATGAAGTGAATGTGAATAAAATAAAGGAGCTCGCTTTATATCTGGCGAGCAATAATACCAAGAACTATAGCTATCGTAGTATCGGTAATGCATTGGGGTTGCATCCTAAGACTGTCGGTGAATATATTAATTATTTTACGGATGTATTTTTATTTTCTGAGCTGCATAAGTTTGATTATTCACTAAAGGGTCAGCTGTCGAGTGATAAAAAAATATATGCCATTGATAGTGGTATTGCTGCTGCGAATGCCTTCAAGTTTTCTGATGATAGGGGGCGCATGTTGGAGAATGTCGTTTATTCTGAGTTGAAAAGGCGCGGTCATCAAGTGTATTTTCATAAACAAAAAAAGGAATGTGATTTCCTTATCAAAGACCAGCTTGATGTGACACAGGCGATTCAGGTGACGGTGTCGCTTGAGGATGAAAAAACCAAGCAGCGTGAAATCAATGGGCTGCTTGATGCGCTGGAGTATCATAAACTCGAATCAGGTTTGATCCTTACTGAGAATGAAGAAGATACCATTGAGCTCATGCATAACGATAAAAAATATCATGTTACGGTATTACCTATTTGGCAGTGGTCTTTAGTGCCGTAACCGTTAATATTAAATGGTATCAACGTTATTCTACATAAGGCGTGTTACCAAGGCGCACAGAGGGTTTGTTCCGATGCTACGAAGTCTCGTCATTGCGAGCGTCAGCGCGGCAATCTCACAACTGAACCGCTTTAGTCCTGAGATTGCTTTGCCACTACCTGGCTCGCAATGACGATTCGGTATGACAGGCTTACTGTTTAAAACCATGATGTACTGGCGAAAATGGCCCACCGGAATGACCGGTATTCTTCGCTATCTTATGCGGTGTTGATGGTCCATAGTGTCCTTGGTTTTTACTGTCGCTGCTATCACTGTGCTTCGGTCCATAATGTCCTTGGTTTTTAGGCTTTTGTGTCGGTGGCCCGTAATGCCCTTGGTTGTGTGGTTTGGTCGGGCGTGGCCCATAGTGACCTTCATTGCGTGGCCGTGGTGCTGGCTCCCAGCCGCGACGCCAGTGGTGATGCCAGTGATGGCGATGGCGTGGTGCGGTATCGTAACTTTCAACGACCGTGCTCGATGAGGTAAAGCTATCAAAGCCATCACTGCTCCACATGTCGCTCGACTCAATATTGCAGGCGGTTAGCGCACTAACAAAAACGCTAACAGCACTGACTTGTAACACTCTTTTTATCGGTTTGTTCATCATATTCGCTCTAGTGGGTAATGTAATAGTTGCTGTCGTATGCGTTGCCGTAAGAATCTTTTTTGGTTTGGAATACCATCGGTTGTTCATCGACGTAAGGCAAAGTGAAGTTAGCATCATTATAAATCCAAGTAACGTTGGCGTTATCACCATCGACGATATAAACGTTACTGCCTTGTTGGCTGCCTTTAGCATATAAAGGTAATGGCTGGTCACCTGTGGTACCGGCAATTTCAAAGTACACATCATGATTGCTTAAGTTGGTCAGTGTCAGGCTAGGGCCTTGATTATGCGCAGATTTAGCGGTGAGTAAGCTAGCATTTGCTGCGCCGAGTAAGCCGGTCGGTGTGCCGTAATGGCCGACATTTTCCGCTTTTGCTGCCATTAAAGCCAAAGGTGCGCAAAGTAATCCAGCTGCTGCAATAGTCATTAAACGTCTATTAATCATGGGTATTTTACTCCGTATCGTTTGCTATTCAGTGCGCCATGCTAGGAGGTTTCGGCTTATAGAGCAAGATTATTTACATGATCGTTGTTGCTGAATTTGCAGCTACTCCCGCTTAAAAATCCCCCCACGCGTATAGCTAAGCGGGAGCCGCTACTGAATTTATTTTATTGATGAGTCCATTTAATTCAGCCTTAAGCTAGGATTTCAGAGTTTATTAATTTAATGCCATTAGAATAGTGGATAAATGAAATTATAAAATAACATTTAGCCATGTACTATTAAGAGATGCTTATGAAGCCAATGATTGTAGGGGGGCTGGGTCCAGCCGGTAACATTTTAATCAGTGCACTTGCGAAAATGAAAGTGCCTGTTATTGGCATAGAGATGCGTGAATGGCGTATTCGACCGCAAGTACTGACATTCATGGAAGAGTCGTTGAGGATGAGAGTTTATGCCAAAGCAGGGGTTCGATTACAGGAGGATTCACAACAAATTAAAGACCTTGAAAAAGATGTTGATCGTGTTGTTAACTCTCTGCTATCCGTTGATGCCGAAGGAAAGCCTTGTGTGATCCCCGGAAAAATCTGTATGTATAAGCCTTATAAGGTGATTGCAATTGATCGTGAGCTCAGCCAAATCACTATTCAGCATGTTAAAACTGAGGAGCAGTTAACCTTAGATTTTCAGCACCTATTTTTATGTGACGGAGAAGCTAGGCGCATGGTGCGTTTGCTGAATGATCCCAGCGTTACCTACCGTATCCGTGCATATCAACCTTTACATGCCAGCTTTGCTTTGCCGTTATTAGAAACGCCTGCTCGTAGACATCCTGTGTTGGGTGGCTCCATACAATTTAGAGATAATCTGAC
Source organism: Coxiellaceae bacterium (assembly GCA_029212925.1). GTDB lineage: Bacteria > Pseudomonadota > Gammaproteobacteria > Coxiellales > Coxiellaceae > JARGNX01. The sequence continues at coordinate 162,324 of JARGOB010000005.1, read as the reverse complement.
ACCTGAGGACATGGCGGAAATATTAGAGCAATTGAAATATTTACAAGATCCTGATGATCCAGATAAGAATATATTGGCATGGGATCGCGCTTATTTACCTTTAGCATATACGTACCCACATGGTAGTCGCAAAACAAAACACAAAATTAATTGCGAATTTTTGGTTGAAGAAGCAGATCCGCGACGTAGACGATTGTTGGTTGAGCAATGGGGGCGTAAGGTACTACATTTACTCAGTCGCTACCAAAAAAAAAGACGGGACGTTTTTGGAACACTGATAGGTCGAGAGTCAGATAGGATTAGGCTGGCAGATATTTCATTGCCTCACGTGCATGATACTCCACGTAGTCAAGCTAAACATATTTTGCGTATGGCAGCCACGCGTGTGCAGCTGGATTGTGTCAATCAACCGACGATTAACATGACAGCAGATGGTGTAAGCAATGCTATTTTAGTTGGTGGCTCGGCATTTAGTGCTTGGTTTACAAATGCTAATGGCGCTCGATCAGCAATGGAATGTGCTTTAGCCGCAGCTGAATGTCTTGATCCAGTAACCGGTGCATGGGATGCTGCAAGATATGCGGCAAGGATTAATAAATTAGTTGAGCGAGCTGATAAACAGACAAAGTCATCTAATGATGGCAGATTGAATAAGGTGGATGAGCAAATGGCTCTGTATATGCAATACGCTGCACGCCAAACTGAAAAACCTTTATTGGCTGTTAAAGGTCGTCATGGTCAGGTGTTATTGACACTGATGGATGAGTGTAAGCGCAAGGTTACAGAACAGCCGCGATTAGCAGACAATTATCAATTAGTCATAGATGGTTTGCGCGATGCATTGGTGGAAATTCGTGTTGGTAAACAGTATTTAGTTGCATTGTGTGGTTTGCATACAAAGCTTCGTGCTACAGTTCAAAAGTGCAGTACTTTTGCCGACCCTGCTGAAAAAGTTTTATTAAAAGCGTTAGGTGAAAAAGTAAAAGAATTATACCTAACATTCAGCGCGCAATATAAAGCGGTGCAGCAATCCGCATCGGGGGTTGAAGCGAAGCCCGAACCTGAGCGTGAACCTGCACTTGCACCTGAGCGTGAACCTGCACTTGCACCTGAGCGAGAGCCTGCACTTGCACCAGAGCGTGAACCTGCACTTGCACCTGAGCTTGAGCCTGCACCTTCAGTCGCCGTATCGGTAGCTGCTGCTAGAGCTGCTATGCGATTACCTTCAGCAGCCGTGGTGAAGGCGTCAGGTGATGCCGAGTCACAACAAGCAGCACCAACGGAAGAAGAGGCTGCTGCACCTGCTCAACGAGCAAGCTGTTGTGGAATCATGTAAATTGATGTGTACTTAGGCTTATGAGAAAAGATGATAGTACAGTAGGCGCAATGGTTATAGTTGGCGCTGGCCCGGCCGGTGAGGTATTGGCGAATGCCTTAACGCGGCTTAATTTTGCTGTGGTGTTAATCGAAATGCGCGAATTGCGCTTACGAACACAAGTAATTAGTCATTTGGCTTATGGCTTTAAAAGCGAGATGTGGCGAAAGACGGGGATTAATCTGCCCTATGGTGCTCAGCAAATTAAAGACATTGAAAGAACATTGGATAACGCGAGTGATGGACATTTGTCTTTTGATGAAGATGGCAACCCCTGTCTTCAAGCCGGCAAGATTTGTTTATACAAACCGTATAAAGTGATTGCTGTTGATCGTGAGCGTTGTGTGGTTACCATCGAACACACTAAAACCCATGAGTCATTGGGTGTACCATTTCGGCATGTGTTTTTCTGTGAGGGAGAATCACGACAGTCGCTAAGGTGGCTAGATGACCCTAGCATTACTGTTACCAAGCGCGCTTATCAACCGATGCATGCCGATTATGCTTTGCCAGTATTTGAAACGCCAAAGGCAATGCACAGTGGAGATTCGTTGGAGTTGATGGAATATATCACACCAGCTGAATTACTGGAGATTTTACAACACATCAAATATCTCAATGACCCTGATGATCCAGCGAAAAAAATACTGGCTTGGGAGCATAAGTATTTACCAATGTTTTATACCATGCCGCATGGCTCGCGTCGTACTAAACACAAATTAAATTGCGAGTTTTTGGTGGATGAGCCAGATGCAGGCCGGCGTCAACAATTGATTGCGCAGTGGGGTAAAAAACTATTACACATCTTAACGAAATACTGCAGTGCATCCGATGAGATAGCCGAAGAGGATATTCACTTATTACGCAGTGATGATACACCCAAAGGTCAAGCCAAATATAAATTACGTTTAATGTCTACCCACGTGGAATTGGATCGTATCGATCGTCCCAGTATGTCATTGACTGCAGATGCTGCGCATTATGCGGTATGGGTTGGCGGTGCTGCGGCCAGTGCATGGTTTCGTAATGCCAATGGGCTGGTGTCTGCCATGCGTATGGCGATGGAGGCAGCAGAGTGTTTAGATCCAGGCAGTGGTGATTGGGATGTAGCGAGTTATGCCAAAAAAGTAGATGCGATTATTTTGCGGGCGGATGAACAGGCTAAGCGAACCATGGAGGAGAGAGAAAGGGAAGCGAAGCAGCAGATCGAAAAGTACGAAGAGGCTATTGCAGCGCCTTAGCTGTTGATTATTTAATCATTTTAAGATTAGTTTAAGATGAGCTCTCTATACTTTCTTGCTGAGAGAATGAGAACGAGACAAGTGTGAAAGTAACAGTAGATATGGCCGTGATGGGTGCGGGGCTAGCTGGGTTGGTGCTTGCTAAAGCGTTAGCGGAGAAAGGCTTTTCAGTGGCATTAGTGGAGAAGCGTGCGAAGTTTTTGCGTGGACAAATGCTTAATGAATATATGGCCGAGTTAAGAAATGACGTGTGGGACTGTTCTCATGTGCTGTTACCCAAGGGCGAGAGGCAAATTAAAGATGTTCAGCGTGCGATGATGCGTTTTGTCCGGTCAGCAGCAGAGCATTATCGTTCGAGTGACGTAGTGCGCAAAGGCAGAGTTCGCTTGTATCAACCCTATGAAGCAGTTGCGGTAAATCGTACTGAACATACGGCAACTATTCGCTCTGTTAAGGATGATGAAGAGGTGACTTTACGTTTTAAACATATCTTTTGTTGTGCCGGTGCGCGTCATCCTGTTTTAAATTTAATTAAAGACCATCCCGTGCGTTATTCGCCAACCTTTCAGCAAATGGTGGAGCCTAATGTTGGTGTGCTGCAACTGCGTTTACCGGATCGTGTGCGTGAAAGACCAGAGTTGTTGCTTGATAGTGTCAGTCCAACATTGAAAGAGAGTCTACGTTATTTTTCGAGCCTACAAGATCCGGAACATGAGGGTGTTGAGCTGCCGGCTTGGAGCCGCATGTACATGCCGGTAGTTCATAGAAAATTTCATCCTAACCCTGCAAAAATTACGTTGGTGTGTTCGTTGCCTGATGTGGTAGTGAATGAGGTGGATCCAGCGCGAAAGCAGCGTTTACTCATTGCTTGGGGGCGCAAGGCTGCTGTTTGGGCATATAGTAGGTATCCCGCGTTAGCACTTACGTTAGAAGAAGTGACAACGATGGCGCCATCAAAAAAACATGGGCCGGAAAAAGATGCTTTGCGAGTCATGGCAACAAACATGATATTTCATCGTGCTGATCGTATCGGCTTTCCACTAGAGCCGGGTAGTCGTAGCGATGAATCAAGGCATATGGCTTTTGTTGTGGGTGATGCCTTTGCTACGATCCCCTATATGCTCGGCGAAGGTTCCGCAGTGGCTATGTGGCAAGCATTAAGTCTTATTAAGCACCTTGATTCAGCGGGTCATTTTGATGCCAAAGCTTGCCAAACTGAAATTGACAGTTTGATGCAATCAATATGGCGTGATATGAACAGTACGTTACTTGAGCAACAGCGGGCTATGATAGCGCAAGTTGAGACTTTCTGTCGAGCCGCCAGCATGTATGGTGAAAGTGAGGCTGCATTGAAAGTGGCGCCTTGCGGCTTTGCGTTAGTCGCATTATTCCGGCAGTGTGAATCGGACTTAACGTCTCCAGCAAAAGCAGTTTATATGCAGACTATCCATGGTGTGATGCGGATATTGCACAATTTTTACGATAAAGAGTCTGTGTTAGCTGGTGTAAAGCAGCTGCGTCGAGATATTCATCCGCACGGTGTTAGGCTATTTGATGATTTGAGTGTAGCAATTGATAGTAGGAAGGCGCGTCAGCAGGTAGCTGTTCAGTTGAAAGCGATTGAAGATAAGTTATCGGGGCCAACAGTGCCATTGCATACCCCTGCAGAAGTCAGGCTGTGGAATAAAGCAGGTTTTGATATCGACGATGCTGGGACGCCAGTGGAGAGGGTCGCATCTGCAACCCTGACACATAATTAATTTGTGATATGATGTGTGCTTAGCAAGGACTGTTTGAGATTCACATGCATTGGCACCTGTCTTTATTATGGAGTGATTGGCTTTTTATTGCGCTGTTAGTTTTGGCGGCAATAATGTTTTTTATTGGTCGACAAAAAGAGCACTGGCGTGCACCGTGGCGTCAAGTGGGTCAAAGCAAAGTCGGTATGATCACATTAGTGGTTTTACTAACTTATGGTGCGATTACTTTAGCTGACTCTATTCATTTTTATAAAGCCGACAATTACCCAGCTCAACAAAGTGTGTTGGATTTTGCTTTTGGTTCATTAGCCACAGCACAAGAAACTTCCTATTCTGCACCGTTTGCCAGTCAATTATTGTCACCCACGTTAGTCACGGATGTGAACGGAAAAGCCACGCGTGTATATCCCGATGTGCGCTATGTAAAGCAAGTGCGATCCGCGAGTACTGTCTGGTCAATTATTGTTGTATCTTGTGTGCTACTAACGGTGGTGATGTTGATCTGGTGGTGGTTATTGGCGCGCAGTTATCGTGTCGGTCTATGGCAGATGTACAAGCGCATGATGGTGGGTGATACACGCCTTGCCTGGCGTGAAGCGATGGGCACATTTAAAGTTGTCTGGTTGCTAATTACAGTGGTGTTAATTTTATCGCGTTACTATCATATTTTGGGTACTGATAAGATAGGCCGTGATGTGTTTTATCTGACGATTAAAAGCATTCGTACCGGTGTATTGATTGGTACATTGACCACATTATTTATGTTGCCATTTGCCATGGTGTTGGGCACATTGGCGGGTTACTTCCGTGGTTGGGTGGATGACATCATTCAATATGTTTATACCACCTTAAGTTCGATTCCTGGTGTACTCTTAATTACTGCAGCCGTGTTGGTGTTGCAGGTCACGATTGCTAATAATCCGACCTGGTTTACTACCTTGTCACAACGTGCCGATGCACGCTTATTAGCGTTATGTATTATTTTGGGCATTACCAGTTGGACCAGCTTGTGTCGCTTATTGCGTGGCGAAACGCTTAAATTGCGGGAAATGGAGTATGTGCAAGCAGCACGTGTGATGGGTTCTGGGCGTTGGGCGATTTTACGTCGCCATGTGATGCCGAATGTCATGCACATCGTCATGATTACGTTGGTATTAGATTTTAGTGGTTTGGTATTAGCCGAAGCGATTTTATCCTATGTTGGTGTCGGTGTGGATCCAACCACGATCAGTTGGGGCCATATGATTAACGGCTCGCGCATGGAGTTGGCGCGTGGCCCTATGGTATGGTGGCCATTATTTTCAGCATTAGTAGCGATGTTTGTTTTAGTGTTATCCGCTAATTTATTTGCCGATCGTGTGCGTGATGCCTTTGATCCGAGGAATCAATAATGACAGCACTATTGCAGGTAAAAGATTTATCGGTAGCGTTCACTATTGATGGCCAAAAACAAACGGTGGTAAACCAATTAAATTATACGTTGGATGCTGGGCAGTGCGTTGCTTTAGTGGGTGAGTCAGGGAGTGGTAAGACGTTAAGTGCTTTGGCTTTATTGCAACTGTTGCCACCTGCAGCCGTGGTGAGTCAACAAGCGGAAGTGCTATTCGAAAATAAAGACCTTCTTACTTTGTCAGAGCAGCGTATGCGATATGTGCGCGGTGGTAAGATCGCCATGATTTTTCAAGATGCTTTGGCGGCATTGAATCCGGTGTTTACGATTGGTCAGCAAATGGATGAGGTTATTCGTTTGCATCAAAAGCACGCAGCGAAGCAGCGACAGCAGAAAGCGCTAGGGTTGTTGCAAGAAGTGGGCATTGATGATGCAAAGAGGTGTTATCAATCGTATCCACATCAATTGTCAGGCGGTATGCGTCAACGTGCGATGATCGCTATGGCGTTAGCCTGCGAGCCAGCGATATTAATTGCCGATGAGCCCTGCACAGCATTGGATGTCACGATACAAGCGCAAGTGATGGCGTTATTAAAGCAGCTTAAAGACAAGCATGATTTGTCATTGTTATTTATTAGCCATGACTTGGCGGTGGTAAAACAAATTGCTGATGAAGTCATTGTGATGCAGCAAGGTAACTGTGTTGAACGCGCGGATGCTAAAACGTTTTATCAGTCGCCACAACACGATTATACAAAAAAATTATTACGATCGATTCCATCGATGCAATCACGGCAAGAGGCTATTGCATCAGATAATACATTGCTGCAAGTAGCTAATCTAAAGACATACTTTCCGATAAAAAAAGGTTTGCTGCGCCGCACCGTTGGCCATGTTAAAGCCGTTGATGATATCAGTTTTGATTTAAATGCAGGGCAAACCTTAGCTGTGGTAGGTGAATCCGGTTCAGGTAAAACTACAATGGCTAAAACAGTGGTTGATTTAATTAAACCCACGGGTGGTCGTATCCGTTGTGATGTTGAAGCTGATCAAATCCAAATGATTTTTCAAGATCCTTATGGTTCATTGAATCCACGCATGATGGTGCTGGACAGTTTGATGGAAGGTTTACGTATACGTGGTAAAGCAGGTAGCTATCAACATCAGCAACAGCTGGCTGATGAATTGTTACAGCAGGTAGGGTTATTGCCTGAACATAAAAGCCGTTACCCACACCAGTTTTCTGGTGGTCAGCGTCAACGTATTTGTATTGCACGTGCTTTAGCATTACAGCCAAAGTTATTAATTCTCGATGAGCCTACCAGTGCGTTGGATGTGTCGGTGCAAATGCAAATTTTACAATTACTGCAAGATTTACAGCAGCGCTTAGGTGTTAGTTACTTATTAATTACTCATAACTTAGGTGTTGTCGCGTACCTGGCACATTGGATTGCGGTCATGTATCATGGCGGCATTGTTGAATCGGGGCCAACGGCTGATGTGTTAACCAAGCCACAGCAAGCTTATACGCAACGCTTACTTGCCGCCGTGCCGACGCTTTAAATTAATAAGGAACATATCATGCCAGAATTTGCTGATGCAGAGGTCGAAGAAATATTATTTAATCGATTATTAGGATCGTGCGGAGATATCGGTGTGATCACACTGAACCGCCCTAAGGCGCTCAATGCATTAACACAAACCATGTGCATAGCTATTCATGAAGCCTTGAATGACTGGGATGCGGATCCGGCGATTAAAGCCGTAGTAATTAAGGGTGAGGGTGAAAAAGCTTTTTGTGCCGGCGGTGATATACGCCAAATTTATGATAATGGTGCTGCTAAAGTGGAAGAGTCATCATCGTTTTTTTGGCACGAATATCGCATGAATGCGGCGATTAAACATTTTAAAAAGCCTTTTATTGCGATTATGGATGGCATTACCATGGGCGGTGGTTGTGGTATTTCGATGCACGGTAGTTTTCGTATTGCTACGGAACGATTGATGTTAGCGATGCCTGAAACCGGTATTGGTTTCTTCCCAGATGTCGGCGGCGGTCACTTTTTAGCGCGATGTCCAAAACATACCGGTTACTACATGGGGCTAACGGGTGATCGCATTAATGCAGCTGATGCGTTATATACCGGGTTTGCCACTCATGTCATCAGTAGCAGTGATATTGATACATTGATTGAAAAACTGCTGCGCTTTGAATGGACTGAGCACCTTGATGTTTCAGTGAAGTATGCGCTGGATGGTATGACTATTGATGCGGGTGATAGTCAATTGGCTCAAATGAGTGACACGATTGAAAAGCAATTTAATCACGATTCGGTAGAGGCAATTTGTGATGCGCTGGCACAATGTGAGCAGTCTGAATGTAAAACATGGTGCCAGAAAACGTTAAAAACATTACAATCGAAATCACCAACCAGTGTTAAAGTGGCGTTTGAACAATTGCAACGTGCTGCAAAGATGTCATTTGATGATGCGCTAAAAATGGAATTCAACATGACTTGGCACTTTATGCAAGGCCATGACTTCTATGAGGGTGTGCGTGCTGCTATCGTTGATAAAGACCGTAACCCACAATGGCAACCTGCGCAATTAAGTGATGTCGGTGCGGAAGATGTTGCAAGCTACTTTACTGATGTGCCGGTGGCATTGGAGTTGTAAATTTCTGCCATCCTTGACTTAGTGCTGTCATCCCGGCCCCCGAGCCGGGATCCAGTCAATAAAAGCAAACTACAAAACACTCCAGCCACCGTCAACGATAATATCCTGCCCTGTTACATAACTACTGAGTGGTGATGCAAAAAACATGGCAGCGGTCATCAGTTCATCGGTTGAGCCCAACCTACCCATAGGGATATTCCTTTCGATATTAGCAACAACTTCTGGATCTGAAAGTAACTTTTCAGTGAGTGGGGTTAAGAAGCCACCAGGTGAAATACTATTAACAGTGATGTCATCATTGGCCCATTCAGCAGCTAAGACGCGCGTAAGCTGTAATAGTGCACCTTTACTGGAAGCATACGAGAGGCGATTAGCTGAAGCATGCGATGCAAAGTAGCTGGCGATATTAATCAATCGACCAAAGCTGGCTTGTTTTAGTAGCGGGTAAAATTGTTTAGCGACCAAAAATGCTGAGGTACTGTTAATCGCATGTATGCTTTCCCATTCAGACAAAGAAATTTCAGTTATGGGTGTGCGTTTTGTTGTGCCAACTGAATGTACTAAAATATGCAGTTCATTCGAAAACGCATCAGACACATTTTTTCGCAAATCAATAATGCTATCGTTTTTGGTAACGTCTACATAAAATGTTGTGCTAGCACGCTGGTATTTTTCATTGAATTCATTTTGGGTCTGTTGTAATCCAGGTTTATCTATTGAGGCAATGCAGACATTGGCGCCATTGGCTATGAATGCCTCTGCTATGGCTTTGCCTATGCCTGAGCTACCACCCAAGACTAAGGCGTTAGCAGAAGAGAGGTCAAACAACTGGTTAGCTTTATTCATTGAAATACGCCTTATAGAGTTTTAATGAGTCTTCAAATATACGGTAGGACATGATTCTGCCATCGGTAACCGTGTATAGACAGACATATTCTGTTGCAAATGGGTTGTTGGTTTTATTGAGAATACAACTTAATGATCCCAATTCAATCACTAAGTCATCTTTTGTAACAAAGCTTTGATCACTGCGTTTAAACTGTTGAGTCGTACCTGAGATTGCACCAAAATGTTTGGTAATAGCCTCGATGCCTTGGTGAACTCCACTCCAAGGCGCCCCAACTTCATCAGAGTGCCACACAGCATTTTTGTCAATTAATTGTAATGCTTCATCGGGCTTTCCAGATGCCAGTAACTGTTGAAATTTTTTGATGAGATCAACGTTTTTATTATTATCGGTGGTCATGCAGTGCTCCTCATTGTTTTAAATCCACTGTTGTCAATTTATCTTTTCAATGCGTTTACCAAGGCAGTCTAAGCTGATCGATTTCGCGTGGAATAATTGTGAAAATAGTTTTTTACCGATGCCAATGGCGGCAGGGATATCCATCTCTGCACAGCGGATTGCCATATGCGAATTAACACCACCGAATAGTGTTACAAGGCCTGCGATATCATAAGCGAAAATCCAATCAAAGCCAGGGTCTGCCTGCGGTACTAAGATGATTTTATTTTGAATGCTTGATTTATCTTTAATATGTTGCGTGATTTTGCAGACCTCCGCGACGACGGATTGTTGTGTCACAAAGTTAGGGGATAATACGGGATAGCGAAAGCCGGTGATATCATCGCTATGTAATATAAGATGTGGCAGTTCAATCGCGTTGACTAATCGTTTAGCGTGCTTGCCTTGTTCTATGCGTTCTAATAAGAAACGTTTGATATCGGTAATGGTGGTTCCCATGGCGCATTGTTTTAGATCTTCATAGGCGATAAAAGCAATATCTTCACGGCTAATGCCATGTTGCTTGCCGAAGGCTGCCATGGCTTCAAGTGCTTCACTGAGGTTGCGTGAAAACAAAAATTTAGCATATTCGCGTGCTTCAATGCTCCTTTTAACAAAATCTTCAAAGGCGTCTACAGTAATATCAAGTCCCCATTTGACGAACTGCTGCTGGCAATATTGTTTTATTTTATCAGTTTGAAACAAGTGGACGTCATGATGGGTATGCGCCAATGGTTTTACAGTTGGCTTAAGATAGAGCTCAGGATTGTCGCGATAGCACGGGTAGGTTATCTCGTAAGTGCCTGGCCGTAAGTGACCGTAGCGTTTAACAAACAGCTCCCAGGACAATTTACCCTCATGTACTAATGCGCCATCGTGTTGAAATTCAGAAGCAACGGTGTGTAAATTAATCATAAAGTCATCAGCTTGTTGGTCGCTGATAATGCCATCACTGACCATGGCTTGAATAAAACTAACAGCAGCAAAGCCGCAGCGTGCTACCTCAACAAATGCTAAGGTACCAAATTGTTTGGTGCTTTCGATAAGCTGTACGGCAAGATCGATTGGCTGCAACTGATGTGACATAATGCGTTCAAAGTCTGGTTGCGATTTATCGAGTAAAGCCAGGCTTAGGTCAAGTTGCTTAAAGGTATGATTAGTGATTGCGGTCAGTGCTCGTCGAAATTGTTTTATTTCTTTTTCCGAAAAACCAGCTGCTGTTAACTCTTGTTCGCGTTGATCAAAATTAAAATTAATGCAGGTAATTAAAATATCAAATTCAACTTTGTCATGATATTCAGGTTGCTGTTTTAAGCGGTTTAAATAATAGTTGGCAAGCTTGCGGCTGAGTTTTTCATCAAGGCCATCAGGAATGTAAGTGTTAAATGAAGCACGAATATCAACATACGGTTGTCCGGCAAAGCTTTGCAATAATGGTTGTAAGGTCATATCGCGATAACCGAAAGTCCGTCGTGCTAATCCGCACACCTGGTTGGTTATGATTTCGCGGTAAAGGCTGAATGATAATGGGCGTGGTCTTGCGCCAATTAATTCAGCTGGGTTGATATCAGGCATGCCGCCGTATAAAGCCATATCGCCATGTACTTGCGTATTGGGTTGTTGTGTCGCTTGAAAAAAATGTTGCATATCATTAATGAGCTTATCAATGTCTTCATCGTTGACGCGTTGATGTTTATTCATGCTGGTGATGGGTCGGGCTTGCAAAATCCAAATGCGTTGTTGGTCATCGATGACAAACTCTATATCTAAACAGTCATGTGATAGTATTTTTTCAATTTCACTGATTGCGGCCAGCAAATTTGCAAATTTAGGTTCAAGACGCTTAATGCTTTCGGGTTGTTGGCGGTAGATCACTATGGTGTCGAGTATTCTTTTGCCTTCTGTGATTGCTTGTGTCTTGTTAGTAAAGCGATAGTTGATTGTATAATAAGGTGCGGCTGTTGGAGAGGTGCGAGTCGTGATGACACCAGTGATTTGAACGTTTGCTACCATGGGTTGAATGAGCAGTTGTTGCTGTGAGTCTTCTGTGCCGTAGGATATAAATACTTGTTTAATGGCGCTGCGTAATTGTTGATTATCTTTAATATCAATATTCAAAAGGCTTTCATATTCACCAGCATGTGAGGCGTCAATGCTGTCTTCTTCGGTGCAACTGCTGCGAATAATAACATCGGTGTTAAATCTTTTTTGCAGGCGCTGTATTTCAGCGTCTGGCTCGGTCAGCCATGTATGATATTGAATGGTTGCAAATGGTGCCACATGGCTTAATGTGACATGTTCTGCCAAAACTGAGATGACATGGGCCTTAGTCCAATTCACTGCTTTAATCCTAGGGTGAGACTAGGGCTAATTATAGCAGGCTCTACGACCGTTGGTGTGCCAGCAAGTGCTCGACTGATTGAGTAGCCGAGTGATCATGTTGGTTCCACTCATCAATAAATAAACCCACGCCGCTTTTTTGAAAAATCGCTAGGCAGTAACACAGCTGATTAATTATTTTGGCAGCGATTTGGTTACGATCCAATGATTTATGCTTAATCATCTGTAATGAGCTGGCTGTATCATCGTTACTTGTTTGTGCATTATTAACATGCAGTTTTAAGCTAATAACGGCGTATTTATTTTGATGTGATAACTGGCGCGTTTCAGCGTCAAAATGAGCTAAGGGTTTATCATGATGATTTAATTGGTTGGGCCACTGCAAATCCAGTTGCTTACGAATGCCTAGCTGGTCCAATACGTGAATAATGGCGACACCTATTACAACGTTTAGCCCTTTTAATTCAGTGCTAGTTGTGAATGGCCATAGCAGTGACAAATTAATATCTTGAGCTATTGGGGCAATTGGTTTATTGCTCGGCTGCCTTCTTTTGCTACTGTGTAAGTGTTCGCATAAGCATATACGCGGCAGCTTTGACGTTTCATAAATTCGACTGGATAAGTATTCGCCGGTGGACTCTATTTTGTCGAATAGATCTATTTTTTTAATGGTTTGTGTTGCTTGTGGCGATAGTTGTGAGCGGATATTGTCTGTTGCTAAAAAACTGATGGGATGTTTGAGTCGATAGCCTCGGCCAACAACTGATTCCAGGCGTATGTGATATTTCTCTAACTGCTTTGTCATTTTCCATATAGCACTTCGAGTAATATTTAGCGCGTTGCCGAGTTGAGCTCCGGAATGAAAACGTCCATCGTTAAGAATTAGCAGCACTTGTTTTAAGCGTTCTATAGTCATAGTCGAGCCTTGTGCGTAGCTTTTCTGTCACCCCCTTAACAGAAGCCTCTAATATACCGAGCATTATGGAACTATTCAAATAATAAATTACACAATGCGCAAATAATAAAATTTATATTTTTTTAAATAGCGATAAACAGGATATAATAGCTTCCTGTGATATACAGAGTGTGTTTATGAGGTGTGTATGAATAAGTTTTTGTTAAGCGGTGTGGCTATTGTTACAGGTTTGTGGCTGAGCAATTCAGCTTTGGCGTGGACTGAATACATGCGCATCATAAATAATACCGACCAGCCAATTACTTTCCAGTATTCGCCGACGAAAGGTTCAGGAGCGCATCCAGGCGATGGTGTTATTGCCGCAAATACAGATGGAAGCTCAGTTGGCCTTAGCGATGGTGATTGGTGGCAAAGTAATGGTGATATCACTATTAAACAAAATAAAATAACTTGTGTTTATCGTTATCAAGGTGTGGCAAATAAACATTCTCTAACAAAATTAGAATATCGTAGCGGCCCAGATCAATGTAAGCAAGCTAACTTACTGACAGAAGATGCAACACACGATTGCAATGGTCCGCATAACTGCGTGATCTTTAATCCGGACAGTGCTTGGGTAAGCAAGGCGCTTACTTTACAGCGTGCTATGAGTTATGCCGAGCCGATGACAAAACATCAAGTGGTGGGTACGCATAATTCTGCTGTGTCTAAGCACTATATTAAAAACGCCATTGATCGCGCCGTTGCATTAAATCATACTTTATCTATTACGCAGCAACTGAATGAAGGTGTGCGTTCAATCGAATTGGATATCGTCTGGGCAGATAATGCATTACGTATATGTCACTTCCATACTGACAATAATCCTGAGTTGCTTTGTTACAACAATACCGAACTTAATAATGTGCTGCATGAAATTGATGTCTGGATGAAAGCGCATCCTGATCAATTTGTGTTTTTATATTTAGACGTCAATCATCCAATCAATGCTGATAAAATGATAGACGTTGATAAATTATTGCAGCTTAATTTTGGTGGCCGACTTTATACTGAAGCGGATGCTTATAAATTGCCTTTAGGTCCTGAAGGCAGCCAGTATAATCATCCGATGCCGGCTGATACCGTATCCATAAAACAGTTGCTGCGACAAGGCAAGCAAGTGGTCGTTAGTGCGCATAAAGATTTTGAAAACAGTCCTGATGTTTTTATGCATTTATTAAATGATCATGGTGTCGATGATTTTGTCGATTTAGTGCAAAATCAAAAAGTACCTTGCGCGCAAGCGGCGCAACGAACATTTCAAGACGCTGGGCATACCACTTTGTGGCGATTAAACGGTGACCGTGCATGGGCCTCCAGTGTGGCAAAAAGATCAGACTACGTAACAGTTGATGGTATATATTCTACACGCGCTTGTCGTTTAAACATGTTTTCGGTTGATAAATTAAAAGAAAATGATGCGCGTATTGCAGCACAAGTATGGAGTTGGCAGCAAGGCAACCCTATTGCGATGAGTGTGATCAATGCAAAACCTTATGCAGCGATTGATCCGATTACTGAGCGTATGAATAATCAAACGCCATTGTCCAGTATTACGCGAGCATTGTGTTACCGTGCAGATGCGTCACCGCAGTGGTTATTGGTGCCATGGAATAATGTGGCCTCGGATGAAGATGTTACTGCCATTAAATACAATGCGCAGCAAGCATGCCAGTCGCAGCGGGCTACATTTGCAACGCCTTCCACTTCGGATGAAATGAGCATTGTGAAAACATTGGTGACTACACCAGTGATTGTTAATGAGCTTTATAGTAATGGTAAGTGGATAGCGAATTCGGCTAAACGATTGTCATAAGTCACATGACTTATTGAATAACTGCCATAGTTAGTAAGGCTGGCAGGGGTACCTTTCGAGCGGCGTGTGATACATGGAAGTAAGGGAACACGAGGATAGGGACATCCGTTCGGGAGAAAGGTATCCCTGGAAGCCTTACGATGCACTAGGCATGTTATCAAGGCGAACAGCGTAGCCATTTTACTTCATGAAAACGGACACCCTATCCACCTTGATAACGCAGTGCAGTGTGGACCCTGAGCTATTTCAGCGAAAGCACAATTATTTGTCGCCTATTGGTTGTTTTGTTACACTGCGTGGCCTTGATATAAACACAATGAGATCATTATGAGTAGACATCATCGCCATGCCAGCAGAGAGGCTCCTAAGGTACAAGAAGTGGAAGCTAAATTAGCGGGCCAGTATAAAACTACTGAAGATTGTGCTGAGTATGTCGTTGGAGTATATGAAGCGTTGTTGCAGATGGAAGTACGAAAAGTCAATGATGGCTTGTCGGAAAGTTCGGGCTCTAGTGCATCGTCCGGATCTGATAGTGAGCGCGAGGATGCTGAGCAGCGTGCGTCTGCAGAAATAGCGAAAAATGAAAAATTACTCGGTGAGGTGGTGATGGAAATCCGTCAATCAGTCACTGATTTATTTAAACAGAAGTTGCTGTCAGTGAGCTGTAGGGCTGATGTAACCACGATATCGACGCAGTTAGGCGCTAGCTTCCGTCGTATTGCACGAAGTGCTGGAACATTAGATGACAAGCACGCGGCCTGGCAAGTGGTGGTCGATAGCTGCACTCAGGTGGCGGGCTATTTGCAAGTATTTCTAAATGCTGAGTTGCCGCTACTTTTAAAAGATGCTGGTACAGCTGTCGATGATGTTGGAGTGATTGCCGATCTGTGCCAAAATTTGGCTGTTAGTGCGTTAGCGATGGATTCATTTACACCTGCGATGCAAAAGTCATCTTTAGCCAGTGATTTGGTTGCGTCGTCGGTTGTGGCCGGTGCACCAAGATCTCATGTGGTAAAAACTGCAGTGGAAGAGGAGGCGGCAACGCAATCTGTTAGCTCAGCTCCCGAGCTGAGAGCCGGGAGATAGTAAAGCTGTTAGCGGATGACGGTGTTGCTGAGTGCATCGCGAATTTGGCTGGGTTGAGTTTTATCGCCGAGTGGTGCATCAATCACATAAGCTAATTGCGCGCCAAATTGTTGTTGTACTTGCTCTGCTGTTTTCAGTTCTGCTTGTTGATTGAGGTTGGCGCTGGTGGAGACTATCGGTTTGCCAAAGGCATGGCTGAGCGCATGGGCAACAGGGTGGTTGCTCACACGAATGGCTACACTCTCATGTTGACCACGAATCCAGATGGGTACGTTGACATTGGCCGGTAGCAGCCAGGTGATATGGCCAGGCCACGTTTGTTGCACGCGTTGTTCGATATCATGATCGAGTGCTTGTATTAAAGGTTTTACTTGTTGCCAGTCGGCAGCGACTAAGATTAAACCCTTGCTGATGTCGCGTTGCTTAAGTTCGCAGAGTGTTTGCACGGCTGCTTGGTTCCAAGGATCACAACCCAGGCCGTAAACCGCTTCTGTAGGATAGCCAATTAATTCACCACGGCGCAAACAATCAACCGCCGCAGTGATGGACTGATCATGCTGATCAGTCATCGCTCTCGAGCTCGCCTTCGTACGGTTCTGAGAAATTACAGCTTTGTTGCGGACAGACTTTCTCAGCGCCTTTACGTTTGGTCACCTTGATTGACAAGATCGGCCACTCGCAAGTTGGGCACGGCTCATCAACCGGTTGATACCAGATGGCATATTCGCAATCGGGGTAACGACCACAGGAATAGAAAATTTTACCGCGACGTGATTTGCGTTTAAAGATGGTGCCTTCTTTGCATTTCGGGCATTGAACACCGGTGTCGGTTGGTTTTTCTAATGGCTCCATGTGTTTGCAATTCGGGTAATTGCTGCACCCGATAAACTTGCCGTACTTACCGTGTTTTACCACTAAGTCATTTTTGCATTCAGGGCATTCGCGACCTTCAACTACTTCAGTGGTGGTGTCATCGCCATCATCATTCAGGTTACGTGTATAATCGCAATCAGGATAAGCGGTGCATCCAATAAAGCGACCACGACGACCTAAGCGAATCGATAACGGTTTGCCGCAGGTGGGGCAGGCTTCATCCATTTTTTCTTGGGTTACATCGCTGCGCTGCACATTTTTATCGGTGTCATCGACTTGGTCTTTAAACGGCTGCCAGAAGTGAGTTAGAATCGGCACCCAGCCCGCTTCACCGCGAGCGATCTCATCGAGTTGGTTTTCGAGGTTCGCTGTAAAGTCGTAATCAACGATTTCATTGAAATAGTTGGTAAGGAAACGGCTGACCACGCGACCGACATCGGTGGCTTTAAAGCGCTTATTATCCATATCAACATATTTGCGATGTTTGAGTGTCGCAATAATATTGGCGTAAGTGGATGGACGACCAATGTCATGTTCTTCTAATGCTTTCACCAAGCTCGCTTCAGTGTAACGCGGTGGTGGTTCAGTAAAGTGTTGGTCGCCGTGGATGTCATTAACTTTGACTTTGTCGCCCTCGTTCATCGGCGGCAGTATTTTTGTTTGCGAGTCATCGGCGGCTTTTTTATCATCAACGTCTTCTTTATAGACGGCCATAAAGCCTGGATCAACAATCACTGATCCGTTAGCGCGGAATACATGATTGCCCGCGGTTAAATCTACAGCAACGGTGTCTAAAGTGGCAGACGCCATTTGGCAAGCAATCGTACGTTTCCAAATCAAATTATATAATTTGTATTGTTCGTCAGTTAGGTGTTTTTTAATTTCATCGGGGATGGTATGTGCCGTGGTAGGACGTATCGCCTCATGCGCTTCTTGTGCGTTTTTCGATTTAGTTTTATAAACACGTGGCTCATCTGGTAGCTTATCTTTGCCATAGCGCTGCGCAATGACATCGCGAATTTCGTCGATCGCCTCTTTGGCTAAAGTCACCGAGTCAGTACGCATATAAGTGATCAAACCGGTTGCGCCGTCACCTGTATCGATACCTTCATACAGTTGCTGTGCCACTTGCATGGTGCGTGATGTCGAAAACCCTAATTTACGCGCAGCTTCCTGTTGCAAGGTGGATGTAATAAACGGTGCCGTTGGGTTTCTTTTGCGTTGCTTTTTGTTAACCTTGGTGACTTCAAGCTGGCCATTACTGGCTTGTTTAATACGCTCTATGGCTTCTTGACTTATCGCTTCATTGGTTAAAGTAAATTGCTCTACTTTTTCACCGTCGAGCTGAATGAGCTTGGCCGAGAATTTTTGTTTCTCGATTTCATTTTCAGCATGCACGGTCCAATATTCTTGTGATTCGAAATTTTCAATTTCGATTTCGCGCTCAACAATCATGCGCAGTGCGGGGCTTTGTACGCGTCCGGCTGATAAGCCTGCGCGCACTTTTTTCCATAATAAAGGCGATAGGTTAAAGCCCACTAAGTAGTCGAGTGCACGACGCGCTTGTTGCGCGTGTACCATATCCATTGAAATGTCGCGCGGCTCATCAACAGCAGCGCGAATGGCATTCTTTGTAATTTGATGGAAAACGACGCGCTTTACTTCTTTGTTTTTAAGCGAGCCACGATCTTCCAGCATTTCTTTGACATGCCAAGCAATGGCCTCACCTTCGCGATCCGGATCAGTGGCGAGCAGTAGGCTGTCGACTTTTTTTACCGCTTTATTAATCGCGTCCATGTGTTTTTGGTTGCGTTCAATCGCTTGGTATTTCATGGCAAATTCATGTGCAGGATCAACGGCGCCTTCTTTAGGGATCAAATCACGTACATGGCCATAAGAGGCAAGCACTTGAAATCCTTTGCCGAGATATTTTTTAATGGTTTTTGCTTTGGCGGGTGATTCCACAATCACCAAACTGCTTTTTGAATCAGACATTAATTAATTCCACCTACCGTATCGTTGAGTACTAATAACTCCATATTGGCTAGCGCATCTTGGCGAGCGGAATCATTGTAGAGTACCATCAAAGTGACCCATTTAATTAAGCTGATATCGACGCCTTCTTGTTCTAAAGGAATGATTAAGTCGATCACCAGTTCGCGTAACTTGGGGCTGAGGATTTTTAGTTGTTGCAGCATTAATAAGTAGCTGCGGCATTCGAGGTTAAATACTTCATGTTCGTATTGATTAAATACACGTACCGATTTTTCTTCATATTCAGGCATATCATCGAGGCTGGCGCGTGATTGATTGAGGTTGTCCAGCCAATCAAATGCTTGTTGAATGCTGATACGATCAAAGCCGACATCTTCGAGTTGCAGGGTAATTTCAGGTTGTTCGGCGCCTTCAATTTGGCAGTCTTCGCCCATATGGTTATGGAACAAATACATTAAAACATTTAGTACGCTACTGGTTTGTTCTTCTTTCATGCTGTTCTCACTCGATAATACATGCCATTTTCATGCTTAATTTTCCCCTGTAGTTCTAGCGTAACCAACGACTGCGTTATCTGTTTGCGCGATAATTGGCTGTAAAATAGCAATTGTTGCATGCTAACCGCTTCCGATTGCAGACACTCTAACAGCAACTGACAGTGAGCATCAAGCCCTGAGTTGTTGTTTTGTCTAGACTTTTTACAGTTCGTGACCGAAGCCCTTTTTTTACAATGTTCTATGGCAGGCAATTCTACTACTATGTCTTCCGTACATTCAACTAGTTTCGCACCTTGTTTGATCAATTTATGACATCCGCGGCTCATGGGGTTGGTGACCGCTCCGGGCAAAGCGAACACTTCGCGGCCTTGTTCGCTTGCCATTCTGGCGGTAATCAGTGACCCGCTGCGTTCAGCAGCTTCGATGACCAATACGCCTAAAGATAAGCCGCTAATGATGCGATTACGTTGCGGGAATTGCATGGCGCGCGGTGGTGCGTGTAGCGGGTATTCAGAGACCAAGGCGCCCACAGCACTTATTTGCTCAAATAATCGCTTATTTCGCTGTGGGTAGATTTGATCGATGCCACAACCTAATACGCCGATGGTTGGCGTTTGGTGGGTAATGGCGGCTTTATGGGCTTCGGTATCAATGCCCAGCGCTAAACCGCTGGTAATGGTATATCCCAGCTCGGCGAGTTGATGGCTAAAGCGAAAAGCATTGGCACGTCCGGCAGCCGTGGCGTTGCGACTGCCGACGATAGCGATTTGTGGTGATAGCAGCACGTCTAATTGCCCACTTATATATAGTGTCAGTGGCGGCTGGTATATATGGCGTAGACACTCAGGGTAGTGTGGGTCGTCGATGCTGATTAAGTGATGCTGTGGGTGCTGTAGCCACTGACGACTGTCATCTAATAACTTGGGGTTAATCATTTTGAATTTTTTCAGGGAGTTATTGCGCAAGAGTTGCAGTCGTTCGCTATAGGGGGTATGCCAGCACAGCGATAGCTGCAATATGAATTCTTGTCGGGCCATTGGATTTGTGGTCATGCTGGCATTTTAACCCAATGATTTTTTACAAAATACCCGTATTTATTGATTTTTTGTTTAGGCAGAATGCCTTGCAAAGTATTAGTAATTATATTATTCTTTATTGCTATAATTATAGCAAATATAGTGATTAGCTGAGGTGAAAAATGTCGCGAGTGGATAGTAGGGTAATAGATGTTGCTGATGAAAGTGATGGCGAGATGACTGTGTGGTCGTCTGAAGAGGATAGACTAAGTAGTAGCCCCGAAGTTGATTTTGAGTTGCCAGCTGAGTTACGTAAACGTCTTGGGTTGTCTCATTGTTATGGTAATTCAGATTGGCAACAACATAAGTTTATTGTATATGCTGAAGAACTTAGCCATAACAAGAATTATACATTTAAGTGCCGATTAAATTTTCCAAGTGATTTTTTTGTAAAGAACTATCAGCGGATAATTGAATTATTGGCTGATACCAATAAACTTTTTGGTTTTCCTGTGCATTCATTTAAGCATTTAACGCCAATGGAGTGGGTGAGGAGTGAAGCGTATAACCTTGCTGACTTCTATGATTATGGGCAGGTTACTTGTTATTTGGCTGAAGACTTTGGCTTGGAGCGGGTGGTTGCTTTTTTTCAGCGTCTGCAGCACGTGTTAGTACACAGTTTGAGTGTGCCAAAAGTTTACCTAGGAATGATGCCGCGAGATACTCCAGTGGGAGGTTGTGCGAATGTCAGCTTTCGTTTGGAACGAGTGGGTGGTGTATATATAGATTCAAGGCTACTGGCTATAACCCCGAAACTCAGTGAGGCGCTAAATCAATTATCAGCTGAAACACCGGGTTATGCCGTGTTATCTGGTAAAGGCGCTCAGTTGGCGAGGTCTGATAACATTCATACATTAATGCGACTAAGTTTTCAGTATATGTTAGCTACCGTTGGGGGTGAGGTGAAAGAGGGCTGGCACTGGTTTAAGCTCGCAACGACTTTACGTGAGCGCAGTAATCAAGTGCAAGCAGCAGTCAGCAGGCCGAGCGAGGCATTGTTAGGACTTGCAGAAAAAATAGCATCTACCCCTATGCATGAAAAAAGTCTTGTTAAATATAAGTTGCTGCTTGAAGAGCTTGTTAGGCTTTGTGCAGTACAGCCAGCATGTGGTGTTGATAAGTTATTATTACGGCAAGTGAAGTCGGTGCTCAATATTGGATATAATTTGCCGCCTGATCATCGTCGAGAGATAAAAAAAATGTTGTTAGCAGTGTTTGCTGATAATACCGCATTGCCTTCAGATGATATAAGCCCTCTACTGGCTTCTGTTGCATTGCGCTTATTTCGTTTATTAAAACCCGCTCTTCCTCGGTCGACAGTGGTTACTCCGTTATTAGATAAAATTAAAGCAAGTGATTACGGTACTAACGATGAGGCTAATGCTGTACTGGCATTGACTGTCAGTGGGGATACACTGTTGGCAAATATTGCTAGCTATTTTGATTTATTGGACAAAGGCTCGCCAGCTTATCAGGCAATTTTAAGTAGAGGTAAGCAGGCATTCTTGGGTGCATCTGCTGCAATAGAAGGATATACCGCAACGGTATTCAAAGGCGTGAGCGCAAAGATGGGTGCCGCGGCAGCTATTGAAGTGAAACTCGCAGAGCCTAGTGCAGGTGCTGGTGTTGGTGGGCCATCGTCTGCGGCTTTGTCATAATTATTGTTATTGGATGAGGTGAAAAATGTCTAGACCAGATGTAAGGCGTAGTGAAAGCGATTGTGAGATTGATGTTGGCTTTCCGGTGGACTTCCGTAAAAAAATAAAGGCGTCTGCTGCTTCTGGCTGTGATTGGGTGGTATATCAATGTAATAAATATACTAAAGACATCTCTTATGGTGATTATACCTTTAAGTTTCGGCTAAATCTTCCGAGTAAATTTTTTGTAAACAATCATAAGCGGGTGATTAAACTGTTAGCTGGCACCAATAGAGCTTTTGGTCATCCTATCCATTCATTTATATGCCTAACAACGCGGGGGTGGTTAAAGCTTGAAAGCTGTGGCGCTGCTGATTTTCATGATTATGGGCAGGTTACTTGTTATCTGGCTGAAGATTTCGATTTAGCGAAGGTGGCTGCATTTTTTCAGCATCTGCAGCATGAATTAATACACAGCTTGGGTATGCCTGAAGGTAATCCGGGGATGATGCCGTATGATACCGCAGTGGCGGGTTGTGCTAATGTTAGTTTTCGTTTGGAATGTGTCAATGGTGAATATATAGACCTCAGAAAATCAGCTGATGACGCGATTTTAATGGAGGCGTTTAAGGCGTTTTCAATGGCCACTCCGGGTAATGCAAAGTTGTCAGGTGATGCTATTCAAGTGCTGGATGATAATATTCATGCTTTAATGCTTCAAAGTCTTAAGCTTATGCTGCATGCCAATCCAGATGCACAATACATGGGGATATGGTGGTTTGAACTTACTAAAATACTTAACTTATATGTTGGTGATGAGTTGCTAATTACAGAGCAGAGCGTTTCATGCCATATGCTAGAAGATTCACCTCTGGCAAAGTATCAAATATTGTTTGATCTCGTTATTAAGCTGTGTGCGAAATATCCTGCTTGTGGCTACGACTCTGAATTTCTTAGGCGAGTGAAGTGCGCACTTGATGGGCCATTGCTGCCACATTTTCGTTTAGAGATTGAACAGCTGTTATTGGCAATAGTTGAAGATAATGCGATGCCATCATCAAAAAGTGTTAACCCATTATTGGCATGGATGTCATTAAAATTATATCGATTAGTCGTGTTACCAGAGCCTGAGACACAAGCAGCGATTGATAGTTTTTTACCCCTGATTATGCATGGTAGGAGTCGCTAGATTTTTGAACGTATTAAAGATCAGCTGGTTGAGGCGGTTAAAAAACACAAGCTATTGGCAGTTATTGTTGATCACTATGGTTTATTGAATCCGTTGTCACAAGTGTATCGAGTTGATAAGGGCCCTATAAAACCTGCTGTAGTAACGGCTGGATATACGCCAACAGTATTCACGGGTGCGAGCGCAGGGGTAGGTGCCGCGGCAGCTATTGAAGCGAAACTCGCAGAGCCTAGTGCAGGTGCAGGTGCTGGTGGGCCTTAAAACTACCTGTATCTTAATCAAATCAAAAGCTTAACTTTACTGTAAGATAAAAATGCTAAAATACCGGTATTATGAGTAGAGAGCCACCACCAGTACCCGTAGAGCCAGTGAGCGTTGCAGTAGATCGCAAGCATGATTATACATATGGTAATTGGCATTTGTATCATTATGTTAGTGACAAGGTTAGTGAGGAACAGGTTGAATTTGGTGCTGGCAGAGAGTATGACTATGAATTTAAATTGCGTCTCAATATGCCGCGAGCGTTGTTTAAAGCCCACCGTGAAAAAACTATTGATTTTATAATGCAAGAAAATAGGCAAGCATTTGAGCGTGAAGGACATGATGTTATTGCGAGCTTCAAATGCATAAAAGCGGCGGCATTTGATATCGACACTGCAGACTATAGAGAGGCTGGGCAGGTGACGATGTATCTTCGTCCACCCTTTGACTTGGAGAAAATTCAGCGATTCTCGGATAAGTTGCAACACTTTGTGCAAACGGAGTGCGGTGTAACCGATCCAGTACCTATTAGTACAGGTGATGTAGCGGTAAAGCGTTGCCCGAATGTTAGTATGCGTTTAGAACGAATAAACGGTATTTATCAATCTTCAAAAAAAATTAAAGACGACGCTTGGTTTCGGCAAGCTTACAGACAGTTAACAGCAGATACGAATACCTATGCCATTTTAGCTGAGGGGGGTTGTGGTGTTGGTAGAGCGGTGCAGCATGATGCGGTGCATCAATTAGTACGCTTTGGATACCAGCAAATATATGATAATGCACATGGAAGGGCGATGGATTTGGGCAATGCTTGTATGAAAGTAGCAAGCCTTAGTCGTCAAGCACAAATGGATCCACAGAAATTTTCTCAAGATGCAATGATGCATTACTTAAGCATTGTTAATGCTTATATTAAGCACCCTCAGAATGTACCTCGTGCTGATCATGAGTCATTAATGGAGTTGCTAGATAAAAACCCGTGTTTATCAGCGCTGTGTTGTTTGCAGCGGATGTCATACGAAAAAACACTACCTGCTGTAGATATTTCTACTTTGTCTCGGTGTTTAGTGGAAATGCAGCGACGCATTCAAGGTGGAGATGGCAGTGAAAGAGCTATGTTGGCCAATGTGATTAGTCGGTATGATGTTCTCAATAAATTAATGCCCGATCTTCCAAGGCAGCCCATTAATGCTTATATAGCTGTGCAATCATATAAGCATGCACGTCAGCGAGAATACAATGCAACAGGGAAAGAAACACGATACGGCTTGCCACAAGTGAGGCATAAACATGCAACGTTTAAAATCGCAGTCGCGGATAAGCTGCTAGCGCATATGGAAAACCCAGCAGCAGAGCTGGATTTAAGTCGTGATGAGATAGCGGCTTGTCAAGGCGGGCACTTAAAAGAGATAGTTGATCGCTACACGTTATTGGATGCGGCTGCAGATGCTTATAGCCTTTCCATTCCAGTTGGAAATACAGCCGGTAGCGGTGGTGCTGCAGCATCTGCTGGAATGCCTGCATTAGCACCCTAATGATTATTTGCAAAATACCCGTATTTATTAAGTTTGTTGCTGAGCCAGTTAATGGGCTCTTAATACTGGTGATATATAATGCTGGGCATCTATCTATGAACTAAGTGTATGAGATTTGTAATGTCTAGAGGGCTCCCCGTCGCAGCCAAAAATTTGTTGATCCCAGGCTTAGAGGAATACTCTCATGACATATGGCGCTTTCATGTTTACCCTGGTGATGTTTTTTCTGTGGATGATGTGCCGGTGTCGGGTGAGCACTATAAGTTACGTGCTAATTTTCCCGCCGATGTATTTAGAGAAAATAAAACACGAATATTACGCTGGATTTTTCAGCACGGTATGCGAGCAGAATTTGAGGCGCGTGGGCATGATGTAGTGAAGGCTGTTAAGCATGTTCTTGTGGAATTTTTTGATGATACGGATGATAGGCGATATCGTGATACAGGCCAGCTTACCCTGTTTTTACAGCCGGATGCGCCGTTAGAAAAAGTTAAGGCGTTTGCGTTAAGATTTCAGGCGTATATCAATGAGCTCGTGGGTGTTACACCACACGTACCAATGGAAAATGATTTCCGCTTAAAAGCCTGTCCTAATTTAAGCATGCGTTTAAATGATATTGATGGTGTCTATCAAAGCTCTATTCTAATATCAGAGTGCAAACGAGTGAAAGTCGCTTGTGGTTTGATGGTGCAAGATTCAAATACGTTCGCAATGCTAGCTGAAGAAGGCAGTGGCATAGTAAGAGAAACGGACGATGACGTGATTCATCAAATGCTGCGGTTGGGTTATGAAAAAATAGTTTTTGCTGAACAAATGGAACCATCAGATGTAGACAAGCAGCCGAGAATGGTATTTGGCCAAGCTTGTCAGCAGCTAGCTTTGTTATGCCGTAAGATAGCAAATAATAGCGTGACACCAAAAGATTTATTAGATAATGAGCGTTTAGATGGATGTTTGCAGGGAATAATAGACAACGAATTGGAATATGCTGAAGAACTTGAAGAGGTATATGCAGGATTACCTGAATTTGAATTATTGGTTTTATTGCGCAGTTATGAGCAAGGTACTACTAAATTTGTTTTAACCATGGCGCCTGATTGCATTAAAAATTTATCTGAGAGGTTGGTGCAAGCGGCGGAAGAGCGTCAATGGTCGCCTAGTGCGGTTTCGCTGTATATGGAGCGAGTTAGCTTAATGATTGATTGTATTCCTGATCGTAAAGCGGCTGCCTTTTTGGCATTGGAGTTTTATCGGGTGAAATTATTGGCGCAACAAAAAACAGCGCGACTCTCAACCGTTGCGTCGACACCTATGGGTGTTATCAGCCAAGCGTTAGCCGCTATTGATTTACTGCAGGTATGCATTGAAAAACAGTCCACGGCATTGTTACCCGCCGGTGAGATTCTCGATGCAGGTTTGAATGTTCTTATCGCAAAACATGATCTTTTAAATAAAGATGCCTGTGTTTATCTTGCTGGTGCTGTATGTGCTGAAGAAGCGAGTGTTGTACGCTCTCATACGCCTTGTTGAATTTGAAGCAACACTTGGCGTATGATGCGTACTTATTCTAGCGAGGAGAGAATGGGTGAAAATCGCATTTGCTGGTACCCCCGAATTTGCAGTGCCCAGTCTGCAGGCATTAGTCGATAGTGAGCATGAGGTCGTGGCGGTATGGACCCAGCCGGATCGGCCGGCCGGTCGAGGTAAAAAACTTACGCCTAGCCCCGTTAAGCTATTAGCTGAATCCCTTGGTATTGCTGTTTATCAACCAGTGTCGTTACGAGACAGTGGAGCACAACAACAAATGGCTGATCTGGATTTGGATTGTTTGGTCGTGGCAGCCTATGGGCTTATTTTGCCGCAGGCCGTTTTATCCCTGCCGACCTACGGTTGCATCAATGTGCATGCATCGATATTGCCGCAGTGGCGTGGTGCCGCACCTATACAGGCAGCTATTTTAGCCGGTGATGCTGAAACGGGCGTGACGATTATGCAAATGGATGTTGGCTTGGATACCGGTGATATGTTGCTGATCAGTAAAACAGCGATAGATATTAATGAAACAGCAGGCGAATTAACTGATCGTTTAGCGCAGATAGGCGCCAGCGCACTGAGCGATGCGATGGCTGATTTGCCGCAATTGCAACAACAAGCGGTGAAGCAAGACGATGCGTTATCTAGTCATGCTGGTAAAATAACCAAGCAACAAGCGCAGATTGATTGGCAGGACACGGCTGAGCAAATCAGTCGCCAAGTGCGTGCTTATAACCCATGGCCAGTAGCTTATAGCCATTTAAATGATGAGCGCTTACGTTTGTGGCAGGCGCATGTGGTCGAGCGGGCGAGCAGTGATGCAACACCAGGCACGGTGATAACCAACAACGCTGAGGCATTGCATGTTGTAACGGGTGATGGTGTCTTAGCAGTAACAGAATTGCAGATGCCAGGCAAGCGCCGCCAGGCTGTGACTGATTTCCTTAATGCGCATCAGTCACTGCAACAAGCGGACATTATTCTGCGGTAGTTGCTTCAGCTTCAGGGGCTTCAGCCGCTGCTTTTTCTGCATCCGCATTTTTGATTTTTTGATAAATCTCTTCGCGATGTACTGGAACAGTTTTTGGTGCGTTAATACCAATACGTACTTGATTGCCCCGAATGTCCAAAACATTCAAAGTGATTTCCGCGTCATCCCCGATGATCAGGCGATCTCCGACCGAGCGTGTGAGTACGAGCATAGTTTTTCTCCTTATAAAAACTGCCCATCATGTGAACAGCAATGGTCGGAAATTATACGCGTCCTTGCTGGAAGATCAACCCTTATTTTTTGTCATCCCGGAAATTACGAAGCAATTATCCGGGATGCCACCGCTAGTACAGTATAATCATGTTATATACTAGGCTTAAATGTTACAGCTTCACTGTCATCAGTTGATAGTCAACTGGCAGGTGCGACCCCTCCATACGGTTGTTGCGTTCATCAGCCCAATGGTTCCAGCGTTTGAACCTCACCATCGCGCGCTAACAAAATAACATTCGCACCACGCGCAGCGAATAAGCCATTGGTTACCACGCCAACAATATTATTCAGCTTATTCTCCATATCAACCGGGTCTACCAGGTTCATATCATAAGCATCCAGAATGACATTGCCATTGTCGGTAGTAAATCCTTCACGATAAACCGGATTAGCGCCGAGCTTAACCAGCTGACGAGCTACATAGCTGCGTGCCATCGGAATGACTTCAATCGGCAGTGGAAATTTTCCGAGCACATCAACCTGCTTTGATGCATCAACAATGCAAACAAATTTTTCGCTAACAGCCGCGGTGATTTTTTCACGCGTTAGCGCGCCACCGCCGCCTTTAATCATATAGCCGTGTTGATTAAACTCGTCAGCGCCGTCTACATAGATTGGCAATCGACTCACGCTATTTAAACTCAGTACCGGAATATGATGTTGCTTTAATAAAGCTTCAGTAGCATCCGAGCTCGCAACAGCACCTTCAATCTTATGTTTGATTGTGGCTAATGCCTCAATAAAAAAGTTAACCGTTGATCCGGTGCCGACACCGACAACATCATCGTGTTGAATATATTGAATTGCCGCTTCTGCCGCCATTTTCTTTTGTTGATCTTGAGTCATTGTGATTTCCTTAAGCAGTGATGCCGTTTTGAGTTAATAACGCATCCACCTGTGGTTCACGACCACGAAAGCGCGTGAATAATACCAAGGGCTCCTCTGAGCCGCCTGTCTCTAATATACATTGTTTAAAGCTAGTAGCAGTTGCGGTATCAAAGATGCCGTTTTCTTCGAAGAGTGAAAATGCATCGGCGGCCATGACTTCAGCCCATAAATAGCTGTAGTAACCAGCAGCATAACCGCCAGCAAAAATATGACTAAAGCCATGTTGGAAGCGATTGTAATCAACGGATGGGGTGACACTGACTTGGGCTCTGACTTCATCGATAACATTTTGTATTTGATTGGATTGTGCTGAATCAAACTCCAAATGCAAACGAAAATCAAACAAGGCAAATTCTAACTGCCTCACTAAACCCATTGCCGCATGAAAATTTTTAGCAGCAATCATTTTATCGAATAAGTCATTAGGCAATGGCTCGCCAGTTTTATAGTGTTTAGCAATTAAATCCAAACCTTGTTTTTGCCAAGCCCAATTTTCCATAAATTGACTGGGCAATTCTACCGCATCCCACGGCACACCATTAATACCGGATACGTCAGCGATATTCATTTTTGTCAGCATATGTTGTAGGCAGTGACCAAATTCATGGAACAAAGTCACCACATCGTTGTGTGTCAGCAGTGCCGGGTCATCGCCGACCGGTGCTTGAAAATTACAGGTTAAATAGGCAGCAGGTAATTGCAATGTGTTATCTTGACGTAATAGTCGTATTTGGCATTCATCCATCCAGGCGCCACCGCGTTTGTGTGCGCGTGCATAGAAGTCCATATAGCAATATGCAATCGGGCTATGGTCTGGATCAAATAATGTAAAAACTTTAACGTCAGGGTGCCAAGTATCTAATTCATCATTAGCTTCAACGGTAATACCATACAGCTTTTGTAAAATGGTAAATAAACCCTGCAACACATGGGGCAGTGGGAAATATGGACGTAATTGCTCTTGTGAAATATCGTATTTTGCTTCACGCATTTTTTCTGAATAATAGCTAATATCCCAAGGCTGTAGTTTGCCGTCAAAGCCAATGCTGTTAGCGTATTCTTGCAGCTCAACCATTTCTTGTTGTGCTTTAGTGTGGGCCTGGTCAATAAGGTGATGCAAAAAATCGAGCACTTGTTGTGGCTTATTAACCATTTTGGTGGCGAGTGAGTAGTGTGCATAGGTTTCAAAGCCGAGCAACTTTGCTAGCTCTAGTCGAGCTTGCAAGATGTCCTGCATAATTTGACTGTTGTCCCATTGACCAGCACAAGGTCCCTGATCCGATGCGCGTGTGACGTAAGCTTGGTAAAACTTTTCACGCAGTTCACGATTATCAGCGTGGGTCATGATCGCAATATATACCGGTGCATCCAAAGTGAATAGCCAACCGGTTTTATCATCTTGTTTTGCTGCTTGCTCCGCTGCCAGTAGGGCGTGTTCTGTCAAACCAGATAGCTCATTTTTATTTTCGGTATGGTAGTTCCAGCCATGCGTAGCATCTAACACATGGTTAGAGAATTTATTACAGAGTTCAGATAAGCGTTGGCTAAGCTCAACAAACTTTTTCTTATCTTCATCGCTAAGCGCTACACCTGCTAGTTTAAAATCACGCAGTTGGTTGTTGATGGTTTTTTGTTGTGCGAGATTGAGGCTATCAAATTCAGCGCTATCAGCAATGGATTGTATCGCAGCATACAGTTTTTTATTATGCGCGAGTTCGCTGGAGTATTGAGTGAGGGGGGCCAAACAAGCTTGGTACTTTTCGCGTAAAGCGTCCGTTTCCATGACGGAATGCAGGTGGCTTACTGGTGACCAAAAATGATGAAGCTGATCGTCTAAGCTTTCCATCGGTTGCATTAAGGATTGCCAGTCAAATGATTGATTTGTGAGTAACTCATTGATTGATTTTTTGTTGTTTTCTAACAAACTATCAAGTTGTTGTGGGATGGTTTCAATATTAATGGCATTAAATGCGGGTAAGCTCATATTAGCTCCTGTCAGCGCTAGGCAATTAGTAGGTAATGGGTTATATTTCATGTTATGTCTATATAATAACCGGAGACCCATAATAATGAATGAAGAGCAGGCTCGTCAATTTATTCGTGCTTTATTTCATTTGGTGTGGGAAAAGCGTGATAAATCTAAGATCCCTACTTTTTATGCCGCCAATTTGACGGGTTTTGTTGATCAAATGCCTTTAAAGATTCGAGATATTTACGACGGGGTTGATTACATTGCCAAAAATTGTTACAGCAATGTATATTCTGTGCATGACCTGGTAGTGTCTGAGAATAAAATAGCCGCTGTGGTTAATGTGAAAACTATTTCTATCGATCAAGAAACGGAACGCTATACATCGATCGCGTATTTTTATGAGCTCAGTAAAGGCAAGATTGTTAAACTGCGTATGTATGTTGGTGAGCCGCAGGTGAATGCCGTCGAACAAGAGAGTAATGATCCGAACGGGTCATTGATTTCTCGCGCTGTTGATGCGGTGAGTAATCTGACTAAACCAAAACAAGCAAAATCTAAGCCTGCTGTCGAAAACAAAAAACCAATTGAAAAACGCTCAGGAGAAGATAGAAGGTCTGAGGAAGAGCGAAGGGTGGAAGAGGCTCGAAGGGTTAAAGAGAATAAGGTTGAAGAGGAGCGCCGAACACAGGAAGACCGAAGGACAGCAGAAGAGCGAAGAAATGCAAAAGAGCGAAGAAATGCAGAAGATAGAAGAGCAGTCGAATCTGAGCAGCCCGAAGCAAAGAAAGCTAATAGCGATTATTCAGCATCACCACAGCCTGCTTTTTCATTCAATAAGGCCAAGCTGCAAGTGGGTGTTAATCCTGCTAAGCACCTTAAAGATAAAGACAGCGATTAATTTCACATGACTCTAGTTCGGTGTATTATTTCGCCTTGCGGCGGGGTGGCTGTACCGCTATAGTAATCTTTCAACCAAAGCAAGGAGTGCTTAAATGTTGTGTAGTAAACAAGTTAGGATGCCGTTTTTTCTTTCAATATTTATTCTGTTTATCCTGGTTTTTGCTTCGATCCAAGCTAATTCTCGCCCGGCTTGTTCATCATCAGCACCTATTGCAAAGCTTGCTAAAACTGCAGTGTGCGGTGTGCAGCAAAAAAGGTACGGACAATCCGCTTATGCCTATCTGGGTATTCCGTTTGCGCAGCCCCCCGTTGGCAAGCTGCGCTGGAAGCCACCGGTGAAAGATGTGCAGTGGAATACGAAACTTTACCGCGCTACCGAAGTTCAAAATAAATGTGTTCAACCATCGGGTAAAAGTTTTGCCGGCAGTGAAGACTGTCTTTATCTCAATATCTGGCGTCCTAAAAACACGGGCAAGCAGGCATTGCCGGTTATGGTATTTATCCCGGGCGGCGGCTTTCTTTTAGGGCAGGGCGGTTTGCCTGTGTATAACGGCACTTATATGGCCAGCACAGGTCATGTCATAGTGGTTACTTTGAGTTATCGGCTCGGATCTTTGGGTTTTTTACGCTACCTAGGTCATGGTAGTAAAATGAATGGTAATTTTGCTCTTGAAGACCAACTTGCAGCATTGCAGTGGGTACATAAAAATATTCAACATTTTAATGGTGATGCGAGCAAAGTCACTATATTTGGAGAAAGCGCCGGTGCAATGTCGGTTGGGTTACATTTATTTTCTATACCAGCGAGTCACTCTTTATTTCGTGCCGCTATTATGGAAAGTAATGTTATGGGTGTGCCATATGCTTCCGCTAAAAAAGCAAGTCAGCGTGGCAAAAGTTATATTAAAGAATTATGTAAGTTATCTGGTGATAAAAAACATAAATGCCCGATGACTGCGGCTTGGTTGAGATCTCTACCAATAAAAACAATCATGGATGCTGAAAATAATATGATGCCAACTGGTGGCATGGCTGGCTTGTTGCTGAATGGCATGGTTGATGGCGCTATTTGGGCGCCTACCATTGGTGTCTATCCGGTGACAGGGCAAGCCTATGATGGTTTCCACAAGGGCAGCACGCCCAAGCCTTATGTGTTTGGATTTAATCGTAACGAGGGTGACTTTTTTGTTCCAAACCCTGGGCATTTTACAAATAAATTTTTCGTGTCCACTTTAGTAAAAGACTTTGGTAAGAAGACGGCGAAAGCAATTATGGATTTTAAAGCGAATGGTGTTCGACCATACAATCCAAAAAGTTATCATTATAATGCTGGTTCAGGTATGACACCCGCTGCGCAAGCTATGGGAAATGTATTGACTGATTATGCGTTTGCAACCGCAAATATCCGATCAGCAGAAAAAGCGTTACCGTTTATGAAGGCTGCTAGTATGCCGATGCATGGCTATTATTTCACGCAGCATTCGAATTTTAATTACCCGGGTATGAAGCGTTGTGGGCCAGATTCTGGCAACATTTGTCATACAGAAGAGTTGCCTTATGTGTTTCATAATTTTGTTAAAAAAGAAGAAATTTTATTGCCAGAAAAGGGAATACTCACCCAGGACATTAAGTTGGCAGTAAAAATGAGTCGAAGCTGGAGTGGCTTTGCAAAAGATCCGATGCATTGGAAAAAAGGGTGGGGGTATTCACCATTAACCAATGTGTTAAAAGGTGACTATGTGCATTGGGATACACCTGTTAAGACAATAAATAACTTGCCTGCTATTGTGCATTATGATTTTTGGAGCTCAATATTGAATCGCGAAAATCATATAAAATAGCGGCGCGCATGCATTGACGTATGAAAGGGTAAGAGAAATTAATCTGTGAACCACCACTGAAATAGTAGGTAAGCAGATGCTTTCAACATACCA
Source organism: Coxiellaceae bacterium (assembly GCA_029212925.1). Classification (GTDB taxonomy): domain Bacteria; phylum Pseudomonadota; class Gammaproteobacteria; order Coxiellales; family Coxiellaceae; genus JARGNX01. Next base: position 128,846 of record JARGOB010000005.1, on the reverse strand, counting down.
AAACCATCATAGGCTTGTGTGACTTTATGTTGTTGGCACCATTGCACAAAAGGTTGTGCGGTTGCGCCATAACTTAAGTCGTAAGCCACAGTGTTCTTATTTACCCAATCTGTTTGTAGTAATGGTAATTGTTGGTGATGACCGGCGCTGCTGGCATTGAGAATTATATCAAAAGCTGAATGATCGTCCGTTTGGATTGCTTGGATATCTGCTAGTGATTTGAAGCGCTTAGCTAATTGCTCTGCTTTGGATATCGTGCGATTAGCAATCACAATATTCTTGGGCTGCTGTTGGGCGAGTGCTGGTATAATACCTTGCGCCGCACCACCGGCGCCAATGATTAAAATACTTTTATTTTTTAGTGTCACACCTTTTTCGATTAAATCGTTTACTAACCCAGGGCCGTCACTGTTGGTCGCTTCAATGCCGTGCTCAGTAAAGCGTAACCCATTAGCAACGCCAGTGAGTGTAACCATTTCATCGCAATGATCAGCGAGTTTAGCGGCTAAGTGTTTAAACGGTAACGTAACGCTAAGGCCTTTGCCGCCATTGCTTTTAAAGGCATAGACGCATGCAGCAAAATCTTCAGCAGCGCAGCTGAGTTTGCCGTAGTTGATAGACTGATTAATTGCTTGCGCAAATTGTTGATGCAGTTGCGGTGATAGGCTATGCGCCACCGGTCTGCCTATAACGGCATAGGCTGTCATTGCTTAGCCTTTTGAGCCCTTTTGACCAGTAAGTGCAATGCAAATGCGATCCTCAATTTTGCGATACTCACGGACTTTACCTACAAAGTTATTTATCAAAATAACGTAGGATAATACATCTTTGTGTGTGGTGGTCAAGTAGCCAGCAAGTCCGCTGACACCGCTCATGGTGCCCGTTTTGCCGCGCACGTTTCGTGGATGTTTTAGTGAGCGCATACGGTATTCCAAAGTACCGTCTTTGCCGGCGATCGGCATGGCAGCTAATAATTCAGGCTCGATTTCCAAGTCATGGTAAGCAAAGTTTAATAACTTGGCCAGCTGCATGGGTGTGATGAGGTTGTAGCGTGATAATCCAGCACCATCTGTGATCAGTGTGTTTTTGAAATTAATGCCTGTGATTGGCGCCAAGATTTTTTGCATGGCCTCAACGCCATTTTGCCAGGTGCCTTGTGTTTTATAGTAGCGTTGTCCCATGGTTTTAAGGAAAGCATCGGCAATTAAGTTATCCGATTTCTTTAACATCTTAATCGCTAATTGACTAAGTGGTGGTGAGGCATGTACCGCAATTTCTACTGTATTTTTAGGGGCTGGTTGCTTGCCAACTCGTCCTTTGTATTGAATCTTTAACTCATGTAATTGTTGTTTAATCAGTTGGCGAGCATACAGCACGGGGTCAGTTACTGCTAACAAACGGTGCTGTACCCCCCAATTTTTTTGAAAGCAGCCTTTGATGAGGTAGCCATTGTTTTGGTTGTTGTAAATAGCTACTGGGCAGTTTTTTACTTGGTTAACGGTGACCAGTTGGTTATTGTAATGTATGATTCCGGCCGGCATTTTTTTCGCGTTAAGCCTTACCCTTTGTCCGATATTTTTAGCGGGGGTGATTTTTAATAAAAATTTATTTTTATTTAATACGACGGCACTAGTAGGAGCGGCATAAGCATAACTTAAATCATCCCAAATCCAACCGGGTGCGTATTTAATGTCGTCATAGGCGCTACTATCAACGTATACATGGCCATTAATGCGGGATATACCCCTTTTTTTGAGGTTGGCCAGTAGAGTGTTGAGCTGTTTGCGTTTTAATGACGGGTCGCCTTCAAACTTAACCCATAAGTTTCCTTTTAATGCGGGCCCTTTGAGTTGCTTGGCATCGGTGAGTAACCAGGTGTTGTAGCGGTAATTCGGCTTTAGGTATTCCAAGGCGGCAGTTGCGGTGACCAGCTTTAATGTGCTGGCTGGCATAAAGTGATTGGCGGCGTTTTTTTGATACAGGATTTTGCCGGTTTTCATCGATTGGATCACTATACCGGTAAATATGGGTTGTTTGCTTTGTTTTAAGGCGCTTTTGATAATGCGTTTAATTTGATAGCGGCTGGGTTGAGCAAAGCTGTGTGTGCATAAAGCGGCCAGGCATACAGCGGTAAGTGGTAAAGTCCATTTTGTCATGCGGGTTCCGTAAGAAAGTCGATACCTTATTGAGTGTATCATGAAAAAATACTGTCGAACCACAGTTGCAGTTAATAGCAAAATGCGTTTTACTAAGCTTGTCTAAACAAGCGAGTGGAATGACATGGATACCTTAATAATCAGCAAGTTAGCACTATCTGTATATATCGGCACTCATGAGTATGAGCAGGAGAACCTGCAAACGATTATTCTTGATTTAGCTATTGCGATGGATATAGAGCCGGCTGCGGCCAGTGATCAATTGAAGGATGCGATTGATTATGAGGTAATTGTTAATGACCTGCAGGGTTTGGTCGAAGGAAGACGCTTTCAGTTGCTAGAAACATTAGCTAAATGGGTGGCAGATTACTTGTATCAGCGTTGGCAAATTATTGACGCTGAGATTACTTTATCGAAACCAGATGCATTAAACGGTGAGGTGAAAGTGTCTGTGGTGCATCGTTTGGCTGTGGATGTCAACATGATCACGCAAGAGGAGCTGGAATGTCAGCGGGAAACAACACACTAACTTATTCCACTGTTGAGTTATATCGCGAGGACATGAAGTTCTCGGCAGCGCATTTTACTATTTTCAACGCTGAAGAGCGCGAGCGCTTGCATGGCCATAATTATCAAGTGCACACTTATATAAAGGCTGCGATGGATGATTCGGGTATTACTTATGATTACAGCATTACGCGTAAGCAGGTATTGGCGTTATGTCGCTCATTAAATGAATATATGTTGTTACCAGCACAATCGCCTTATTTGCAAATAAGCGAAGAGGGCGAATACTATGCTGTGCAATTTCAGCAAGATAAGATGCTGTTTTTAAAAAAAGAATGCATATTGTTACCGATTAAAAACACTACATCGGAATGCTTAGCGCAATGGTTTGTAGATCAGATAACCGAGAATAAAGATGATTTGGCTGCTAAGCGCATTGTTAAGGTGAAAGTTTCGGTTTCTACGACGCGTGGCCAATGTTCGATCGCCAAATGGAAGGCGCCTCCTCCTTAAAAATCCGCCACGCGTAAAGTTGGCGGCAGCCGCTGCTGATAGGCTCTCGGTATTGACAAGGCATTAATTAGGCGTAGAATAGATTCCCTTTTTCGAATTTCTTGGGTCCGTGATCATGTCACATCTGCAGCAACGTTTAGCGTTATTTAAGATACAGCCGTTTCGCTTGTACGTGTTGAGTTGCGTGATAGCGATGCTGGGTAATGGTTTAAGCTATATTGCCATGACCTGGTTGGTGTTGCAGTTAAAAAATTCCATTACATCCGTCACTATTGTGATGTTTTGTTTTTGGCTGCCGACGGTTGTGCTGGGTCCATTTGCTGGTGTGTTGGTTGATCGCTATCCGCGTAAACCATTATTTGTTGTGACCAATTTCGCACGTGCGTTGCTACTTATCGTGTTTGGCTTTTATGAGTATTATCATCCATCGCTCTACGGTTTGTATTTGCTGTCTCTACTGCAAGGTGTTGTTTTTAGTTTGGTGCTGCCAGTGATTATGGCATTGATACGTGAAATCGTAGCTGAAAAACAATTACTAATCGCAAATGCTACTGTCGATATTGGCTATGAAATAGGTAATGTGATGGGCATGGCAACGGCGGGTTTCGTTATTGCATTGGTGTCGATGGCGGGTACGCTGATTCTTGATGGCTTCTTCTTTGTTATTGCAGGGCTGCTGTCTATTGCTATGCGTGTTGATCATAAAGAAAAAATAAATGAAACGGCATTATCAGTAAAAAGTATTTTTGCCGATATGCGTTTAGGGTTTAGCTATGTCGCTAAACGACGGCCGTTGATTGTGATTTATACTATTCAATTATTGGTGATGGTGGCGTTTATGACGGTGCCAATATTGATTGCACCATTTGCTTCGAATGTATTAAAAGCCAATGTGTCTGAGTTTGGTATGATTGAGGCAGCACTGTCGGTGGGTGTGATCATTGGTGGTTTTACTGTGCCATGGATCGCAGAAAAATACGGTTTGCTGCGTGTGATTATGGTGTTGTTGATTGTGCTTGCTGCTGCCTTTGCTGTGTTTAGCTTTAATCGTAGTATCGTTATTGCTGAAGAGCTTAATTTAGTAATTGGCTATGCGTTAGCGGTATGGCCATTGATTATGACCAAGGCGCAAGAGCTAACCGAGCTTGATTTTCAAGGGCGAGTTCAGTCTACATTTAATTGTTTGTCGGGTGCAGGGATATTACTGATTTATTGTTTAGTGGATTTTGGTAGTCACTGGATGAGCTTGACGCAATTGTACTGGATCGAGGTAGTGTTTTCTGCATTGGGTGTAATATTGATTGTGTTTAACCGTAAAATATTTGATGTGTCACCTTAGGATTAGTGTTGTCATCCCGGCCTTGATCCGGGATCCAGAAAAAATATAACTAGATCCCGGATAAACAAATGTGTTATTTGGGGGGATAGATTAAATTTCAGCGGGTTGCTTAACGACTGATTCCGTATTGCGATAATTTCGGGTAATCATGGCGACTCTTAAGGCTTTTAAATAAACCGGATCGGTCGCACGCATGGTTTGCGCATGAATGGTATCACTATGATTATCGAGTACATAGCGGCACACAACTGTGCCATCAGTTTGTTCGATTAGCGCATAACAACGGTTTAAAACACTATAATCTTCGAGCGGTATCCAAAATCCGCATAACCAATCGCCTTTAGCAAATACCGGTCGCATGCAGTCGTCAGGCATTTGGTAATGCACCGCATTGGGGCTGGATTGTAAAAATTGATTAAGCTCTGTAGGTAGTTGCTCTTCATGCTGCTGTAGCAATGTTGATAGTAAAGCATCCGAATCACTTATTTTAATGCCGTTTGAATTAGTCAGTGTCGGACCTAAACCTTTGCCGTCCAGTAACCATTCAATGTTAACATCAACGTGGTGTTGTTTTAATGCCATTGAAATTAAGTAAGCGCCTTTGGGTGTTAAGATATAGTGTTTACCCGATTCCCATGCTTTTAATGTTGAGAGTGCAACATCACTGTGACGTTCACAGAAAGCGCGTGCTGACTTAAAGCCGGCGAATATGCGTGCTTCTTTAATTCGTAACCCACGTTCTCGAGCTTCTGTAAGTGATAATATTTTCATAGTGAGAGCACGTTAGCACAGAAAAGAACAAATGTGACTTGTATTCTTAATACAGATAACTCGTAATTAATTGTGTCAATATCTTGTGTGCATTGAATAGTAAGTTGCTTGTGCAGGTGATTGTTTTTTTTTTTTTTTTTTTGAGTATATAAAATTAAATAGCTGCTGCTAATGCAGTGGTTTTATCCACGGGTGATTAGCTTTAAGTTGAGCCGGTAATTGTTTTAACGCATGGCGTGCTTGTTTTGAAGTGTCATAAGCACCATAGGTTAAGATAAACCAATCTTTGCCATTACGTTGTTGCTTACGAATCGTAGTTTGCGCAGCAATTTTTGTTTGTGCACGCTTCAGTGATACTTTGGTGTAATCACCCATTAGCTGAATCACATAATGCGGTGTGGCATGCTTGGCTGTTGTTAATGCGGGTTTTGCTTTTGCCACAGGGTTCGCATTTGGTTGTGGTGTTGCAGTAACCGCTTCGATAATTGACTTTTTAGGTACAGCTGGCGATATTGTTGCTGCCATCATCATTGGTGGTTGAGCGGTTGGTTTTTCAGTGGTCTTGGCTGCAGCTTGAATGGGTTGTTTAGTAGGCGCTACTGGTGTCGCTTTAGTTTGTTTTTCAGCAGGCAGCTGAACATGTGTTTTTGTTACTGGTTGAGCCGGTGTGACTGCTGATTGGTTGGTTGGTGTGTAGTGTGCTAAAGCTGGTAAGGCGCTATGGTGCTTTTCTACAGCGGGCATGGGCTTATTGAATACCATCTTGCTCATTGCATCGATACGTTTTTGATATTGGTGCATACCAATAAATGCAAAGCTTAGCATGGCGATGCTTGCGAGCTTTATCCAATGGCGTTGTAGCCAACTGCCTTTATCTTCGGCATAGGTATTGGATTGCAATTGTTGTGTGATTTCAGCAGTTGAGTGTGTTTTATTGCGCAGGTAGGGTGTTAGGGCTTTGTTGATGTTGGCTGGTATGCCGCGCGATTGTTGGTAAATTTGATCGACTTGAGCGTCGTCGAGGTGGTGTTCTTTGCCAACACCCATTTTATCTAAGGTATGTTCAACGAAAGCTAAGGTTTCTGTTTTAGTCAGTGGAGCCAATTCAATTTTTGGTATAACGATGTTGGGGTGATGTAGGTTGCTTAGGGTGTCAGCTAGGCTTGGTTCGCCGATTAACATAATGCGCAACACAATTTGATGCGACTGTTGATTTAAGCAGATGTGCATTAATGCGGCGAGAGTGGCAATGGGTAATAAGTGGGCGGCGTCGATGATGATTAAACCGGCTTGGTGATATTTTTTCATGCCGACTAAAATATCATCCAGTTGTTGTTGACTGAATGCTTGTCCGGCTTTGATTTTCAGGTGCCATTGTTTGCAAATAGCTTTGGTTAGTTTGAATGGTTGTAAGTTAGCTTTGCCTTTGAGCTCAATGGTGTTGGCTGGCATTCTGCCGAGTTCGCTAAAGTGTTTTAGTAGGCTGGACTTGCCTGTGCCATGTTCGCCCAAGATTAATAGCAGTTGCTCTGAATCTTGCAAAAAATTGATCATGCGTTGAATATGAGACGATTGATTCATCGATGGGAAGTAATCAGTGGTGTGCAAGTATTGCTCCTACGGTTAATTCTTGCCAAATAGCTTGCCCGATTTGTTGCAATAGTATCATTTTTATATGGCCATTGCTGATTTTTTTGTCGAGGCTCAGTGAGTTGAGTAGCGTTTCTTGAGGTAAATTGTTGGGCAGGGCAATGGGTAATTGCCAATCAGATAGCAATTGTTTCAGTTGTGTGTTTTGTTGTGCGGGTAAAAGGTTACGTTGTTGCGATATATCTGCTGCCAGTGACATGCCAATACTGACGGCCTCGCCGTGCAGTAACTGGTAGTTGCTGGCTTTTTCGATGGCGTGGCCTAGTGTATGTCCAAAATTTAATAGCCGGCGTTCACCTTGTTCATAAGGGTCGGCATCAACAATGTGTTGTTTGATTTGTAGGGCTTGTTTGATCATGTGCAGTAAAGCATCAGCTTGTTGTTGTTTTATTGTGGATTGGTTTTGATCTAACCAAGTAAAAAATTCAGCATCTTTAATGCATGCGGCTTTAATGACTTCTGCCATGCCATTATTAAATTGACGTGGGTCCAGCGAGCGTAAGCAAGCTACGTCGATAATAACGCTGTCAGCTGCATAGAATGCGCCTATCATATTTTTTGCAGCGTTATGATTGATCGCAGTCTTGCCGCCAATGGATGCATCGACTTGTGCCAGTAAGCTGGTAGGAATGTTGATTAAGTGAATGCCACGCAAGTATGTGGCGGCCACAAAGCCACCTAGGTCGGTGATAATGCCGCCACCTAAAGTGATGACGCAACTGTTACGATCAAATTTAAGTTGAATGAGTTTATCAATAATTTGTTGATAGCTATCGATATTTTTATGTGTTTCGCCCGCAGGTAAAATGATGTGATGAATTCGATTAGCTGGAAAGTGTGATGCAACTTGTTGTAAGTATAATGGCGCGACGGTTTTGTCGCTAATAATTAAGTAAGCGCTGTAATGATTTTGTTTTTCAAAGCAGCTTGTTTGTTGCAGCGCGTTATGCTGACAGGTGATAGTAGAAAATTTCATCATGGTTGTTCATTTAACTGTTGCACGTCATTATAGATTTTTTTTGCCAAGGCGGTTGGATCAAATTGATCGGTTAAGTAGCTGAGATGAGCAATAGATTGATACAGTGGTTCGCGTTCACGATTGAGGCTTGCTAGGTTATCGCGAAATGATTCACCCGATTCCAGCATGGGTCGTGTGCCCCGACGTTGTTGTGTACGATCAAATTGCTGTTCAAAGCTAACTTGCAAATACACGACAATGCCAGTGTCTCTTAAGTGCTTGCGGCTATCAGAATCCATAATGCTGCCGCCGCCGGTTGATACTAATAAGTTGTTGCGTTGACTGAGTTCTAATATTAATGCTGCTTCACGTTTACGAAAACCGGATTCACCTTCGACCTCGAATATCCAGTTTATATCAACGCCACTGCGTGCGCACACTTCATCATCAGTATCGATGTATTGTAATTGACTGAGTTTTGCAAGGCGGCGACCGACACTGGTTTTACCGGCACCCATGGGGCCGATTAAATATATATTGGGTAGTCGCGTGCTTGGTTTCATCTTAGTCAGATTCGATTGGGTAGTTGGCTTCTGCCCAGTGGCGATAGCCACCGTCCATTGAAATCACATTGTTATAACCCATTTTTTGCAGGCTGTCGGCTGCTAATGCTGAGCGATAACCGCCGCCGCAATACAGCACAAGTTTCGTGGCTGTGTCAGGCACCATAGTTTCGATGTCGCGCTCTAGGATTCCTTTGCCAAGGTATATAGCATTAGGCAGATGACCATTATCCCACTCCACGCGCTCGCGCACATCTATAAGGAGCATATCATCACCTTGATCGAGCCAGGCTTTTACGTGATTGATATCGGTTTCTTCGATACGTGTTTTTGCGTCATTGACGCTATCAATAAATTTCTGTTTATGATGCATGGTTACCTCAATTGCATGGGTTGAACTACAACTCGGCAAGATCCCCTTTGGTTTCAAGCCAGTTTTTACGATCTTTTGCGCGTTTTTTCGCTAATAACATATCCATGACCTTTTCGGATTTACTGCCGCCGCCAATCTGCAGTTGCACTAAGCGGCGTGTGTCTGGATTCATGGTGGTTTCGCGTAATTGCATTGGGTTCATTTCACCCAAGCCTTTAAAGCGTTGAATATTAATTTTGGCGCGTTTATTTTCTGATGTAATGCGATCGATAATGCCTTGGCGTTCTTCATCATCTAACGCGTAGTAAACGGATTTGCCGGAATCGATACGATACAGCGGTGGCATAGCCACATAGATATGGCCAGCGGCAACGACAGGTGCAAAGTGTTTATAGAACAGTGCGCACAATAAAGTAGCGATATGGTTACCGTCAGAGTCCGCATCGGCTAAGATACAAATCTTACCGTAACGTAAACCACTAATATCTTCACTGCCTGGGTCAACGCCCATCGCAATAGCGATGTCATGCACTTCTTGTGAGGCGAGTACTTGTTCAGGGTCCACTTCCCATGTATTAAGAATTTTACCGCGCAGTGGCATAATCGCTTGGAAGGTTCTATCGCGTGCTTGTTTAGCTGAACCACCAGCAGAATCACCCTCAACCAAAAAGATCTCACTGCTGTCAGGGTTTTGTTGACTGCAATCAGACAGTTTGCCTGGCAATGCAGGCCCGGCAGTTATTTTTTTACGTGAAATTTTCTTGCTAGATTTTAAGCGGCGTTGTGCGTTTTGAATCACCATTTCAGCTAAGGTGGTCGCTGTTTCAACATTATGATTCAGCCATAAGCTGAATTCATCTTTTACAACACCTGATACAAAGCTGGCACATTGACGTGATGATAGCCGTTCTTTGGTTTGACCGGAAAATTGTGGCTCCTGCATTTTGACGGATAGCACGTAGTTACATTGATCCCAGATATCTTCGGCACTGATCTTTACGCCGCGAGGGATGAGTTTATGGATTTCACAGAACTCACGCATGGCATCGCATAGTCCTGTGCGTAAACCATTGACGTGCGTACCGCCTTGTAGTGTGGGAATTAAGTTTACATAGCTTTCGGCGATAATTGGTTTTTGTTCTGCTAGCCACGTAATGGCCCAGTCCGCCTCTTCAGTGGCGGCTTGGAATGATCCGACTAATGGTTCCGTGGGCAAGATGTCATAGTCTTGTAAGCTGGTGCTGACATAATCTTTTAAGCCATCTTCGTAGTACCACTCAGTTTTCTTTTTAGTGCTTTCTTCATAAAAAGTAACACGCAGCCCAGGGCATAAAACCGCTTTGGCGCGTAGTGTATGTTTTAATGCATTGACCGCAAATTTCGCGCTATCAAAATATTTCGGATCGGGCTTGAATCGGATGCTAGTACCGGATTCGCGTTTACCAACGGTGCCCAGTTTTTTCAGTTTGGTTTTGCGCTCGCCATTGGCAAAAGTCATTTCATAGTGCTTGCCATCTTTTTTGATAGTAGCAATTAATTCAGTGGACAGTGCATTCACCACGGAAATACCCACGCCGTGCAGACCGCCAGAGAATTTATAATTCTTATTAGAGAATTTACCACCGGCATGTAGTCGAGTGAGGATTAATTCGACACCTGGTAGTTTGTGTTCTGGGTGAATATCCACCGGCATACCGCGGCCGTCATCCACCACTTCCATTGATCCATCTTTGTAGAGGGTGATATCGATTTGTTTACAATGGCCGGCGACGGCTTCATCGACACTATTATCTATGGCCTCGCGCGCTAAATGGTTGGGGCGTGTGGTATCGGTATACATGCCAGGCCGACGTCTTACAGGATCAAGCCCTGTTAATACCTCAATGGCATCAGAAGAGTAACCGGAAGATTGTGCTTTTTTTGCTGCCATAGTGTCTCTGCGCTAGATCGATTGGGTCGGGTATTCTACACGACTGACGACTTATGTTGAATGATAGCATCTAATTTATCGTTAATTCGAAAAGGAATAAGCAATAGCTCGGTTAATACACGTAAGCCGATGGGGCCTAAGATCACTAATTGCACACCTATGATATAGCGGTGGTTCACAATGATGTCGAGTAAGCCAAAGATGATAAAGGCAACGGTGCCTACCCAGAATATAATTTGTAATATAACTGGAGTGATCAGCGTATTGAATATTATGAATTTTTTCATGACTTTGTCCTCATTTTGTTGTTGTTAGGCTATCAGGTTTTCGATTGGGGTACAATTTCGGTTGCAGAGCATATATAATCGCGCGCATGCGAAAAATTTACTCTTTATTATTATATGTTGCCGTACCATTCATTATGTTGCGGTTGGTTTTGCGTTCACGCAATTTGCCGGCTTATCGCCAGCGTTGGAATGAGCGTTTTGCGCGCTATGATTGCCCGCCGGTGAAGCAGAGCATTTGGTTGCATGCGGTTTCGGTTGGTGAATTTATGGCTGCCCTGCCGATGATTAAGCAGCTGCGCAAACGTTACCCAGATTTGCCGCTAGTGGTGACGACGACGACACCGACGGGTTCCGAGCAAGTGCTTAAACATTTTGGTGATGATGTGGTGCATATTTATACGCCGTATGACTTGCCTTCAGTGGTTAATCGTTTTTTAAACCACATGAACCCAGTGATGGCGATTATTATGGAAACAGAGTGGTGGCCAAATTTATTACATTATGTAAATGAGCGCAAGATTCCGTTGATGCTAGCTAATGCGCGTTTGTCACAGCGTTCGGCGGATGGTTATGCGCGTATTGGTGGTTTAGCTAAGCAAATGTTGAACTGTTTTTCAGTGGTCGCCGCACAAAGTGAGGCGGATGGTCAGCGTTTTGTTGATTTAGGTTTGCCAAAAAAACATTTAAACGTGGCGGGTAATATTAAGTTTGATATTACTGTGCCAGAAGAGCTGCTACAAAAAGGGCAGCAGCTGCGTCAATCCTGGGGTGGTGATACGCGTACCGTATTAACGGTTGCCAGTACGCACGAAGGTGAAGAAGAGCATGTGCTGCAGATGTTTCGTGCGCTCAAGCAGCAGGGTTACGATGATTTGTTGCTAGTATTGGTGCCGCGTCATACGGATCGTTTTGATCGCGTGTTTAAGCTGTGTAAAGACGCTGGATTTAATACCAAGCGTCGTAGTCTTGATGATGCAGTGACTGAAGATGTCGATATCTTTTTGGGTGATACTTTGGGTGAGATGAAATTATTCTTATCAGCCAGTGATATGGCGTTTGTGGCGGGCAGTATTGGTACTACTGGTGGTCATAATTTAATTGAGCCAGCTATTTTAGGTATTCCGGTGATGACCGGGCACGTGTTACATAATTTTATCGCCGTGCGCGATATGTTACTGCAAGCTGACGCTGTGTTGATTTCACATAATCATGAAGAGCGTGTGGCGCAGTGTAAGCAGTTATTAGATGATGTCGCATTACGACACGAGATGGGTAAGCGCGGACAGCAAGTGATTCTTTCAAATCAGGGCGCATTGAAGCGACACTTAACGCTTATTGATGGTTTGATTAAGAAGGTCTAGGTAGCTGCAAATCTGCGGTAGCTGTTTGGATCGGTTTGGCTTTTACTGCAGGTTTTTCTTTGTGCTGTGTGGCGTGAGCTACTTTTTTATTGGTTTGCTTTTTAGGCGTAGCGGCCGCTTTAATTGCATGAGCCACCTTCGGCGCTTTAGCTTTTACTTTAGCCTTCGTGACGCTAGTTGCGGAAGCTTTTGGTGCTGGTAATGCGGTGGCTTTGGTGGCAGCTTTCACGATTTTTGCTTTTGCGATTTTGTGTTTGGTGGTAGTCGTTTTATGTTTAGGTACTACTTTATAAGTCACTCTCGGTGCTTTAATTGTTGCTTTAGCAGTAACAATTTTGTGATGCTTGGCGCGAATATGGCTGACCCATGGGTGCAGTTTTTGCAATGTTTTCGGTAAGCGATGACGAGCCGCATTGGCTTTAGCAAATGTTTTGTAGTCACCCATCATGACTTTATAGGACGGTAGTCTTCTTGCATTACTGCGCATAATTTTGGCTTTGCCGACTAAGCCATTGGCGACAATAAACGATTGCGCTGCACCGCGGTTGTTGCTGGCATACAGTTGTACCCCGTAGTGGTCACGCTTAATGTCACGACTGGATGTGTCGGAATTATTGAGGCGAGGCATATCACCTGTGCGCGGTCCATCACCATAGGGTTGTGCCTGTGGTGCAGTTGCTGGTGGGCCTAACGTATCTGATTGGCCTTGTAATTTAAGGTCTGGCGGTGGATCACCCGGTGTGTAGGTGTTGTTGAATTTCTTATTCACCAATTTTTCATTTTGAATAAGCCAGGAATTAATTTTAGCGAGATCTTTAGTGGATAGCGTGCCTGCATTTTGTTTTAGCGATACCAGATTAATGATGTAGTCATATTGTGCTAATACGTAGACGCTTTCTTGGTTGTATAGTTGTGTTAAGGCTTGCAATACGTCGACCATGGTACGTGTACCAACGGCATAACCTGCTAGTGTAGCGCGGTATGAGTTGCGGTTTGAAATAACTGATTGGCGATCTGCTTTCACGCCACTGATGCCGGCAATGATGCCCAAGTAAGATTGGCGCGTATCATTCACCACTGTACGGTAGGTGGTGAGCAAGGTGGCGTTGGCTCTCATGTATTTATATTCTTCTTGCTGTGTTGAAGCAGAAATTAAACCACCTTGGAAGAACGGAAAGTTAAGCGATAAGCCGGCAATGGTAGCCGCTTTATTATTGGTAAGTCCTATTTGTGAGCCTTGGCTGTTGTAGTTTGTGGTTGTCCAGGCAGCGTTGGCATCCAGTGTGGGGTAATTGCCCGCAGCGGTTTGTTGAATCGTACGCTTTTGATATAGCAATGTGTATTTATCTGAAACAATGCCCCAGTTTTGTTTAATTGCTATATCGGTCCATTTGTCGATGTTTTTGGGTACCGGAATAAATAGCGGGACTTGCTTTTTGCCTAATGAGTAAAGGCGGGTGTAAAACTTACCGGTAATCGCACGCAAATCTTCTAAGCGATCATGTACCTGATTGCGTGCATCGATTTCTCGTGAGACGGCAATATCGTAATTCGCTTGGGCGTCATACACTGGGGTAATGGCGATTAAGCCTACTTTGTATTTTTGTTCGGATTGTACGTACAGTTGCCAGGTTGAGTTTTTGTTGGCAATGATAAAGCGCAAGCTGGCTGCTGCTTTGAGTGTTTCAAAATAAGCGGTGGCTGTGCGCTGCATTAAATCTTGTATGGCGGCCATATAAGTCGCTGTTGCTGCTCTTACTTGGTATTTAGCGCCGCTGATTTGCATCCAATTAGCAAAGTTGAACACTTGTTCGGTAATCGTCATGCCAAAGTTATTGGTGCTGTATAAGCTATCGGTGCCAGTAAGTGGGTCTTTGGAGTAATTTTTATCCAGATTGGCGGTTAAATTGAGCGTTGGAAATAACGATGACTCAGCAATCGGTAGGTTTTGTTTGATAGTTAACCAGTTGGCTTCCGCTTGCTTAAATTGCGGATCGTTTTGCAGGGCATCGCGGTAAACTTGGCTTAAATTTTCTGCAAAAGCGCTCTGAACACTAAAGCTCAGTAAGGCGGTAACACCAATAAGCACTTGCCGAAATCGAATTGCCATAAACCAAACCTAACCATAAGAATAGTTCCATTATCCACGGTCATAGTCGCCTTTGCAAGAAACCGATCAGCTTGTCGATGACCTCTTCATTACGGCGGTAGTAGGTCCATTGGCCGCAACGTGTGGCCGAAATCAGTTTGGCATCTTGTAATAGGGACAGGTAATGTGACGTTGTTGATTGTGATAGCCCGGCTTTTTGTTGAATAAGGCTAACAGTGACACCTCTTTCATCGGCAGGATTGCTCAGTGAAAAATTTTGCTCTGGCTCTCTGAGCCATTGTAAAATCTTTAACCGTGTTTCGTTGGATAAAGCTTTAAAGACCGCTAACATGTTCATAACGTTATTGTATCGAAGTTTTTAGATATTTCAATAGCACGTGTTCTGTCATCCCGGACCCCGATCCGGGATCCAGTCAAATAGGCAAATAATTAATCTATTTTACGACTAACCATACTTTGGCGTGACGGGCTGTTGGTTACCATCAGCGTTTGGGTCATATGGTGGTGCTGATGGCGGCGGTGGTTCAGCAGCAATGGTTGTGTCATTGTCTGGTGTAGATGTACCGTGACCTTTAGGCGCTGTCGCTGGAGGTCTTTTAGATACCTCTGGGTTATAAGCGGGTGGCGTTGGTGGAGAAGGCGGGCGGTAAGCTGGTTCTGTAGGTAATGGCACAAAATTCCTCGCGCGGTGTTCAATAATGGCCTCTTGCACTTTATCGCCACCTCGGTAGCAAAAATAAGTGACGACGACAGCGGCGCAAGGCGCTAAAAACAACAGTGGTAACCACAGTTTCAACCCGTGTTGATAAGGCGCGTTAGCGGTGTCAACGATTTGCTGTTTTTCAGCTAGTGCTTTAGCCGCTTCGGCTAATGCATCTGTCGCCGTCGCGACGTTCTGTTCTAGCTGTGGAATGCTGGCGACAATGCGTTGTTGTAATGCGGGGTAGTTTGCTCCGGTCGCAGTAAATTGTGTCACAGCGCCCGCTAAAAAGGCAGCAAGGCCTTTGGCAAGATGGCTGCCCGTGCTGTCCAGAGGGATGTCTGGGTTTGTTAGAAATGGTTGGTTGTGCGTTGCGCCATCCAGCGTAAAGGTGGCGGTGAGTTGTGAGCCATAAAAACGTTCATAATCAATGTATACGTTGCCCGATTCTTTGCGGCCTGTTCTTTTGTGAGTGGTTTCTCGTGTGACGTATGTATTAGCTGTGTCAGTACCAAAGGTGCGAGCATAGTAGCCACAACGCAGGGAAGGCTCATTAATACCGCCGCCATTCGCGATATTATTAAAATGATTGGTGACGGTAGTGACCTCATTATAATAGTGTGTTTTGGTTACCCAATGCCCATCGTATGCATAGCAGCAGGAATTGTCATCTTGATGGCAGTGGGCATCACCACAGCCCCAGAAGGTTTCGTACTTATATTTAGAGGTGGTGTAGCTCCGTTCCCTCACGTGATGATCCGTGCTTACTCGGTCTGGAGCAAAATGTAAATTCCAAAATTGAGCTAAACGTTGCTGATAGTTTTGTGCAGAGTCCGCGATTTGTGCGGAGAAATTACTAACATGTTGGTTGAAGTTAACATAACCTTGTATAGCACACGTTAAATCGTTAACCCGCTTGTGTGCTTCGGTTAGGTGGTCTTTGGCGGTTTGTAATGCACGCGCCGCAGTGTCACGTACTTTTTTCGCTTTATCGCGTTGACCTTTGGCGCCGCGTAAGCGATTGCCGAGCGGCGTTAAGATCACGCAAGTTGTTATTAATAAACCTATTAGGCTGATTGCGCCTACACTAATACCTGCAACGGCTGCGTTGTCTGAACTCATGATTTCTCCCACAAAACCTGAATATTGATAATCTAATGTGTCGATAGGGTAAATTATAATGCAATCGCTATCAACCTTTGACAACCAATCGACTTGTCGCCTTTTGCAGCAGTGCATTAATTAGTTTATTCTAATTTACTTTTTGGGAGACGCCTGTGCAAAAGAAAATTTCCATTCTCATTTCAGCGATTGTCGCATCTACAGCAACATTATCGGCCCATGCTTTAAGCACTATAACCGCATATAATCAACCTATTGCTTCGATAAAAGGCTTTAGTATCGAAGGGCAAGCGGGTCAAAAAACATTGATGTCAAATGGTAACCCATACGCTGTTTCACAAAAAAACACACTAAAACCCATTAGCAGCACGGTAATGAACGGCGAAAGATACACACGCTATCAGCAAAATTATGAGGGAATACCGGTTGTTGGCAAGCAAGTTGTCGCAAAGCAGCCTCAAGGTGCACTTAGCTTTTCTGCAACGAATATAGCGACTAAAATATCGCTAGCCAAAAATCTCGATGTAGATATAAAACCTACAGTTGATAAAACGGCTGCAATACATTTTGCAAAACAACAGTTTAAACATAAATATAGGGGTCAAATTGTCAGTGGATCTGAAACAGCCGTAAAACAAATTCGCATTATTAAAAATAAAGCAGGCCTATATTATGATGTGTCGTTTAAGGTAGACGTGGTAAACGATGCACCCAAGCATATGCATTACATTGTTACTGCTAATGGTAAATCAGCAATGCAGTCCGTCCTAAGTTGGGATAATATTCAAAACCACAATGATACTGGCCCAGGCGGTAACGAGAAAACTGTAAAATATGGCGATGGTAAAGAGCTTTGGTACGGTGAAGGTGGCTTATCAGCTTTAGATGTTACCCAATCAGGTTCAAACTGTATTATGGATAATGGCCGTGTTTCATTGGTAAACCTAAACACCAATCCTTTTGGCAATAAAGCCTATGAATATGTGTGTGGAACCGATAAAGGGGACCCAATCAGCGGTGCATTCTCGCCCAGCGATGATGCATACTACTTTGGTGATGTCATCATTGATATGTATAAAAACTGGTATGGCACAGATGCTTTACAGAAAAATGGCAAACCCATGAAGTTAATTATGCGCGTTCATTATGGCTCAAACTATGACAATGCTTTTTGGGATGGATCAACAATGACGTTTGGTGATGGCAATAAGTTTTACCCACTGGTTGCTTTAGATGTGGCTGGGCATGAAGTCAGTCATGGGTTTACAGAGCAGCATTCAGGCCTTGAATATCACGATGAGCCTGGCTCACTCAATGAGGCTTTCTCGGATATGGCAGGGCAAGCGTCTCGTGCTTATTTGTTAAATGACGATCCTGCGCTGTATGAAAAGTTATTTTATAACGAAAGCAAAGTCACCTGGGGGCTTGGTGAAACGATTTCTAGAGGTTCGAAAGAAGACGCATTGCGCTATATGAATAATCCATCAAAAGATGGACGATCAGCCGATTGTTATAATCAAAAATTAGCAACTGCATCGGGGGCGACTTGTAAAATTACTTATCAGGACGTTGTCGATAACGCTAACGGCGAACAAGGCCTCATCGTTCATACTGGCAGTGGTGTTTTCAATAAAGCATTTTACTTGCTGTCGAAAGCGCTAGGTATTAAACAAGCTTTTCACGTAATGAAAGATGCGAATGCGGCATACTGGACGCCAAGTTCAAACTTTGAAGAGGCAGCTTGTGGTGTGCTTCATGCGGCTAAGGATGATGGTGTTAAGGCTGCAACTGTCACAACGGTTTTCAATCAAGTGGGTATTGCTACAGATCAATGCGCAATGAATAACGAAAACTCATAATCACTTTATTTGAGTTAACATTTAATTAACCTCTCTCCCACTAAAGGGAGAGGGTTTTTTACAACAGCGTTATATTTATCGCCAAAATTGTTCGGCTGCTGCGAGTGTTTGTGCAATATGCTCTTCAGTATGTGCGCTCGACACAAAGCCAGCTTCAAAAGCCGAAGGTGCCAGGTAATGGCCGTGTTGCAACATGTGTTGAAAGTACGCCACAAATGCTTCTTGGTCGCACTGCATCACCTGCTCAAAATTATCAACAGACGCTTGGTCGGTAAAAAACACGCCAAACATCGAGCCCATGCTGCGCGTAAATAATGGTACGCCAGCGGCTTGTGCACGCAAACGTAAACCTTCAACCAATTGATGGGTGCGCACCTCCAATTGATCATAAAAACCGTCTGCTTGAATTAATTCTAAATTGGCAATACCCGCCGCCATCGCAATCGGGTTACCCGATAATGTTCCCGCTTGATAAATCGGACCCTGCGGTGATAATTGATCCATAATCTCAGCGCGAGCAGCAAAAGCACCGACCGGCATACCGCCGCCAATTACTTTACCAAAACAAGTGATGTCAGGTGTGATGCCAAATAAAGCCTGCGCGCCGCCAAGAGCTACACGAAAGCCAGTCATCACTTCATCAAAAATTAATAACGATTGATGTTGATCGCATAAATCACGTAAGCCAGTAAGAAATTCCATCGACGGTATAATCATATTCATATTGCCAGCGATCGGCTCAATAATAATTGCTGCGATAGCATCACCGTGTTGTTCAAATAAAGCAGCTACCGAATCCAAATCATTAAATTGCGCCACCAATGTGTCTTTGACAGTATCAGCCGGAACGCCCGGTGAGCTTGGGTGACCAAAAGTCAGTGCGCCAGAGCCAGCCTTAATGAGCAGCATGTCACTGTGGCCATGGTAGCAACCTTCAAACTTTATAATCTTATCGCGACCGGTAACGCCACGTGCTAAACGTAAAGCCGACATCGTAGCCTCCGTGCCCGAGTTCACCATGCGGATCTTGTCGATGCTCGGAATAAGGTCGCAAATCATTTTGGCTAAAGTAACCTCATCCTCACAAGGTGCGCCAAAGCTTAAACCGCGGCTTGCCGCTTGCTGTACAGCAGCAACCACTTTAGGGTGGGCATGGCCCACAATCGCGGGGCCCCAAGAGCCAACATAATCAATATATTGGTTGTCATCCGCATCGGTAATTACCGCGCCCAGGCCATTTTTAATAAAACGTGGGCATCCACCTACCGCTTTGAAAGCTCGCACTGGCGAATTGACGCCACCCGGAATATAATGCCGGGCCGAGTCAAACAATTGTAATGAATGTTCGGTGGATTGAGTGCTTCTGTCGGTAACGGTCATAATGTGCTCTTGTTATTTCTAGTGAATTAGAGTGAGGGCGATTATGCCATATAAAAAATATTTTTGCTTATTGTGCGGTTTCATTTACGACGAAGAAAAAGGTTGGCCAGATGATGGCATTGAGCCAGGGACGAAGTGGGAAGATGTTGCTGAGGATTGGTTGTGTCCAGACTGTGGGGCTATGAAGTGCGACTTCGAGATGATGGAAATTTAGCTTTAATTTCTACTATATTGGACATCTTTCGCTGATTTTTTCCGCTGCGTTGCTCACTTACTGCATGTAGGCTCCGCTACGCTGCTCGAAAATCAGCGAAACCTGTCTCAATCTAGCGAAATTAAAGGCTACATTTAACTACTGACAACATTGACGATTTTGCTGCGTTGCTCACTTACCGCGTGTAGGCTCCGCTACGCTGCTCGAAAATCAGCGAAACCTGTCTCAATCTAGCGAAATTAAAGGCTACATTTAACTACTGACAACATTGACGATTTTGCTGCGTTGCTCACTTACCGCGTGTAGGCTCCGCTACGCTACTCGAAAATCAGCGAAACCTGTCTTAATCTAGCGAAATTAAAGGCTAAATTTAACTATTGACAACAGTGACGATTTTGCTGCGTTGCTCACTTACTGCATGTGGGCTCCGCTACGCTGCTCGAAAATCAGCGAAATCACCTATTTGCACCCTTTATAAAAGCTCGTGCGATACTGCGAATGTTCACCGGCAGGTGCGCCAGCTGTTTCAATGCGGAAACGCATTGCATCAATGAATTGATCGCGAATATTTAAATAGGTATCTAGTGCTTCATGTTTTCCGAGTTCCCTGTATCCGGAGATTTTATCTGGCGTGAGCTCAAGAATGCTAATGATTTCGTCTGGTGATAACAAGTGTTTCAAGCTGATAATGCTTTCCATATACTTTATAAGATTGTCGGTGTTGCCATCAAAAATGAGTGCTTGTACTATATTGGCGCCTACGTCACATCTGGCGGTGAGTAATTGACACTTCATTTTATTGCTTATCCAATCACCAATGATGATTTCATTGATATAAGATTGTATTGCCTGCCCGAATTCGAGTGCCCGCACAGCTGAGTATAAGCAGGGATGTGCATCTGATTTGGCTTGTATTAATTCAAACTTCTGTTCGTGACTTAAATAGGTTGCGTTAGCAACGTGTCGTATATAGCAGATAACAGCATCGCTATGGTTTCTATTGAGAGCGGAACGTAAGCCAAAACTGCCTGATGCAGAAATCCCTTTGAGACATTCGAACTTTTGTGTGCTCGTGAGAGGTGACACGGCAAGTAATTGTAAGTAGCTATTTACAGCTGCCGTGTGACCATTTTGAAATGCCATATACAGGGCAGTAGTCCCTGTTTCCTTGGTTGCGCGCATGCGATGAAGCAATCGCTCGTTATTGTCGCCGCAGATTTGAGTAATAAATGTTATCGCTTTTTCTACTGATCGATATTTACCTGTGGACATGGAGTGAAATAAAACGGAAGTTGCTGACTGTATCGACCAGTCATGGCATTCGATCTCAACAGAGTCATCTTTGTCTTTTGTTAGGTCGACGTGAGTGCAATCCATGAAAACCATGGACTGGTATGTGTTAAAATATTCATAAATGATTGATGTATTCATGATGTCAGATAATGCAAAAGTTTGGATGGCAGCGATATTTTTGAATACGCCGCGAACATGGCTGCAGCTTATATTGGGGTCATAAAATTTTACTGTGTAAATGCCATTCATTTTACGTTTAAGTATAATGCCCATGGCATGGCAATCTGACTCGAGTATCAGCCTTTTTTTATCGCCAGGTTTCAGGTCTTCTGCTAATAAAGCCAGTCCGCGTCCTAGGCCGTTAGATTTACTTGGCATGTGAATGTGGCGGTGTGCTCGTGCTCTGAAGCGGTGGCCGTCCATCGTTGTTTTGATTCGAATGGGGTGGGAATCAATCGCTTTTTGGCTGCTAAATAAAGTGCCATAATGCATGCCTTGCGTGCGATCATCGCGGTATAGAAATTCAATAGCTGAACGATCACATTTTATGAGTGCTCCTCCCGCATCGACGAGTTTACAATTGTTGTGAGTTGTAGTGTCACCACCAGACTGGTAGATAAGTAGTGTGTTATCCGTGTATTTATATACTCGGCGATTGTCCCTCCAGTTTCGTAGGAGCTTTTTCTCTGTGTAAGCATTAAAGTCAAATGCTGGTGTGACGGTATTGCTGGAGCTTCTCATGGCGCCTCATAAATTGAAAACATAAGATTTAAGGTACCAGAGAAAGATTAAAGTAATCTTAATGTGTTTCCGTCATATTTCTGTGGTGCAAGATAATCAATTAATAATCAGGTGATTACTACTCTTTATTAAGTATAGCTTGTGTGATCCTTCCCTAAATAAACGGACACTGATTTGTTACAATTCGTGAACAAACAAAGAGGCGTCTAAATGACCAAAAATACTAGAACATACGCAAAATAGTTTAAGCGTGAAGCAGTTGAATTTGCACTGAGTGCATCTTCAGTTGTTCAGGCCGCTAAAGATTTGGATATACCAGATGCAACACTCCACACCTGGGTTAAAAAGCTAAACAAAGTGGTGAATGTGCTGATCCTAATGGTGGAAAACCAATTGATATTGGGCAGCTGATTGATGAAAACCAAGCGCTTAAAAAACGTCTAGCAAGACTTGAGCAGGAGAAAGCTATTCTAAAAAAGGCGGCAACCTACTTTGCTCAAGAGTTAGAGTGAAGTACGGTTTCATAAAAAAATATGCCAGTAAGTTTACCATAAGTCTGATGTGTGAAATATTTAATGTAAGCACTAGCGGCTACTATGCCTGGTTAACTCGGCCGATAAGTGCAAGAGAAGCCGCGAATGAAAAGTTGGATAAAAAAATTATGGAAGTGTATCAAAAAAATAGTAGACGCTATGGCTCGCCCAGGATTACGAAGACACTAAAGCTGCAGTCAATAAACTGCAGCCATACAAGAGTTGAGCGACGCATGAAGGCTTTAGGCTTATATGCTGTAGCTAAACGCAAGTTTAAAGTAACAACAGGCTCAGAACACAACAAGCCCGTATTTAAAAGTATATTAGCTCGTGATTTTTTACTACTCCTGGCATTAACCAGAAATGGGTAGGTGATATAACTTACGTACATGCAAAAGAAGGCTGGCTGTATTTAGCAACAGTAATTGATATTCATTCACGTGCAGTAATTGGTTGGGCAATGAGCAAACGAATGAAAAAAGATTTCGTTTGTGATGCTTTAATGATGGCATTATTTAAACGAAAATATCCGCAAGGTGTGATCATACATTCCAATCGCGGCAGTCAATACTGTTCAAAAAAATATAAAATTACCATTCATAACAACTAACCAATTGGGTCAATGAGTCCGCGGGGAACTGCTGGGATAATGCTATTGCTGAGAGCTTTGTCCATACCTTAAAGACTGAACTGGCTCACTTAAATAAATATAAAGCACGACAGGAGGCCAAAAGCAGTATGTTTCAGTACATTGAAGGCTATTGCAATCGCATTAGAATGCACTCAGCTATTGACTGCAAGGCGCCTATTGAGGTTGAATTAGCGGCAAAGTGTTAAAGCATCAGTTGTGCTGCAGTAATTTTTCTCGCACATTTCCGTCATGGTGACATTGCTGCCTTCAAAAGCAATTTTCATATCATTCAAAATAGTTTTCATGACGTCATTTTGCTCGGCAAGGTCTTCAGGTATAGCGCATACCATATACCAATCAGTTTGCGGGCTCCATAAACAGATCTCGCCATGGGTAAATAAATTATAATAAACATTATGACCATCCGAAGTTTCAGTCATCAGGTTGGTGAGATAAGGGTCGGTTAAGGCCGCTTTTTTGTAAGTGTCGAATTTAACATGTGGGTATGTCGTCATCATCTCGTCAGCAACGGCTCGCATTCTACTCGTTATCGATAAGATACAAGATGCACGGTATTTTTCTGCTGGATTTAGCGAGCCTAAAAAGGTGCCCTGCCGCTCGCGTAAAGCAAAGGTGCCAGGTGTTACGCATAGTGTTTGATTTTTTGCTTTTACAGAATTCGTGCCATCATAGCCTGGACCAAAGCGGTTTAATCTAAATGACATCGTACGGCGTAAGCCCTCAGCAGCAGCAAGTCCAAGCAGGGAAAAAGTGGTGGTAGCGAACATGCTGCTGTCGGCAGTGGCGGTTATTGCTAATGCCGCCAGCCCAAGTGTGGCAAAAGCTATGCGTGTTTTTTCATGGTAATTACTCCAGTGTGAATTTTGCAGCATGAATATCACGCTGGAGTTGTTGGTGCTATTGTATTGTTATTATCAATGCTGGGCTATTCGTGGTGTGAATGTCTAATTGTATAACAGCAGTGAGTTCTTAGGTGGAGAATGAAGAGCCACAACCACATGTGGTTTTCGCGTTAGGATTGCGAATAATGAATTGCGCGCCATTAATGTCTTCGCGGTAATCGACTTCAGCGCCGCGTAAATATTGAAAGCTCATCGGATCAACAAGCAGTTTAATGGTGGTTGAACCTTCGCCGCTATCGCCTTCGTCATCTTGTTTTGTGCTGGGTTGCACCTGCTTTTCAACAACAAAATCATCATCATTCAGTTTTTCATCAAACGTAAAGCCATACTGAAAGCCAGAACAACCGCCGCCAGTGATAAATACGCGCAGGTTCAGTGCCGAGTTGCCTTCGTCTTCAATTAGTTCAAACACTTTTTCAGCAGCAGCGTCAGTAAATACGAGATCTTCAGTGGCTAAGGTTTGCATGTGTCGCTCCAGCTTTCGCTCTTAATATGTGACTTATGTAAAGTATGGCGCAGATTATCCCATTGCGTGAGCATTGCCGCAAGGGGGTGGCGTGAACTTGTTTAAGTCGTTATTATCACTGCCATTCTCGCAAACAAAGGGTCTAAAAAATGCTATGGGTTGAAGCGTTTCATATTATCTTTATGGTCTGCTGGTTTGCCGGCCTATTCTATTTACCAAGGCTGTTTGTATATCATGCAGATGCCAAAGATAGCATTAGTAATCAAAGATTTAAGGTTATGGAGCGAAAGTTGTATTATGCGATTACGCTGCCCTCAGCCGTTTTAACCTCAATCTTTGGTTTATGGCTGTTAATCCCAAAGCATGCTTTTTATTGGCAGCTGATGTGGATGCATGCCAAGTTGATTCTAGTGATCGTTTTGTGGCTTTACACACTGTATTGTGGTCGATTAGTCAGCATCTTCAAGCAAGATGCCAATAAACATAGCCATAAGTGGTTCCGCTGGTTTAACGAAGTTCCCAGCATATTGCTGATCGTTATCATCATTTTAGTGGTAGTTAAGCCCTAGGCTGATATCAACAGCGAGCTGCGGCGTTAAAAGCTTCGTCGTAATCCTCATGTATGTTCATATACATTCCGGTTACTCGGTCACTTTTGCCTTGCATCTCATCTGTTGCTATCAGCCTAGGTAGTTGATATCAACAGCGAGCTGCGGCGTTAAAAGCTTCGTCGTAATCCTCATGTATGTTCATATACATTCCGGTTACTCGGTCACTTTTGCCTTGCATCTCATCTGTTGCTATCAGCCTAGGTAGTTGATATCAACAGCGAGCTGCGCTTAAGAGTGCCATCTTTGGCGTATATTGAATAAAGCATGCTCATAAAAAATCGTCGTTTATGTTATATAAACTTCCTCACTTTTATTAGCATGCTTTGTCCAATCTACATTCAAATCTGGCCCTCTTAAGTTAGGAGCGGATCTTTGGCGTATATTGAGTAAGGCTTACTTATGCTGCTGCTGAGTTTGTCATTGCGAAGTCTTCGTTAGAAGGCTGAAACAATCTTAGGATTAAAGCTTGGATTGCTTTGTCGCAAGCTCCTCGCAATGACGTGAGTTATTTCATTTTACCGATTTTCTTGTCAACCCGCTTCTTCTTCAAGCCCGACAAATGATCTAGGAAAATTTTGCCCTCGAGGTGATCAAGCTCGTGCTGGATGCATTTGGCCATAAAGCCATCCGCTTCCATTTCGAACGATTCGCCATGGCGATTTTGACCTTTCACCGTAATGGTTTCGGCACGTTTTACCTTTTCATAAGGGCCGCTGCCATCGCCGCCGCCAACTGACATGCAGCCTTCTTCGGTGTTGGTCTCACCATCGCGCGCGGTCACTTGGCCATTTACAATACAGAATGGCTGATTTTTCTCAGGTGAAAAGTCAATCACGGTGATATGCGGTGGTGGGTCGATATCCAATTGCGTCGCAGCCAGCGCGGCACAGTTTTCCGCCGCATAGTGCGTTTCGAACATGTCGTCGATAATTTTTTGTGTGTCAGCGCCAAAATCTTTTACTTCATACCCCTTCGTTTTTAGGCGCGGATCGGGATATTGTAAAATACGTAAAATCGTCATACTGTTACTCCATATCGTTTGACGGAATGATACAACAATTTTGAGGAAATGATAATGCGTTATTTGTACAAAATATTGACGGGGTTGGGGTTGTTGTTGCTAATAACAAATAGCGCAATGGCTTGTACGGCGGTGGCGCGTAGTTATCAAGGGCAATGGTTTTCAGGGCGAAATTTTGACTGGGATGATGGTCAAGCGTTTGCCGTAGTGAATCCACCAGGCGTTGAGCGTAAAGCACTAAGCATTGCAAAAAAATACAAGCCACTGCAGTGGAAAAGCAAATATGGCAGTGTAACGATTACGATGGCGTGGCAAGGTAAACCTAACCCTGCGGCGGTAATTGATGGCATTAATCAAAAGGGTTTATCGGTAGCGGTGTTGGAGCTGGATGATACGCAGTATCCGGCAGTGAGTGCACAAAAACCAGCGTTGGGAGCCGCGATGTTAGGCCAATACTTGATGGACCGCTACGCCACAGTGGCGCAAGCGCTAAAGGCAGTAAAAACGTTGCCTGTAGTGGCGACAGTTTACAAGGGTAAAACCACGCCGTTACATTTTATGCTCAATGATGCGGGTGGCCACACGGCGGTGGTTGAGTTTCTTAAGGGTAAAGTAAAAATACATAGCGGTAAGTCAATGCCGTTGCGTGCACTGACTAATACACCCTATGCAGAAGCATTAAAGCAATGGCGTGCTGTATCGGCACAGCCTTTGGATAAGCGTTGGCCAGCTGGTTATGAATCGATGACGCGATTTATTAAGGCCGGTGATTTTTTACAGGCTAACCACGTGCCAACAACGCGTTGGGGTCAGTTCAGTTTGATGTGGGTAGGGTTGTCGACAGCGGCTCAACCACCTGGTGCAAAATGGCCAACACGCTGGCAAGTGGTTCGAAATAACACAGCACCACAGTTGTGTTTCCGTTCGGCAATTAATCAGCGTCCGCGCTGTTTTGATTTGAGTAAAATTAATTTTGATAAAACATCCTATCAATCCTTGTCGTAAGCACGGAGCTTTGCTAAGGCTGTTATTTAATCGCTTAAGCTATCGTGGTATATAAGGTATACTCAATTGAGTTTGCCCGAGCTAGGATGGCACCATTGTTTAATTTGAAGTCAATAACATCGTTAAGAAAATTACTGCACAAGGAAAAAGTCAAGCCTGCAGGCATGGTGGCGATTGAAATTGGTGTGGATGGCATGTCTTTGGTGCGTTTAGTGGCCGATGGTGAAAAAGTCATTTGCCCATTGTGTCAATTCACGCGTGGTATCTCACAAGAAGAATTTTCTAAGACTTTAAACAGCACCGTTGAACAGCTGGGGCTTGCCGGTAGTGATTGCTGCTGGGTGTTGCATGCTAACGATTACCGCATGTTACTGATTGATCGACCACAAGTGCCACCGACGGAGTATGCAGCAGCTGCACAATGGTTGATAAAAGACATGATAGATTTTCCTGCTGAGTCAGCCGTGTTGGATGCGTTTGAGCCAGCCAGTAGTTTGACCTCGCAGAAAAATAAATTACATGTGGTGGTAGCACAAAAAGAATACCTTAAATCTTTCAAGCAGGTGATTGATGCATCGGGATTGAACTTGGTTAAAATTACCATTCAAGAAATTGCCTTACGTAATTTGATGGCGCTTAGTGAACAACAGCCAGTTGCACTATTGCAACTGGGTGATTCGCGTTCACTGATTATGGCAACAGACCATCAGCAGATTGCTATGATGCGTACCATTAACTTGGGCTTACGCCAATTAGAGTCTGGTCAGCAAGAGCCATCGCGCTTGATTGAAGAAGAGCAGCGTTCAATCAAATATTATATTGAGCAACTGCGTCAAAAAACACCTGAGGTCACTTTCTTTGCGCCGTTAAAACAAGCTAATGCAGAATTAGCTGCCACATTATCTGCTGCCTCAATAATACCTTTTGATCTGAGTGCTTATTGTGAGTTTACAGGTCAAGTATCACCCGATGAACAAAGCCAAGCGTTTGCCTGTTTAGGTGCGGCATGGCCGGGAGGGGGTGCAAATGGCGAATAGGCAAGATGTCAATTTACTTACCATGCTGGAGCCGCCTGAGATAGAGGTTTATTTACCGGTAGCTACAGTAAAAAAAATTGTTATCTGGTGGTGTGTGTTATTGGTTTTGCTTTTTGGTTTGGGTTTATGGTCAATGTTTACCACCAAGGGTGAGTTAAATACGGTCACAAAAAAAAGAGATCAATTGGCCAAGCAAGTGGAAAAGCTAAAAGCTGCATCACCGAAGCAAGTGAATTCTGAATTACAGCAGCGTGTGGATGCGCTGGCAAAAAACATTGAATCTCGCTCTAAATTAGTGGCACTGATTAATGGTGAAGATAAAGCAAACGTTAAAGGGTATTCGGGTTACTTCAAAGCATTATCCGAAAAAATACCAGACGGTGTCTGGCTCACTGAGTTTCAAATAGGTGATGAAGGCATTGTATTGATTGGCATGGCCGATTCAACGGCGTTAGTGGCGCAATTCGCAGGGCAACTGCATGACAATGCGTTATTTGCTAAGTTACGGTTCAAACATTTGGACGTAGATAAAGATGAAAAAACAAAACAATTACGTTTTGAGTTGGCTACGTCTCGTAGCTTATTGGAGAGCAAGTAATGGCGGCATTTTGGCAAAAAGTGTTGGATTATTATGAGGGCATGGTCAAGCGAGAGCAGCTATTAGCAGTGGCATCACTGCTGGTGGTGATTGCAGGGATATGGTATTGGGTGATCTGGGATTTAGTTGAGCAAAAACAAGTGATGTACAAAGCGAAAATCGCGGTGGTAAAGCGTGAACAGCAAACCTTTCAAGATGATATTCTGTTGCAAAATGCGCGATTAGCCAAAGATCCCAACGATGAAATTAAAAGAAAGCAGAAAAAGCTGCAGGATGATGTCACTAAATTGAATAAAGAATTAAAGGTATACAGCACACAATTATTGTCCTCACAAGGTTTGATGAGCGCCATAAGAGATATTACGGTAAAGGCGTCGAATATTGAGATTACCAGCATTGATATCTTACCAGATGAAGAAGAAGAGGAAGCTAAGCAAGCGGGCAGTCCATTGTATAGACATGGCGTAGAAATAAAGTTCATTGGTGATTATTTTGCCACGATGGCTTACTTAGAGCAAATGGAGATACTGCCTTGGCGTTTATTCTGGGATAAAATAGTTTACAAAGTAAGCAAATATCCTAACGCAAACGTAACGTTGGAGTTACATACGCTCAGCGAGAAGCCTGATGATTTGTAGCGCTTGGGTGAGGCTGATGCTGCTGGCGATCGGCTGCATGCTGGTTGGTGGTGTATTTGCTAAAGCTGGTACAGCGCAAGTGTTGCGAGATCCAACGCAGCCACCTGGTGCTTCTTATGAGCTGCAAGCGTTCAATAAAAATATTAATATACAGGCTATTTATTTAAGTAAAGATAATTCAACGATTGTAGTGGATGGAAAAAGTTATACACTCGGTGATACACTGTCGGGTGCGGTCATAACGGATATTAAACCTGACAAAGTGGTGTTGCAAGGAACAGCTGGCGAGATAGTGCTGAATATGTATCCAACAGTACGCGAACCGGTTGCTGAGAAAAAAGACAAAAACAGCGCTGCTACTAAAAAACAAACTAAAACTAAAACGAAGCAAAAAACATGAAGAAATGGCTAAACAAATGGATGATATTAATAATGGCAGCAATGTTGGGTTGCCTATTGTCTGCATGTACTGTGCACTCTCCGAAAGAAAATAATATTCAAGATGAAATCACCAAAGCACTTAATCATGGCATGGCAGTGAATAATGGTACTGACAGTGAATCAAATAAAGCGGTGCCACGTGCGATTAATGCCAGTTTAATACCGAATTTGCGTTTAAAGCGCATTAATGTGAATACACGCAATAAGCGTTTTGATATTTCAGTCAAAGCTATGCCAGTGAATGACTTTTTCCAGGGGCTGGTGAAAGGTACGCATTATAATGTGATCGTATCACCTAAAGTCACAGGTAATATCACCATTGCATTAAAAAACGTCACGATTCCTGAGGCGATAGATGCCACTTGCCAAGCCTACAATTACGGCTATAAACAAACCGAATTTGGTTACCACATTTTGCCAGATGCGCTTGAAACGCAAATGTTTACTGTTAACTATTTAGACATTAACCGTCGTGGTATTTCTGAGACCAGTGTGACAGCTTCACAGCTCTCTTCAGGTGATGGTGATGGTGAAAATGGTAATGGTAGTGGCGGCTCACGTAATGGTAGTCGAGGCACTAATGTCGCATCGCCAGCATCATCTATCGGTAGTCTTTTAGGTGGTGGCAGTGGTGCCAACGGGCAAAATTCAAGTAATGTTCCTGGTCGCGGTAGTGAATTGCAAAATGATAATAATAGTGCCGTGCGTACCACGCAACAGTCAGATTTTTGGACGACATTGAATCACACATTACACACTATCATTGGCAAAAAAGATGGTCGCAAAGTAATGGTAAACCCACAAGCGGGTGTGGTCATTGTACGTGCTTACCCCAATGAACTGCGCCAAGTAGCACATTACCTTGATAGCACGCAAAATATTTTAGATCGTCAGGTAATATTAGAAGCTAAGGTAATGGAAGTCGCATTAAATGCAACTTATCAATCGGGCATTAACTGGAATATTTTAGGTTTAGCTGTTGATAACACTACATTGGCAAATACGCAGCTTACCGATTTTTCTGGAATATTTAGTGCAACTGCGCGAGCCGGCAATGGCTTTAACGTAGTGATGCAGTTATTAGGCACGCAAGGTCGGGTACAGGTGTTATCAAGCCCGCGCATTGCGACATTGAATAATCAAAAAGCGATTATCAAAGTCGGTGGTGATCAGTTCTTTGTGACTGATATTGCTGATACCACCACGGCGGGAACGATCGCCGGCAATAATACTCAGGATATTGAGCTGACACCGTTCTTTTCAGGTATTGCGTTAGACGTCACACCGCAGATTGGGCCAAACGGTAATATTACCTTGCATATCCATCCGATTGTTAGTCGGGTAGAAGAGGATCAGCGTAAGTTTACGGTCAGTAATAAAGAGCAAGATCTACCTTTGGCTAAAACAACGGTGCGTGAGTCGGACAGTGTGGTGAAAGCAAAAGATGGTCAGGTGATTGTTATTGGTGGTTTGATGGAAGATTTAAGTAATAACAATGTGGGTACGACACCCGGCGTTGATCAAACGGTATTTAAGCCGCTATTTAGTCGTAATAATTTTAAAGCGACAAAAAATGAGTTAGTAATTTTATTGCGCGCGAGAATCGTAAGGCGTAATAGTTGGAATCGTGATATGAAGTCAGCACAAAGGGGCTTTAATACGGCTAAGCCATCGTTCCAATATACTGTTTCGAAGCCAAAAGGGTTATTTCCTAAACCGCGGCCTGCACCACAACCACAACCGAAAATGGCACCAGCGCCTAAACCTGTGGTACAACAACGTAAAAAGGCCGCTTATGACCCGGGCTATAAATAGTTCAAGGAGATAATGTTATGTACTTGGAGCATTTTAATTTAAAAGACCAGCCGTTTTCATTAACGCCGAATACGCAATTTTTTTGCGAATTACCAGGACATATTGAAGCGCTAAATGTTGTGTTAACCAGTGTGCACCGTGGGGATGGTTTTATCAAAATTACCGGTGAAGTGGGAGCTGGTAAGACAATGTTATGCCGTATGTTATTGGCAGCTTTGGAAGATCCATTTGTTACGGCGTACTTACCTAATCCAGATTTAAAACCGTTGGGTTTATGCAAGGCTTTGGCGCGAGAACTGGGTGTTGACTTTAAAGCATCAATAACGCCATATGAACTACATGAATTGATCAATAAAAAATTAATACAATATTATAGCGAAGGTAAACATGTCGTTATGATTATTGATGAAGCACAAGCGCTATCAAATAAATGTTTAGAGACATTGCGTTTATTCACGAACCTACAAACCGAGTCTTCGCATTTATTACAGATTGTAATGTTGGGGCAGCCACAATTGGATTTGCGTCTCGACGATCCTGATTTATGGCAGCTAAAGCAGCGCATTGTTTTTGCTTATCGTTTGCAGCCATTAAGCCGTGCAGATTTAGATTCATACCTGTGCCATCGGTTGGCAATGGCTGGTTTTACACACGGCTCATTGTTCAATCGTCATTCGGTTGACTTGTTGTATAAGGCGAGTCAAGGTATACCACGAGTGATTAATATTTTATGTGATAAGGCGTTGATGGTCGCTTTTGGGCGTGCAGATCGAGAAGTGAATCGAGAATATATGAAGTCAGCGATTGGTGATACTGAAAGCATTCGACGTAATAATCGTAATTGGCTACCTTTTGGTTTGGCAGCTATAGGCATTATTTTAATGGGGATACTAATTATTTTAGTGACTAAGCTAGGGATACATGGATGAGTTTGATTAACCAAATGTTAAAAGACCTTGAAGCCGGCCGACAGCGTAATGACAAAGGTTTTTCTGTATTGCGAAAGCTGCGCTCGGTCAAGCAGGGGGGGGCGGGATTACGACTTCATCCAGCTTGGTTATTACTCCTTGCTGTTTTAATGGTAGCACTGGCTGCTTGGTTAATTCCTTCACGCCACGATAATAAATTAGTTAATCAGCCAATGGCTCAGGCAAAGCAACAAGCTTTGGTTAACGCCATACAAACCACAGCTGCTGCTTTACAGACAACAAAGTCAAAGGTGACGTCGGTGCCAACGTTAGCAGTTGCACCTGCACCTATGCCTGTTCATGCTCCAGCATCAACAGCGATTACACTGCCAAAAGCACAACAGGTGGTCGTATCTCCTAGTGCCATGCGTCAGCCAGCTGAGGTGAATGAAAATGTAGCGGTAAAGAAAATTGTGCCGCTTGCGCCAAAAGAGAAAATTGAGTCGCTATATGCAGATGCACAAAATGCAATGGATAATAGCGATGATGATAAGGCGATTGATTTATTGAAAGAGCTATTGGTGAGGGATCCAAAAAATTTAGACGCGCGGCAACTGTTAGCGACGATATTACTGTCGGATAATCGTGTCGAAGAAGCCAGGCCTATCATAGCAGTTGGTTTAAAGCGTGTGCCTGACTATGCGCCATTTGATAGTTTAGAGGCGCGTATATTAATGAGTGAAGGTAAACTGCCACAAGCGATTGATCAATTGAACCAGTCTTCACCAGAAATGACAACGGCGCCTGAGTATTATTCTTTGTTGGCTGCACTGTATCAGCAGAACGAACAATTTATGATGGCTGCGCAGTTGTATCACCAGCTTGTCCAGATAAATCCAGCGAGAGGTGTGTGGTGGATGGGTTTAGGCATTGCCTTGGAGTCAGCAGAAAAATACAATGCGGCTGTTGAAGCTTTTCAAAAAGCACAGAAGGCAGTTGGTTTATCACCTTCCGCGAAGGCATACGTACAACAACAGCTTGATAAGTTATCCTAGACCAAAAGGATTACGGTTATGGCGACACAGCAAAAATTACGTTTAGGTGATTTGCTTATACAAAAAGGAGCAATCACCCAGCAACAATTAGAAGAAGCACTGACGGCACAAATTGAATCGAATAAGAAATTAGGCGAAGTTTTATTACAAAAAAAATATGTCGATGAAGTCACGTTGGATAATATATTAGCTGAGCAATTAGACTTACCTGTCATTGAGCTAGGCGATTATGATATGGATGAAGAAGTGTCTCGCCGGCTTCCTGAGACCTATGCAAGACGTTTTAATGCCATTTTATTGAGCGAGAATGATGACAGCGCATTAGTTGGTATGATCGACCCTTTGGATCTTATCGCAACAGATGAGATTTCACGCTTATTAGAAAAAGAAATTAAAATAGCCATTGTGCGCCGAGAGCCTTTGCAAACGAGCCTAGACTTGTTGTATCGACGTACTGAGGATATTTCTGGGTTTGCTCAAAAGCTTGATGAAGAGCTAAAAACATCTGATGATGTAGATTTAGCCGAATTAGAAGCGAGCGCTTCAGATGCGCCAGTGATTAAATTACTGCGTTCCATTTTTGAAGATGCCGTTCAAGTCAATGCATCGGATATACATATTGAACCGGATGAAAAGGTGGTGCATATTCGGCTGCGAGTTGATGGTGTATTGCAAGAGCAAACGCTTCGGAATACTAATATTACGGGAGCGCTTACTCAGCGTATAAAATTAATTGCCGGTTTAAACATTGCTGAAAAACGATTGCCGCAAGATGGCCGTTTTAATATGAAGGTGAATGGTAAGAGTATTGATGTGCGTTTGTCTACATTGCCAATACAAGACGGTGAGTCAATTGTTATGCGTCTGTTAAACCAATCGGATGGTATATTGAATCTGGATACGGTTGGCATGGATAAAAAAATATTGCCACAATTTCGTGCGTTGACTCATATGCCCAATGGTTTGGTGTTAGTGACGGGGCCTACAGGTAGTGGTAAAACAACCACATTATATGCGGCATTATCTGAGTTGAATCAAACCACGACTAAAATTATAACGATTGAAGACCCGGTAGAGTATCGTTTGAATGGTATTAATCAAGTACAAGTCAAGCCAAAGATCGGTTTGGAATTTGCTAGTGTGTTGCGAACGTGTTTGCGTCAAGATCCCGATATTATTCTAGTGGGTGAAATGCGGGATCAAGAGACAGCAGAGATTGCTATTCGCGCGGCATTAACAGGTCACTTGGTGTTATCAACGTTGCATACTAACGATGCGGCGAGTGCGGCCACGCGATTATTAGACATGGGTGTGAAAGGCTATTTAGTGGCATCAACTATACGTGGTGTTTTGGCGCAACGCTTGACACGTATTATTTGTGATAGTTGTAAAGAGGACTACACGCTGACTGAACAAGAAAAAACGTGGTTAACCTCTGTGATGGGTGATGCATATAATGATGTGCAGTTTAAAGCGGGCGAAGGTTGTATGCGTTGCAATGAAACCGGGTACCGAGGAAGAACAGGTATTTACGAATTATTGGTCTTTAATGCTGAGATGTTAGATGCCTTACGCCGTGATGATGCATCGGCGTTTGTTATGTTGATTGAAAAATACCACAAGGACGCATCGCTACTATATAATGCGATGCAATTAGCTAAAGGTGGTGAAACTACAATTGCTGAAGTTCAGCGAGTGGCAGGAGGATAGCTAATGCCGAATTTTTCTTATACCGGCCGAGATGCTAATGGTAAAAAGGTCAGTGGTACGATTGAAGCAGCGGGTACGGATGGCGTAGCGGCACAATTGTTTGCAAAACATATCACGCCAATTTCTATCGTGCCAAAATCGGCAGCTGCAGCAACGGCATCAGCTGGTAAAGAAAAATCGACGACTTCACTTTCATTACCCGCTTTTTTTGATCGAAAAGTAAAGCTAGAAGAGTTAGCCATTTTTAGTCAAAATATGGCGGTATTATTAGATGCTGGTGTACCGATTGTGACGTCAGTTAAGCAGTTGGGCAGTACCGCAACATCGAAGGCATTAAAGAATGCTTTGCTAACCATTGCTACGCAGTTAGAAGAGGGGCAAAGTCTCACTAAAGTTATTTGTCAGCACCCTAAAGTGTTCCCTACTATTTATGCCAATATTATTGAGGTCGGTGAAGGCTCGGGGCAATTAGAAGAGTCGTTTTCTCAACTGGCTAAATATTTATATACAGAGGCCGATACACGTAAGCGTATAAAGTCTGCATTACGTTATCCAAAGATTGTAGTGTTTGCATTAATTGCTGCTGTGGCTGTGATTAATGTTTTTGTTGTGCCTGCCTTTTCTTCATTTTTTAAATCGGTCGGTCAAGACCTGC
The DNA here is from genome assembly GCA_029212925.1 of Coxiellaceae bacterium. Taxonomy (GTDB): domain Bacteria; phylum Pseudomonadota; class Gammaproteobacteria; order Coxiellales; family Coxiellaceae; genus JARGNX01. The sequence continues at coordinate 92,972 of JARGOB010000005.1, read as the reverse complement.
CTTGGGCAACGCGTGTGCTGATTGGTTCATCTGATCTTTTTGTTAATTATTGGCCGTTGATGTTGCTGTTTATTGCTGTCATCTTTATTGGTACGCGCCTTTTTTTGCGATCTCCTGGTGGTCTTTATATTTGGGATAAGAAAAAATTGAGTTTACCTATCGTAGGACGATTATTGACGCACATTATGTTAACGCGATTTGCTTGGTCATTTTCATTAATGTTGCGCAGTGGTGTGCCTTTATTGGAGGGGTTAACCTTGGTATCTAAGTCAGCGGGAAATGCATTTATAGCAGATAAAGTACATGCCATTCGTGATGATATTGAAAGTGGTAAAACCTTAACACAAGCCATTGCTAACAGTGGGTTATTTACTACGATGACATTGCAAATGATTTCGGTAGGAGAAGAGGCGGGCCGCACGGCAGATATGTTTGATAAAATTGCATTGACCTATGAAAAAGATACGGATTATACCATTCAAAAATTTAGTGACATGTTAGAGCCTACACTCTTGGTGTGCATGGCGGGTATGGTGTTGGTGTTGGCGCTTGGTATCTTTATGCCGATGTATGGCATGATGGGCACGGCAGGTAGATAACCCATTTAATTTTACGTGCCAAGCCGAGGGCCATCAAAATCAGCGGGTAATGCTGCAGTGTCGTCAGCAGAACTAACGGATGAAGGTGAAGAGCAGGAAGAAGGTGGCTTTTTAATTTGGTTAGGAAAAAATTCACAGGCTGTTTCATACCATGCCTCAACTTCTGGATGTCGTGATGTACTGTAATCAATAACGCCCTTAATGGCTTTAAATGGTACGGCAAATAGGCCCAGCATAGAGGCGCCTGTTGTCGATTCAGTTTGTTGCGCAGTAGGTTTGTCATCTTTATCTTTGTGCGATAATCGAATCGCGACTAAACGCATATTGGCAATAGCGGCAATTTCATTTTTTGTATCTTCAATCATTGCGTCTAGCGCTGTAAGTGGATGTGCCATGTCATCACCAATAGATATTGGTGCATCAAGTGGGTAATGGACAGGCAGTGCGAGTTCACCAAATTTTTCAATGACAGCCTTTGGTCCGGTAGCATCCATCAAGCCAAATGCGCCACGTCCTTTTAGTGTGCGCGCATCCGCAATGATTTTTTTTATCTTATTTAACTGATCGGCTTTTTTGATGCGTTGCATCGTTTCCTTGTAGCCAAATTGGGCGACTAGCCACCAGCCGTTTTTTTCGTCATCGGCTTTTGCTTCATCACAGTGTACGTGTGTATCATTCAACTGTTTTGCAATGTCTTGTAAGCTCTCTATGTCAAACTCAAGTAGTCTTTTATATTGCGCTTCTGGCAGTAGTAGCAATTCCTTTACCAGGCTGGCTGGTAATGCGCCTAGTTGACTGCGTTCATCTGTTGATAAAGCATAATGATTGCTGAATATAATTTCTCGTTCATGTGGTGATGCTGTTTTCAGTGCTTTGGCAAAACAGCTTGGCCCAATTAGCACGGCCTGTTGCCAAGCGCGGTGTTTGTTGAGTGTTAATGCTTCGTCTAGTTGAATATGGTCTTTGTCGCTAATAGAAAGTAATTGCTCCGGGTTTAAGGTAACAAGCCATTGTAAATGCGTTTCAAGTTCGTCATCGTTGTAACCGTAAAAAAGCTCTGAGGCGATCGCCTGATTTAACCGGCAAGCATTACCCCAGTTGATGCTGCCATATATTCGGTTTTGTTCTATTAATATAATGCAAAAGCTTTTCGTATCGCGAAGGTTATCTGTTACAACTTGATTGAATTGTCCCGGATTTAAAGTGAGTAAAGCCTTAATGTGCGCCGAGTTCAGTTGTGTGGTAAGGGCGCGCTGTCCATCGCTGATTGAGCATAGTCGAGAGGCGACAGATTGTATTTCTGATGCGGAATTGGTATCGCATAAATGTTTTTCATCTATGAATGTCAGCACTTCTAAACAGAGAGCGCGATTGTAGCGATGTTTTAATGAAGCTGATCCCCAGTCATCAACGGTTGCTTTTAGTTGTGGAATTTTGTTTGGCATTGGTGGTTCCTATGGCCGCATGGTCCTGCTTTCAGATGAGCTTTCAGCTTCATCTTCGATTAAAATTTCTTTTGTGACTGCGATATAAAATGCATGAGTTTTTGGATCGCGAAACCAAACAGTTTCCGACTCTTTTATACGGTCAGCGGCGGTTTTACATAAATGATCCGCTACGATTTGAATTTCTGCATCAAGCTCTGCTGTGTCGTCACAGGTGGTGGGGTAAGTGTCTGGTAAAGGATGTTTGGCGGATTCGGCTAGGATTTTGCATATGCCTTCGGGTGGCCGTCGATAATAATAGCTATCATGTATTTCTTCTGCAGTAGCGAGTAACTGGAGTACTTTATTTAGCAAACGGCTGTGATTTTTTCGCTCGTTTATTGCGTCGCGTGACATAGGGCCTCCTTACAATCGTATCGATTAGATTCAGGCAGTGCCATACTTATATGCTAATAAAATTATATCGAAGAGAAAAGTTAGGCTGCCTCCCATTGCTCCCATTTTTACTATATCACGCTGGATGAAGATTGCGAAATTATTTTACTGTGGGCTGGGTGACGCCATTTTTGCTTCTTCGGCTGCTGGTGTTGTTGCTTCATCACCATACCAATGTTTGTATTCAGCTTGGATGTCTCTATAAAGCTGGTCAACACCCGGATCGCGACCTGTGCCAGGAACGCGGTAGCCTGCAAACAATCCTGGAGTAGTAGAGAGTTGATGCTTGGCAGTTTGATACACAAGTTGCTCAATCTCGGTTAATTGTATACTGAATGCTTCACTGCTCATACTATCAAATGATGGCTTCTTTCCTAATGCTGCCAACTTTTTTGCCAAGGCGGGGGCTAAAGCTGAGAGGCCGGCAGGTGCCTTAAAGTAAAATGCGCCTTTGCTACCGACATTGTTGTCAGTTACACGCTGAGCAAAATGCCGTATCTGTTTTAGCCGCCTAACATGCTCTAATACGGTATGCAGTGAGTCATAGTGCCGATGCGTATAAAGCTCATCTTTGTGTTTGCCAATTCGGTCATCTATCTCCGGATGTTCATCAGGGAAATAATCATCCAAGGTTAAGTATAAGTCAATGTGCAATAGGGCGTCGGAAACACTATGTTCCGCTCTGAGTTTGTCCGTTATTGGGCTGTGGTATAAGTCTAATATGGCATTGATATTCGAATGACAGGGTCCAAGGACAAAAGCGAACTGAATGGTTGTTAATTTGCTCAGCCATTCATGGTGTTCTGGTTTGATCGATAAAAAATTATTAACACGTTGTTGGCTATTCAGTGCCTTGCGATGCCACTTATTGGGCCAAGCTTTGGTGATTTCATCAATTGCTGCCAGTTGTTCAGTTGGTATGGTTGCTGGTGTACTACTTGATAGAGGTCTCATAAATGTCTCCCACAACATGTGACTTTAGATACCGCTATCCTACAAATTGTGCTTAAAATTAGCTATGCATATTTTGCGTATGGGTAGGTATTTTGCTTTTTGGTTGACAATCGCCGTCATCACGAGGAGCGAAGCGACGTGGCGATCCAGATTGCTTCGTCGTAAACCCCTCGCAATGACGTACCTCGCAAGATCAATTGAACGTTTCGCGGAATATGGAGGCTTTTGTATTGGTTGGGCCGATTACAGCAATGCCTTTGATATGTTTAGTGTGAGGCCTTGCGACACGTGTCCAACTGCTGCCATCCCAATGCATGATATTGCCATTCCGGCCCCCAGCCCACACATCACCCGTGCGCACCATGGATACAGAGTACAGACTTTCATCAGCTTGGCCGCTGGGTTGATGAGCTGTCCAGCTGAGTGTGCCAGGAGAGGATTGTGTAAAACGAAAAGAGCGTGCGCTGTTACCTCTGCGACCAACAACCCAACCGGCATTAGCATAACCATCGCCATTGGTATCGACAGCAGCCACTGCTTCTAAAATATCATTACTGGCTATGCCAGTGCCGCTGAGCGTTGACCAGCTGCTGCCATTCCAACGTAAAACAGTGCCGTCGTCACCCACCGCCCAGGCTTCGTTAGCGGAGATCACCTGGACGCCAAATAAGTCATCGGAGGTGGAGCTGGTAACTTTAGTCCAATTAGTGCCGTCATATTTTAAAATAAATCCTTTATCGCCAACGGCAAAACCTATATTGCCCAAACCATCGCCACTGGTATCAATCACACTCACTGCACGCAAGTCCTCGAGATTATTATTATTGCCCTCATCGGCTGGAATGGTTTTGCCGCCACAGCTGCTGCTGGGTTCAAGCTTGCACCAGCTGCCACCGCTGTAACGTAAAACATTATAGCGGCGTTTGCCGCTCACTTTGCCGCTGCGTTGTCCTACTGCCCAGGCTTCTTTGGCTGAAACCGCCGACACACCATCGAGGTCTTTGATGTATTTATTGTTAGAAGTGGAGGGGCTAGCATCGAGCTGCCAAGCTTGCGTGCCTGCATTCCATGAATACAGTGCGAATTTATTGCTTTTATCATCACCCACCGCCCAGGCATAATTGGGTCCGGCAGCACTGACCGCATTTAAATTTAGATTGTTAGATATGGGCGAAATACCAACATTGGTCCATGTATTTGAAGTGGGTAAGTTCCAACGTAGCATGGTGAGGGTGTTACCAGTGCCGAGCCCAACAGCAAATGCGGTTTCCATATTGGTTTGCGCGTTGAGTGTGGTGCTGCCATTGGCGCTGGCAATGGAAGGCACGCCGCCATTGGCTGTGAGACGACAGGCGAGTTCACTGATATAGGTGCCACTATCATGAGATTGCGCTAATGTGTTTTCAGTGCCGCGGGTTAAGCCAGTTATGCAAGGTGAGCCACTGCAAGTGCCAATGCCGGTATAAGTGACTTTTTCATTACCAATATACAGCATGCCCTCAGCTGAAAAACCACTGATTGCAGCCACTGTGATGCTGGTGTCGCTGGCACTAATGCCAGTGCTAAGTGTGGTAAAGCTCGTGTTAGGTGTGGCGGTGTCAATATTATATTGACCTGCACCAAAATCGGTGTTGCCAATGGTTGTGCAGCCCGTTCGCGCATCAAATGAGGTGATGGTTTCTTCCACTTTAGGGCTGTTGACGCCAAATATTCCTCTGTTTAAGCCGGCTTCTGCCACATAATAAGACTGCATAGCTTGTACATAACCTGCATTGGCATCGGCGCCACTGCTTAAGATATGGGTAAAGACCACGCCATAAAAACCAACAATAACAATCAAAGCGATGACTGCTACTAATAAAAATCCGCGTTGGCGCTTTATTGCTTTCATGCTAAATTCCTAGGGCAAACCGTGGTGCTCAGTGGGATGGTGTTTTGTTCGTAAGTAATCGTTAGTGCCAGAGTGACGCAATGCATTTCACTGACAGTGCTGGTTGCAACAAAAGATTTGTTTAGCCCACCGACTGTGAAGGCACTGACGTTGCGCACGATAGGGTAGTTGCCGCGATAAAGAACTGTTCCAGTGCGTGAATAGTTAACGGTCGTATTGTCTTGTGGTGAAACAAAACTTAGCACGGTTGAGCTGGTTGATCCGGTTAGGCTGGTTGCTTCAGTGAGTTCTCGTTCCATGCGGAACAAAGCTAAGCGCGCTTGCCAGCCCGCTTCGGTTACTTGTTTTTGCACCAGATAAGTCGAGGAAATTTGTCGTAAAATAGTACCCAGAATGCCTGCCACAATACCAATCAACACAATAACAATAATGAGCTCTATTAGGGTTACCGCGCGCATTTTTTTAGCTAGGTATTTTATCATAGCGGGTTAGGCACCATGGTGGTTAGTGTTGCACTTGAGCCGCCGCCTATTGGTACAGAAATAGTTTGTAAGCTGTGTGGATTATTACTGCTTGCGGTATACGTGCCTATGTCTTGTTCCATCTGGCCGCGGGCCGCTTGTAAATCAACCAATTGGTTGCCAGCATCGGCGCCTGAGCTGATTGATTTAGTCAGTGGCCCTAGTAGTGTGGCTGCAATGCCAATAATCACAATAAAAATGATCAGCTCGACAAGAGATAGGGCTTGTTGTAGTCGGTTTAGTCTCATGACATTTGTGCCTCGCCCGTTTCTGCCGATACGCTAATCGTTTCACTGCCTGAGCTATTGGTCAATGTGATGGTATAAGTGCTGCCAAGAGCGCTGCCGCTGCCGCTAGCGGTGCTGCTGGTATAAGGGGCGCCACGGCCATCGAAGATTAAATAATTACTGCCATTTTTGGATAAGGTGGTGCCGGATTCTAGAGTGACGCTGGTACCCCCCGCGGCAAAATAATTAAACGCGCCACCGGCTGGGGTTAATATCGCATAGGAACCTGAATTGGATAAATTGAGTCGGTAACGCTGATTGCGAAACATTGATAATGCTTGTACATAGCGAACGTCAGTTAACAAACGTTGTGCTTCGGCGTCGATTTTCATGCTGTCTTGGCTGGAGAGCAATGGTCGCAAGGCTAAGGTGCCTAATATACCTATAACTACAATAACAAGAATTAACTCAATGGCGGTAAAGCCAGCTTGGCGTGATAAATATTGGTCAGATCCGTGTGACATCATAAGCGTTACTATACATGATTTGTTAAATCCAATAAACACATATGGAATTGCTCAGTAATTGGTTAAGTGCGTGAGAAAATCTTTTGCATTAATTTCACCAACAAGGCCTTTGTTGGCTTGCACCTGACCCTGGCTGTTGATAAACACTATGGTGGGTGGAGCAATAACACCATAACGTTGTTGCAGTTGTTGTGTTTGTGCATTGTTAGCGGTGACATCCACTTTGATCAGTGTGTATTTTTGTAAGGCTTGTTACACTTGAGGATTAGCAAACGTGTAAGTTTCTATCAAAAACCTTATTAACAACAGCTAGGATACTGCCATGGCACTACACCCATTGATCCCCTACCTTTTATTATTAACTGTGATTTTATTGTTTTTAAGCTTTAATGTGATACGTCTACGCTATAAATACAAAGTATCCATTAACGATAACAATCAACGTCAACTAAGCTTAGCCATCAGAGCTCATGCCAACTTTTGCGAATACACACCGTTCATTGTGATCCTTTTAATCTGCCTTGCTTTTATGCAACCGCATCATTGGGTGCTGCATGCATTTGCCGCTCTATTAGTGATCGGCCGTTTGGTTCATGCTTACAGCTTGGTGTTTGTCGAATCAAGAATAGAACCTACAATTCGCTATCGGCAATTCGGTATGGTGTTAACGTTTATTGCATTGATTGCGACTGCGCTGGGTCTTTTTTTCAAATTATGCATGTAAGATATGTTGAGACTAGGAATATGCCAAGTACCAACGGGTAGCCATCAGGATGATCGTCTTTTTGAAGTGTCTTCCTTTATAGCGTTGCTCAGTAATTGGTTAAGTGCGTGAGAAAATCTTTTGCATTAATTTCACCAACAATGCCTTTATCAGTTTGTACTTGGCCCTTGCTGTTAATAAACACAATAGTGGGTGGGGCAATCACGCCATAACGTTGTTGCAGTTGCTGTGTTTGTGCATTATTAGCAGTGACATCAACTTTAATCAGGGTGTATTGTTGTAAGGCTTGTTGCACTTGTGTATTGGCAAATGTATACGTTTCCATTTGCTTGCAGGCAATGCACCACTCGGCAAAGAAGTCGAGCATGACTGGTTTACCAGTCGATTTTGCCTTAGCCAGTTGTTCATCCAATTGCTCGATGCCAGTTACGCGAATAAAGCGATCGCTGTTTTTTGTCGCGGGTTGGTTTTGATAAATCGGTTGCAGTGGGTTGGTGTTGCCTTGGTATAATCCGATTAACAAAATAATGCCATAGATAAACAGTATGACGCCAAGCGCTTTGCCAAGGCGTTGCGCGAAACCGTCGGCAGTTTTAAACGCGCCGAGTGCATAAGCACAGCCGAAGGTTAATAGCATCCATAACACCATGTTCAACCAGGCAGGAATGATGCGTGATAGTAAGGTGATGGCAACGGCCAGTAACATAACGCCGAGCACTTTTTTAATCGCATTCATCCACGGGCCAGATTTTGGTATCAGTTTAGCGCTGGTCGCACCAATCACTAATAACGGCACACCCATGCCAATGCCTAAGGCAAATAAGGCAACACCACCGGTTAAGGCGTTGCCGGTACGGCTAATAAATCCCAGTGCACCCACCAGTGGTGGCGTAACGCACGGTGACATTACCAGGCTGGAAATCGCACCCATTAAGCCAACGCCAATATAGGAACCGCGGCGTTGTTTGTCGCTGGAATGATGCAGTTTGGTTTGTAAGCGCGCGGGAATTTGAATGTCGTAATAACCAAACATGGATAAGGCTAACAATACAAACACCACGGCAAACACAATAATCACCCAGGGAATTTGCAATGCCGCTTGGATATTGCTGCCCAGGTAACCAAAAATCATGCCGGCAATTGCATAGGTAATTGCCATGCCCAGTACATACGACAGCGATAACATAAATGAGCGTACATGACTGAGTTGGCCGTGTTTGCTTTGGCCAATGATAATGCTGGAGAGAATCGGAATCATGGGCAAGATGCACGGTGTTAATGAGATTAATACACCAAAACCAAAGAACGCTAAAATCACCCAGCCGATATTGCTGTTGGCTAAAATACGTGTGATGCGGTCGGTACTATCTGAGACATGTTCGGGTTGTGCTGTCGGAATATCAACGGCGATGGGTTTTACTACGGTGCCATAGTTGCCGCCGAGATCGATTTTTATCACTTTGGTAATGGGTGGGTAACAAAAGCCTTCACTGGAGCAGCCTTGGTAATGCACTTTCAGCGCCAGCATGCTTTTGGTGTGTGATAACACCGGCAAAGCAAATTGCAGATTGCCTTCGAGTGCCATGTAGTTACCAATGGTGGGGTTATGTTTTTTCTTGCCGGGCGGCAGCATCGGTGTGGCGATTACCGCCGTGCCTGCTTCGGCGGGGGTGAAGGCAAACTTGTCGCGATAGAGGTAATAACCCGGCGCGATGGTAAACATCATTACCGCGGTTTGGTTATCTTTTGCGGTGGCGCTGAATTGAAAGGCTTTATCGGCTGGTAATGGTTTAACTTCGGTATGCGCGCAAGCCAGTAGCGGTAAAAAGCATATCAGTAGAATGTAAAAAAAACGTCTCATGGCAGTATCATATCAGTTATGCCCGAATCTTTCCTCCGTTTGCCCTGAGGAAACCGCGAAGCGGTTGTCTCGAAGGGGCATGCCGGCCCCCGAGCCGGTATCCAGATCTTTATTTTCTTTAACGATCAATAGCGCCTCACTAATTACTAGAGCAATAGTTATACATATGATAACCTATGACACAAATTTATTGAGTCAGGGTGGGGTAGTAGCGATATGAGCAGAAAGAAAAGAATTTCAGTGGGTTATATTAATCCAGCAGCGGCGGGTCGCAATTGGAGTGAGTACACTGTTGATCATGCCAGTTATCGGGTGACGCGAGCTCCAGCTAAAGGTACCCGTATTGAGCTGTTTGTCGGTAAGTTTAAAGATGCCAAGCAATTGTTTTATGTTCATCCACTGCAAGAACGTTATCATTACCATACGGCTTATCAAAGCAACATCCATGAGGTGTTGGATCGCGGTAAAATGGCATGGTGTGGTGTGAAGCGTGTTGACTGCTCGCAGTTGGCCGATCATCGCATCATTGATTTGATTCGCCACGCAGGTGGTTATAACCGCGTATTTGATTTTAGACATTTGAATAAGTGTGATCCTGCTACCTTTGCTCGCAGAGTGGTAGAGTTTTATCAGGCGTTGCTTTCTAAACCCCAATATCCTTCACCCTATGCGGGTGGCAGCCTTGAATATTGGTTACCGATACGTATCCACGTGCCAGCTGGAAAAGAAGCGTATATCGAAGCGGTAGAGCGTGAGTTTAATGCAAAATTTCATATCACTAACAGTGACGGCGGCCAAGGCTTTATGCTGGAAAGCAGTATATTTCTTGGCGAACCACCAGCCGCAGCAGCTGGTGCGTCAACGGCAGGTGCCGGTGTGACAGGTCCAAAACCGACTTCAGCTAAGCCGCTTGTTAAAGAAGTGATTACTATTGCAAAGGGTCCGGATCTGTATAAGCAGGAAGAAATCGCTGTGCATACGCGTGATTTGACCAGTGCGATGATGCAGTTAAAGACGGCTTTGCGTGCGTTAGCGGGCAGCCGCATGAAAGCACATGTGCGAAATGTTTTAGACGCGCTGTGTATTGCGTTGAATATGCGTCAGCCTAGGGCGGTAACGCTGTCTCGTGTTGGTGCGGCTGAGGCGGAACGCCCCCATATTAAGTGGAATGGTACGGAGTCTGCCGCAGAAGTTTCAGTACGTTTGAAAGCGATGTTAAAGGCATTAAATGCTTTACCCGTTGAGGGTCTTGCCGATGTGCAGGCGGTGCTTCGTGGATTGGCTAATATTCCAGGCACACCAATCGAGCAAGCTTTTTATCGTACTGTGCCAGCCCAATTGAATAGCTTGCTTGAGGATTTACGTCGTGAAAAAGCTGCAGAAACCGCGTTGGCTCCAGCTCGTCGTGATGTGGCTGTTCCTGTTGCGCCTCCTCGTTATGAGGCAGCAGACGATTTCAAACCCTATGAAGTAGCTTCCGCTCCAGATTTGGCTGTAGATGTCATTGCCGATGAAGACAATGTGGGTGAATTAGCAAGTCAGGGGGATGTGGCCTATACCGCTATTTATTATACGGAATACACAGATGAGCATGGCGTGACACAAACGCATCCGATAAAAATTTCTGTGGTGCAAGGCGATATGGCAGATTACGTTAAGCGACCTGGTGTAGCGACAGTAAATTTAGTCAATGAAACGGGTACTGATCCACAAGGTGGTAAATTTCCGCTGCCGTTTGGTATCGAAAAACGGATAAGGCAGAATCGATTAAGTGGCGTGGCTAAAGCGACAAGAGATACGCTGTCGGTTGAGGATAAGGCGGCTATAACGGCTATTGAGAAGCAGGCTTTTAAAACCAATGACCAGTCGTGTTATCAGCAAGGTGATATGATGGCATTTCGCTTGCAACAAGCAGGCCAGGATGATTCGCTATTGTTGTCAGAGTTTCCACCGAAATTTCATGGCAAAACATTTGCTGGAGATGATGCGACTTTTTATCAGCGCACTCAGTTTCGTTTAATGGAAATGGCGCGCTTGCGATTATTTCGTAAGTTTGCTTCCCCGGTTGCATCGACCGGTAATCATGGTTTGAATATTAAGCAAGGTGCAAAGGCAATGTCTGATGCTTATAAAGCGCAGATTGATGCACATCCGTGTGCATTTGATGAAATTGCTATTGTGGTTCGAGCTGATAAAGATAATAGTCCGCAGCGTGTATTGGCAGCAGCGGATCAGGTGTCTGATATTTTTGGGGTTAGCTTAATACCTACCAAGAAAGGTGTTCCGGTGATTGATCCGGATGGCATTATTGCTGGTGGTGCTGTTTACGAGCGACCGCCGGCTGAAGTGCCGCGTGCACGTGCATGCCCGCCGCCGACGGTGGCAGCGACTACGGCAGTGAGAATGCATAAGCCTGCTACGAAGAGCCTTAAGGTGCAAGTGGCAGAAGCAAGGGCTGTTGAAAAAGCCGCCGCTGCGCGTGAAAAAGCAGAGCGTGATAAGTGGAAGGGATACAATGGCGGTGCTGGCGGTGGCGGTTGCAATGTTATGTAATGCGTTTAAGCTGCGTGAAGATCTACTTGAAATGGCAGGCCGGCTCTATCCAGTGTGTCTTGTAATGCCAGGCGAATAAATTGTTTTTCAGATTGTTTTAATAATTTGGCAAATTTTGCCGCCATGGCGGGGCTTAGCCAGCGACGGTTGTGTTCAACATCGCAGACAAATTGGCGTGAAACCCCTAACAATTTTGCAAATGCTGCTTGACTAAGCTCATCACCGACACGGATAGACCATAATAAATTGGCTAGCGTTAGTTTCTTACCTGAAATTTTTTCCAGTAATTGCAGGCTTTTTTTAGCTTTCTTGGTAGTCATGTTTTTTCCTCAGTGTACCCTAGGCAAGGGTACTTATAGTCTTGTGAATTGTCAAGTTGCTGTTGAAGAATGATATCAATATTGATACTATACTGAATCATAGAAAATAGGAGTTTTGACGTGAGCAAGGGTTTGGGTAATATCCTCGATAATATGAAGAGGAATCCAAAAGGCGTGCGTTTTTCTGATTTAGTAAAAGTATGTGATTATTATTTTGGTTTAGCAAGACAGCAAGGTAGTAGTCATATGGTATATAAAACACCTTGGCCAGGAGATCCAAGGGTGAATATTCAGAACAGTAAGGGTAAAGCTAAGGCCTATCAAGTAAAGCAGGCCCTGGCTGCGATCGATAAATTAATGGGAGCGAAACAATGATTGATAAATATAGCTATCGAGTAACATGGTCCGATGATGATGGTGAGTTTGTTGGTTTATGTGCAGAGTTTCCTAGTGTCAGCTGGTTATGTAAAACACAAGATGGTGCCTTTAAGGGTATCAGGAAATGTGTAAGTGATATTGTTAAGGACATGAAAAAACAAGGTGAAGTCATTCCTGAGCCGATAGCAACTAAAAAATTTAGTGGTAAATTTGTTGTTCGTATTCCGCCAAATTTACATAGAGAATTAGCGATAGAAGCATTAGAAGCTAAAGTGTCTCTTAATCGCTATGTGGCTGCTAGATTAGCTAGCTATCATAAATAGCACGTTCATTATTGTGTTGGATTGGTCGCGCATTATTTTTATATAAGCGTTTAAAATCACGAATCGCTGGGTTGGTGATATCGACCGGTGTTTTTAACACATACCACTGAATGCCTTTGGTACAGGGTGGTGTTGTGAGTGAACCTTCGAAGTGATAGAAGCTCAGATTCTTTGGTAGCATTTGGCTCATAAAAATCAGGTGATTTTGTAAAGAGTTGGTTTGACCTGCCTTGGTGGGTAAATATTTCCATAACGCTTTAATCGCTGGGTTGTTGCGGCGAGCAGGTTTGAAAAATACCGCGACAACTGCAAATTGTTTGTCGTGTGTGTCTTCAGTTACAAAGTGTGCTTCTAAAGGATATTGTACGCCGTGCAATTTGTTTTCGCTGGGAGTGTGAAAGTGAATTTGGCGCAGTTCATACTGGCGATTATCAATCATAAAATAATCTTTGCCATTGTCGGCATAATTAACCTGGATGGTGTGGCCGTTATTGGTGATGTTTAATGGCTTGCCTTTGAGTACCGGTGTTATTTGTTGCATGCTCATATCAGTGACATTGTGTTGTTTGATATCAATCGGCGATTGGTTGCCGCCAGGCGCGCATTCGTCATAAGTGTCACCCCAGCTATTTGCGTCTTTATGGCTCCAGGTTTTTTGAGCAGCGGGTTTTGCGGTAGGCGCTGTTGTAGTGTTTGTCGCTGCTGTTGCGGAGGTATTGGCAGTGGCTGCCGTGTCAGCAAGTAGTGGTGCGCTAATGGTTAACGCGCTGATGTAAAGGCCAAGCTTGATAAACTGGGGGGTGTGTTTCATGATTCAGTCCTTTTGATATCGTGATAGTGTAATTATATCACAAACTAAAACCCAGGTTTATAGTGACTTCTTTCTGGTGCTGCTAAGGCGCTAAGTTCTTTATGTAGTCTTGCTGTTCTCTTGGCTAGATCGTCAGGATGGATTGTGGTTTTTTTATTTATTTCGCATGCGTAATTGTAAGCTTGTTTATTGTTGTTTGGCACACCGCTTAATGTGTTAAGTACATCCAGTAGCAGACTGCCTGCTTGGATTGGGGTGTCATGATAGCCTAGGTTGGCTCTATGGCCATTAATTCTTATCTGCACGGCCCATTTTTGATTGGAGCGATGAAAGCTTACCCCGGTAATATGTGATTGAGGTATATCGGATGTTCTGCGGGGTTTTGGGTGAGCAAAGAGGCTTGCCCGTCTTGCCTCGCGAGTGTGATCTAATATGCTGGGTATTGGTAGGTGAGTAAAGCCCCATCCTGGGTGCGGTGCTTGTAATGGCTGTTTTTGCATCATTGCACATAGGGTACTTGCTGCTTCTTTTATGTCTTTATCATCAACTGGTCTCATTATAGCTCTCTCACTATGTTTTTATGATTTGGATAATATATAGTCCGCAAAAGAATGAATAGGCAAAATTCATTAAGGCAGAATTAAATCAAAACCCCAGATCTATGGGTGCGTTCTTCTTGTGCGGCGATGTAGTGAAGCTCGATCTCTAGTGTTGCTATTTTCTCATCCAGCTTGTCGCGAGAAGTTATAGTGACGATGCTCGTTATTTTAATTGCGTATTTTAGCGCTGCTTCTGTGAGATTTTCTGCTGGATGTCTTAATGTTTTAAGCACATCAAGTAAATGCCTGCCTGCTTTTTCTTGTGAGTTAAAATAGCCTAAGCTATGTTTCCGCTTACCAAGCCTTATGCCTACATTCCATTTTCTGCTGTCTTTATGAAAGCATACATAGGTAATATCTGGTGAGGTTGTTTTGGTTGGTTGGCTGGGTTGTCGAGCGGCAAATATGCTAGGCGCTGTTCGGCGAGTATAGCTCCATCCTGGGTGCTGTACAGGTGGCCTTTGCCCCTCGTTCAATGTCAATAAGGCGTCTGCTGCTTTTTCTTCATCTGGAGTATGCCGTCTCATTATATTTTTCTCACTATTTACTCAAGGTTTGTATAATAATTGATTTGCATAAAAATAAATACACAGGGGCCATTACGGCAGGGTTAAGTCTAAAACTTAAGTTTACAGCTGCATTGTTTTGATGCTGTTAAGCTATCAAGTTCCTTCTGTAGTATTTCAATTTTTGTAGTTAAGTAGGAGCGCGTTATTTGTACTTTTTTTGCAGTGGCCTGTCGCTCTACACTTTTTTTGTACATGGCCACGATGGGGTCGCTGCTGGTTGCATTACGTGCCAGTAATGCATTAAGCACGCTCAATAACATATTGGCTGCTTCTTCTTCGGTTTCATGATAGCCCAGTGAGCATCTCATTGTTGAACGCCCTATGGTGGTGCGCCATTTTTTGTTGTAGTTACTCCAGGATACCCCGGTAATCGTTGAGCGAGGTGTTTTTGCTGGTTTTCTACGTTTTGGGTGAGTAAAAAAGCCTGCTCTGCCAGGGGTTGCTGCGTGAGTGGGATCAAAGCTTGGCTGTCTTGCGGGTAGTTGTAGGTTCATGCCCTGGCTCATAGCAAGTAAGGCGTTTGCTGCCGCTTCTTCAGGTGTTATACTTTTTCGCATGATTCATACCAATTCATTTATTATAGTTATGGGAATTATACGTTTCCTCATAAAAATGAATAGGCAAAAATCATTAAGGCAGTGTTAAATCACCACGTCTCAATTTAAGCAGATCATGCTAAAGCCTAAGCCCTTCTTTTTAATGCCTTCGATAATGCCGGGCAGGGCGTCGACAGTTTGTTGTTTATTTTTATAGCCATCATGCAGCAGTACTACCATGCCAGGATGGGCGCGGCTAACGACGTTATGGATTAATTTTTTCACGCCCGGGCGTGCATAGTCGTATGAATTGTAACCAATCGGCACTTGGATCATGCCATTTTTTTCGATAACAGATTTTACGCGTGCATTGGTGAGGCCAAACGGTGGGCGTAAACAAGCGGGTGGTTTGCCAACTAATTTAGTGATTACTTTTTTGGCGCCACCAATTTCCCATTGCAGCCGTTTACCCGATAGGCGGGTGAGTTTGGGGTGGGTCATGCTGTGGTTAGCGATGTTATTGCCATCAGCCAAAATGGCTTTGATCATTTCAGGGTGGCGCTTGGCATTGCCGGCGACAACAAAAAAGGTGGCATGTATGCCATAGCGTTTGAGTATGGCTAGCACTTGTGGTGTATACACGGGCGATGGACCGTCATCGAATGTCAACGCAACCGTGCCTTTTAATGGCGTGGTTCGAACCTTACCGGTAGTTGCTGCAAGCAGTGATGAAGTGGTAATGATCAATAATAAACCCAGTAACATCCTGTAAAGTGTTTTCATAATTCCCTCATGACGGTGTGTTTGATGAGAGTGAGCATAAACCACCTGCTAATAGCTATGCAAGCCCAGGTATAAAACTGTGTAAATTGGCAATTTGCACAAGATGATCCACGTCGATTTTTAGCACAATTTCCTGATGGCGCTGTGCTTGATGAAATCCAGCATTGTCCTGAGTTGTGTTCTTATATTCAAACAAATTTATATTTTTGGCGTGACAATCATGGTAACGAGGTTGATGTGATTGTTGATCGCGGCGATCAATTAATTCCAATAGAAGTCAAATCAGGATCGACCATTAATGCTGATTATTTTAAAGGGCTGAAATATTGGCAAGCACTTAATAAAAATCAGTCAGAAGCATGGCTGGTCTATGCCGGTGATGAATCCCAACAACGCAGTGTTGCTCATGTGCTAGGGTGGCAGGCTGTTTTTGATTTATATCCCCAATTACTATGATGTATTGGGGGTATGATGCGTTACTTGCCGATCTGTCGCACCTTAATCACGCCTTCAATCTGTTCAAGCTTTTTCATGATTTCATCAGAAGGCATCACATTAATATCCAGCAAGTTATACGCAATATCATCACGTGATTTATTCAGTAGATCGATAATATTAATGTTAGCATCAGAAAGTGTTGTGGTAATTTGTGCCACCATATTCGGTACGTTACGGTTAACGATAGAGATGCGAGGGTGATCGGTCATCGGCAGTGATACATTTGGAAAGTTAACCGAATTTTTTATCGTGCCTTCTTCTAAGAAGCGACGGATTTGTTTCATTGCCATTACGGCGCAGTTCTCTTCAGCTTCTCTGGTAGAGGCGCCCAGGTGTGGCAAACAAATCACTTGTTTGAATGGTTTTAATGCCATATTCGGAAAGTCAGTCACATAGCTGGCGACCTTACCAGATTCTAACGCTTTGACTAAGCCATCCATATCGATAATGCCATCGCGTGCAAAGTTTAATAGCACGACACCATCTTTCATTGACGCGATATTAATTTCGTTAATTAAGCCTTTGGTATGTTCGTTCAATGGTACATGCACGCTGATAAAATCACTGCGTTTAATCACGTCGTCAATGTTTTCGGCTTGTTCAACATCGGATGACATTTGCCATGCGTGTTTCACTGAAATTGAAGGGTCATAACCAATCACATTCATGCCTAAAGCTAATGCCGCGTTGGCCACTTTAACACCGATATTACCTAAACCAATCAAGCCTAAAGTGCGGCCAGGTAATTCAAATCCAGCAAATTGTTTTTTGCTGGCTTCAACGGTTTTATTGAGTTGTTCGTTATTGTCAGGTTTTAATTGATTGGCAAAGTCCCAGGCCTGGCAGATATGACGACAAGCTAAAAACATGCCGGTTAACACCAGCTCTTTTACCGCATTGGCATTGGCGCCCGGTGTATTTAAAACCGGTATGCCAAGGTCTGTCATTTTTTCAATCGGAATATTGTTGACACCAGCGCCAGCACGAGCAATCACATTAACGGAGGTGGGCACATCCATGTCATGCATTTTGTGTGATCGCAACACAATCGCATCCGGTTTTTTTGTATCTTCACTCACATGAAATTGCGTGCTGTCGAGTTGAGTTAAGCCGATTTCTGCAATTTGATTCAATCTTAAGATTTGGTACATAGTATGTTTTCCTCGGAGTTCAGAGTATTCATCAGTTGCTGCAACGCTAACGCGCGATGACTGATTGTATTTTTAATCGTGCTATCCAGTTCGGCGGCACTGCATTGATGTTCAGTTACAAAAAAGACAGGGTCATAACCAAAGCCGCCATTCCCCGTGGGGGTGGTTAAGATTTCACCGTGCCATTTGCCGATGGCAATGAGTGGGTCGGGGTCATCTGCATGACGCAAAAGCGCCAAACAACATATAAAATGCGCTTGCCGTTTTTCGTTTGGCACAGGGTGTAAATCGCTTAATAGTTTGTCGATGTTGGCGCTATGATTGCCATGTTCGCCGGCATAACGAGCCGAATAAATACCCGGTGCGCCTTGCAGTGCATTAACGCATAAGCCTGAATCATCCGCCAAGGCAGCTAAGCCAGTGTGTTGGCAGGCATGACGTGCTTTTAATATCGCGTTTTCGATAAAGGTTAGCCCCGTTTCATCAGCATCTTCAACCTTGAAATCACGCTGCAATTTTATTTCAATGTCCAATGGCGCCATAATCGCTTGGATTTCTTTTAGTTTGCCGTTGTTATTACTGGCTAGTACAATTTGCATACAGCTTCCTAATATAAATCAGACTGCATTCTAACCGCATTGCTTGAAATTCGCTACGGTGACCTTATATCGTAATGTATGTTGCCATGTTAGGCACAGATTTTGTCATGCCGGACTTGATCTGGCATCCAGAGAAAATATTAAGGAGTATTCGAAATGCGTTATACAATCAAAAGTTTAACCGCCTTGGCCTTAGTGTCCGCTGTTGGTGTTAGCTGGGCTGCTGGTATCTCTCTGTATCAAGCACCTGATGTCAAATCGACCGTGGCTACCCAGGTGAAAACTGGCCAACGTTTAATTCCTATTTATCAATCGAAAGACCATAAAGGTTGGATTAAAGTAGCAAATCCTGCCGATGGTAAAGTGGGTTGGATGAAAATGAAAAGCGCAACTGATGCGACCCATCCACCAAAAGCGATGACTCAACAATCCAATCATGGTTTCGAGCAGCGTGTGATCACCACAACTGAAAAAGATGGTCCAAAGCAATATAAAGTGATCGAGTACAGTGGTTCAGATAAGTTAAATCACAAGCAAGTGCAAAAATTGATCCAGAGCATGGAAAGACGTAATGCACAAATGCAGGCTGACATGAATCGTATGATGAATGATATGCGTACTAACTTTTTTGGTTTTCAGCCAATTGAGCCGCCTGTGGTTGAGCGTGTGGTGTTAGTACCGGTGCAAGCTGATGCGAAAGATGCTGGCCCAAAGCCTAGTGATGAAGCAGCTAAAGCCGTTTCAGAAAAGCCACAAAAGAAATCGTTTTGGCAAAAAATAAAAGGCAAAGCTTCTCTGTAGCTTTATTGTCATCCCGGCTGAGAGTTTGTCATCCCGGCCTCCGAGCCGGGATCCAGGTTGGTCCTTCTTGATAAAATTTTTGTTTCTACTGGGTTTCAATGCTTGACCAAGCAAGTTTCACTTCGTAGACTGCACGGCCTTATGGCTAGTAATCTATGGTGAATAAAATGTTGCGAACGTTACTTATTGCGTCGATGGTGGTATTGAGTTGTAGTACGGTGCAAGCAGCCACATCACCATCAGCGAAGCAATCAACATCGGGGGTTGCCAAAGAAGTCGATAAAGCGATGGCTAAAACTGATGCTGCCATGACCGAAGTGACGACAAACAAACCTTCGGACTTGCAAAAGAAATTGCATAAAGAGAAAAAGGCGGCTCGCTCACCATTTGGTATTTTGTTTTACGAGCCAACTTATATTTTACCGTTTTATTATACCGGCAGCCCGGATACCGCCGTGTATATGGGTAATACACCTGAAGGCCAAAAAGTGATGAACGCTGAGTTTAAAGCGCAGCTTTCATTTCAAATTCCGCTGTGGCATCACATGTTTGGTAAGCCGGTCTCACTGCTAGCATCGTATACGCAGTTGTCGTATTGGCAAGTGTATGCTAAGTCACAATGGTTCCGTGAAACCAATTACGAACCACAAATATTTTTAAGCAGTAACTTTAAAAAGAACTGGCTAGTTCGCACTGGTTTGGATCATCAGTCGAATGGTCGCGGTGGGCAGTTGGAGCGCAGTTGGAATCGTGTGTTTTTCAGTTTAAGTTTATCACGCGGTGGTTGGTTGTTTACGGCTGAGCCGTGGGTTTTGATTTTTAAGGCGGACTCCAGTGATTTGCATAACCCTAATATTGCTACTTACTTGGGGCATGAGCGTTTTATTGTTGCTTATCAGTTTAAAAATAAAGTAGAGCTAAGTTTGGAAGTCCGCAATGTTGAACGTTTAACCACTAACATGACAGAGATCGGTGCGATTTCAGTGCCACTGACAAAGCATCTCAGTGCTTATTTGCAAGTGTTTAATGGCTATGGTCAGAGTCTGATTGAATACAATCATCGTACGACGAGTGCGGGTATTGGTATCGCCCTTTCTGATTGGTTGTAAGGTGACGCTACTATCCCGTCATTGCGAGGAGCTTGCGACGAAGCAATCACGACGAAGCAATCCTATGAATAATCTGCCTGAGTAATTGCGCGCTGCAACGTAAGCCTGCCAGGGCTGCCTTTCTCCCGAAAGGATGTCCCTATCCTCGTGTTCCTTTACTTCCGTGTATCACACGCCGCTCGAAAGGTACCCCTGACAGACTTACTTGCAAAGGCAGTGAGCTCAGCATTGATTGGCAATTATGGGTTATTTTTTAGTGATCTTACACACAAAAAAACCATCAAAGGTTTCGTTTGGTAGGATATGTTTACTGCGTGCGACTTCAGGCGCATAGAATTGTTCGTTCCAATAGGTGATGCCATCAAAACAATTATCAACCGGTAAATCACAGCTCACGATTTCTGCTTGACCAGGGAAGCGCTTTAACAATTTATTCAGTATCGCTTCGTTTTCTTCCGGAGCAAAGGTGCAGGTCGAGTAGACTAAAGTGCCGCCTGGTTTTAAACACAAAAATCCGGACTGCAGCACTTGCCATTGGATACGTGCCATTTGTTTAATCTTTTTTTGTGTCCAGTAACTATAGGACTCGGCATTGTGTAACGTAAAGCGACCTTCGGATGAGCAGGGCGCGTCAACTAACACGCGATCAAATCGATTCTCACAATAACGCCACACTTTAGCGCCATCTTTGAGGTAGGTATCGACGCAAGTAGCGGCTTGTTTTTTTAAGTTGGCTTGCAGCTTAAAAAATCGGTGCTTGGATTTTTCTACCGCCGCAATACGGCCTTGGTTAGTCATCAATGAAGCCATTTGTGTGGTTTTGGATCCAGGAGCGGCACACAGGTCGAGTATCTCTTCACCGGGTTGCGGGTCTAACATGACGACAGGCAATAGGCTGGATAGGCTCTGAATATAGCATTCGCCATTATTATAAAAATCCGCATGGGTTAAGCGTGGCTTGTCTTCGAAATCGATCAATAAGGCATCTTCATACCACGACACCGGTTGGAAAGGGATATATAACGCTTTCAGTTTGGCTTTGATTTCGTCCACTGACGATTTTAATCGGTTAACCCGAATAGCCACCGGTTTATTGAGCTCAAAACTGGTAATTGTTTGATCGAAATGTTCGTTAGGTACGATCTTTTCGAGCCTTTTAAGAAACTCGATCGGTAAGGTTGTTATTAGCGTCGCTTCCATAATGGTATTATATCGTATTATTGTTGCTGAGAGAATCCAATGACACAAAATGAAAAGATGATTATCACTGGGCCAGAAGGCGACCTCGAGGCGTTGGTTAATACGGTTGACGGCTCGGAAGTGGTGTCTGTGATTTGCCACCCGCATCCGCTGTATCAAGGTACGATGAATAATAAGGTAGTGACGACGATAGCAAAAGCTTGTGACAATAGCGGCTTATCGTCTATACGGTTTAACTATCGTGGCGTTGGTAATAGCGCGGGCAGTTATGGTGATATGGAAGGCGAAATTGAAGATTGTTTGGCGGTTATTGCGCATGCACAACAATTATTTCCTGGCCAAAAACTAGCCTTGGCGGGTTTTTCTTTTGGTTCGTATATTGCTTCGCGAGCGGCTGGCTTGGTTGATAGCGAATGGTTGGTAACGATTGCGCCTGCGGTTAATCATGCGCGCTTTAGCGATCTTAAAAATATCGATTGTCCCTGGTTAGTTGCCATGGGCTCAAAAGATGAGGTCGTGCCATTCGATCAGGTGCTCGCTTGGGTCGACAATCCACCCGCACCGCTGGAGTTTGAGGTGGTTGAAGGCGCTGGTCACTTTTTTCATGGTGATCTTATTGAGTTGCGTCAAATTCTCACTGATTTCATTAACAAAATCTGATCTATATCACCGCCGAATGAAAATGATTCTCATTTGTATTGACAGATGACCAAAAGGGGTCAATAATGAGAGTGAGATGCAAATGAGATTGGTTCTCATTTTAATCAACTGAATGAAAAAGGTTTTTTTGTGGCTGACATATCAGCAAGGGAGTTGAAGGTGTACTCATTAAGTGACCTCATTGCGGGTGAAAAAGCGGTAGTTCTTGGTTATCAAACCAGTGGTGACCGTGGCTATCGCCGCAAATTGATGGCGATGGGCTTAACTCCACATGCAGAACTCGAAGTGATACGCCGCGCGCCATTGGGCGACCCCATTCAGATTAAGGTACGGAATACCTATTTAAGTCTTCGTAAGGATGAAGCCGTTTTACTGAAACTCCAGCGAGTGTGATTTATGCCTGCCTCTTTACACGTCGCGCTCGCTGGAAACCCTAATTGTGGTAAAACGGCTTTATTTAATGCACTCACCGGTAGTCGTCAAAAAGTGGGCAATTGGCCCGGCGTTACTGTCGAACGTAAATGCGGCAATTGCCGTTGTGATAAAGCTGAACTCAAGGTGGTCGATTTGCCGGGCACTTATTCCCTTGCCGTTACATCAGAAGCCGCACTTGATGAGCGTATCGCTTGTGACTATTTATTAGGTGAAGAAGTTGATGTTATTGTTAATGTGATTGATGGCAGTAACCTCGAACGCAATTTATATTTAACCCTGCAATTATTAGAAATGGGCAAGCCGGTTGTGTTGGCGATCAATATGATGGATGTGGTGGAGTCGCGTGGCTTGCATATTGATTTTCAAAAATTGGGTAAGCAATTAGGTTGTGAGGTTGTGGGCATTGTGGCGAACAAACAACAAGGCATGCCATTTTTATTGCAAACCATTGTTGAGGCGAGCAAAAAGCGCAAACCCAGTGCTGCATTGTCATTGAATCCGTTAGTAGAACAAGCTAAAAAAGGCATCAGTCAGTTGCTGCATAAGCATGTTCACAGCGATTGGTTGGCGCTGCGATTATTAGAAGGTGATGAATACGCTAATGCACAGGTGGAAACCTGTATGCAGCAGAATGTTACACTACGTATTAAAAATTTAACTACACAGTTGGGTGAAGAGCCCGATATCATGATTGCTGATGCGCGTTATCAGCGAGCGCATGCCCTGGTTGAGCAGGCAGTGAGTGCGTTTAAAACGCAGCGTCAAACCGTAACTGATGTTATCGATAAGGTGGTATTAAATCGCTTTTTAGGTATACCGATATTTTTATTCGTGATGTATCTCATGTTTTTATTTGCGATTAATGTCGGTGGTGCGTTTCAAGATTTATTTGATATCAGTAGTACCACCTTGTTAGTTGATGGTGTTGCACATTGGATGACTCAATGGAATAGTCCGATATGGTTAACGGCAATTATCGCTAACGGTATTGGTAAAGGTATAAATACTACGATCACGTTTATTCCAGTGATTGGCGCGATGTTTTTATTCTTATCGTTTTTAGAAGACTCTGGTTACATGGCGCGAGCTGCTTTTGTCATGGATCGATTGATGCAAAAAATGGGACTGCCGGGTAGAGCTTTTGTGCCGATGATTGTTGGCTTTGGTTGCAATGTGCCAGCGGTCATGGGCGCACGCACGTTATCTAATCGGCGTGACCGTATTTTAACAGTAATGATGATGCCGTTTATGTCTTGCGGTGCGCGGCTTGCTATCTTTGCGGTATTTGCTTCGGCATTTTTCCCACAGGGCGGTCAAAATATTATTTTCTTATTGTATGTCACCGGCATTATTGTTGCGATGTTAACCGGTTTGATTCTACGTAAAACCGTGTTAACTGGTGAGTCATCGCCCATGATTATGGAGTTGCCACAATACCATATGCCTCTATGGGGCAGTTTATGGCGTCATATGTGGCAACGTTTAAAGCAGTTTTTAAAGCGTGCTAGTAAAGTGATTATTCCAGTCTGTATGTTAATTGGTGTGTTAAACACCGTGACGATTACCGGTCAACTGAGTCATGGCGAGGCTAATCAGCAATCGGTACTGTCTGCAGTGGGGCGTGTGGTAACGCCAGTCTTAGAACCTATGGGCGTGCAGCAAGATAATTGGCCAGCAACGGTAGGTTTGGTAACGGGTGTGTTGGCAAAAGAAGTGGTGGTGGGAACGCTCAATACGTTATACAGCGATGTGGGTCATTTAACTCAGCATGAAGCAGATGACTTTGATCTATGGGGTGGCTTAAAGGCAGCTGCTATGTCAGTGCCAGAGAATTTAGCAGCGTTACCGCAAGCTGTCTTTAATCCGATCGTCGCTGATGAGGCGCCACATGATATGGATCACGCGGTTTACGGTGTGATGTACCAACAATTTGGCGGGTCGATTGAAGCGTTTTGTTACTTATTATTCGTGTTGTTGTATTTCCCATGCATCTCGACATTAGCGGTGATGAAGCGTGAAGTCGGTAATGGTTGGGCTTATTTTTCGATGTTGTGGTCAACGGTGGGCGCCTATGGTGTTGCTGTCTTGGTCTACCAATCCTTTACGTGGTCTGATCATCCGGTGATGAGTTCATTGTGGATTGCTGCTGTGGTGATCACTTTTGCGATTGCGATATTATGTTTGCGTTTGTATGCGATGAAGCCGTCAGCAAAAGAGGGAGAAAAACATGTTACAGCAAATTAAAGCCTTCTTTGTTAAGCAGCCCATTGCTAACTTGCAACAAATTGCAGATGCGTTGCATACTGACCCAGATGCAGTGCGCGGTATGTTGACTGTGTGGATGCGTAAAGGCTGTGTGCGTTGCTTGTCGCAACCAGCTATAAGTGGTTGCGAGACTGGTGGAGGTTGTAATAGTTGTACGACCGGTTGCTCAACGCTTACGTCAACGGCATCACGTGAGCTTTATTGTTGGCAGGCAGCTATTCCCGCTTAGAAATCCCCCACGCGTAAAGTTAAGCGGGAGCCGCTGGTTGGTAGTAAATAGTCTTGATACTGTTCCATGGAATGACTCGCATTCCCAGTAATTCATCTGATATATCGCCGGAATAAATCAAATAACTGTCATTAGGCTGAGTGCCACTGATTTTTTGCCAGGTTGTTAAATTCTTAAATAAATCTTTGCGGATAGTAGAGGTTGATTTAATTTCGATGGCAAATACTTTTCCATTGTTTTCAAAGACACAATCGACTTCAACTCCATTGCTATCCCGCCAAAAATATAACGGTTTTGATTCACCTTGATTGAAAATATTTTTTTTAATTTCGCTAATCACATAGCCTTCAAAGATAGCGCCACGCATAGCATGGATGTTGAGTTGGTCGGCTGAGGTGATGCCTAATAAGTAGCATACTAGCCCTGAGTCATAAAAATATAGTTTAGGTGTTTTGGTGAGTCGTTTATTAAAATTATTATGGTATGGCTGCAAGCGAAAAGTAATATAGCTAGCCTCTAATATGCTTAACCAGTGAGTGACTGTAGTGTGTGATATGCCGCAGTCGATTGCTACTTGGCTTGCATTAAATAATTGTCCGTGACGACCGGCACAGAGTCTAAGAAATTTTTGAAATAAATTGAGATCCTTTACTTTTAATAAGTCTCGAACGTCGCGTTCTAAATAAGTTCGAATATAAGTACCCATCCAAACATGCGATGGAATATTGTCTTGATAGGGGCGAAGGTAACTGCCTTGAGACAGCCATGTCCAAACATCTACAGGTTGCATATTGGGGTGTGTTAAGTATTCATCATAGGTGAGTGGTAATAATTCCAGTAAGGCGGCGCGCCCAGCTAGCGATTGTGTGATTTGTTGGTTGAGTAAGAAATTCTGCGAACCTGATAAAATATATTCGCCCTTTTTTTTATTTTTATCAGTAATGGTTTGAATATAAGAAAAAACTTCAGGATACTTTTGAGCTTCATCGATAATAAGGCCGTGCTTTGTAATGCGGCTTAGCACGCCTCGCGGATCCATTTGTATGCGATCTAGATCATCGGGCGATTCAAGGTTAATGTAATCGTATTGTTGGTTGAGTTGTTCCAGTAGGGTGGTTTTTCCGCTTTGGCGCGGCCCAGTTAATACCGCTACAGGGAACTGCTTTAGTCGCTGCTTGAGAATGGACAGTATGTTTCGTTTAAATTGCATCATGGGTTTAGTATGGGTATTTTTTATGTAATCTGCAAGTTTAACTTTCAGATTGCATAATAATTCAATGTAACCTATTGATTTTATGAAAGCAGCGGCGTGGTTTCACTGGGCGGTGTTGCTGTTTCAGTAGCCGGTTCATAGTCCAGTTCAGTCAGTGCCCTTCTAAAATCCATCACACTGAAGTCATCATACCTATGCAGCATGGTGACCAGTTCCATCACCATCTCATGGAACTCCGGCCAAATCTTAGCTTGGCTTTCTTCGGTGATGTGTTGGCAGTAACGGGGCAATGTGGATCGACTGAAGCGGAATGCGTCGTCGTGGACACCCTCTAACTCTGCTCGGTGTTTTGTCATTTCATCGGGTAGGCCGGGGTCGTTAATCATGTTGACTATGCGCGTGAAGATTTGAGTTTGCTCATAGCGTGCATAGCGAAGAGGGTCTGAAAACAAATAACCCCAACCATATTGTTGCAGATCAATATAATTTTTTAGTTTAGCCAGCATGGCTTTTGCTTGTTCAATGGGTGCATTGTCACTGACGCCTGTTGTAACAGCTGGCGCTTTTGTTTCTGTAGCAGAGCGTTCAGTTACGATGGGTGACGGTGGTGCACTGAAAACAGACAGTGATCGGGGTGGGGGGGCTAGTGGTTGTGATAGTGGGTTGATGGTCTCATTGGCCTCTTCATCATCGTGAAGGATCACGGAGGGGCAAACATACGTTTCTGCAAATTGCTCTTCAGTTGCCTCATGCTCATCATCTTCTAATCTGTGATAGGTGATTGGGCTAGGTGGTGGTTTCATTTCGGCACGTGCTATAAGGCCCTCAATATACATGCGGCAAGCTTGCAAGCAACCTTCGACAGTGACGCGAGCAGTCTCTTGACTTTCTTCACTGGCTAATGCGTTTAATAAGGTGGTATTCGCTTTGTTTTTAAACCAGCTTCCAGGCTGCACTTGTGTGAAGGCTGTAAAATCTGCCTCCGCAGTAAATAGCCCATTAAAAGCGCGCAGCATGGTATAACAAAAGCTGGTGTTATCGGATACGATGGGCGGCCACGTCATTTTTTCTTCTGCTAATTTGGTGATGGCTTCTGATCTTGACTTTAGTCGGTGAAATACGCGGCTATTAATGCCTTGCTTCCACAGCTCGCCGCTTTCAACAAAGAATTGATGAGAGGCTGTGTGCGAATCGTCTACTGCATGAATATCGGTTGCGACTGCACTAATGCGATCAATGAGTGTATCTGCACTGATGGCGGGTGTTGATGAATCCTGCTCGGTTTCTTTACCCTTAAATACGTTAGGGAACTCATCAGGCAAGCCGGCAATGGTTTTAATAACGTCGCTGTGTTCACCAAAGTCAATATCATCTCGGTGTGCTAATTCGCAAAATGCTTGCCATAAGTCTGCTGTGCTGGGTCGTGACATTCAGGTTCCTTAACAATCAAACGGCAGGGCTTGGTGTGGGGGAAGTTTCCGTGGCTCTTGCTTCGATAGCTGGGTGCATCCTCTTTATGACTTCCTGCAGGTTTTCTATCGAGATATTATCACCGTCTTCCAGTGCGACACATAAGCTTTCTAAGTGATCATGAAAATTTTGTGTGCCAAATATTGGCACGTTAGTTGTAAATGGTTTGGTTTTTTCACGAATAAATTTTATAAGTGATGTAGATAGCATTTCCATTGTTTCCTGATCTTCTACGATTACTATATCTTTGATATATGCGCACACGTCGTCATAGCATTGTTGACGCGCATCAAAGTCAGCAGGCGCATTGCTCATCCAGCCGGGTTTTGTATGGCTGCGTTGTCGCAGGTAGTGTTCGATATTAGCCAATAGTCGTGTGGCATGATTGGTTCTTGTGGTTTCTGTTGAGGGTGGTGCAGCATTTGGCACCCAAGATGATGATGTGAAAAAACGCATGCCTGGTAGTCCTGGCAGTCCTAGTAGTTTAGGTTTTGCATTAGTTGGTAGCACGGTTGCAAATAAGGTGCTTGATGGTAAGGCGGTCATTGCCACTGGTGGCGCTGTCGCAGCCTTATCATCATCTGGTGTTGACGCGCGCACGGGTGTTTCTGCAATGGGTGTGGCCGGTGGGGTCGGTGGTGGTGTAGCGGCTGAAGTTACTTGAAGAGCAATAAAGCCCGTTTTAAATTCATCAACATCACTATTGGTATCACCATCACTTTCATCGTCAGTAAATTCATCACGAATGGTGCTGGGGGTGTGTGTACTGGCAGCAGGTCTGGGGCTATCAATATCGTCATCTGCGGATAGTGGTGCTGGTGAATCACTGGGTGCGAGGTTTGGTGGTGCTTCAAGAGCAGGAGTAACCACAGTTGGCGCCGCTAATAAAGGAGGGGGGGGTGCAGGGCTCGGTACGGGGGTTACGTCTGCTGCTTTAGTTTCAGCGGGAGCTAATGATTGGCAGTATACTTGGCATGCTGCTAAGCACGCTTGCATAGCATTATTGGCTCTGATTTTATTGTCGGGTCTGCTAATGCCTGCTAGTAATAGCTTTCTAAATTTATTCCAGGTGTATTTGTTGGCGACTTCATGCACCGCTAGGAAATTACCTGAAGATAGTAAGTGCGATAAAAAGCCACGCAGCATGCCATAGGCAAATCCAGCGTGATTTGTTACTGGTGGGTGAATAGGGTCAGTACCAAATTTAACGTCATCTAATTCATCCAATGTTTTTTCAGTGGTTAAAAAGCCTGAAAACTGTACGCTTTCTAGCCCCTGTATCCATAGGTTGGCGTTTTCAACAAAATATTCCCATTGCACCTCGTGCATTTTTTCAATGGCGTAAATTCTGGTTGCCAGTTCACGGGTAGCGCCTAAAATAACCTTGGCCTTGATGGCATGTTCGGTTTTAATGACTCCTTGTTGAAAGGCAACACTGAATCGTTCAGACAGTTTGGCAATTTCTATAACTGTGTCATGGTAGTCACCAAAATGGTGGCCACTGCTGGTAGCTAATTGTTGAAATTGACGCCATGCTTGTGCAGATTGCGCTATGGCTATTTCAGATTGTGTTTTTAGTGCTGCGGCTTCTTGCTCAGCAGCGAGTTTCTTCCCACGACGCATCGCCTCTCCTTGCTCCAACTCCCAGAATTAGTGTATCACTTTTTGGTCGAAGCGCCAGTGTTTGCGTCAGTTGTGTTTGTTTTTTGCGCGGCTGGTGTTGACGATGAGTTGAGCCAGTCTTGTGGGATGTATTCGTAGGTATAAATGCCTACAGGTGCTGCTTTAGGGCAGCTGGAGGAGCTAATGACTTTCTTGGTAATGTTATTTGCGACTTTTTGAAAAGATGCTAGAGGTGTTGATGTTGAATTTTTAGGCCAACTTTTGCTGAGCCATACTCCAAAGCCGTTTTCAGTGCCGCAGGCTTCATCAAAGCCTGGGCTGATGCTGGGCTTATTGGTAAGATAGTTAATGCATTTAAATTCATTTGCACTATTTGATATTGCACCTAGTTGGCCAATGTATTGTGTCGAAAATACAACAACAGTATTGGTGCAATTACTGGCAGCAGTTTGAGGGCTTGTGGTTTGATAGGTTGGGTAGTTAGTGGGTGATTTACTGTAAGGATTTATTAAGTAATCATAGGCCGATATCATTCTATCGCTAGGAGAGCTGCTTTTAATTTGTTGATTGAAGCTCGAGCAGTTAACGGTTTTATTGCCCATGCCAGGTACATTTATTGTTACTGGTGCTGGATTGAGCGCACATGAATAAATATTGCTGCCAACAAATGAGAAGCTATTATTAAAAAAAACTGGCCCTGGAAAGACTGGTGTAGGACTATCAACACAGGCTTTATAATCTTTGGATATAGTATATGCTTGTGGGCTAATTGTGTCATAAGAACATTGCAAGTATTTATTCAAGCCCTTTTTAGCGAAGTCGTAAAATTCAATTAATGATAAATCAGCTTGGTCGATGGATAGTGTCTGCCCCCCGCTGCTAATGTATATAGCAAATTTAAATGGTTCTGTAATATTTGAAGGGTTATTTTTAATAACCGCTTTTGCTTGAGATATGCATATGGGATCCTTATTAATAGGTATGGACTCTCTGTCATATGCAAGGCCTACAAAATTATTATAGTAATTACCGCTCAATTCAGCTTTCATTTTATAGCTATAGGCAACTGTGTCGCAAAAACCTGACCAGTTATTTGAGCTGCCTTTTAAGCAATTATTTTGTAAAGCTGGGCAGTTGGCCGGCGTGTCTGTTTTCCAGGCTGTAGGGTCAGGATATGGTTGTAAGTAAAATTGAATAGCAGTATTTTTTGGTAGGAGTTGAATGATGGTTTTTGCATTTTGTGCATCGCTGGGTTTTGCTACGACGAATATGATACGACCGACATTAAGCTGTGGGGCTTGTAAGTCTGTTGCAATTTTATTGGCTTTAGAGGCAAAGTCTTTGCTAAAGTTATTTAAGGTGATAATTAATGTGGTTTTTAATAGAGGTGTTGGGTCAGCATTTATACTGCTTGTTAGTAATGATCCGATTACAGCAGCGCTAGTGCAAAATGTTCGCATTTTCGATTACCTTCCAAATCCAATAACACTTATTATAGATACCCTTCACCATGTGATCATTGTTAGCACTTGCTGGTGGTTCTTGACTGGATCCCGGATCGGGGTCCGGGATGACAGCGCTGGGACCGAGATGACAGGAGCTGGTTGTTTTCTGCGGGTTTGTATTTGTGTCATAGATATTATAAATTAATGATTTATCAGGAGCTTATCATGGCAGATGAAATTATTCGTATTCCCTTGTTATCGGCAGTATTAAACCCTGGAAAAACAGTTGAGCGAGTTGAAGTTAAGCAGCTTGATTTTGCGCCGAGCCAACAAACGGGTTATCACTTCCATAAATGTCCCGTGATTGGTTATATATCAGCGGGTACTATTAATTTCCAAGTCGAAGGCGGAGAGCCTAAAGTTTTGAACAAGGGGGATGCATTTTTTGAGCCTGCCAATACCAATATTGTGCATTTTGATAATGCTTCCGATAGTGAGGGCGCTTCGTTTATCGCATTTTATTTACTGGATAAAACGGAAGATGAGTTAATCACTATGCATGAATAACAAGGATGTATAAACAATGAATATAATACGCCGTCTCGCACCATGCTTTTTTGCAATCGTTATTGATTCGCTTGGCTTTGGTTTAGTCTATCCGGTGATGGCGTCACTGTTTACGCTGCCTAACAGTCCTGTGGTTTCGCCAGATACGGCAGTGAGCTTACGCCACTTTTATTTAGGTCTGGGGTATTTGTTATACCCGCTATTTTTGTTTTTTGGCGCTTCATTTTTGGCCGATCTTTCCGATGAATGGGGCCGTAAAAAAGTGTTGCTCATTTGCATGATGGGTATTGCGATTAGCTTTGGCTTGATGGCATTGGGTGTGCTGGTGGGCAGTTTGTGGTTGTTATTTATTGGCCGAGCGATGTCTGGCTTAATGGCAGGCAGTCAACCGATTGCGCAAGCAGCGATTGCCGATTTGAGCGACGCCAGTAATAAAGCACGTAATATGGGTTTAATCGCGCTCAATTACTCGGTCGGTTTGGTTTTTGGTCCACTGATGGGGGGTGTATTGTCCGATCCGCGTTTGGTGAGTTGGTTTAGTTATTGGACGCCGTTTGTAATCGCAGGGATTTTATCATTAGCGGCATTTTTCTGGTTGCTGTTCAGTTTTAGTGATACCAGTGTAGCTAATGCCAGTGGCAAGATTTCTTGGTTACGACCTATTCATATCTTTATTGAAGCATTCGAGCATCAATCGGTGAAATGGTTATCGATTGTGTACTTATTAATGCAACTCGGCTGGAGTATTTACTTTCAGTTCTTGATCGTGCATATGCAAGCGGCATTCCATTATAAGAGCATGGAAATGGGTTTATTGCAGGGTATGTTCGGGGTTGGTCTGGCGATTGGGTTATTGGTGATAGTGCCGGTCTTTACCAGATATATCAGTGCAAAAGCCTTAACGACATTGATGTTGTTCGCAACCGCTATTGGTATTTTGTTGTGTTCGTTTGTGCCGACACAAGTGGCGCAATGGATTTTGGCAATTTATGTGTCGGCGGTTAATGCCGCTGGTTTTGCGGCTATTTTAACGGTATTTTCAGATTCGGTGACGGAGTCACAGCAAGGCTGGGTGATGGGTATCTCCAGTGCGGTGATGGCAGTGGCATGGGTGCTGTCTGGTTTATCCTCCAATTTAATATCGCTATTGGGTACGCAGGGTTTGATGGCATTGGGTGGTGTCTTTTTACTGGCTTCGGCTGTGGTGTTAAAGCTACGCAAGATATAGCGGATATTGTGCAGGTTACTAACTTGCATAACTGTTTGATTTTATGCTACAAAAAAACTTCATATATTCAGTGAGTTGTGAATAGTTCTCGTTTTAACTTTTCGTTCTTCGGTGGTTTTATTGCCTATGTTATCGATCCCTTAATTCTTTCATAATCACTTAAATGTACAATAAGTATATGTATTTACATATTTATTCTATTGAATTTTAAGTTGTTATGAGAAGAGCATGAGTAGAAAAGAGGCGCTTGAAAAAGCGAGACGAAGGGCTAGCTTGCTAAGCCGTCCGCTGGATGGTGTTATGCCAGCGAGTGGTGCAAGAAAGTTTCTACCTATTGAGACACCAGAGAGTGTAGCTAAACTAACTACAGGTTCGCCTACATTAACTGATACATTTGCGAGTAGTACTGAATTCGCGGACACGCCGTCACCTAAATTAGATCAGCACAGAGAGCCTGTTCCTTTAGTTTATGTTGATGCGATTAGTTTGTGTCGAGATTTTCGTGAAAGCAGAACGGATAAAGACAAGCTGGCAGTCACTATGAACATGAGAGAGCTGCATGATCGAATTGATATTGCGGCTTATTGTTTTGAAAACGGTAAAGCTAATTTATTAGCGTCTATCATTCAGTTTGCAGGTAGGTTGGGTGCAGGTGGCGTGGCTTATGCAGACCATTTAGTTTTTCAATTTAATGCGGCTTTTGATGGTAGTGAAAAAACTATACATGATATTCAGTGCTGCATGAAGTTTCAAAAAAAACTGGTGAAATTACTTGATGCGAGTGCTGTGCCAAATGTAGCCTTTATTAGTAAGATGCAAAAACATTATAATATCGCCATTATGTCTTTAATGCAGGAAATAGATAAGTCACCAGCAAACAGTGTTACTATTTCATCAGCGGTAATGATGGCTAGTAGTTCGCTAGCAGAGCCACAACAAAAAAGATTGGTTAGCCACTTAGTAAAGCGTGATCCTGAAATGACAGTTGTATCGTATTGCTTTAAACAAAAGGACTCAGATCTTTTAGAGTGTATTATTAGATATGCGAAATCGCGTGGTGTGAGAAGTGAATACATAGCGGTCGTAATTAAAAAGCTAGAGGATGAATTTGATCGCAGTGAAAGAAATCTTGTTGATATAAAGTTCTTGGCACAATCAATTTATTGCATCAAGCAAGAATATGGCATTGTCGGTGGTGGCGCTTCACGTGCGAAATACAGCGTACAAGATCTACGGATGCTTTACCGTGAAAATATACGAATGGCGATTGATCGTTTGGCGGCAACGGAAGACCCAAAAGACCGTGCAAAGATAGAGCGTGAAATTCAACTGGAATATCGCGATGGAGTTAAAGCGCTTGGGATAAAGCCGGATATAGGTTATGCCGGCCGTTGGCAGGGTGCTCCAATGGTTGCGCAAGTTCATGTCGATAATATTGGCCGTGAAAATAAAGCGATACCTCGGGTACCAAGAGGGCGTGTCGGACCTGTTTCTAATATTTCAAAAACGACGCTGGCGCTTGCTAAAAGCAGAAGTCATATCACACATCAATTTCTCGACGGTTTAACACCAGAGGAAGCATTCTATTTTATTGAGGGGCAAATGAAATTTCACCTACAAAATATTGGTTTAGGTGGAACAGAATTTTCAACGCCCTATTTTACAGATATTGTAGAAGCCGATGGTTATTACCAGCCAAAGGCACATTCCTTTGCCATGAACATGTTGGGTGACTACGCTCGCTCGCGTATTGTCACGCCAGAGCGTCGTGACAAATTATTGCGTATGGAATTTGAGTTACGTGCGGATACTGAGAAAGATGTTATGCGGCATCGAGTGACATACCCAATGATGGACCGCTTAAAGTCAGGTGAAATGGTAAGTCTAGGTTCCGGTTGGGATGAGGCTGATGGTGGGCATGCTATTCAGATCATGTTTAAGCAAGTGGCTGGAAAAATCTATATGATTTACGCCAATCGGGGTGATCGTAAAGAGGGTGTTGAGCCGGGTATCCATGTATATGAAGTAGGTTTCCCTCGAGCGCTTGAAGAGCCTGATATTTTACAGAATATTGTAGCCAATCGAGCGGGTAGAGCTTGGATTGAACAACAAGAAGACCCTTTGCGTACGGGTATTGCTGGAAGCTTAGGGTTACGTAAAATTACGCACGTTGAAAAAACAGACCAGAAAACCGGAAATTGTACGTTAGCGGCAGCTAATCATTCCATACAATCGTGGTTAATGTTTGATTGGTTAGAGAAGCATCATGATTTAGATGCGGTGATCACTGCATCTGAGGTTCATGCCAGCTACCGAGCAACAAAAAGCGAATACACGGATATTCGCACAGATAGCAAAGCACTATCCTCAATGAATATAATGGAGATGTTACAACCGGATGGGACTTGTCGGACGAATTTATCATCAGCTAAAAAAATTACCATAAAAATACTCGATTACGTTAGAAATAAAATGGCGTCATCTCTTGCTGAAGAAGATAGAATGCCTCTAGCAATCGCAGAAAAATTGTTAAAGCCGGTCATGGCGTATTTAGTAGCGC
This sequence comes from Coxiellaceae bacterium, assembly GCA_029212925.1. Classification (GTDB taxonomy): domain Bacteria; phylum Pseudomonadota; class Gammaproteobacteria; order Coxiellales; family Coxiellaceae; genus JARGNX01. The sequence continues at coordinate 57,863 of JARGOB010000005.1, read as the reverse complement.
AAGTACCAAGGCGTAGATCAGACACCGTATTTAAAGTGCTTGGGCTGTCAAAGATTAGGCAGGTGCTTACTAATAAATCCTATAAAAAAATGTTAGAAGATTGTATGCGACAGGAGCCGCCATTGTCGCAAGCATCAAAAATATTTATTAAGCGTGAGCTTGCTAGTATACCTGCAGAGCCATCTGCTGATGTTGATTATGGCTTGCATCGTGAGACGCCAGCTGAACCTATTATCGCGCCGATTAGACCCAGAGTTGCGCGAGATTTAACAGCTAAGGTAGGGCCGGGTATGTTTTCAAGCACAAGACATACCAGTACAGAGGCCGTCGATGTCCACATAGAAGAACCGCTGCATTCGCTGGTTGATAAAGAGTCATCAGCAAGAAGTGATGACGATATGTTTCCGCGAATTCCTTAAGCTTGAAATTTAACTGAATAGCACCACATAATGGATAACTTAATCTAACGAGAGAGATATCCAAATGAGAATGGATCGCTTTACTACCTTATTTCAAACCGCTTTAGCAGATGCGCAATCTTTAGCTAATGGCCGTGATAATCAATTTATTGAACCCATTCATGTGATGAAGGTGATGCTTGAACAAGACAATGGCTCGGTGGCACCGTTGTTACTTAAAGCGGGCATTAATATGAATGTGTTAATCGATAAGCTCGATCAAGCACTGGATCAATTGCCGCAAGTTGAAGGTGCTGACGGTGAAGTGCATGTATCCAAAGACCTGAGCAAAGTGCTTAATGTGTGCGATAAAATTGCACAAAAACGCAATGATCAATATATCTCATCTGAATTATTTGTATTGGCGGCGATGGATGTGCGCTGTCAATTAGACCGTGTATTAAAAGATGCTGGTGCGGATAGAAATGCATTAGAAAAAGCGATTGATGAAATGCGTGGAGGTCAGCAAGTCAATGATGCCAATGCTGAAGAGAACCGCAAAGCGTTAGAGAAATACACCATTGATCTTACTGAGCGTGCAGAGCTTGGTAAAATTGACCCAGTCATTGGCCGTGATGATGAAATTCGTCGCACTATTCAAGTGTTGCAACGCCGTACTAAAAACAACCCGGTATTAATCGGTGAGCCAGGTGTTGGTAAAACAGCGATCGTTGAAGGGCTAGCTTTACGCATCGTTAATGGCGAAGTACCAGATGGTGTTAAAGGCAAGCGTTTGTTGTCACTGGATATGGGCGCTTTAATTGCTGGTGCAAAATTTCGCGGTGAATTTGAAGAGCGTTTAAAGTCAGTGTTAAATGATTTGTCTAAACAAGAAGGGCAAGTGATTTTATTTATTGATGAGTTACATACCATGGTCGGTGCAGGTAAAGCTGATGGCGCGATGGATGCGGGCAATATGTTAAAACCTGCATTAGCACGCGGCGAATTGCATTGTGTCGGTGCAACAACGTTAGATGAGTATCGTCAATACATTGAAAAAGATGCGGCACTTGAAAGGCGCTTCCAAAAAGTGTTAGTTGATGAGCCGAGCGTTGAAGATACGATTGCTATTCTGCGTGGTTTAAAAGAACGTTATGAGATTCATCATGGTGTAGATATCACTGATCCAGCAATTGTAGCAGCGGCGACGTTATCAACACGTTATATTACCGATCGAAATTTGCCTGATAAGGCAATAGATTTAATTGATGAGGCGGCCAGTCAAATCCGCATGGAAATGGATTCGAAGCCAGAAGCCTTAGATAAACTTGAACGTCGCTTGATCCAGTTAAAGATTGAACGTGAGGCATTGAAAAAAGAAAGCGATGAAGCATCGAAGAAACGTTTAGGTGATTTAGAAACACAAATTGATGGTTTGGAAAAAGAGTATGCTGATCTTGATGAAATATGGAGTGGTGAAAAAGCCAGCTTGCAAGGTGCGCAGCACATTAAAGAAGAATTAGAGCAAGCCAAGCTTGAGTTAGATGCGGCTATGCGTGCGCAGGACCTGGCTCAGGTATCGGAGTTACAATATGGCAAAATTCCTGAATTAGAGAAGCGCTTACAAGAAGCGCAACAAACTGAAAATAAGCAAGAAGAAAAGCATAAGTTGCTGCGTAATAAAGTGACAGAAGAAGAAATTGCGCAGGTCGTATCGCGTTGGACGCATATTCCGGTGTCAAAAATGCTTGAAGGTGAAAAAGAAAAACTGTTGAAAATGGAAGGTGAGTTACACGAGCAAGTCATTGGTCAAGATGAGGCGGTATGTGCGGTATCAAATGCTATTCGTCGTTCACGTGCGGGGCTTTCTGACCCTAATCGTCCGATCGGCTCATTCTTATTTTTAGGGCCTACCGGTGTTGGTAAAACAGAATTGTGTAAAGCACTAGCCAACTTCATGTTTGATACTACCGATGCGATGGTGCGTATTGATATGTCTGAGTTTATGGAAAAACATTCCGTAGCGCGTTTAATTGGTGCACCTCCCGGCTATGTTGGTTATGAAGAAGGCGGTTACTTAACCGAAGCGGTGCGCCGTCGCCCTTATTCGGTGATCTTATTGGATGAAGTTGAAAAGGCGCATGCCGATGTATTTAATATTTTATTGCAAGTGTTGGATGATGGGCGCTTAACTGATGGCCAAGGTCGCACCGTTGATTTTCGTAATACGGTGATCGTGATGACCTCAAACTTAGGTTCGCATATTATTCAAGAATTTGCCTCACAAGGTGATTACGATGCGATGAAGGCAGCCGTGATGGAAGTGGTTGGTCAGCACTTTAGGCCTGAATTTTTAAACCGTGTTGATGAGTCGGTAGTATTCCACCCATTAGGTGAAGAACAAATCCGCCGTATCGCGACAATTCAAATTAGCCGTATTCGTGAGCGTTTAGCTGAAAAAGATTATCAACTTGAAGTGGAAGAAACCGCCTTAGATTTATTGGCCGAAATGGGTTATGACCCAGTATATGGTGCGCGACCTTTGAAGCGCTCATTGCAGCAGTATCTTGAGAATCCTTTGGCGGAGGATATCTTGGCGGGTAACTTTTTACCTGGTAGCACGATTAAAGTGCGAAGAGATGATAATCAATTGGCATTCTCTTAAGGGTTTTTATGGGAAGCTTGATGACGCCTGTGTGTAACTGATCTAGCAGGACCTCGATGCGAGGTCCATGAATTATGCTAATGGGAGCTAAAACGTGCGATAGGTAATAGCTGGTGCAAACCTAACCTGGCGTTTAGCTTTGACTGGTTGCGGCGTAAGGTCTGCCTTATCTAAAGCTGTTTCAATGACGGTATGTAAGCGTTTGCCTTGATTGTAGGCAAGTGAGCTGTCAGCGCTAATAAATTTTTCGTCGCGTGACCACAACAAGCTGCGTATTGTATGACGCGATGGCTTTGTGGTATGGGTAGCTGTTAAGTAACCAACAACTCCTTGTAATTTTTCTTCTAGGCTGGTCTGATCTGATTTCAATAAAGCGATTAAACGTTTGCTACTTTTGCTTTGCGATAACGGGTTGGCGTGATATGAGCGAATAATGGCATTAATAAATTTGATGACATTATTCTTTTGTTCCGGTTCAATTTTCCCTTTTTCGTCTGTGACCGTATTATACATATCATATAGTCGAGAGGTGGCCGTGTCTTTGCTGAGGCTGGGCCGGCGGGTATTGCGGTGTATCAGCATGACAGGGATGACAACAAATGCGAATGCAGCAGCGGCAAAAAAAGTTCGTACCGCTTGTGATGCTTCACGAGCCCACACTTTGCCTTTGCGGTGGTGGGTGGAATTTTGTTTTTTCCAATCATTACCTGCATGTGCTTGCTTGACAACGGAGTAGGCATACGCGACGCCATAAGTAACTAATGCGGCAATGGCTGCGACCGGTGCGCTGAGTTTAAAGCCGACGTTCCATGCGGATTGTATGCTTTGTTGGTCAAGCTGTTGATTGAATTGTCGCTGTTCCATTTCATGTCTGAATTCAGCGTCTTCACTCATCGGTGAGCGATTTTGGAAGCTGCTGTGTAATGTTCTAATACAATCACGACGCACTTCGCAGGCCAGGTCTTCAGCGGCTTGCTGGCTGCGCTGTAGTTGGGTCATGAGTTGAATTTTATTTTTTTTGTCGTCACCATCAATGGTTTTGATAGTAGCTAACTTTTGCTGGCGCTTGAGCAGCAGTTGATAAACATAAAAAGCATGTTCAGCTGCCTGATTTTGTGCGTTGTATTCTAGTTCGTGTATATGTTTGAAATCAACATAGGCACTACCATTGCCTGCTGGTGAGGGCGCATGCAGTACATCGTGCATGAAAGCATCATTCGTGCCAATACTGACGATGTGGGATGCTAGCGCTAAATGATTTGGGTAAGGAACGGTAATCTTTTCTTGGTTTAGCTTGCTGTAATAGTGAAGGTAAGCATTGTAAGCGGCTTCACTGGCGCTGAGATTTCTAAATTGCCGTTTATTGCGCTTATACGTTGGCGATGACTCTGAGCTGCTAGCAGTTGTTGTGGGGGAGCTCGGTATTTCCTCCACACTGAAGCGTGTTTTCTTGATGGGAGCATGGCTTCCATCAGGTCTATGATGAAACCAATAAAATCGACGAGCCATTTGCAATGCAACGTGATGCGCTGCTTTGTCAAGTACGGGTGCCGCACTTGGAGGTGTTATATTTCTCATGAATTTTATCCCACTAAAATTACGATTGCTCAGTATCCCCACGCGATAAGTTTATATAAGCAGGTCTTGATGGGGCTGTCAAACTTCGTGAGTGTTATTGGTTAATTCTTATAGAGGTTTAAGTATTTGTTAATGTTTCTAGCTAGGTACGCTGCACGATGGTTTATCAAGGCGCACAGCGTACCTACTTTACTTCATGGCTCGCTTCGTTCTACTACGCTGCGCTTTACGTACGTAAAGTGGGTACCCTATACACCTTGATACCATTGTGCAGCATAAAGGTAGCTACTCAACTAAACTGCAGCACGTAAATAAGCAACGCCATCACCTTGAATGCGGAATGAGTCAGCATCAAGCCCTGCGGTCTTTGCGCAAGTTTCAATCAGCTGTTGATTCAGTGGCGAATGTTGTAATGCCGCTAACCAAATACACGACGCTGTTCTTTCGGAAGATCCAAACGGTAAAGGCACAATGCCAGCGATATATTGCTGTGAGTCACCTTCGTCTTTTGCTGTCATAGCCGATAATAATGGATCATTAAAGGTATCGCATGAATCTAATAGCACCACTTTTTTTTGTAAGCGATCGACCAATTCAGTATCAACAGTATTATAAGTAAAGTCACCATCGGACACTAAGATTTCAGAGTCGTTGCCGTGCGACTCATTATAAAATCCTTTGACGTTTTTACAGCTCATCCAGTTTTCATAAGCATGGACGGTTGGCTGAGGGCCATTAGGATTGTTGGTTGTCATAAAGAATGGGTTGTAGCCGGCAGCTTTTGCTGCATCATAAACTTTATGCACTTCATTTTTAACCGACACATCACCAGTGAAATTATTGCCAATCACAAATTGCACGGATTGATCGGGACACACGGGCGTAAATTTAGTCGCATAGTTTGGCGATTGTTTTAAGTCGGCGGGAGTAATGCGGTAATTATCAATCACTGATGTGACATGTTGATTGTCATTCAGATTAACGCGCATAATGGTGGCGCCTTTGACTTTGTCACTCAATAAATAAGCAATAACAGCTTTTAATTGATTGCCTTGATTGTAAATTGCACGAATACGAACGGTTTTATAAGGGCTGCTATCATTGAGTCCCAACGCATTTTTAGCAATTTGAATGGCGCTAGCTTGTTGTTGAATGCCTTCAGTCGCATGCGTTGCCATCAAATGTTGTGTTTTCACGTTAGGCAATAACATGTAATTCGGTGCAGCGTTAATCGTCATTGCGGTTGCACTGCATGCCAGTGCTGTTAATGGTATGAACCATTTCTTCATCTATGTCTCCTTCCCAGGGTTATGATACACTGCTGTGTATCTCGTCAAAGAGTGTATGCTAACAATTTTGCCATAACTAGGAAAACACCGTTGCAAATGTCATTATCTGTCTCAGTGGTTTACATTATTATTGGGTGCATATTGCTTGGTGTGGGAGCTAATCGATTTGTTACTGCTTCAGTAAAAATTGCAACCGTCATCGGCATGTCGCCATTGGTGGCTGGTGTTGTATTGGTTGGTTTTGGCGGTTCATTTCCTGAAATTATCGTTTCGATTATTGCGTCGCTAAAAGGCCAAACACAGTTAGCGATTGGTAATGCCATTGGTTCAAATATTGTTAATGTCGGTTTGGTATTAGGTTTTTCTGCGATACTCATGCCGATGCACGTACATCGCCATTGTTTTAAGCGCGATTACCCGCTATTGGTGGGCGTTATGATTGTGTCAGCGATTTTGATCATGAATGATTATCTATCACGCCTGGATGGTGTGATTTTATTGTTGCTATTGCTGATTTATTTAATTTATATGACGGTATTTGTGGCTAAACGCTACCCTGAAGATATAGAAGTGGAAGGCGAGGTTCCTTCTAAAGAAAAACCATCTATAGGTTGGAATATTTTCTGGTGGCTGGTGGGCTTGGGTTTGTTATTTTTAAGTTCGGAGTTATTGGTGTCTGGTGCCTCATCGATTGCTGCGCATTTTGGTATTAGTGAATTAACGATCGGTTTGACTATTGTAGCCATTGGCACGTCATTGCCAGAATTTGCTACGACAGCTTATAGCGCGATAAAAAAACATCATGAAATCGCGATGGGTAATGTGCTGGGCTCGAATATTTTTAATTTGCTGGCTGTCATGGCGATGCCCGCATTAATTGCGCCGGGTAAGATATCGATGCAATTATTAACCCGTGATTTTCCTGTGATGGCTGGCATTGCATTATTAAGCTGGATATTAGCTTGGTTGCCACCGAAAAAACGATTGCTCAGTCGTATTGATGGTTTGATTTTATTTGCCGTATATATTCTCTATATAGTTGGCTTATGTGTTGGTTGGATCTAACCAGTCAGTAATGGCGGTTTGAAACGAATCACGTGATTTAACTAATTGCCACCATAAAGCTAAGCGTGATGCAGGGCTAGTGAAGCATTGTTCAAGCAATTCAAGTTCTTCTAAACGATTAAAGCTGGGTATCCATGCAATATCGGCCAATGTCATGTGTTCATTGATGAGAAAGGGGCCAGGTGATTGGTCGATTACACGGCGTAATTTATCAAATACGCGATGCACTTCTTGCAGGGCGAGCTCGCCATCGCATGCACCAGCTTTGGCCTGTAGCAGTAACATTTTACGCGAAGCCATGGGGTGATTTTCGGCTTCCTCGGCTAAATGTTCAGCGGGATGTGATTCAGACTTTGATGATTTTGCGGGATTATTAAAGTGCGTGAGTGTGCGCAAAAAAGGGTGATGTAACTCACCAGTCCACTGCGCGACCGTGCGCATTAATGCGCGGCGTTGTAATGATGCCGGTTTCATTGTTGGTTCCGGGTGTGTGTCATCCAGGTATTCATTAATCACATTGCTTTCAGTAATAACCCAGTCATCATCATTTAACGCTGGTACCACGCCATCGGGGTTGATCGCTAAATACAATGGCGATACATTTTCATGCTCTTTAATGTTAATGATTTTGCTTTGCCAATCAATTTTTTTTTCGGCTAAGCATAATCTTACTTTTTGCGAGCAGGTAGACCGTTTGCCGTGGTACAGCGTTAGCATAGTGATTCCTTATTTACTTGCCAAAAACTTCATCATCGGTGCCACCAAAACCCCATTGGTCTTGACTGGTAGCGGGATCATCATCAAGTTTTACACAGCGGTTGAACGCGTGCGTGATGTTCTCGCCGGCGATTGAGCCTTCCATTGCGCATTGCGCGGCGCGGTCGCTTGGGCCGATTAACAAGTCATTAATGCCCGCTGCATATTTTTGTGCACCTGCGCTCTCGATGACCGCGCTTTTCATTGGGTCATTGAATGCTTCACACGCTAGCCAAAAATTAGTGACGTGTTGACGGAAAGCGCCTTTAAGTGTGGTTTCAAAGTCTGTGTGTGATACGACGCCATCATGTGTTGTAATGATTTGTGGGTTGGCATCACCATCATAGAAATTACCAATTACTTTCGGGCAAGACATATAATTAATGTAGTTTTGTGAAGTGGCATCTTCGACTAATAAGCGCACCGTTTTAAGGCCTGCAGCTTCTGCATGGTCGGCAACATCTTTGGTGATGTCTTGTTCCAGCTGCATCGCATTGGGTGCAAACGCAATAAATTGCACTGTAGGGTCTGGGCATACGGCTTTGGTTAAGTGCGGTTGCTGAGACATATCCTGCGCAGTCATTTGATAATTGTGTTGTATGTTACCCATGGCTTGATATTGATCATTGATATTAATACGAGCGACTTCTACCTTATGAAATTTTTTCGAAAATAAATACACCAACACATAACTCGGCGCGTGTGATTTATTATGAATCACTTGGGTTTTAATTGCGCGATAGTCACTGGTATACACATTGTCTTTAACTAATTGTGCAATTTTATCAATCGGTGCAGCGGAATTACCGTGTGATGTATTAAACATTGTGATCGGTGTGCTCGCCATAGCAGTGCTTGCTACAACACTGGTTAATGCGATTGCACTTAAAGCAGCTTTATTTGCGGGAAATTTTTTGGACACACTATTCTCCTAGTCCTTTGTGAGTTTGCAATGTTATTGTTGCGGGTAATGAGGTTCATGTAAAGAGGTGTCATATCTTGTATTCGACATTTTGATGTGTTTGAATTATTTTTTTGAATTAATAAAGGGAAAATTTATGAAAAAAGAATGGTTGCCGCCTGTGCTGATGGTTCTTTGTTTGAGTATTACCGAAAGTGGAAAACCGTCAGGAGCCTCGATGGAGGTCAACTTCCCAGTTTGTGCACAAATGGGGGTAAATGAGTCTTGAGAGTCAGGATTGGTGCTTCGATTCTTGAGATAATGTTTTAAAGGGCGGGTGGGCAAAAGGACACAAGAAAAACCCGGCGAGGGGGGGGTGGATTCTTGAGAATAGATTATAAAGAACTCCGCAGCGGAAGGATGTAAAAGAAAAAGCCCAGCAGGGGAGCCGGGCTTTCGTGCTAACAAGTCTTACTTTTTTGGGGGTTTTACTTTTCTCACTTTTTATCCTACGCCTGAGGGTGGGGGGTGTCAATACTCCTTTTATACTTGATCCCGGCTCGGGGGCCGGGATGACAGTGCGTGGGGCCGGGATGACAGTGCGGGGGACTGGGATGACTGCTGATGTGAGTAAGGCTGGAGGGGTGCCTTTCGAACGGCGTGTGGTATAGGGATGTAAGGGAACACGAGGGCAGGGAAGCCCGTTCGAGAGAAAGGAACGCCCACCAGCCTTACGTTTTACCGGCATGCCTTGTTCAAGGTTTGTGCTTTTTGGTCGTATTGATTGTGATTAAACGCACGCAAGTAATGATTAACCAGCGCATTAGCGGTATCCTTGTCGGAATTACTAAAAGGCATACAGATGACCCAAAAAAATATCCTCATTACCGGTTGTTCTTCAGGTATTGGTTTAGCTTGTGTTAAGCAACTGCTTGATCGTGGCGAACAAGTTTTTGCCACAGCGCGTAAGCCGGAAGACATTGAAAAGCTAAATGCGTTGGGTGCCACAGCTATTCATATGGAGTTGAGCAATGAAGACTCGATTCAGTCGTGTGTTCAACAAGTGGCCGATCAATGTAATGGCAAGATTGATGTGCTAATTAATAATGCGGGTGCGGCGGTGCCGGGGGCTGTTGAAGATTTGCGCACGTCGGCATTGCATCGCCAGTTTCAGATCAATGTGTTTGGCACGATGGAATTAACCCGTTTGGTGATTCCTTATATGCGTGATCAACGCCGTGGCCGCATTATTTTTATCAGTTCCATTTTAGCCATATTAACGATGCAATGCCGTGGTGCTTATTCAGCCAGTAAGCATGCGTTGGAAAGTTTTGTACGTGCGATGCGTATGGAGCTAAAAGACACACCGATTAAGGTCATTTCATTTCGCCCGGGTGCGATTCGTACAGCGTTTCGTGCGAATGCCAAGCAAGCTTTTGCTGAGCATGTGGATGATAGTGATAGCCATCATAAAGAGTTGTACCAACGTTACCGTCAGCAAGATTTTGATAAGCTGCATAAACCGTTGCCATTCTCATTGACGGCGGAGAAAGCAGCCGAAAAGATCGTTAAGGTCGTTTACTTAGCTAAGCCTAAGCCGATGTATTATGTTACTTTTGCAGCTCATTTGATGTCGTGGCTATCGCGCTGCTTGCCAGAACGCTGTATTGACTGGATAATGGCTAGATTTTAACGCAATGCTTTAAACCTTGGACAAGAGAAACAACATGACCCGTACATCCGAATACTTATTAAGTACTACCCGTGAGACCCCAGCCGATGCTGAGTTGGTCAGTCATCAATTGATGTTACGTGCGGGCATGATCCGCAAAGTGGCGAGTGGTATCTATACGTGGTTGCCGTTGGGTTATCGCGTTTTGCGTCGCGTTGAGAAAGTGATTCGTCATGCAATGGATGAAGCGGGTGCGATGGAAATGTTAATGCCCTCTGTGCAACCGGCAGAGTTGTGGCAAGAGTCGGGGCGTTGGGATAAATATGGCCCTGAGTTATTGCGCATTACTGATCGTCACGAGCGTGAATTTTGTTATGGCCCTACGCATGAAGAAATCATCGCTGATGTGGTGCGTAATGATATTAAGAGTTATAAACAATTACCGATTTCGTTTTATCAAATTCAAACTAAATTTCGTGATGAGATTCGTCCACGCTTTGGTGTGATGCGTTCACGTGAATTTATTATGAAAGATGCTTACTCCTTTCATATGGATCAAGAGTCAATGGCTAAAACTTATGACACGATGTATCAAGCCTATTGCAATATCTTTACGCGTTTGGGTTTAAATTACCGTGCAGTCATAGCCGATTCCGGTGCGATTGGTGGTAATACCTCACATGAGTTTCAGGTGTTGGCGCAGTCGGGTGAAGATGTGATTGCTTATTGTGGTAAGAGTGACTATGCCGCCAATGTTGAGCGTGCTGAAGCATTAGCGCCCAAAACGCCAGAAGTAGATTTAGATGCTGCCGAGGCGATGGTAAAAGTGGCAACGCCTAATTGCAAAACCATGCAAGACGTGGCTGACTTTTTTGATGAGCCTTTAGCGCGTGGTATCAAAACATTGGTGGTGAAAGGTGAAGAACAGCCGTTAGTTGCCTTGGTTTTACGCGGTGATCACGCTTTAAATGATATTAAAGCAGCGGCGTGTGTTGAAGTGGCCAGTCCATTACAAATGGCAGATGAAGCTGAAGTCAAAGCGGCCTTAGGCTGTGGTTTTGGTTCATTGGGTCCGATTGGTTTGGATATCCCGGTGATTGTCGATCGTGATGCAGCGGTGTTGGTAGATTTTACCGCGGGTGCGAATGAAGAGGGTTTTCACTACCAGCACGTGCATTGGAAGCGCGATCATCCACGTAATATGGTGGCGGATTTGCGCAATGTAGTAGACGGCGATTTGAGTCCGGATGGTGAAGGTAGCTTAACATTGGTACGCGGTATTGAGGTCGGTCATATTTTCCAAAATGGTGATGTTTATACTAAATCGATGGGCGTGTCCGTATTAAATGAAAATGGTAAGAATGTAACCTTATTAAGTGGTTGTTATGGCATTGGTGTGACGCGTATTGTGGCGGCAGCGATTGAGCAACACCACGATGAGCGCGGTATTGTGTGGCCAGATGCAATGGCGCCGTTTGAAATTGCATTATTGCCGATGCAAATGCATAAATCCTACCGCGTCAAACAAGCCGCCGAGCAATTATACGGTGAGTTGTGCACGGCCGGTTATGATGTACTATTCGATGACCGTAAAGAGCGTCCAGGTATTATGTTTGCTGATAGTGATTTAATTGGTATTCCTCATCGTGTCGTTGTCAGTGAATCCGGTTTGGATAATGGTACAATTGAATATAAATCTCGCCGCACCGGAGTGATTGAGCATTTACCGTTCAATGATATTTTGGCCGCATTGGCAGAACGGGTTGGCATATAGCAGTTGGAGCCAGGATGGTAGTGAAGGCTTATAAAAAAATTCCAGCAGAATATAGATGGCCGTTGATTGTCGCGGTAGTGCTGCATTTGATATTAATTATATCGATGACGATTGAAATCAAAGGCACGTCTTATAAACAACTGCAGATGACAGCAAAGGCACCGGTTAAAGTGGTGCAAGCGCATGCGATTTCGGTGAAGCAAGTCAACAAACAAGTAAAGCGTGTTGATGATATCAAGCAAGCTAAATTAAAAGCCAAACGTGCGGCAGCAGCAAAAAAACGTGCGATTGCACTCGCTAAGGCGAAGGCAATAGCGAAGGCAAAAGCGCGTGCACAAGCCAAGTTGCGTGCTAAAGCAAAAGCCAAGGCATTAGCATTGGCGAAAGCGAAAGCAGCGGCCAAAGCCGCGGCACAAGCGAAAGCAAAAGTGGCGGCTGCTAAAGCTGCAGCAAAAGCTAAGGCGATAAAAGTCGCGAAGCAACGTGCGGCATTGCAAGCGCAGCAAAAAAAATTACAACAAGCGATGATGCAACAACAGTTGCAAGCTGAGCAAAACAGCATTCAACAAGCAAAAGCTCAGGCCCAGGCGCGCGCGACAGCATTGGCGGTAGATAAATATAAAACACAAATATTGCAAGCCATTAGCCAGCGTTGGTTAGTGCCTTCAGGGGTGAGTAAAAAACTCAGTTGTGAGCTGATGGTTCGGTTAGGCCCTGGCGGTGTGGTGTTAAACGTTAAAACCGTACGAAGCAGCGGTAATTCAGCGCTGGATCGCTCGGCAACGACCGCTGTATATAAAGCGTCGCCATTACCGGTACCCAAAGATCCGGCATTATTTGACAAATTTCGAGAGCTCAGCTTAACTGTACGTCCAGAATCCGTAGTAGATAGCGAAATAGGGTAGTTTATGAAATTGAAGCAGATATTTATCGCACTCATGCTAACGTTGTTAGCCAGCTTGCCACTCACCAGCATGGCAGCATTAAACCTTGAATTAACCCAAGGTATCGGCAAAGCGATCCCCATTGCCATCGCTAATTTTGCTGGTGGTGCGGTACAAGGCCCAGGTGATCAAACGGTTGAGCAAGTGGTGACCAATGACTTAACCCATAGCGGTCAATTCCGTGTGCTGAATCCAGTGATTGATAATGTCACTGCGCAAATGCAAAAATTGCACTATAACCAGTGGCGTCAATTGGGTGTTAATGATGTATTACTGGGCAGTGTGTCTTCAACGTTTGGTAATCGCTTTAATGTCAAAGTGAAGTTGATAGATGTGTATTCAAAAGCAGTGCTAGTGAATCAAACTTTTACCGTTAGCAAAGATGATCTGCGTCAAGTGGCACATCGCATCAGCGATATGATCTACCAAAAATTGACCGGCACACGTGGTATTTTTTCTACTAAGCTTGCCTATGTATTGGTGAAACATGAAGCTGGCAAGCCATCGCGTTATGCGTTAGAGGTCAGTGATGCTGATGGCTTTAATCCACGCCCGCTGTTGGTGTCGACTATGCCGATCATGTCACCCGCGTGGACACCGGATGGTAAGCAGATTGCTTATGTGTCGTTTGAGGGGCACCGCGCTGCGGTTTACGTGCAGCAACTCGCTACGGGTAAGCGCAGCAAAATAAGCGCTTTGCCAGGTATCAATGGGGCTCCAGCATTTTCGCCTAAGGGTGATAAGGTGGCCTTGGTCTTAACTCGGTCGGGTAATCCTAAGTTATTTACTTTAGACTTGCGCAGTCAGCAATTAACCGAGCTTACTCGTGGTCGCTCGATCGATACCGAGCCTAACTGGGCTCCGGATGGTCGTTCATTACTGTTTACTTCTAATCGTGGCGGTAACCCGCAAATTTATCAGTATGATTTAGACAGTGGTAAGATCAATCGTGTGACTTACGATGGCAACTACAATGCGCGTGCACGTTTCTTGCCAGATGAAAAAAGTATCGTGATGTTACATCGTAAAAGTGGTTTATTTGGTATCGCCAAACAAGACTTATCGAGCGGTCGCGTCAACGTATTAACGCGCGCCAATTCCGATGAGTCACCGAGCTTGGCGCCAAACGGTAAGATGGTAATTTATGCCACCAGTTATGGTGGTCGTGGCGTGCTGGCAATGGTGTCAACCGATGGTCGAATAAAGTTGCGTTTGCCCGCGCGGGAAGGTAATGTACAAGAGCCAGCTTGGTCGCCCTATTTGCAAGGGTAATTTAAAGGGAGGATAACCATGAAATTCAATACGTTAACGATGCCTGCGGTAATTGTAGCGTGTGCATTTAGTTTGAGTGCTTGTAATATGGCAGGTAAGAATTCTTCAGATACTAATGCTGTGGCATCACAAACAGCGAATGCAGCCGATGCCGGTGGCGCGCAGACTTATGCGTTGAATGGCAAGCAAGCGGTAGATGGTCAAAGTGGTGCTGTAACAGCCGACGCCAGTGATGGCAGCTACCCTAATATGGTAAAGAATTCGACAAGAGCACCGGAAAATCAAACCTATTATTTTACGTTTAATAGCAGTGGACTAAAGCGTCAAGCTGATATGGCCGCGATTGTAGCGCAAGCGAATTATTTAGTGAACAACCCCAATGCCAAAGTGCGTTTGGAAGGAAATACCGACGATCGGGGTAGCCGCGAATTTAATATTGGTTTAGGCTGGCGCCGTGATCAAACAATTGAAGATATTTTATTACAGCATGGCGTTTCTAAAGACCAAATAAAATTGGTCAGCTACGGCAAAGAACGTCCGGCTGTGTTTGGTGGAAATGAAGCCGCGTGGCGTTTAAATCGCCGTGTTAACTTGGTTTATGAGGCAACTTAAAAAATGTTTAAATCAAAAAAATCTATTTTAGGTGTAACAGCTGCTGCAGGTTTAGCAGCTGTTTGTTTTATCTATGCAGATAATCCTGCTCCGGTTGTCGATATCAATGACAATGTGCAATTGGCGGCGAATACCAATGCGCAACAGCCAGCTAAGGTGACGGACGTTAGTGATAATGATGCCAATGCGGATGATTCTGATTCATCTTCAAGCAGTAATGCATCGAATCAGCCAGTAGCATCCACAACATCGGTTGCCATGGATAGTTCTGCGCCGGTCGGTCAGCGCTTGGGGCAATTGGCACGTCAAGTACAAAACATCACGGCAATGAACTTACCTCAGCAGATCAGTGATCTGCAAAACCAAATTCAACAGTTGCGTGGTCAATTGCAAGTGCAATCACATGATTTGAAATTGCTCAACACACAGCAGCGTAGCTTCTATCAAGATGTTGACCAGCGTATTCAGCAGTTAAAAGCGTTAGTGAATAATTCTGGTAATGGTGATGACAGTAGCACCAATAGCACAGGCCCCGCGTCCAGCAGTAGTTCAAGCAACCCTAGCAGCAATAGCAATAAAGCAGCAGGCAGTAATGTGACTAGCCAATTAAATAGCAATGTGGCATCACAAAACTTTAACTTAAAAGATGCGCAAACCTATCAGACAGCTTTTGCCTTAGTATTAAAGAAAAAGTTCACACCGGCGATGGAAGGCTTGCAAAATTATTTGAGCAGTTATCCGAATGGTCGTTATGCAGTGAATGCGCACTATTGGTTGGGTGAAATCTATTTGCGCCAAAGCCAAACCGATAAAGCAGTCAATGAATTTTCAACGGTTGTTAAGAATTACCCAAAAAGTAATAAAGTGGCAGATTCTAAGTTAAAGATTGCTATGATTCATATGAGCCAGGGTAAAACGGCTATCGCTAAAAACGAATATACCGCGCTGAAGAAGCAGTACCCAGGTACAACAGCCGCGCAATTGGCCAGCATTCAATTACAACAAATTGCCGCGGGGAAAGAAACTAACCATGTCCAATGAGGTCGTTAACGACCACAAGGAAAGGGTTGGTGAATCACTACGGATTACCGAAATCTTTTATTCACTGCAGGGTGAAGCCGACACTGTCGGCTGGCCCACGCTGTTTATTCGTTTAACCGGTTGCCCATTGCGTTGCCAGTATTGTGACACTGAATATGCATTTCATGGTGGCAAGCGTATTTCACTCGATGATATCGTTGCGCAAGCACAAAAACACACAACACTAAAACATATTACTGTGTCTGGTGGTGAGCCGTTAGCGCAGCCGGCAGTTATTCTTCTGATGAAAAGACTGTGTGATTTAGGTTATGCCGTATCATTGGAAACCAGTGGTGCATTGGATATCAGCAAGGTGGATGATCGTGTCAGTCGTGTCGTGGATATCAAAACACCTGACTCAGGTGAAGTGAGCAAGAATCGTTGGCAGAATATGGGATTGTTGCAGCCGAATGATCAACTCAAATTTGTATTGTGCAGTCGCGCTGATTATGACTGGGCGAAACAAATTATTGAAGAACATCAATTGCTATCGTGTTGTCCGGTGTTGTTTTCACCGAGCTTTGAGCAAATCAAGGCGCGTGAATTGGCCGATTGGATTGTGGTTGATCAATTGCCCGTGCGTTTTCAATTGCAGTTGCATAAAATCCTATGGAATGACGAACCAGGTCGCTAGCTCTATACATTGTTGCAAGCTCGATCATCGGTTATGTATGTCTCTATACACGCCCTCGATTCACTCGCTTGCGCCGCGTCTAGAACTAAGTGGGTGATGCTATCTTGCCCATGTTACCAGCGATGGTAGGCGGGATGAGACTCGTTGACGGCAACAAATGTACCTTGGCAGGTAGCGGTGATTTTATCGTTAGCAATAATGCGTCCAGCAGTCATGGCCTTATGACCACTGATGTTTTCAACCCATGCTTCTAAGCGTAATATGCTATCGCTGGGGGTGGGTCTTTTGAGTTGGATGCAATATTCTGCAGTGACCGTGCAGGGTGGGGTGTTCAAGTTTTGGTGTTGCATCAGTGCCCAACAAGCCGTCCAATTACAATGACAATCCATCAGCACGCCGACAATGCCGCCGGATACCGCACCTTCAAATGCTTGATGTTCGGGTTGTGGTGAGAATTCGGCAATCACTTTATCGCCTTCAATATAACTATTGATATGCAAGCCTTTATTATTGGCGGGGCCACAGCCAAAGCAAATGCTGTTTTTGGCGTATTGTTGTTGTAAGCTGAGTTTTTTTGTCATCGAAGGGATTGTAGCAAAAACTGTTGGCTTTGATAACTGCCATCGTGCCGCGTAAGGCTTTCAGGGATACCTTTCTCGCGAACGGATGTCCCTATCCTCGTGTTCCCTTACTTCCGTGTACCACACGCCGTTCGAAAGGTACCCCTGCCAGCCTTACTGGCTAAGGCAGTTATCTAATTAAATTCAGAGCTATGGAGTTGTATTTATTTGGTCAGCGGAAAGAAAATCTCAGTGACTTGTTTTTCTGGGTCTTCAAAGTGAGTCATATTAACGTAATGCATGATGCTGGGTGATTCTGCAAAGTCGAGTTTATCTTGTTGCACGATGTATCGCGTAAATTGATCATAGGTTTGCTCAATATTCGCCACATTACCATGGTGCACGACTTTCGCATACCTGCCACCTGCCAAAGTCATGTGGTGCAGTTCATCAATCTCAGCAAAACGATCTTGCCAACTAATGCATGCAGCATAATGACATTTCTCTGGGTCGGTGAGGTGTGGGTGATCATATGGGATGCCGTAGCAATGGGTTTCATTCGAAATCAGCGTGGGCAAGCCCACCAGTTGCGCTATATGTTCCCAAGCATAAACCGCTTCCTCATAGGGACCAATATGTAATAGATAGGCCAGTTGTGTGGGCTCACGCTCAATAATTTCTACATCAATCGTCGGTTTATTGCCGTACAATTGATCCAGTTTATCGATCATCTGTTGTGAGCCGTGACGCACTTCACGTGGCGATACTTTAAAATGCTTTTTAATATGGCGGCTAAACGCTTCGGTTGAACCAAAGCCGGCATCAAACGCGATTTGAGTAATGGTACGATCAGTCAGCCCCAAATGCATAATCGCACGATGCGTTTTACGACGACGGATATACTCTTTTAATGACTCACCGGTGATCTGTGTAAAAATGCGATGAAAATGATACGGTGAAAAATATGCCAATTCCGCTAGTTGCTCCAAGCTCAGTTCATCATCAAGATGCTTATTGATATAGCTCAGCACGCGCAATATGCGTTGTTGGTAATTGATTTCGGTCGACTGTTTCATATGCGCAAAAATTATCAGGTTTGTGGTGTTTGCCTGGGCTAGTATAGCCAACTTAAATTACTCATTCAGGGCAGTGTACATGACTAGTCTTAAGTTTTACTTAACCAGCGTTACTATTTATCTGACGGTTTTCTTTTTAGCGACCCTTAGCGGTATCTGAAAAACACCAAATATACATATAAGCGGATTTCGTTATATGAACGATCAGCTAAAGCCATCGTAAAGCGGGTAGGCGTGGTACGTTATGTGGGTAGGCGAGGCATGTCATTGCGAGGAGCTTGCGACGAAGCAATCTGGATCGGCCGCGTCGCCTCATTCCTCGTGATGAAGGGGATTGCTTCAGCCTTCTCTGTCGAAGGCTTCGCAATGACAGAGCATTGCACTTTGTTGTTGATTCTGCCAAGATAATTCCACAACAGCAGTGAGGAAATACAATATTATGGCGGACGAAAACGAGCCAGAAGACGAGGGGAATACCCCCTCTAACGAACAGCCGGAATCAGAACCAGAGGCATTTGAGGGTGAGGGCGCAGGTGTTGATGACAGTGATGGTTTTAACTTTGATGGGCTGGATTTGACCGATGAGCAGCGAGCGATGCTGGATGAAATTGCGGCGGTAGCTGATCAAGCTGGCGTTGATGATCCACGATTGTTTTTATGGGACATTAAACCACTCGATATTTTGTATTTATTTGATAAGTTTCCTTTCTTACAAATTGTTGATACCCGTGTTGAAGTTGACCCGCCGACTGAACCGGCTTTTATAACTGCCGATCGCAGTGGCTGGACCATCTATGACTATGGCAATGCCATGAGTGCCTCTCCCGGTTTGTTGTTATGGGGCGGTGGTGATTTTACTATTCCTGAAGAAGGTGAGAAGGGTGGCGAAATTATTAATCCCGGTAAGGGCACGATTGTGAATCAAGCGTATGAAACTGCCGTCGAAATGATCCGAATTGCTGATGAGCGTGGTTGGGAAGGCTTGCTTATTGTTGATGGCCACCCGTTAATGCAATGGGCAGCATGGGTAGAAGCCTATGACCGTGGGTTTGTGGTTGAGGGGTTTGAGCCCAGCGAAAAAGACTTTGCTAAGCGCCGTCTTATTCGTCGCAATAAAGAAGATGAAGAACAGCTACGGCGTAAGATTCAACAGACTATTTCGGCGCGTTGAGTTGTTAGTTAGGGGCTGGGGCTGTCACCAGTTGCAGGAACTCTTGCTGCTGCGGCTGCTACTGATTCGCCTCTTGTTGTAGTGTGTGTGTGGTCACCCTGAGTTCCGAGGCCACCTTCTCCACGAGCTGCGCCACTTATTACGCCTGGGTTTTCTCCACCGCTTGCGGGTGGAGCAGGCACTCTAGCTGCGCTACCGTTAGTTGCACCACTTGTTGGGTCATCGTCATCTCCAGGCACAATAGCGGTGGGGGAAGAGCCGCCATCTCGCTCGGCGCTGACAGCAGTTGGGGAGCCTGGATTGCCAGCTTCATCGTCTTTATGTTCCTCGGCTTTTAGCCCTTGCTTCTTCTTAAAGTCTGCAAGCTCTTTTTTGACTTGTTCTTTTGCATAGTTCACGCTGAATTTATGAAAACCTTTTTGGTGTTTTTCACACAGTTTTTTTGCGGCACCGGGCTCTGTCGGCAGCGGTTTTCCTTCTTCTTTGGCATAATCTTCAGGTCTCTTGTGTTCATTGCCTGGCTGCTTTAGCCACTCTTTATAGTCATCGTAATTTTGCTTTACTGCTGCTTCATCATACTTAAGTTGGAAGTGTAATTCATTTTTATCAATCTCTAATCCTATTAAGCGCTGTTCTAGCTTATCGGCCATAGGGCCTTCGGTATCGCAGTACTCGCTAAAACACTTCATTCGTTCGCCTTGCAGCATTTTACTGCCTTCAATCTCTTCAAAAATTCCGCAGGGCTTACCAGCGATAAATGATATCAATCGGCATATGCCGTAAATAACTAATCCTAACAGAGGGTCAGATTGACAAATTTTATGGTACATGGCCATCAGGAAGCCGTTTTTTGCTGGGCTGACACGATAACCAGCAGAGCTCTGCTTGTCATATGACTCTCGCATATCCATCGCTCTTTGTAATCCGTTGGCTTTGTTTGGCGACAAGCCATTAAGCAGTGATTGCAAAGTTGACTTAGTGTGTTCGCCATCTTGATCACGTAGCAGTCTTGCAATACGATGTGCTGATTTTTCATTACCTAATTTGGCTAAATCATATAGGTTGTCGCATGCTGTAGTGTGTTCATCTTTTGCAGATGCTAATTCTTTTTGCGCGCCGGCTAATTCTTCGGCGGCCATACGTTTTGCATAACCGTCACCAGCAATTTTACCTGTTGCTTCAAGCCCGCGATGTTTCTCATATAATTCACTCACTTTGAGCTGTGCTTTATCTAGATTTTCAGCCGCTGTATCATGAGCATCAATGGCTTTCATTGTAGCGCGGTCACCAATGGTTTCCCCGCGTGGTATAAGTTCGCCAAGTTTTGGGGTTGGTAAAGGCGGTGGGCGTAAAGTTCCAGTCCCGTTAGTTTCAACAGGGTTAACCGTTAAAATCTGTTTGCCTGCAGCATCTTGACCTTTAGCAATAACGCCGCGCGGGGCAACTGCTTCAAGTGATTGTCTGGCTGAAGTAATTTGCTGAGCAAGTCTTTGTTCGTAGGCGCCTTCATTAGCAGTGTAAAATGCAGCATTATCAGTTCTATGCTGTGTTACCCAGTCCGCTTTGTGGCTGTCTCTGGCCGTTTGTTTTTGTTCGCCTGTTGATTCAGCCGTGATTCCAGCAAGGTCGCTATCTGCTGGTGCCTGATAATTGTGCGCGGGTTCAGCACGGTCCAAGGGGGCGGCTGTAATGACAGCAGTAGGGATGGCGGCTTCTGATTGGCTTTCGCACTTATCAAGTAGTTGGTCATATTCGGCGGAACTGCTGGGAGTAGCGCTAGCAAGCGTTTGTTGGAAATCTGTAAGCTCTTTGACCTGTGCATCATAAGCATCAATGGCTCTGGCTTGTGCCTGCATGTATTGGTTAAATGATTCAGGGGGCGCGCCAGTTGGCTGGCTTGCCAAAGCTTTGTCGTAGCTTTGTAGTGTAGCGTGTAGTGTGCTTTGCCCATCTTTGCATTCTGCAGCGGTGGCTGGTAGTTCAGATAGTTTTTTTATGTGCGCTCGTAGTGCGTCTGTATTCTTCGGTGTAAGGCCGCAGCTGCCGGCTAGCTCATTGGCCTTTGCTAATCGCGTGTTGGGGCCATTAACTACACTTGGGTCTTTGTTGGCTTGTGCATAGATGGCATAACCCATGCGTTCTAGAGTGCTTTGCTTGTGAGCGTTTAATCCAGGTAGTCGATGATGTAAGTGCGTATTATAGAGTTCCTTGGCATAACCGAATGCTTTACCTTTGTTTTTGCCAGTGAACCACTGTGAAATTCCCATAATAAACTCACCTTTGCCTTAAAAATTGTTATCTGCCTAATCAATATCTGTAATGCTAGTAACTGATGATTTTAATATTGCCTTCAAAATCAAAAAGTTTCTTATAACATTTATTGATTATAAGTGTCGCTGCTTAAATTAGGCTTAAGTCTTTGGGCGAGTCTACCATAAAAAAATGCCCTGCAAGCAGGGCATTCGAAAATCAAAAGCTTATTGGATTAGCTTTCAGCCATTTCTTTCAATTTTTTCAATGGGCGTACCTTTACGACATTACGAGCAGGTTTTGCTTTGAATGTTGTTGGTTCGCCAGTGAATGGGTTGATACCCTTACGAGCTTTAGTTGCAGGTTTGCGTTTAACTGTACATTTCATTAAGCCTGGTACAGTGAATTCGCCAGCAGCACGTTTTCTAAGATGACGGTGCATCAAATTACCCATGCATTCAAACACTTCGCTGATTTGTTTTTTACTAAGGTCAGTATGTTCAGCAATATGTGTCATGACTTGTGACTTGTTCATGGCTTTAGAAATAGCAGTAGTTACTACTTTTTTAGTTGCTGCTTTTTTGGCTGTTACTTTTTTAGCTGGTTTTTTGCGCGCTACAGTTTTTTTTGCGGTAGATTTTTTCTTTACTGTAGTTTTACGCTTTACAGCTGTTTTTGCTTTTGCCTTACGAGCAGCAGTTGTTGCTTTCTTAGCAGTAGTTGTTTTACGTTTTGTTGCACGCGTTGTTTTTTTACGCGTTGTTTTTGTTGCCATTGCGGGGGTCCCTCTTTTCCGTTTAACAATCGAGCTTAGTCATTCCTTAGTTTCGAGATAGATCAAAGGGTTAACTAAACCACAACAGCACATAAGTTATCACGATTTATTTCATAATATCAATTGTTTTCGGCGCTGATATGTCGTTTTTTGCGGGTTTTTCTCAATTGTAGTGATCGGGTGTACAAAAAACCGGTGAATTACCGTGTATTTCGCGAAAAAGGGCTTGTCTATTCCTGGGCAGTCATGTAACATTCTCACCCTTTCAGCATGCATTTGAATGAGATTACCTGTAATGAAAACAATTATGACAAATGCGGAAACAGCGGTACATAACTGGTACGTAGTTGACGCAGCAGAGAAAACTTTAGGCCGTTTAGCTAGCGAGTTGGCCAAGCGCCTGCGCGGTAAGCATAAACCAGAATATACACCGCATTGCGATACTGGCGACTATATGGTCGTTGTTAACGTTGATAAGATCCGTGTAACCGGCAACAAGTCAAAAGGTAAGGTTTATTATAGACACACTGGTTTTCCAGGTGGTATTAAACAAATGACCTTTGAGCAGATGCAGGAGCGTCAGCCAACACGTGTGCTTGAGTTAGCTGTAAAAGGCATGTTACCACGTGGTCCTTTGGGCAGAGCAATGTTTAAAAAGTTAAAAGTATATGCTGGTAAAGAGCATCAACATGCGGCTCAAAAACCAGAACCGATTGATATTTAGAGGAATTATTTATGGCAGCTGTACAGCAATACGTAGCAACCGGTCGCAGAAAGACTTCAGCAGCACGTGTATTTTTACGTCCTGGTAAAGGCGCAATGACGATTAACGGTAAGTCACTTGAAGAATTTTTTGGTAGAGAAACTGCCCGTATGGTTGTGATGCAGCCAATGATTGCTGTTGATGCAACGAATCAATTCGATGCACATATTACAGTGAAGGGCGGTGGTATCAGTGGTCAAGCTGGCGCAATTCGCCACGGTATTACACGTGCATTAATCGCTTTTGAACAAGCGCGTTTGCAAAGTGAAAGCGATGAAGGCGAAGGCGGCGGCGCATGGCATCGTTCTTTGCGCAAAGCTGGTTACGTTACTCGTGATCCACGTATGGTTGAGCGTAAGAAAGTCGGTCGTCATAAAGCGAGAAAGGGAACACAG
The DNA here is from genome assembly GCA_029212925.1 of Coxiellaceae bacterium. Taxonomy (GTDB): domain Bacteria; phylum Pseudomonadota; class Gammaproteobacteria; order Coxiellales; family Coxiellaceae; genus JARGNX01. The sequence goes on along the minus strand of JARGOB010000005.1, from coordinate 34,233 downwards.
TTCTCGAAACGTTAATTATCTGTTACTATTACGTTTTTTGTGTGCATTACTCCCGCCTGGCCATCAGTTTGTGAGGCTGGAGACGGGAGATTGCTATTTTTAGGGGCTTAATCGGTGTCGAATCCTAGGGTTACAGCCAGTTTCTTTCCAGCAGGAGGTGAGGAAATCCATGACTATGTTGCGTAGATCAGTAATGACTTTATATTCGGGTACGCTGGATATCGATAGCCACCAAGTGCGTATCGTGCTAGCTGAGAAAGGTGTCAGCGTTGACGTGCTGAACATTGACGCTAATCATCCTTCTGAAGATCTAGCTGAATTAAATCCTTATAACACACTGCCAACCTTGGTAGACCGTGAATTGGTGTTGTATCAATCGCGTGTGATTATGGAATACCTCGATGAGCGTTTTCCGCATCCGCCGTTGTTGCCTGTTTATCCAGTAGCAAGGGCTAAAAGCCGTTTGATGATGTGCCGTATCGAAAAAGATTGGTATAGCCTCTATCGTACCATTAATAATGATCCGCACAGTGAGGCTGCGGCCATTGCGCGCCGCGACCTGCGAGAAAGCTTGTCTTCTTTAGCGCCAGTTTTTGCTGAGATGGAGTTTTTCTTAAGTGATGAATTTTCATTGGTGGACTGTGTTGTTGCTCCGCTATTGTGGCGCTTACCCAGCTTGGGTATCGAGTTACCTCCTAAGCAAGCAAAATTGATTGAAGCGTATGCTGAGCGTATTTTTGATCGTGATTCCTTCCAGGTGAGTTTAACTGAAGTTGAGCGTGAGATCAGAGAGCATGATGACATCTAGTCGGCCGTATTTAATTCGCGCTATTTATGATTGGGTGGTTGATAATGCATTGACCCCTTATATCTTGGTTGATGCCACATTACCGAACGTTGCTGTGCCAGAACGCTTTATAGAAGATGGCAAAATTATTTTAAATCTAGCGCCGCAAGCGATTGGTGGATTGGCTTTGGGCAATGAAGCAATCGAATTCGATGCGCGCTTTTCAGGTGTGCCTCAGCATGTCTACGTACCTATCCGTGCTGTTAAAGCGGTTTATGCTTTTGAGAATGGCCGTGGCATGGTGTTTGGTGAAGACGATGAAGATGGCGGAAGTGATGGCCCCATCAACCCTACTGGCGGTGGAGCTTCAGGCGGCAGTCAGCCACCTGCAGGTGGTAAGCCAACCGGCAAGCCAACCCTTAAAGTTGTTAAGTGACAGCGTAGCTGTCATCCCGGACTTGATCCGGGATCCAGGAAAATCATACAGCGTAGCTGTCATCCCGGACTTGATCCGGGATCCAGGAAAATCATACAGCGTAGCTGTCATCAACTATGTCATTGCGAGGAGCTTGCGACGAAGCAATCTAGCTTCTGTCGTGAGATTGCTTCAGCCTTCTACGAAGGCTTCGCAATGACGGTTTAGTCATCCCGGGATGACAGAGGCGAGAATTAATACGGGAATTCAAATACTTTAACAACCTTACGCACTCCACCCACACGGCGAGCTACGTTCGTAGCTAAAGTTGCTTGCTGATGCGACACATGGCCTAGCAAATAAACCACACCATTTTCAGTTACAACTTTAATATTTGTGGAGCGTAAGCCAGATTGTAATAACATTTTCGAGCGGATCTTACTGGTAATCCAGGCGTCATCAGCACGTTGTCCTAATGATGAAGGCTCACTGACAGTGATTTCGTTATAGATGCGGTTCACATCTGGAATGTTTTTCACCATGGCATATGCCTGTGCTTTTAGTTCAGGGGTCGGTGCTTGGCCAACCAATAGCATAATGCCGTAATAGGTTGATACGGAAATATGGCATTTTTTTTCAATCGCAGCATCGCGTGAGAGGCGGTAATGTGCGATTTGATTGGCGCGATGATCGCTCTTCGTTTGTTTCAATGGGCGGTTGTCATAAACAATGGCGCCACCAGCTGTTGCACCTACAAGTAATGCCGTTGGTACGCAACCTGACGTCAATAATACGCAAGGTAACACTACTGGTAACAACATTTTTAATTTCATCGCTCAACCCTCATTTTGGAACAATTGTTTGTCGATAATATCGCATAGACAGTGAATGATGACAAGATGACATTGTTGAATATGTGGCGTGCTGTCTGAAGGTGCGCGAATTTCGGTATGATTTGGATTCAGGCGGGTAGCTAATTCACCGCCATCACCGCCAGTAAATGCAATCACATTCATTTCTCGACTGTTAGCGGCGTCTAGTGCTTGCAGGCAGTTGGCTGAATTGCCGCTTGTGCTAAACAATAGCAATGAATCACCAGCATGGCCAAATGCTTTTATTTGTTTAGAAAAAACTTGATCGTAATTTTCGTCATTGGCAATTGCGCTTAAGGTGGCAGTATCGGCAGATAAAGCGAGTGCCGGTAAGCTGGGTCGCTCGGCTTCAAAACGGTTGAGCATATTATGAGTAAAGTGCAGTGCATTACATGCTGAGCCACCATTACCGCAAGCGAGGAATTTATGGCCTTCTAATAAGCATTGTGTCAGTTGCTCGCTGGCTTGGCTGATTTCATCGAGCAGCGTGTCGGCACAGGTAATTTTTGCCTGAATGCTTTCGGTAAAGTGGTGTTTTATTGATTCAAATAAATCCATGCTAATCCTTGGTATAAATGATCGCGTTTTGCGTAAGTCACTTGATTGCGAAATATATCATGAGAGTGCTACGAATTGCACTTACCATAGCATTTTTTCAGGTACTTCGAAGGCGTGTTTAATCCAGGTGATTTTACTTTTATCGAAACCGACGACATCAAATCGGCAAGGCCAATGTTGAAATTGGCGTTGTTTAAATAAATAGTATTGAGCGGTACGTATAATGCGCTGTTGTTTGAGTTCTGTGATCGATAAGATGCTGCCACCATAATCTTGTGAGCGGCGATAGCGTACTTCGACAAACACTAATACCGTTTTGTGTTGCATGATTAAATCAATTTCACCGTATCTACTGCGAAAATTGCGTTTAAATAACCGTAAGCCATGGCGGCGTAGGTGATTAAGTGCCGCTTGTTCAGCAATCGATCCAATGCGTTGCGTGTATCCCATGCGTGCCTCCATTTGTTGGGGGGTACTTATAAGACACTATATTGCGGCGGAATAATACCCGGATTTGTTAAAAATTACTTGTCTTTGTAAAAATTACTTGTCTTTGCGTGCGTATCATATCAGGAGGTATTGCTTCATTAATGAAGCAATACCGGCTGTGCTTGCTGCATTTGCGCCCACAACAGTCGGCGGTAGATATGTTGATCAGGCGCGAGGTATAAACGACCAGTAGCGCCACTAACCCCAAACTTTGGCAGCAGTGTGAGTTTATTTAAGGCGCTGATTAAGTGATAAGCATCGACACCCAGTGCATAGAGCTTGGTATGGCGTTGATAGCCTTTTGGCCACAGCTTGCTCACATTGATTCGCAGTTGGTCGAGCGAAGGTGTTAGTGTGCGATTCGGGTCAACCACCCAGGGCATATCGACAAACAGAATGCCATTGAGGTCGCGGTCAAGCCGAGTCTTCGCAATACCGCTATAGACTGAAGAAATGCCATACACAGGAATACCGCCGGCATAGTAGTATTTTAATAGCGGCCGAACTTGGCGAGCTGCATTGGGTTGCGCTGCCATAAAAATCATATCCACGTCTTGGCGACGATAAGGCACGAAGCGCACTTTTTTACCGAGCGAGCGGCGTAATTCGTTATATCGATTTTGTGCTGAGTCAATGTGCAATAGTGAGCGAATTTGTGATGATAAGTTATTTAAATTTTTAAAACGTAAAGTGCTGACTACGGTGCCGCCTTGTTGTTGCCATGATGAAGTGAAAGCATTAGCAATCGTATCACCCCAACTTCCTGACGGTGCAATAACAATCGCACGGGTGTGGTTATCTTGCCATGCTTTGTGTACCACTTGTTGAGTTTCATCTAAAGGCGATAAGCCAAATTGATATAACATAGGTTGATCTGACACCGGTTCGGCTAGGGTGTTTAGTGCCAATGTGCGTACGGGTAATTTGTTCAGTGAAATTAATTGGCGTAAATTATTTTTAGTCAGTGGTCCAACTACAAAGTCAGAGCCATTTTGCACCGCTTGCTGATACAGCTCTCCGATATGGCCATTACCACTATCGATTACTTTTACATCGGGCGCATTGGCATCTTGTTTTTTGGCATTATAATATGCGGCAAAAAAGCCATTGCGAATCGCCTGACCTGTGCTCGCCAATGGGCCACTCAAAGGCAACAATAATGATACTTGATGGCTGGGTTGCATGACGGTTTGGCTAAATGAGCTTGGCAATAAGGCTTCGGCTGGGTGGTTGGGAAATTGTGCGCGCCATTGTTGTAAGCTTTGCTGTAAATTTGTAGCTGGTGCTGAATTATTGGCGACTAAAATTAAATCGACCCAGCCTTCTTGTAATGAGGTCAGCACATGTGAGTCTGACATTTTTTGAAGGTCAGGTGTTGGAAGTGTTTGCAGGTAGTCCCAGGTTTGAATTAAGGTTTCTTGGCGTTGTTCTGAGTCATCGGCCAATTGTAACATTTGATTGTAATGATCGATCGAGCCCAACACATTATCTTTCGCTTGAAATGCCATTACATACAAACCTGACATGGCGAGTCGTTGTTGTTGGTTTAGCTTGGGGTTGTCATTCAATTGATTTAGTAACTGCAGTGCGGGTGTGGACTTGTGGTGCAGCAATAATAATTTTGCTTTGGCCAGTTGATAACGAATTAACAGTGGTGGTGGTAGCATTGATACGTCGATGCTGGTTAATACTTGATTGGCTTGAGTTAGTTGCCTGTCAGTTAAATAGCGCGATGTAGCGCTTAATAAGTATGACTGTTTTTGCGGCTCTGCTGAAGTGGCAGCTTTCTGCAGATAAGCATTAGCGGACAGCTGGTCGCCTTTTTGGCGTTGACCAACAGTCGTACAACCGGCAATAACTAGACAAATAAAAAGGGAAAAACCTGTTATCAGACGTATAAGCTTCATGTAAACTATCGCTTGTAATAATGTGAATAAATTTTTCAAACCATAACACTTGAGGGGCATATGCCACAACCTGGTCAATTATACCTCGTTGCTACACCAATTGGTAATCTGGCGGATATCACTGTTCGTGCGTTGGAGGTATTGCAGTCTGTGGATAAGATTGCTTGTGAGGATACGCGTCATAGTATGATTTTGTTGGATCACTATGGTATTCATAAGCCGCTAGTCGCATTGCATGATCATAATGAAGAGCGTCAAGTGCAAAAGTTATTAGGTTGGCTAAAGGCGGGAACCAATGTCGCGTTGATTAGCGATGCGGGTACGCCGTTGATCAGTGATCCTGGTTATCGCATGGTGTCGTCTTGTTACCAAGAAGGTATCAAAGTGGTGCCATTGCCGGGGCCTTGTGCCGCAATTGCAGCGCTATCGGTCTCGGGTTTACCAACGGATCGTTTTACGTTTATTGGTTTTCTGCCGGTTAAAATACCAGCGCGCCAAAAACAACTGCAAGTACTGGCTAGTGAATCGCGCACACTTATTTTTTATGAATCACCGCGACGTGTATTATCTACTTTGCGTGCCATGGTAGATATTTTTGGCGGTGATCGACGAATAGTGATTGCGCGTGAGTTAACTAAGACGCATGAAACTTTATTGTCACTTACATTAGATGAAGCGGTAATACGCGTGGATGAGGATCGTCAACAGCAGCGTGGGGAAATTGTATTATTGCTTGAAGGTTGTGTTGAAAAAAAATCGCAAGGCGAGCAAGAAGCGGCGTGTGAAAAAATACTCATGACATTGTTAGAAGAATTATCATTAAAACAAGCGGTACAAATGACGGTTAAAATAACCGGTAGTCGTAAAAAAATGGTTTACGATATGGCGCTGGGGTTAGTGAATAACTCCATAGTTTGAGTCAGCCGGTAAGCCGGGTTCTGTCGTGAACAGTCATCTATCTGGGATTAATGTCGCCATTAACCTCAAGCAACCTACCCGGATTCTAATGCTGAGTGCACTTGCTACTTAAAGCGAGAATCCCTATTTGGTCTTGCTCCGAGTGGGGTTTACCATGCCGTTGCTGTTACCAGCCCCGCGGTGCGCTCTTACCGCACCCTTTCACCCTTACCACTCTATATATATAGAGGGCGGTCTACTCTCTGTTGCACTGGCCGTGGGCTCGCGCCCCCCAGGCGTTACCTGGCACTCTTACTCAGTGGAGCCCGGACTTTCCTCCTCCCGTAAGGGAAGCGACTGTTTAGCTGACTCGGCGCAGATTATAAGCAAAATAGGTGCAGATGTCACTGGTGAGGTTTGTGGGGTGGTTTTAAAGAATATAAGTAATTGTTTATTTGGTGGTCATTTTTATACCACTGGTAAATTTGATTATTTTCAGTTAATTACCTGCTGTAATTGATGTTAGAAGTCAGTTGGTGGGTGAAGACTTGCCAATTATGTGGCGTATTCGCATAAAAAATCCCCAGTAATGTGCAAAATGTGTAATTAGGTGGTATAATGTGGGTATCAGTGGGGAACAGAAGGAAAAGGATGATGTTTCGAGGGCTCACTGCCAATGCTCTAGATGCCAAAGGACGAATGGCCATTCCCAGTCGTTACCGCGCATTATTGCAGATAGACGGCAGCAGCTCCCTAGTCATCACCATCGATACCGAAGAACCATGTCTTCTGATGTACCCTTACTGTGAATGGGAATTAATTGAACAGAAGTTGGAGGCGTTGCCGAGTTTTAATAGTGCAACACGAAGAATCCAGCGACTGTTAATTGGCCACGCGACAGAAGTTGAGATGGATAAACAAGGCAGAGTCCTGATTCCGCCATTGCTTCGCGAATATGCCGATTTGGAAAAAAACATAATGCTGGTGGGGCAAGGAAATAAATTTGAAGTTTGGGGGGAAAAACAGTGGCACTCGGGCAGAGATACATGGCTGCAGCAGAAGCATGATGGTGACGGGGGGTTACCAGCTGAGCTGCATGATCTGTCCTTATAGAGAGGTGCGTCGGACAAAATGAAAGATAAGCATTGCCCGGTGCTACTGACTGAGGTTTTACAGGGGGTAGCCGTCAGGCCCGAAGGAAAGTACATAGATGCAACCTTCGGGCGTGGTGGCCATACAAAAGCGCTATTGGCGCAGTTGTCACCCGCAGGTCGCTTAATGATTATCGATAAGGACCCGCGCGCTATTGCAACTGCCCATGCATTAAACGACGAACGAGTGCTTGTTAAGCACGGTTCGTTTGCTGAGTTAGCTGAGTTTGTTGATGAGCTGGGCTGGCGCGGCGAAGTGGCTGGCGTAATGATGGACTTAGGGGTATCGTCGCCACAACTGGATGAAGCTGAACGGGGGTTTAGCTTTCTACGTGATGGGCCGCTGGATATGCGAATGGATGACTCGCAAGGGGTAACAGCAGCCCACTGGATTGCAACAGCAACACAAGAGGAAATTGCAAACGTAATATGGCAATACGGTGAGGAGCGACAGTCGCGTCGCATAGCGCGCGCAATTGTTAATGATCGCCAGACGTCGCCACTAGAGACAACAAAGCAGTTAGCGGATGTAATAGAGAAAGTTTGCCCGCGCAGACATGATCAAAAAAAACACCCGGCTACTAAGAGTTTTCAAGCGATTCGTATTTATATTAATCGTGAACTAGAAGACCTGCAATCTGCTTTAACTCAAGCGGTGGATGTACTGCAACCGGGGGGACGGTTAGCGGTGATCAGCTTTCATTCGTTGGAAGATCGCATGGTGAAACGGTTTATGCAGCAAAAATCAAAAGGTGCTGCGTTACCGAGTAACCTACCGATTAGAGCACGCGATGAAAAGTTCGAACTCAAATGTATTGGCAAAGTTATTAAGGCTAGTGAGGAAGAGCTGGCTAATAACGTGCGCTCCCGAAGTGCGCGACTACGAATTGCGGAGAAGGTGTCATGAGATTAACAATAGGCTCGGCGACGCGAGCGAAACTGCGTCTCAACATAGCGGGCTTAATCGAAGCGATTAAGTCGTCTTGGTTAACAGCATTTTTAGTAGTTAGTATTATCGTATCGGCATTTACTCTGATTTATGTGAAAGATTTAAATCGACGTTTATTTATCGAGTCACAAAGCTTGCAAGCTCAGCACCAACAACAAACTAATCAATGGGGCAAGTTGTTGTTAGAGCAAAGCACATGGAGTGCGCAGTCGCGAGTACAGAGCATTGCGCAGAAAAATTTGCAGATGGTAATGCCCAATGCAAAAAACATTGTGTTATTAGGTGGCCTCAGTAGTGATTGATGCATGGTGAAACAAGCAGGCAAGTATCGTTGGCGTTTTTATTTGGTCTATGCGTTATTTGCTTTGCTTGTGGCTGCATTGCTATTTCGTTTGATTGAGTTGGGTGTATTTCAGCGTCACTTTTTATTAAAACAAAGCCAAGCACGTGTTTTGCGAAATGTGGTGATGCCAGCGCATCGTGGTATGATTCGGGATCGTAATGGAAAGCCTTTAGCTATAAGCACATCAGTAGTTTCTATATGGGTGAACCCGCAGCAATTTGATCCGACACCTGTTCAACTTAAGCAGTTAGCAACTATTTTACAGCTACCCCAGAAGTTTATCACTCGACGTGGTAAAAAAAGAGGTGAAGTTGAGTTTGCCTATTTAAGGCGGCGTGTTTCACCTGACATCGCTTTGCGAGTAAAGCAATTAGCTATTGCTGGGTTGCACGAACAAAAAGAATACAAGCGTTTCTACCCGGAAAGTTCAGTGACTTCACATGTGGTCGGTTTTACCAATATTGATGATCAGGGGCAGGAAGGAATTGAGCTGGCTTATAATCAGTGGTTAGCAGGATCCCCGGGTTTGAAAAAAGTGTTAAAGGATCGCTTGGGTCATGTGATCGCTAATGTGTCACAAGTGAAGTCACCGGTACAGGGTAAGGACCTCACGCTAAGCGTTGATCAGCGATTGCAATTTTTAGCTTATGATGTGTTAGCGCAAACGGTAGAAAAGTATAAGGCTAAAGCAGGATCGATTGTTATTATGGACCCAAAAACGGGTGAGGTATTAGCGATGGTGAACCAGCCAACATACAATCCTAATAATCGACCTGTTGATACTGATGGGCGTTATCGTAACCGCGCGATTACAGATATTTTTGAGCCTGGTTCGACAATTAAACCTTTTAATGTGGCGTATGCCTTAGAAAGTGGGAAGTATACGGCTGATAGTACCATCGATACCTCGCCGGGCTGGATGAGAATCGGTGGTTATACCATTCGTGATGATGGTTTAAATTTAGGTGTGATTAATTTAACTGACCTATTGAGAAAATCGAGTAACATTGGTGCGGCAAAATTGATGTTGTCATTACCGCCGGTTGGTTATTGGCGCTTATTGCGGGAAATGGGGTTTGGTGAGCGAACACGTTCAGGTTTTCCAGGTGAGGCGAGTGGTACACTGGTAGATCGTGATGTCTGGCGACCCAGTGTGGTAGCGGGTATGGCGTATGGTTATGGAATGGCGGTAACTGCGTTGCAATTAGCGCAAGCATATTCAATTATTGCGGATAGCGGTATTAAAATGCCAGTGTCGCTGTTAAGGCGGCAGCAACCCGTGCAAGGTCAGCAAGTGATGCCGCCCGAAGTGGCAAATACGATTACCGGTATGCTGCAACAAGTGGTTGAAGGCGGCGGTACGGGGCGACGTGCAAAAATTCGAGGTTATCATATTGCAGGTAAGACCGGTACGGCGTATATTGCAGGGCCGCAGGGATATAACAAGAAAAAATACGTTTCATCATTCGTTGGTTTTGCGCCGGTTAGTAATCCGCAATTGGTTGTGGCAATTATTATTTTTGAGCCGCAAGGGCAGCATTTTGGCGCAAAAGTTGCAGCCCCTGCTTTTGCGAGGGTGATGTCGGGTGCTTTGCGTTTGTTGAATATAGCACCAGATAATCTTAAAGGTTAAAATCTTGAGTATGGATGTTGTGGAAAAAATTAAATCATGGTTTCAAGCCAATCAAGTTGAGCAGTTATGCATTGACAGTCGAGCAGTAAAGCGAGGAGATTGTTTTTTAGCTTTTCGAGCACCGACGTGTGATCGACGTGATTTTATTCAGCAAGCGATTAAGTTAGGTGCAGGCAGTATCATTTATGAAGCTGATGGCGCTGATGATAGTATAAAGCAGTTACCTATTGCTGCGTTAGCCGTTTTACAACTAGATAAGCACTTGGCAGATATTGCGACGGAAGTGTATGGTAATGCTTCGCGTGATCTCTCGATGATTGGTATTACAGGCACTAATGGTAAGTCATCTTGTGTGTATTACTTAGCGCAAGCATTTTCATTATTGCATCAATCAGCAGCAATGATAGGTACAGTAGGTAATGGTTTTATTGATAAACTTCAGTTAGGCAATAATACGACGCCGGTTGTTATAGAGTTGTATCAGTTGTTGGCGGAATACAGGCAGCAAGGTGCTGAAGTGGTGGCGATGGAGGTATCGTCACATGCGTTAACTGAAAATCGTATTGCAGATGTTGCAATAGATACGGCAGTGTTTACGCAGCTTAGTCGTGATCATTTGGATTACCATGGGACGATGCAGGCTTATGCGCAGGCAAAGAAAAGTTTATTCGAATGGCCGGATTTAACTAACGCCGTTTTTAATATTGATGACCCTTATGGGCTGCAGTGGGCGAATGAATACAAAGAAAGATTAAATGTTATTGCTACCAGCTGTAAAGACGACATTGAGTGGTCAGGTGCGATAGTGAAGTTGACTTCGTTGTCGGTTGAAGAGACTCAAACAATATTTAGTGTCTCTACACCATGGGGAGATTTTTCGGCATCAACATCACTATTGGGCGATTTTAATATTGCTAATCTGTTATCTGTCATCGCTGTTTTGGGTTTGCATAATATTTCGATTGAAAGAATGAAACAGGTTATTCCGCAGTTGCAGCCAGCGCCGGGGCGTATGCAGGTGTATGGCGGGGGTGATGTGGCGCGAGTGGTGGTTGATTACGCGCATACCCCTGATGCTTTACAGAAAGCGTTGCAGGCATTGCGTCCTTATTGTAAAGGGCAGTTGTGGTGTGTGTTTGGTTGTGGTGGTGATCGTGATCAAGGTAAGCGACCACAAATGGCGGCTGCAGCAGAGCAATATGCTGATTGCGTGATAGTGACTGATGATAATCCTCGCACGGAATCAGCTGAAACGATTACTCAAGCTATTATGGCGGGATTTAGTCAGCCGGAAAATGTGCAAATAGTGCATGCACGCGAACAAGCGATTGCTTTGGCCTGTCAACAGGCGCAAATCGACGATATAATTCTGGTCGCAGGTAAAGGGCATGAGTCGTATCAAATCATTGGTACTGACAAGATTGCATTTGATGATCGTGAAGTGGTACAACGCTGTTTAGAAGGCGAGTAAATGATAACAAAAGCGGTAGTAGAATCAGTTTTAATTGAGCCTATTGATTTGGCTTGGGATGCGGTGTCTGGCATCAGTATTGACACGCGCACTTTACAGCCAGGTGAGTTATACGTGGCGATTCATGGTGAGCAATTGGATGGCCATGATTATTTGCAGCAAGCCGCGGATGCCGGTGCGATTGCAGCCATGGTGGATCATGAGGTGACGCCAGCACCGTTACCATTGTTGGTGGTTGCAGATACAACAACAGCTTTGGGTGATATGGCTACAATGCATCGCCGATCGATGCCTGCCAAGGTGGTGGGGATTACTGGCAGTTGTGGTAAGACCACTACACGTGCTTTTACTGACAGTATTTTATCGCTAGCGGGAAATACACTCGCCAGCATTGGCAGTTTTAATAATCACATTGGTGTGCCATTAACGTTATTGAAAATGACAGCCGAGTATCAATATGTGGTACAAGAAATCGGCACTAATGGGCCAGGGGAGATAGCAGAATTAACTCATATGGCGGCGCCAGATGTCGCAGTGATTACGTTAGCGGCGCCGGTACATTTATCAGGTTTAAAAAACCTCGCGGGTGTGGCAAATGAAAAAGGTTTTATTTATCGTGGATTAAATCAGCAAGGCATAGCCATTATTAATCATGATGATAAGTTTGCTGATCAATGGCGGTTGATGGCTGGGAATCATCGAGTGATTACATTTGGTTTGTCTGATGGCTCAGATATTCAAGCCACTGAGTTGCAGCAAGATGTGCAAGGAAAAATTCAATTTGTCTTGCATAGCCACCAGGGGCAGTGTGATGTGCGCTTGCAGATGCTGGGTAAGCATAATGTGATGAATGCCTTGGCAGCGGCAGCCATTGCGTATGCGTTATCAATAGATTTAAATACGATTAAGCAAGGATTGGAAGCGGCATTGCCTGAAAATCGTCGCTTAGTAGCAATGCCAGGCATTGCCGGTTGCCAAGTGATTGATGACAGTTACAATGCTAATCCCACCGCGATGATGGCGGCGATTGAATTGTTAGCCAGCTATAAGCCACAACGTATATTGGTATTTGCTGATATGGGTGAGCTGGGTGATGAGGCGCAGCAATATCATAGCCAAGTCGGTGAAGCGGCGCGTGCGGCTGCAATTGATGCACTGTATTGTTATGGTGACTTGAGTCGTTTAACTGCGACAAGTTTTGGTGAGCAGGCATATCATTTTGATGATAAACAACAGTTGATTGAAAAATTAAAAAAAGGATTGGTTGCTGGTGCAACAGTGTTGGTGAAAGGTTCAAATTCAATGAAAATGAATGAAGTGACACAAGCAATTATTAAAGAGGATTAGCAATGTTATTGTGGTTAGCAAAATATTTAGAGCAGTACTATCATGGTTTTCATGTGTTTCAATATTTAACGTTTCGGTCGATTATTGCTGCCCTAACATCGTTGGCTGTCGCTTTGTGTTTTGGTCCATTCATGATTCGTCGTTTAAACAGACTGCAGATAGGTCAGTCGGTGCGTGATGATGGTCCGCAGTCGCACTTAAAAAAACAAGGCACACCGACCATGGGTGGCGTTTTGATTGTAGCGTCGATAATGATTGCCATGATTTTATGGGGTGATTGGACTAACCATTATACGTGGTTGGTATCGATTGTGTTGGTGGCAAATGCTGCAATTGGGTGGGTGGATGATTACCGTAAGGTGGTAAAGCGTAACTCAGATGGGTTGTCGGCCCGTTGGAAAATCATTTGGCAGGCATTAATTGCCATTGCTGTGTCATTGTATTGGTATATGCATACTAATCTACCGGTAGATACGCAATTATTTGTGCCATTCTTTAAAAATGTAACGCCGAGCTTAGGTTGGGGTGCCGTAGTGTTGGCATTTTTTGTGATTGTTGGTAGCAGTAATGCGGTAAATTTGACGGATGGTCTTGATGGTTTGGCTGTGTTACCGACGGTATTAATTGCCGGCGCGATGGCAGTATTTGCATATTTGAGTGGTAACCAATTATTTTCACATTATTTGATTATTCCGCATGTGCCAGGGGTTGGGGAATTAACGGTATTTTGCAGCGCGATGGTTGGGTCTGGTTTGGCTTTCTTATGGTTCAACTCTTATCCTGCGCAAGTATTTATGGGCGATGTGGGCTCATTGGCATTGGGTGCGGCGCTGGGTGTTGTGGCGGTATTTATTCGCCAAGAGATCGTATTTTTTATCATGTCGGGTGTGTTTGTGATTGAGACTTTGTCCGTGATAATTCAAGTGGTTTCATTTAAGTTAACGGGCAAGCGCGTATTTAAGATGGCGCCGCTGCATCATCATTTTGAACTTAAAGGCTGGCCCGAACCCAAGGTCATTGTCCGCTTTTGGATTATCACCTTCATATTGGTGCTGTGTGGATTAGCGAGTTTGAAGTTGCGTTGATCTACCTCTAACACTTATTAACCTATTGATATATTGCTGGTTAATTTAGCCGCACTCTATTTTCCCGAATTTAATATTCTATTAATCTAGAAGTATTATAATACCGTCTAAAAGTACAGTAAATTAGATTGGTGAAGCACATGAAAGTAACGATACTCTTCTCAGATATAGACCCCTCTCACGAATTACACAAAACAACCTGTGGTTTTAGCCTGGAGGAAGGCTATGACCTTATGCTCACTATGATTGAGTATACACATGATTGCGCAATGGAAATCCTAGGCGGACCCAAAGCTGACGCGCTCAACCTATACACCCAAGATGGTATAAAAGTTAGCAAAGCCAATATAGTCAGCTGCTTAAAAGACAATAAAGATATTACACTCAGCGTCAGGCCACGCCGTCATAGACACCCAGCTGCAGGCGTCTTTAACATTAAGCCACACGCTGTAAGATCACTTTACGGAAGCCCAGAAAGTCACACCGCACAAAGTCTCGCTGCGTATCATAGCGCTGGCTCAGAGAAAGAATTAGCACTAAAAGGGTCTTGGAACACAAGCCCACCCACTTATTTTCCTTATAAACCATCCAGCCTGACTCGTTAACCCTAGCTTGGGTTAGGTTGCACCTAGCGCAACCCGGCGTTGTCACCCTGGATCTATCGCAAGCTATTCAGCCAAGCTAGAGTAACACCCAGTAAGAAACAAACACTCACTGGAAAGTGCTATGGTCCCTGCCTATATCCGAAACCGGGTTGCTATCACGATGGCCGACCAAACTGTTGAAATCTGCTCATTCAATGAGCTGTGCGGGTTGCTGGCTAATCAGCAATGTACTACCCATTATACCTTGTTAAAGCAACTAAAAATGCTAGAGCCAACGGCGGAGGTGCTGGAAAATCGTATTTTTATTGAGTCTGGTAAGTTATATACTTGTGCCGGTATCTTAACTGGGGTTGATTTGGCATTGTATCTTGTTGAGCGATTAGCCGGCGCGTTGGCTGCGTTAGATGTTGCGCGCAGTCTTATTGCTTATATGCGTCGTAATTCGGATGACCCTCAAATAAGTTTTTGGTTACGATACCGCAATCATATAGATGTACGTATCCAAAACGTGCAAAGTTTAATTGCAGAGAATCCCAGTGAGCGATGGACGCTTGCTCGATTGGCGTCGCATGTTGGTGTGAGTGCGCGGCATTTATCACGTGTCTTTATTCAAGTGACGGGTATTACAGTAAAGTCTTATATAGATCAAATGCGTTTAGATTTGGCTAAGCAAGCGTTATGCCAAACTAAGCAAAGTATTGAGCAAGTGGCAGAGAGCGGTGGCTTTGTCGATGCCAATGATTTGCGACGTGCTTGGAGGCGTTGTCGATCAGACAGCCCTGGGCAGTTTCGAGCAGCAGCGGGAAAAATTAATGGCTAGGGATAAGTCGGCGCTGCGCTGCGAAACGCATCTTCATCCGCGTCTGGCGCAAGAGAGAGTTTTGATAGTGCATTAATTCCTTCCTCGCAATCCCAGTCCTCTACTATTTTTAATAGCTTACTTATAGTGGTTTCTGTCATAAGCGGCTTAAGCGTGGGGTTTGATATTTTTTTAAGTTCATGCGACTTCGTTCGGTGCCTAGAGGCCAGTTCAGTGAATGCAATGATTAAATATTCCAATTGCATTGACTTCGTATAAGCTTCAGGTCCATTTAATAAATCAATGAGAGCGCTGATAGGGCCTTCTTTACGTCCTGCATCACGTAACTGTTCAATTGTATGTGCATGTTGAAGTAGGCATTTAATTTTATCAGCACGATCAACAGGGTATGCGGCGTCATTGAATATATCAATATTGGTGTCGGGGTGCGCTAATAGCATTTCAGCTATTTCTGTAAAGCCGTTGTAGATTGCCACTTGAATAGGTAACGCAGTGTCCTGATCGATGATCGCTTTAATACTCGAGTAGACTTTATAAGGGACGTTTGGATTAATTTCTTCTCTTTTCAATAAGAATGCAACACAGCCTTTGTGTCTATTTTCAACTGCTGTAAATAATGCTGGCTCGCGGTAATAAAGCTCTTCACCCCTGTAATAAACCCTTTCATTTATATTGGCTTTTCGTGGCTCTGGTATGTCTACTAGCATTTTAACTACTTTAACTTGGCCAAATCTGCACGCACTTTCAAGGCAATTAGTGGTGTCTAAGCTGGTTAATGCATCAGCTGCGCGGTCGTTTAAAAGCAAGCTAACGATGCCTGTATGACCATACATGATAGGATAAAGTAGCGCATTTTTTATTAATATGTAGTGGTATTTCTTTAGTAGAAGTTTTACTATATCTGCGTAACCATACTTGGATGCTAAATAAAGTAGGTTATTTGCAATATGGTTATACGCGGTTTCTTTTATGTCTAGGAGCCGAGATACTATTTCTGTTCTTCCGCCCTGTACGGCGTAACTGATGGCGCCTTGGCGAATGCCATCATCAGCAAAGGGTAGTAGAGATTTGAATATTTCGAGGTTCCCGCAAGCGCAGGCCCAATGGAATATGGTTGCACCATTCTCATCTCGTCTACTGAGATTTATTTCATAGTGGAATTGGGGTAGCACAATCCTCTCAAAAACTACCGGTAACCATTGGGGTTGCAGTATGGCTATAAGACTGAATAAGGACTGAGGCAATGCGCCGTTGCCTTGATTAAATAGTTCACTGGTGGTTAATATGGGTTTTTTGGTTTCATTGCCAAACAAAAAAGAAAAGCAGCCCGCGCGTACTTTAGGTGTAAAGGAATTAAAAAAATCTTCAAATTTCCCTTCCCTGATGCTGAGGTGAAGTGGGCCATTTCTTTTCACGAAAGATACAAAATCTCTACTAATTTCAGTTGGGCAACTCACATATCTATGTAAATAATCAAGCGCTTTGCTTGGTGGTAGCTTTAGCCAGGTAGCATATCCATCTGCAAACATTTTTTGTTTCAGTTGTTCGTCAATTAATGCTTTTATGGTAGCGGGTATTACTTTTGAGGTGAGAAGTAATAAGCGGGCAGCACTAATGGGGTCTAGGTGGGTGCTTATTGCTAACCAGGTAGCTGGTGGTATCGGTATGCCCTCGCTTGCATCATTGTTGCGAATTATTATTTGCTGTGACGATGGTGCGCCCGGTGTTGTCTCGTCATCTGGTTCTTTGTATTCCGCTACGCCGCTTAGATTATTATCTCTACTCATATATACCCTACAATTAATTATATATTATTATATAATGATTCTACGGTACTAGAAAAATGAAGTAAAGAGGCGCTTACTTATGTGTTGACTTATTAATCACACCTTGCCAAAATGAGCGGTAGTTCCTGATGTTGTTTCTAACGCCCTCAAATCATTTATCACCTTTGCAATAAGAAGTAATAAAATCGGATGGAATGGCATTTGCTTAGCGAAGTGTTCAGGCTTTTCTTTGCATGCAGGTGTGGCAGCGAAAGCACACGAGCGAGCAAAGCTTGAGCGCCTTTGTCGTTATATCGCCAGGCCAGCAGTTTCCCGCAAACGCTTATCACTCACGCAGTATGGCAAGATACGAAATGCACTAAAGACGCAGTACCGAGATGGGACGACGCATGTAATCTTTGAACCTTTTGCAGTCAATGCAAAGGTAATCTCAAGATCATCGCTTGTATTGAAGAGCAGGTAGTGATTACCTGTCATACCGGCCCCCGAGCCGGTATCCAGATAATATAATAATGGATCCCGGATCAAGTCCGGGATGACACGGTTGATTTGTTGAAACTGCCGGAGCCAAGAGCATCGCCACTGGGTTTCGTTTGAATTGAGAGAGTTAACCATAGTTTTGTGTGGCCATTATAGTGTCGGCAGGGGGGGGTTGCCATTCTATGGTGTGGAGGAGGGCAGAGTTACTATTCAGTTGTTGAATTGCCCCTTTTATTCTACTTATATGCCTCTTATGCTGCCTGGATTCGTTAAGTCAGCAGTTTTGCTCTCTTCGTCGCATAGGGCTAATGGTCTTCGTAGCGCCGGAAATAAATGGCTTACTGGTATGGTGTAATAGTCAGTGCCTGGAACACATCGTGGCATGGGCGACTTATCGCCATATAGAGCGCGCAGGCTTGCAAGGATCATCGGAGTGTATAATGGTCCACCAAAGGGTCTGTCTGTTGTGTATAGCATGCTGAGTAGCTTAGGTAAGTGCTCAGGTCGTAAGCTGACGGTTAGGCTGTTTGAGGTGTGTTCTTCAGCATCTTTGGCCTCATTGTCTTTAGCAAAAAGAGGTAAGTCGCCGCTCAGGCAGTGAGTTACTGTCGGTGCAATGAACTCTGCCGTTAAAAAGGTGCTTGTATTTGTTTGGCGAACGGAGAGGGCTGTTGTGACAGGTGTTTTATAATGAAAACGTCGGCCTGATAAGTCGTGTCCCAAGCTTTGCTCATGCGATGGTTCTGTGCCATCACCGGCGATCTCTTCAAAAATTTCTTTGGTTGCGGTATGCGAAATTAGGTCGCCGCCTTCAAAGTTTAAGCGGAGTTCGCCGCCGACAGGCAGTGGCTCTAAGAATCCACTGGGGCCGGAATGTAGGCCAAATTGGGCGCGTTCTAATAATGTGAGACTGTCATCTTGAGCAATTAAAGGAGCTATGACTCCAGTTTTGAAGAACTGTAATTCATTGAGTCGGCTGTCTAAACCAAATTTTTTGCTGCTGTGAGCCGCAATAAATGCATACGAGGTGCGAACTGCTACGACATAGATTCTGTTGAGGCTGTCGTCATATAACATGTCGGTTACAAGCATTTGATTGCCATCATAAGGTGGGGTCCTTCCTTGATCTGTCGCTTTTTTAAGGAGCGTTTCGAAATGTGCTTGTTTTGTAGCCTCTTCATCGGGGGTTAGTGCCAACGCAGGTAAGTCGTCGTAGTCATTGGCGAGTTCTAATGAGGGGTCTTTAACGAAAAGTACTTTTGGTGGGTGCTCAAACGTCATGGTGAGTTGGCGTGTGTTTGAGTCAAATTTTGCGCCAACAGGGCCTGTAGCAATTAGCGCTTTTGGACCTTGCATTGATGACAGTGTTCGCCACTGTTCTAGTAAACTAATAATCATATATCCGCCCTATATAAATTCTATATTTAATGAAGTTACGTAATATATATGGTTATAATTAACTCAGCAAGTCTGTTTTCTTTTAGAATAATGTAGTATTGCCCCAGATGCTGGGGCTAGTGGCTCTTTGACGGCACTGGTTTGGCAGGCAAGGTTTTCGGAATACTTTGACCCTTTGCATTTTTACACTGCAACAATAGCTTCCCCAACCTTTTCTGCAGTGCCTGATAATCAGAAATATTGGACATTGTCGTCATTTTGGGCGTGTAGTAGTAATAGCCATAACCATACCAGTCGACACGCACCACCTTATTGTGCGTGCAAACATAATCACTAGGCAAAGGCTTAAAAGGGTGCCATTTGCCATGTGGGTCTTTGTATATAACATACGCCGACATACCGACATAAGCTGCCGCTAATAATAACGCTAATGTTAAAGCCACTATCGTCCAGTTGGGCCAACGCTTTAAACCTAAAAAGTTAAAGCTTAAAACAGACAGTGCGAGTATGGGATAGCCAATTGGACACCATTTAACAAAAAAACTAAACACCGGAAAACTTTTCTCTACCCAAGGAAAGGTCCCCGTGACTCCATAACCAAATAACATTAATATCATCCAGCACGTAGTTAAGGCACCCAACACCAATAACAAACTCACTAGGGTCCAACGTAACGCTGTCATTTTATTAATACTCCATAATAAATTAATTGGTGATCGGCGATTTGGGTTTAGTTAGCTGCTTTGGAATCGATTCGCCTTGTTTGTTTTTACACTGCGTTATTGTATCACCTAATTGATGTCTTAGTTGCTGATAGTGTGTTACCAGAATCCCTACTGTAAAGTACAGCAAAACCAGGCTGCTCCGGCTTTTCTTTGCATGGAGGAGTGGCTGCTGATCAGAAATGGTTTAATAAATATTGTTGATATTCACATAAAGATTGAATTTGAATCGCACTTTCAACGCCAAAATGAGCTGTAGTGCCTGATGTTGTTTCTAGCGCTCTCAAATCATTGATTACTTCTGCAACGAGGGCCGTGCAGGCAATAATTGGCGTTTGATCGCATACGCCTTTGCAATATGACGTAATAAAATTGGATGGAATAGCACTTGCCGTTTTGCTTTTAGACTCCTTTAGTAGTAGGTCCCAATCGATCTTTGGTTGACTGGTCAAGTCCTCTATTTTTCGTCGTAATAATAAAGCGGCTAAATGTGTGCCTGTTCGCCCCATTCCGCCAATGCAGTGCATTGCCACTGGAGAATTGGCTGAAACAATATATTGATATATTTCGTCTAAAAGTTTAGGAGAGTGTATCGGTAAACTATTATGGCAATGACGACCTGCCATTGGTATGTGCATATATTGCATGCCTTCAGGCTCAAGGGCTTGCTGAAATTCGCTATCGAAGTGCTCTTCAAAACTAATAATTATTTTAAATTCATTTTTCTTAAGATAATTTACTGCCTTGGTATACGAAGCAGAAGCACTGAGTGGTTGCTTATTTTTTTTTGGTATCAAATGGTCGCCATGGCCTTTATATTTCGGGCTTGCGAATCCTGCGATAGCAAATTGACAGGCTTGTGGTCTGTTTTCTTTCTGTAGCATTCTAAAATTAAATGGCTTAGCTTGATGATCAGAAGTGGTGGTAGTTCTGAGGCGTTGAGTTGCGTGATTCATATAGATAATACCTTACTGTTAATTACAATATCAATTTCATCACGTCAGCACCTACAGATTATAACGACATAACCTTAAAGCTTTGTGATGAAATATAGGCATAGCCATACAATACAATATTTATATTTATTATAGGTATGTGTTAGGCTCAATGACACATTTTAAATGACAACATCTGTCGGTTTTGAACTAAACTGAAGCGACAGTTATTACAACCTATTGATTTTTAGTATAAATTTTAAAAATATAACTATTCTATAATATACCTGTTTCTATTACGCGGCGTGAGTTGATGAGAGAGCAGGGTTTTACCGATATATTCAACATTAAATTTTTTGTCATTTCAGCATTGACGTGTATTGCTTATTTTATATTTGGTTGGTTGGGATTGTATTTTGCTGTACCTCCTGGCTTCGCTACTTCCATTTGGCCATCGGCAGGAATCGCGTTTGCTGTATTACTTATATTCGGTAACCGTTATTGGTTTGCGGTGTGGCTAGGCTCTGCATTAACTAATTTATCTGTGTCATATGATCCTGCTACGATTGCTACCATATTGCAATCTGTGGGTGTCGCATGTGGTATAGGTTTAGGTGCAGCTTTACAAGCGGTGATCGGTGCAACATTAATTCGAAAATGTGTTGGCTATCCAAATACATTGAGCGATGCGCGGTCGATTCTTTGGTATACCTTATTGGCAGGGCCGATAGTGTGCCTATTTAATGCGTCTTTCAGTATGATGGTGTTATGGCTATTTAATATCGTTGCATTTGATGATGTTGCGCGTCAGTGGTGGATGTGGTGGGCAGGTGACGCGGTAGGTGTGTTAGTTTTTTCACCGATTGTTATGGCTTTCTTTGCGCAACCACGTTATGCCTGGCGGCATCGATTGTACTCTGTGGGCATACCCCTGTTGTGTGTGTTCGCGGTATTTTTTTTCGTGCTACTTATATTGCAAAAATACGAAGTATCGGATGCGAGTAAAAGTTTTAAGAACAAAACTAGCGCGATCGCTTATTTGTTTAAGCGTAATTTTAATGATGCAGAAGATGCACTGTTATCTTTGCAAAGCTTTTACGATGCAAGTAAAGAGGTGACGCGCAGTGAGTTTGATGTTTTCACAAAGCGTGTTTTGGACAAGCATCCGAGTATTCAGGCGTTGTCTTGGAATCCTGTTATTACCAATAGCCAGCGTAATTTTTATGTTGATCAAGCAAGAAAGGATGGGTTTTCTCAATTCCAGATTAAAAAAATAAAGAATGGAAAGCTTGTTGAAGATAAGATTAGACCCTATTATGTTGTAGTCTATTATATTGCACCTCACCAGTACAATAAATCAGCGCTTGGTTTTAATTTAGGTTCTAATTATAAGCGGCTAGAAACGCTTAATAAGTCAGCAGCATTAAATGCATTTATGGCAACGCCACGTGTTCGCTTAGTTCAAGATAATGCTGCGCATAAAAAATATGGTGTTATATTATTCGCGCCGGTTTATAAAAAAAATGTGCCATTAAAAACAACTCAGCAGCGTTTAGATAGTGTTATAGGTTATTTGTCAGGTGTGTTCAAAATAAAAAGTATGCTTGATTCAGTGTTATTGTCCAGTGATAACGAAGAGTTGAGAGAAATGTTTGTTAATAAGGATTTTTCAGTTTCATTATTTGACGTAACTACGAGTAAGCACGAACAGCTTTTGTATGGTAGCTATAAACAAGATATTCCATTTACACTTCTTAAACAGCTGCAAGCTTCTTTATCATTTTCATACCCCTATAATTTTGGTGGCCGTCAATGGGTGATGACAATTTCCCCCACGAAAAAATATATCCAAGGAATTATATTTTGGCGTTCTTGGGCAACTTTAATGTTCGCATTGTTCTTTATGAGTGTATTTCATTTGTTTTTGTTTGTTTTAAGTGGTCAAAATATTGTGATTAAAAAAACAGTGGATGAGAAAACACATGAGCTACTAAAATCAAAAGATACGTTAAGTTTTATGGCCCATAATGATGATCTAACTGGATTGCCGAATAGAAAAAGCTTCACCAGTTATTTGATAAATATATTGGTGGAAGCTAAAAGGAATCGATCTATTCTTGCTGTTTGTTTTATGGATTTAGATAATTTTAAACAAATTAATGATAGCCTGGGTCATGATGTGGGCGATTTGTTTTTGAAAGAGGTATCACATAAATTACAGTCGCAGTTGCGTGAGACTGATTATATTGCACGCATGGGCGGTGATGAGTTTGCATTATGTATAAATGGGCTGGATTCAAAAAAAGATTTATTCTCAATTTTAGAGCGCTACAATGCCATTTTTTCTCACTCGATGATCATTAATTCATCTGAGATCTATGGTTCTTTTAGTATTGGTGTGGCTATTTATCCTGAGGCAGGGAAGACCGTGGAGGAATTGGTGAAGCATGCCGATATAGCGATGTATAAGGCTAAAGATAAAGGAAAAAATACCTATGCATTTTTTAATCGTGAAACAGAACAAGTGTTGACGCGACGTCATGTGATTGATACCAATCTGCGTTCAGCCATTAACAAAAATGAATTCTCACTAGTGTATCAACCAATTGTGAGTCTAGGTGGTTCACATGTTTGTGGTGCGGAGGTGTTGTTGCGTTGGCATAATGCGGTTTTGGGTGAGGTAATGCCGGAAGAATTTATTGAAATTGCGGAGTTTGCTGGTTTAATTGGACCTATAACTGACTGGGTGTTTGAGCAAGTTAGCCGAGACTTTAGTGTGCTTAAAGCGGCTTTATCCAATGAGGGTTTTTATCTGTCAGTGAATTTATCACCACAGCTGATAGCGCAAAATCAATTTTTAGCAGCGTTTCATTGCATGCTTGAGGCATCTACTTTTCAACCTGGAGAGCTCCTATTGGAGATTACCGAAAAAGCCCTGGTAAAAAATCCGCAAAATACCATGCAACAAATGAATAAAATGAAGTTGCTGGGTGTTCGATTTGCTTTAGATGATTTTGGTACCGGTTATTCTTCGATGCAATACCTTAAAAATCTGCCCATATCGATGTTGAAGATTGATCAGGGATTTGTCAGAGATATATATACCGATGCAAATGATGCGGCAATTGTAAGAGCGACAATACAATTGGCGCATGGTTTGGGTATTTCAGCGTTGGCTGAGGGGGTAGAGACGGAGCAGCAAATGCAGTTTTTGGTGGAGCAGCATTGCGATTTTGCTCAGGGCTACTTATTTGCCAAACCCATAAGCTTGGATGATTTGCTTAAATTCCTGGCACAGCGAAGTTAAAAGCCGTTCCAATCATCACATGTTTTTGTGCACGTATGATATCTGATACAATCGGTGCATGAATAAAAAACTCTCACCACACTACCAGCACGCTGTTGTGTTAGGTTTAGGCCAAACGGGCATTAGCATGCTGCGTTTTTTACAGTCGCGCGGCATTAAGCCGATAGCCATTATGGATACCCGCAGCAAAATTGCCAATCTCGAAGACATCAAAACAGAGTTTGAAGGCATACCTATTATATTGGGTGAGCTCGATGAGTCCTGGCTAAAAAAGGCACAAATGATATTGATTAGCCCTGGTGTTGATCCGCGTCAGCCTGCTCTAGAGGCTGCCCGTGAGCGTGGTGTATCGATAGTTGGCGATGTGGAATTATTTGCTCAGGCAGTGAAGGCGCCGGTGATTGCGGTTACCGGTACCAATGGTAAATCGACGGTTGTGACGTTGATTGGTGAGCTATTAGCTGAAGCGGGCCATCGGATTATCGTTGCGGGTAACATTGGTTTGCCGGTATTGGAGTGTTTGACCGAGCCTGAACCGGACTATTATGTTTTAGAATTATCCAGCTTTCAGTTGGAATCGACGGATAATCTGCAGTGTTTATCGGCAGTGGTGCTGAATGTCACTGATGATCATATGGATCGTTATGATCAATTTTCTGATTATGTGGCTGCTAAGCAGCGTATTTACCGCCATTGCGAGCATCCGGTGATTAATTATGATGAACCTTTGACATGGCGTGCTGTTGAGCATTTGGCGCATCCCGTGACCGCTTACAGTATGCAGCAAACTATCGGTGTTGAGAGTTACCTGAGTACGCACGGCGGTCATACTTGGTTAACGTATAATAAGCAGCCGTTAGTGGCATTAGATATGCTGGCGTTACAGGCAAGACATCAAGTTCAAAATGCTTTAGCGGCAATTGCATTGACACGCTATGTGCCGGGTGTTGATAAAGATTGTATTGCTAAAGTGTTGTCATCATTTACTGGTTTATCGCACCGCTGTCAGTTGGTGGCGAAATCCAATGAGGTGACGTGGTATAACGATTCCAAAGCAACGAATGTCGCGGCGGCGGTGGCGGCTTTGAACAGTTTGGGTGATGGCCATCCAAAAGGTGTCATTTGGATTGCAGGTGGACAAGGCAAGGGTGCAGATTTTTCACCGCTGGTTGATCCGGTCAGTAAGCATGTGAAGGTGGCGTTGTTGATTGGTGAGGATCGTCAACAAATAGCACAATTAATCGAGGCGCACACGGATGTGAAGTTTGTTGATTCGATGGCTGATGCCATTGATCAAGCGTATCAGTTAGTAGAGACGGGTGAGGTGGTATTGTTATCACCGGCTTGTGCTAGTTTCGATATGTATTCTGGCTTTAGTCAGCGCGGTGATAATTTTTGTGATGAAGTGCGTAAGAATGTTGGCCAGGGATGAGGCATGAGAATTGATAAGGTCTTATTAGTTACCGTATTGGCTTTATTGGTGTATGGCTTGTTGATGGTGACATCGGCCTCGATGGTGATATCTGACCGCATCTATGGTTACCCCTTTCATTATTTTTTTCGTCAAGCGGTTTATATTGTTATTGGCATCGTATTAGCATTTTTTGCCTGGCGTGTGCCATTGATTGTATGGCGTAAGGCCAGCGGTTATTTGGTGGTGGCCGGTTTGATTTTGCTGGTTTTGGTGTTGATTCCGGGCATTGGTCGTTCGGTTAATGGCAGTCGGCGTTGGATTAATTTAGTGGTGATTACTCTGCAAGTGTCGGAGCTGATGAAGTTATTTATGGTGTTGTACTTGGCACGTTATATCGAGCGCTTTCAAGATGAAATCCAGACGCAATGGAAAGGTTTTATTAAGCCGTTGGTGTTGATGCTATTGACAGCAGCATTGTTATTACTTGAGCCGGACTTTGGTACGGCGGCAGTGATTATTATGACTGGCTTGGTGATGTTGTATTTATCGGGTGCGCGATTATGGCCATTTATTATTTTAATGCTGCTTGTGGCTGGAGGCTTGGGGTTACTGGCGGTGACGTCACCGTATCGTTTGGCGCGATTGACTACTTTTTTAAATCCATGGCATTCACCGTTTGGCGCTGGTTATCAGCTGACTCAGTCATTGATTGCGTTTGGTCGCGGTGGAGTGTTTGGTGTTGGCCTGGGTAACAGTATTCAAAAGCTATTTTATTTACCGGAAGCGCATACGGATTTCGTCTTTGCTGTGATTGCTGAAGAGCTGGGATTGGTTGGTGAATTATTGTTGATTGCGTTGTTTGTGATATTAATCGTGCGGATTTTCCGTTTGGGCGCACGGGCCTATGCGTTAGGTTCTTTGTTTGAGTCATTTATGGCTTATGGTATGGGTACGTGGTTAGCACTGCAAGCTTTTATTAATATGGGTGTGAATGCTGGTATTTTGCCGACAAAGGGTATTACGTTGCCATTTATCAGCTATGGTGGCAGTAGTATGTTGGTGAATTGTGTTGTGGTGGGTATTTTATTGCGGCTGTCATTTGAGTTATCTGAACAAGAGCATGAGCAGCGTACACCATATATGAGGATGGCGCATGGATAAATGTTTTATAGTGGCAGGTGGCACCGGCGGTCATATATTTCCTGCCATGGCTGTAGCAGAGCGGTTGCAACAAAACGGTCTGCAAATTGAATGGGTGGGTAGCCGTGGTCGCTTAGAAGAAAAAATTGTGCCAGAGAAGTTTTCTATTTCGTATATTGATATTGCCGCTTTGCGTGGCAAGAGCAAGTTAACTTTATTATTATCACCCTTTCGTATTGCTAAAGCGATAGTGCAGTCGCTGGCATTATTACGCAAACATAAACCGCGTTTTGTATTGGCGATGGGTGGTTATGTGTGCGGCCCGATGGGTGTGGCGGCATGGTTAACGCGAACGCCATTGATATTGCATGAGCAGAATGCCGCAGCGGGTTTTACTAATCGTCAATTGGCGCGCTTTGCTACCACTGTTATGCAGGCGTTTCCGAACAGTTTTGCTGATAACGCAGGTATTGCTGTTGTGGGTAATCCTGTGCGTAAAGCTTTATTTGATTTACCGGCACCTGAGCAGCGTTATGCTGATCGCCAAGGACCGTTGCGTGTATTGGTGATGGGTGGCAGTCAAGGTGCGCGTTTTATTAATCAGCAAATGATCCTTTTATTAGGCTTGTGGTCTGATAGCCGTACGATTGAGGTCTGGCACCAGTGTGGTGCTACCGATTACGACACGGTGGTTGCAGAATATCAGCGCATTGGCTTTGATGCCAAGGTGACGGCATTTATAGATGATGTATCGGCAGCGTATGTCTGGGCAGATTGTGTGATTTGCCGTGCGGGCGCTTTGACCGTTTCTGAATTAGCAGCGGTGGGTGTGCCGAGTATTTTAATTCCATTGCCGATAGCGGTGGATGATCATCAACGTTTAAATGCTGAAGTATTACAGCACGCTGGTGGCGCGGAGATTTTTTTACAAAAAAGTTGGCAATTGAATCGATTGGTTGACTTATTGCAGCAGTTGCAAGCTGACCGACAAAAATTATTACACATGGCGATAGCAGCAAAGTCTGCCGCCAAACCTGAGGCTACTGATTGTGTGGTACGTAGTTGTATGGACTTACTAGAGGGCAAACCAGTTGTTACTAAAGAATAAAAAAATTAAAAAATTCCACTGCATGGGTGTTGGTGGTGTTGGTGTTTGTGGTGTTGCCGAAATATTGCATGCGCATGGTTATCAGGTAACAGGGTCTGATATAAAAGACAGCGCAAATACACAGCGCTTGCAGGCCTTGGGTATTAATATCACCATTGGGCATGATGCGGAAAATGTTAAGCGTGCGGATGCGGTGGTGTATTCCAGTGCGATCAGTGATAGCAACCCGGAGTGGCAGGCAGCAAAGGCCATGGGCATTCCGGTGATTAAGCGTGCAGAGATGTTGGCGGAATTGATGCAATTGGAGCGCGGTATTGCGATAGCAGGCACGCACGGTAAAACCACGACCACTTCGTTGGTCACGCACTTGTTGTTAAAAGCAGACTTGAATCCATCGTTTGCGATTGGTGGTGAGCTGAAGGGGATTAATCGTTATGCGGGCTTAGGTGCCGGTGATTATTTTGTCGCTGAGGCGGATGAGAGTGATGCATCGTTTTTACATTATGCGCCAGAGATTGCTGTGGTAACCAATATCGATGCGGATCACATGGAAACTTATGCGGGCAGCTTTGATAAATTAAAACAGACGTTTACTGAATTTTTACACCATATTACTGATGATGGTTTGGCGGTTTTGGCGTATGACGATGAAACGGTGCGTGAATTAATTCCGCAGGTGAAATGCCGCGTGAAAACTTACGGCTTTCATGCCGAAGCTGATCTGCAAGTATTGGAATTTTCGCAGAAAGGTTTAAAGAGTCACTTTACTGTGCGTTGGCAAGATGGACGGCAGCATAAGTTTTGTTTAAATTTTCCTGGCCAGCATAATGTATTGAATGCATTGGCTGCTTTGTGTATTGCCGATGAGTTGGGCATAGATATGTCAATTGTTGAGCAAGCATTTGCAGATTTTCCAGGGGTAGGGCGTCGTTTTCATATCCATGGCAGTTTGCCGGTGCAGGGTGGCGAAGCATTAATTATTGATGACTACGGTCATCACCCGCATGAGGTGAAGGTGACATTGCAAGCGGCTCGTCAAGCCTGGCCTGATCGTCGTTTGGTGTTGGTATTTCAGCCGCATCGATATACGCGTACACGTGATTTGTTATTAGACTTCGCGCAATCATTAGCAGAGGCAGATGTGTTGGTGTTATTAGAAGTTTATGCGGCCGGTGAAACACCGATTGAAAATGCGGATGGCCAAGCGTTATGTCAGTCGATTGCAGATATTGGTAAAGTAATTCCTATTTTTCTACCTGATGATAAGCAGTTGGCGTCGACATTGCAGCAAGTGTTGCAGGCGGATGATATTGTATTGATGCAGGGCGCAGGCAGTATTGGGGGAATGGCGCAGCAATTATTGGCGGCTTCATGACAGATGAAAGTTTTCACAAGTGGACCAAGCAGCGTGGTCAGTTTAGTCACGATGAATGGCTGAGGTCTTATACCGCGATGCTTACCGGTGGTTTAGCTGAATCTTTTTATAAACCGGCTGATATTGAAGACTTACAGCAATTTTTGCAAAACTTAGATGACAAAGAACCTGTTATTTGGCTAGGTGCTGGTAGTAATGTAATTGTACGTGATGGTGGCATTAGTGGCACGGTGATTCATACGCCGGATGGCTTAAGTCAATTGCAATTGCTGGGTGATGGAGCAGTGCGTGTGGAAGCGGGTGTTAGCTGTTCAGCATTGGCGAAATTATGCATGCAGCAGGGTTTTGAACAGGGTGTTTTTTTTGCGGGCATTCCTGGTACGGTTGGCGGTGCGATTGTCACACACGCGAGTGGATATGGTGGTGATGCACGGGCGCAACTCAGTCATGTTGAAACGATTAATCGTGCTGGCGACATTCAACAGCGTGATATGTCATCAGGTAAGCTTGCAGAAGGAGAGTGGGTACTTGTTGCGTATTATAAGTTTGAAAAAGGTGATCCTGAAATAGCGATGCAGCAACTGCGTGAAGTATTGGATCAGCGCAATGAAGCTACACCAATGGGCACAGCGAATTGTGGTGAAATATTTGTTGATCCGCCGAATACCACTGCGGCAGAATTAATTCAACAATGTGATTTGGCCGGACATGAGATTGGTGGTGCGCTCATTTCAGAAACGCATCCGAATTATATTGTTAATGATGATAAATGCCGATCAGATGATATTGAACAATTGATTGCGCACATCCAGCAGCAAGTGAAGCAACAACATAATATCGATTTACAACTTCGTTGTCGTATTATAGGGAAGTCCATATGACGCACGCGCAATTTCGCAAATACAAAACACCTAAACGCCCTGAGAAAGATCAGCAGCCATTGACGTGGTGGCGTGTTTGCCAGCAATGGTTACCCATTATATTAATTGTTTTAGTGATAGCGGCCGGCGTACAGTTATGGAAGCTAGCAAAAAACCCCAGTACTTTGCCTTTTAAGCATATTAAAGTGACGGCGAATTATACGCATACGTCGCCACTGCAATTAAAGCAGGCGATTTCACGTGAGGTGACAGCTGGCTTTTTTGCGCTGGATGTGACTAAATTTAAACGTGAAATGCAGCGACAATTGCCGTGGGTGAAGTCGGTGATGGTGCGGCGTATATGGCCGAACACATTACAGATTACCATTAATGAATATCAAGCGGTGGCAGTTTGGGACGGCCAGCACTTGGTGAGTCCTAATAATATTATTTTCAGTCCGGCTGCGAGCTCTTTCCCACCGAATTTACCGCAACTTTCTGGCCCGCAAGATACTTTTGCTGTAGTGATGAACGAGTTTCATTTGATCCAACAGCAATTATCGGCATTAAACATGACGGTAAAAAAACTCAGCTTAACCGATCGTCAAGCCTGGCATTTGCAGTTATCCAATGATGTGGTGGTAATGTTGGGTAAAGAGGATGTTAATAGGCGCATGGCACGGTTTATTAAAGTGTACCCTCAGGTCATGGCGGATCATCCGTCGGTGATTGAGCTGGTTGATCTGCGTTATCCGAATGGTTTTGCAGTGAAATAATTATTTTGTCATTAAAGCTGTCACTGCGAGAGGTGTCATTGTGAAATTTGTCATCCCGGACAGCCTGCGTAGCAGGCGTCATCCGGGATCCAGGTCTTATAGTCTAATGAATCGCACAATTAAACGCACTATCACCACTACTGATTGCAAGATCAAAAGTGTCACTCAATTGAGACACTTGTTTTGGTAAAGAGCTGTCATTAAACGTACCATTACCGAGTTGGCCATCGACGTTTTTACCCCAGCAACTGGTAGTACCATCAGCTAGCATGGCACAGCTGTTTAGCTTGCCAGTTCGAATCGCTACTACATTATTGCCAAGCGCTACGACCGGTTGTGGTGATGCTTTGCGCACATCGCTACTGCCTATGCCAAGTTGGCCTTTATTATTAAGTCCCCAGCAATCTTCACTGCCATTTTGTAACATCGCACAAGTGTGCGCACCACCAACAGAGATAGCTGCAACGCCTGAGGTTAAGCCAAACACTTGCTGTGGTTTGGCTTCGGCGTTGCTGGTATGTCCAATGCCTAATTGGCCATCACCATTTTTACCCCAGCATTTCATGCCACCATCACTGAGTAATGCACAACTGGTTTCTTGGCCTGCATTGATTGAGACTACGTGCTGAGTGTCGTTACTCAAATCGGACACAGCAGTGGGATGTAAACGATTAGTAAAAGAACTATCACCCAATTGACCGTGTTCATTGCTACCCCAGCATCGTATTTGACCGTTTTTTAGTAGTGCACAAGTATGATTAGAGCCACTGGTTAGCGCGGTAACGCTTGTTGGTAGCCCGTGTACTCTTACGGGTTCTCTGCGTTCAGCGGTTGAGCCATCACCAATTTGCCCGGATTGATTTTTACCCCAGCACTCTACTTGCCCAGAATTTAAAAGTGCGCACGTATGATCAGCACCAGCGGTTAGGCTGACGACATTACTGCTGGTTTTGAGTGCAGGCACATACCGCGGAAATCTGGCACTGCTCGCACGTGGTATGCCTAATTGCCCAAAGGTATTATCACCCCAGCACATGACACTGCCACTGGTGAGTAAGGCGCATGCATGGTGATGCCCTGTGACTATTTGCAGTGCTTGTGGTAAGTCATCGATAGCTGTGGGTTCATTACGGTTAGTGTCTGTCAAGTCACCCAATTGGTTAAAGTTATTGCTACCCCAGCACACACCGGTTCCTGGTTTTTGTATATGAAAGGGAAAGATGTGTGCTTTTGTAGCTGTATCAATGACTGAGATGGCGCCATCACCACGGCTACTGCTGCCATCATAGATAAAGTCACATTGGGACAATGCATTTAATGAGGTGCCGCAGTGTGAGCTAATGCCGCGTGCAGACAAATCAGTTGCCGTATAGGAAGCAGCCGTATAACCAATATTGTTTAATGAAATGGTATTAGCCGTAGCATTCAACAAGGTGTTATTGACTCCGGCTGAATTAGACGCAACGCAATGAAATGTTGAGTTGTTACCTTCACTAACCGCTTCAGTTGAGCCAGGCAGCAGTGAATGTACTGTTATAGGTGAGTAATGGTTTGCTGAAGGTGTAGTAACGCCAATGCCCAGTTGTCCATAATTGTTTTGTCCCCAACATTGCATGCGACCAAATGCATTAACCGCGCAACTGTGAAAGTTAGTGGCGCTAATAATTTTAATGCCATGCGATAGTCCAGTCACATCTTGTGGTGTTGAAAAAGTAGTACGCTGAGGTCCGATACCTAACTGACCTTTTCTGTTGTCCCCCCAACATTTCATGCCGCCATTAACGATAGCACAGCTGTGTTGTGTGCCCATGCTAATGGTGCTTACGCCTGTGGCTAAATCCTGCACTTGTGTTGGTACGAGGCGATTGGTGGTGGTGCCATCCCCTAATTGACCATAAGCATTGCTGCCCCAGCATTCTAAATCCCCGTTAGCTAAAAACCCACCTTTATTGACAATAGCGCATGTCGATTGCGAGCCTGCTGCAATGGCAGTAGCTTCTGGGTGCTCACCACCAATATTGGCGACAAACACCGGTGTTCTTCTGGCTTCAATGGAGTTGTCGCCGAGTTGTCCGGATAGACCTTCACCCCAACATTTAATTTGTCCGGTTTTAAGTAAGGCACAGGCATGGATATAACCGGATGCAATGCTAGTAACACCCGATGTCAGGCCACTGACATCAGTAGGTACTAGACGATTAGTGCGTGTACCATCACCGAGTTGCCAAAATAAGTTTTGTCCCCAGCATTTAATGCCGCCGGTATTTAACAAAGCGCAAACACTTTCACGACCGGCCGCGATGTCGATCACTCCGGAAGATAAGTTGCTTACTTGTGTGGGTAATAAACGCGTGACCGTAGTGCCATCACCGAGTTGACCGTATTGGTTTTGCCCCCAACATTTTACCGCACCCGTTTTTAGTAAGGCGCAGCTGTGATGACGCCCAGAGGAGATTTTTACAACGCCATTGCCTAGTGCGGCTGCCACTTTAACGGGGATATTGCTATTACTTTGTGTGCCGTCACCTAATTGTCCTTGATTATTTTTACCCCAACACTGTGCATGCGTGCTGCGGTTTAATACCAAAGCTGCATTTTTTAATAAGGTGGCGTGGTTATTCACGGGTGTACCGTCAGTAATCACATTGCCACTATTACTTAAGATGTGGCCGTATTCAAATGTTGCTGGACTGATACTGACACTCAGTTTGTTAGGCACTAAAGAGGCGGGGCCTGCTTGATACGCGATCGATATTTTTGCGCAAGCTTGACCATTGTCGGCAATGGTATAGTCCAGCGCGTGTGCAGCGGCAATTATGCCTGATGTGTGTATAGCGATAGGGGTTAAATCACCGGCGGGGCCATTTAATGCAATGCCGGTATCAAGAAAATTGTTGTGACTCAGATCCAATGTGCGACCAGCGCCTTCACACCTTCCGGTAACCGCGTTGGTGTGATTGTAAAAAGTGACGCCTGTGATTTTAGTAAATAAATTGGGGGCACCGGCAAGGTTCCATTCCTCTGATCGACTCAGTGTCATTGTTGGGTTTAAGGTTCCGCCGACGGCTTGTTGCTGATTTTTTTTTACGGTGGCAGATTGAATAAAATCCGCCGTGGTTAACTGCGCTGCTATCAGTGAGTGACCGCTCACTAGTAGTAAGGGCATTATTATTTTTCGCATGTTTAATGTTTCCTTTCTTTGTTGACTGGATCCCGGCTCGGGGGCTGGGATGACAGCTTTTTCTTGTTGACTGGATCCCGGCTCGGGGGCCGGGATGACAGCATCTCTGTCGGGATGACAGCTTTTTCTTGTTGACTGGATCCCGCATCGAGTGCGGGATGACAGCTTGTATGTGTTACGGTTAGGCACGTCGCTCAATAACGCAATTGTGTGCAGCGTTTCCGTTACTCATACTTAGGTCGCGAACGTATTTTTTATTAATATTCTTGACTGTAGTGGGTGTATTACGGGTTTCGTTGGTGCCGTCGCCGACTTCACCGTAGTGATTTTCACCCCAGCACAGTACCTTACCGCCGCTTTTTATTGCGCAGGTACCATAATCGGTAGCACTGATGCCTACAACGCCATAGGTTAGCCCCGG
>JARGOB010000004.1:21374-209117 GCA_029212925.1 Coxiellaceae bacterium | reverse complement strand
GAACGAGTTCAAGTAAACGGTCGGGAAAGCCGGGTGAGTCGAGATCGAGTTCAAGTAAGCGGTCGGGAAAGCCGGGTGAGTCGAGATCGAGTTCAAGTAAGCGGTCGGGAAAGCCGGGTGAGTCGAAATCGAGTTCAAGTAATCGGTCGGGAAAGCCGGGTGAGTCGAGATCGAGTTCAAGTAATCGGTCGGGAAAGCCGGGAGAGTCGAGGTCAGGTTCTGGTAGATCAAAGTCTATCAAATTGAATACATCAAAACCAAAGCGTCAGAGTTCCAGGCATAAGTAGATGGTCTGCAGCCCCTAGTATACAAGCTATAATTAGCGCACTATAAATAACGCGGGGTGTAGTGATGAAATTTCCATATCTTGTTGTTTCTTTGTTGGCGTGTAGTTTGGCTTTTGGTTCAGTGCAAGCTGGGCTGTCAAAAACTACTACTGGATCAACGTCTTTAGTGCCTGAAGATGATCCGGGTGTGAGCAAGGCGGGTCAAAAAGGACTAACCACTGAGGATGATCCA
The DNA here is from genome assembly GCA_029212925.1 of Coxiellaceae bacterium. Lineage (GTDB taxonomy): Bacteria > Pseudomonadota > Gammaproteobacteria > Coxiellales > Coxiellaceae > JARGNX01. Next base: position 208,598 of record JARGOB010000004.1, on the reverse strand, counting down.
GGTAAGATGGCTGGTAGTACGAAAAAAGATACGGCAAAAATGGTTGGTGAAACCAAGCTGGATCGAACACGTACGGCAAATGACCAGGTACAAATGGGTCAGTAGTTAGCTTACTGACTGTAACCCATTTGTTCGACAAAGCCGGTGCCAATCGGATCATTGTTACATTGACCAATACGTTGGCATTGGTAAACATTCGCAGCTCCCTCAAAGAAAGCATTACTGGTAGTGAACATCACATCTTCGGTGAGCGGCGAAATGGTTTCAAATTTTAAAATCAATTGGCTGTTAAATAAGCTAGGTGCCTTTTGTTTTAATACAGCGCCAATGCTGGAGTTTGGATTGATGGTGACGTAAACAATTCTGGCGTAGGTATTAAGTCCTTTTGACATGATCGAAGCAAAGGTTGAGTGTTCATCATTTTGAATGATATAGGCTGGATTGTTGGATATGGGTTTGGGTAGTATGACAGATAATGTATTACCTATTTCGCTGCTGCCTTTCGTTTGATTGACGGGCGTGTAGATATTCATGAATCCTTGCGTGGCATTTTTTTTCGAATTCATGTTTTTTGTTGCTATACCGTTTTGCCAAAAGGCAACGGCTGTACCACAGGTGCCTTTGAGTTTGGTTTTATTTAAGCAAAACGACATCCAGGTGCCGCGATACAGTTGCGAGGTGCTATTGCTGTTAGCTGTAACACTGTTTGGGTTATTCTGTTGATAATTTTCTATCACCTTCATGGCAATGGCGTAGGGGTGTTTTACGGAGGTGCTGGGATTAATGACTTGTCGGTCATACCATAAGCGGTCGCTTGCACTTTGATTGTTTGCATTATTGAAGGTGAGTGCTTCTTGTAGTATCCCAGATTTCGATTGCGGTGTAATGGTGAGCTTCCAATTGTTCACCTGTAAGTTTGGTGCGGCTAATTCCCAGGATGCATTGTTTGGATTGATGCCTACATAGCCATTAAAGCCCTCGGGGACTAGGCCGCGTTTGCCGGTGAGTGATGTGGTAAGTGTGTATTGTACCGATTCAGATGTTAGCGTGTTTTTCGTTGCATCCATATAGAAAATGTTACCAATGCCTTTAGCTTTTAATTGGTAGTTAGCATTCAGTTGGCCGAGCAGTGGTGCATTGGGTGATGGTACGTAAGAAAATTGATAATTAATATCGGAAGGCATGAAACTAAATGGTTTGACCTCAATCGAAAACTGTTTGGGTGTGACGTTTGGAGCGTGAAAAGCACCGATAGAGTTACCAATGGAGGTTAGCATGTTATCGCCATAGGTACTCAATAGATAGATGGGTTGGTTGTTGTGGTTGAAGGAAAAGCCAATGGCGCCTGCACCTACGGCAGTGTTGGAATTTTGACTAAGGTTGTGGCGAAATAAATTCACTTGTAAGCTGTGTTGTTGATCGCTTTGATCATTGAGTAAACCTACGATATACCACCAACCTGTTGGCATGCAGGGCATGGGTGCATTGGTGCTAATTACGGATAAGTAAGAGGTGGCACCGCCAGGAGTTTGGGTGGGTGGGCAGGTGAAATCAGTATCGGTGGGTGTGGCCCAGCTGATTGTTGATAAGGTGAATAGTATTCCACTTAAACTGAATGCCTGATATATCGTTTTCATCGTATTCTCATTTTTTGTGATAGTTGAACTATGGGGGATTATAGCGACTAATGGTTTGGGCTGCATGGGGTATGAAGTTAACATAGTTATCTTGACGCGCCCTTTTTGAGAGCCTATAATCCTAGTAATATAAATACCAATTAATCTGCTTAAGCGTGCCAATAGAATAAAAGTGATAAAAATGCGAAGAAAACTCAACCCATTTCATAGAAAATTACAGTCACTGGTTGAAACACCACAAGCGGGTGTGACGCTAACGTATAGTGACAACAAGCTTATTTTACAGGCAACAACTCAAGATGCTTTTTTACGTGCTTTCAGGGGGGCGGGTGCCGAATTGCCAATTGATGCATCTGTGCAGCGCCAGCTACATTTCTATGGTTTTAAGCGATTTGGACATAATGCGATTTTTGCAAGCTTTGCAGCTGTGATACCTGCTGCCAGAGATGTGGTAGATGCGATCTCTTACCTACAGATACATCGAACTAAACGGAAACCAACAGGTAAGCGAGCTGCAGCTGCAGTTGAAGCCGCGCCTTCATCAGTAGATGTATGGCAAGATACTTTTGGTGATGCCGAGGCGATGAATAAAAGAATTAAGGCAGCTATCAAAGAAAGTGAGGAAATAGAGCGTCGAACGGATGGGATGCAAAAACAGGTGGCTGACTTAAGTAATGAAATGCAATTACTTCAGGATATGCTGGGTCCAATGACTGAGGCTAGAGCTGCTGTTGCACCACCCCTGGCTGGCGCTGCGGCTCCAGCTGCTTCGCTGGCACCGGTATTACCTGCGTCTGCACCTGTTGTCGCAGCTGCCGCTGAGCCTGCTTGTCCAGATGCAGCACTATCACCGGCTCAGTCGATGGCTAGCCAGGGTCTGTTTGCTTCGTCGTCACCGTCTTGTGATGGCGGTGGGGGTCTGCCTGCGTTATTTCTCCCTGACGAGGGAGATTTAGAAGCTTATTTGAATGACCTGTTCGGAGATGACCCGACCGGAGATTTACCGCCCACACCATGACATAGTAAATAGATGTTCTATTGCTGTAGTTCTATGCCACGCATCATGCATGCGTGCAACAAGCAGCTGATCTTCATTGATCTATCGGGGTGTATGTTTGTATCTTGAGTATTATTCGTAATCGTTCTCATCTTTAGGGTATTTATTTTTGTGCTTATGCTTGTGAGTCTTTTTGCGTTCTCGTCTAGCTTTTAGGGCTAATGTTTCTTCTTTTTTTTGTTTATGCTGTAACGCATCTTGTTGCATTTTTCTATACTGCGCTAATTCTTGCTCAGTCAAATCGCCAGTTTCAATCGCGGCTTTTACCGCACATTTTTTTTCATTTTGATGTGAGCAGTCTTTAAAGTGGCACTGTTGACTTAAAGTGACTATTTTATCGAAGCCACGATCAACAGTATCAACTTCCACATTTAAGCCTGCTTCGCGCAATCCTGGGGTATCTATAATGTAAGCACCATTCTTTAATGTAAACATCCGGCTGCTTGATGTGGTGTGTCGTCCCTTATCATCTGACGAACGAACGGCTTGAGTTTTTTGTATTGAAGATTGCAGTAATGCGTTAATTAAGCTAGATTTGCCGACGCCAGATGATCCCAATAACACGACTGTTTTATCTTGAATTCTTTTTTCTAAGGCGGCAATTGAAAGTTCGCAATTCACACTGGTCGTCATTATTTCTATATCAGGAAATTGTTGCTTTAAGCCGCTAATTACCGCTTCCATGTTATCGCATAAATCACTTTTCGTTAACAAAATTAATGGCAGTACGTTTCCATCGGTAGCTAGCAAAATGAGTCGATGGAGCTTGTTCGGGTTGAGTTCTTGATTGGCGGAGCTTGTTATGAGTGCAATATCAACATTTGCCGCTAGGACTTGTGATTGGCTGTCGCAGCTAGCACTGCGTCTTTTGATAACGCTCGTTTGCTCATATATTTTATGGATTAACATTGAGCCTTCATTTTGATCTTCAAAAGGCTGTGACGTCTCGACCCAATCCCCTATGGCTGGGTAATTTTCCATCTCAGTAGTTTCATGTCTTAACGAACCACTTAATACTGCCTTAAATTCACCTAATTCATTTTGGCAGCGATACATATCACGTTGTCTTTCAACGATTAAACTTTTCATTGCAATAACTCAATTTTGTAACCATCAGGGTCTTCAACAAATGCTAAGATGGTGGTGCCATGTTTCATTGGTCCTGCTTCACGCACTACATTGCCACCGGCACGGCGTACGTGCTCACACATCGCCGCAACATCATCGACTTTAATCGCAATATGACCGAACGCATCACCCATGTCGTAATGATTGGTGTCCCAGTTATGCGTGAGCTCAATAACAGTGTTATCAGCTTCATCACCATAACCAACAAACGCTAGTGTAAATTTGCCATCGGGGTAATCTTTTTGGCGCAATAATTTCATGCCCAATATTTCAGTATAAAAGTGTAATGATTTTTTTAAATCAGTCACACGTAACATCGTATGTAATAACCTCATTTTTTTTGTATCCTTCTGCTATGAGTTTTTTAAAAACAAAGTCGAGCGTTTAAAGCTGCTTTTTTAAACTTTTTCGAATCTTTTACGTCCTTCTACTATGAGGTTTTAACGTTCAACAATAACTCACCATCATGCATGCGTGCCACTAGCGGCTGATCTTTATTAATCTGTTTAACCGAGCTAATCGCTTTGTCACCTTGTGACATAATCGCATAACCGCGCGATAAAGTATTCAAAGGACTTAACGAATTTAATAAGCCACTGTTGTAAGCCAGCCGCTGTTTTACCTCATGCGTCGTGTGTTGCATCGCTTGTTGTAAGCGCATTTGCAGATGATCAACGGTTTGGATTTGTTGTTGCAAAATAGCATCGGGCCGCGGCAAGCGCGCTTTAAGCTTATCCAATAATAATTGCTTGTATTGTAATTGTTGCTGTAATAAATAACCCAATTTTTTTTGTGCTGTCGCGAGTTGGCGTTTTAGTGCCGCTTGGTCGGGGCTGAGTAATTCCGCCGCAGCTGACGGCGTGGCAGCACGTAAATCCGCAACAAAATCAGCAATGGTAAAATCCACCTCATGGCCAACGGCGGACACAATCGGCAAGTCACTGGCTGCAATGGCGCGCGCTACCGATTCTTCATTAAAGCACCATAAGTCTTCCAATGAACCGCCACCACGTGTGAGCAAAATAACGTCACATTCTTGGCGTTGGTTGGCGAGCTCTATCATATGGCATATATTACCGGCGGCTTGTTCGCCTTGTACGAGGCTTGGGTAAATAACAACTTCCGTGTTAGCATGGCGGCGCTTGAGTACTTTTAATACATCGTGTATGGCAGCACCTTTAGGTGAAGTGATGAGACCGATTGTATGCGGTGCGCTAGGAATGGTTTGTTTGCGGTCGTTTTCAAATAAACCTTCAGCGTGTAATTGTTTCTTTAATTGTTCAAATTTTTTCTGTAATAAACCGAGGCCAGCCGGCTCGAGACTATTAACAATCAATTGAAAATCACCGCGCGGTTCATACAGGCTAACACGCGCATGCGCAATGACTTGCATGCCATTGTCCAGGTCGGTTGGTGTGTTACGACGACTGTTGCGAAATAATGCGCAACGCACTGCGGCTTTTTCATCTTTCAATGTGAAATATAAATGACCAGATGCGGGACGTGCCAGATTGGAAATTTCCCCAGTAATCCAAATTTGACCAAACGTATTTTCGAGTAATACTCGGCTGTCATGGTTAAATTGTGCAACAGTATAGATTTCAGTCTCTAGATGGTTGATAATATCAGCTGTCATTGATTCCCGCCCGTATCGAAGTGTGCTTAGGGTAGCATGCAAGTGGGTGATTGCAACTTTTTGGAGAGAAACGTGAAATTTTTGCCAATGTTGGGCGTGTTAGGAACGGTTGTGTTAGCCGGTTGTGTATCGCGAGGCGATATGGGGCTGAGCCAGCAGCAGTGGAATCAACTGAATCCTAAACAGCAACGTGAATACCGCGACCATTACCGTCAAATTAAGCGTTTTCAGCGCCATCGGCAGTATCAACCAGGCGCAACCAAAATCAGTGTGAAGTTGTCGGGTGGAACGGCGAAAATGCCACCTGACTTTGATTCATCTCGTTTCTACAGTACCAAATTTTTCTTACGCCAAGGACAATGCCGTCAAGTGCCATTGATTGCGGTTGAAAAAGCTACACAAGCCAATCTGACAGTGTGTTATAACGCGCAAGTGTTATCGTTTGACCCCAGTCGTTATAAAGTGTCTGATCAAGAAGGCACCTTGTTCTTTAATTACAATCCGGTGTGGAGACATGGCTTTACCTATTATGGTGTGAATAGCACGGGTTATGTTGCGCTGGATGATGTCGATATCAGTGTGCGCGCTGTGGCACCGAGAGAAATTCGTTAATGACCAATATCCTTGCATTCGACACAGCAACCAATGCCTGTTCAGTGGCTTTGCAAGTAGGTGATTTGCAATTGGAGTGCCACCAAATTGCGCCGCGTCAACACTCTCAATTATTATTACCAACGATTGATGAGCTGCTATCGCGTGATGGTTTAGGTTTTAATGATTTGGATGTGATTGCCTGCGGTATTGGCCCAGGCAGTTTTATGGGGGTACGTCTAGCGGTTTCGGTGGCACAAGGTCTGGCTTATGCGTGTCAAAAACCGGTTGTTGGTCTATCAACTTTACAAATTCTGGCGCAAACAGCGTATGAGCGATTAGGCTATCAGCAAGTGATTGCCGCTTGGGATGCGCGCATGGATGAAATTTATTGCGGTTTTTTTACACTCATCGATGGCGTTATGCAGTCTGTCAGCGACGATCAATTGGTAGCGCCGGGTGCGTGGCAGTGTCAGCACGAAGGCGAATGGCAGTTGGTGGGTAATGCTTGGTCAGCTTATAAAGATGAAATAAAGCATCCGGATCATTGCCAGCTGACCGTTGAGGGCAGTGAGCTTTATCCTGAGGCGAAATCATTATTAGCATTAGCTGATGATGCGTTGAGTAAAGGCAAAGCGGTAACAGCTTTGCAACTAGAGCCAAATTATATTCGCCAAAAGGTGTGCTAATTTCACACGCGTAAGGGGGTTAAGGAGCTGCAATGACGAATAAAACGCATAATCAAAAACACCCCGTTAATCTATGGTGGTTTGCGCTAATCTTTTCATTTTTTATGTTTAGTTTTGGCAGCTTATTGGCATCGCTGGTGTTGCATTTACATCAGGCTGAGCACTTGCCATTAAAAAGAGCTTATGCCATTTTCGGCGCTTTTGCGTCCATGATGTGGACGCTGCCATTGATTGGTGGCTATTTATCGAGTAAGTGTGGCTATAAACCTGCGACTGGTGTGGGTATTGTCGTTATTGTCATTGGGTTAATATGCTTAGCTTGCCCTGAACCCTGGTTAAACCGCATTGGTTTATCAATGTTTGTTGTGGGTAATGGTTTATTTACGCCGGCGTTATGGTGCTTAGTCGATTACGGTTACGCTAAGCATGACACCAAGCGCGAAAGTGGTTTTACTTATTTTTACTTGTTATTTAATCTGGGTGCTGTGATTGGTATTGCCTTGGGTGGTTATGTAGCCAGTCGCTTTAACTTTAATATGGAAATGGCATTAGATGCTGCTGTGGTATTTATCGGCATGCTGTTGTTTTTTTATAAAATCAGATCAATGCAATTTCACAGTAAGCGAGTATTTTATCATTCAATGTCTACAGGCAAGTCATTGACGTGTTTGATTGCAGCAATGGTAGTAGGTGTTCCCATTGGTGCATTATTGCTGAACTATACCGTGGTGAATGACTGGGTGATGTATGCTTTATGTATCATTGCTTTAATTGCTGTCGTTTGGCTGGCTTTTTCGTATAAAGATAAGCGTAAGCGCTATAAAATATTAGCGTTTATGATTTTAGTGTTGGTTTCCATTGCGTTTTGGACATTATATAATTTAGAGCCTTCATTGATTTCAGTGTTTATTTCACAAAATGTTGATCGTCATGTGTTTGGTATTACAGTACCGGCGACATCTTTCTTCGCGTTTGAAGGCACGTTTATTATATTAATTGGTTTAATCATGAGCCGCATGTGGTTGCATTTAAATTCGCGTGGTTTGGAGTTGCCATTATTATTTAAGTTTTCTTTTTCACTGTGTGTGATGGGGTTGGCTTTTTTATGGTTAGTATTAGGCACGCATGTATTTGGTGGTGGCAATAAGCTGCCGTTTTTCTGGATGGTGGCAACATATGCATTTTTTGCTACCAGTGAGTTATTTGTTGGGCCGATAGGGATTTCAATGGTCGGTAAATTATCGCCACCTGGTAAAGAAGGTGAAATGATGGGTGTGTGGCAGTTGTATCAAGGGCTGGCTGCGGTGGTGGGGGCTAGTATGGCAGGGTTGGTGGTTGTGCCGACTCACTATACATTGCATGCTTCTAATCAGGTGTATGACCATCTGTTTGTGATTGTTGGCGTTAGTGTGATTGCGCTAGGTCTAGTGCTGATGTGTTTTGTGCCGTTAATGAAGAAATTGATTCCGCACTAATTCAGTCCTTCGGGGTTTTTGTTTTTGCCCTCAGCATCAGTGCTGGTAAAGGGCACTTGCTTTTGAGGTTTGATGGCAACCCAAGGAACACACTTTATATTGTCATTATTTTTTAAACACATTAAGCCCATTAAATTAATGGCTTTAGCATCTTTACCTTTGACAGAATCATAAATCACTTTGCCTTTAGCATTTTTGACGACAATATTGAATGCTGTGCCGCGTGGTACTTGGTTGTTATGTGTAAATTCACCGACGTTGCCATTGTTAATTGTACGGGTGTCGCCCTGTGTTTTACTGTTGAGTAATGTCACGGAAATCTCTTGGCCAGATACGTTTGCTACAGGCACGCAGATACTGCTTTGCTTGTACGTGCTGCGTTGACTGTCGTTTAAACCTGAATATCGACTGCAGTCATTAAAGCCATCGTAGGCATAAGCAGTGCCAACTAACGCCGTTAATGCCAGTCCAGTTACGCTTAATCTGATTTGGTTGTTCATCATGTTTCTCTCTTTAAGATATCGGCTGGCTGACAGTATAGCCTATTAAATACTGTTGATAAGCGTCAAGCAAATCGCGCTGATGTTGGCTTAAATCAGGTTTTTGCAGTAACTCAGCCAGTTGCTGTTTGGCTTTACTGAGGCTGAGTTGCAGTTGTCCGCGAAAGTCTTTACGTTGTTTGTCTGCATCAGCAATGTCACTTAAGTACTGGTCGAATTGTTGTTTTTGTTCTGCGCTGCAGTGCTCAGGATAGTGTCGTGCCAGTAAGCGATCTACGATGCGTTGGTAAATCGGTTGTTCAAATTGCTCGGCCAATTGCGACCATTTGGCGGGTGGCGATCGATGTATGCGTTGGCACAATTGCGTATCAGCGCGTGATGGAAAATCAATTTGATACAGTTCGCTGTCGATATCGGCGCCATCCACTTTATCAAACGTAAAATGTTGATGGTGCTGTTGAATGGCTTGCAGTGTTTCTGGATTGTCGTGTAAAAATTGTTTGTTGCGTTCGGCTAGGTCAAGACGTTCTTGGTTGATTTGTGTTAGGTAGCGCGCCTTAGTGGGTAAAATAATCGGTGGTTCGGCAGCGCGTTTCTTAATCACGAAGGTTTTATCAGCAATGGTATCATGGGTTAGAGTGCTTAAATCTTCGTTGTCTAAGCGCAACCATAAAGATTGATTTTTATAATGCTTGTGTTGACCGATATGCAGCACTGGGGCACAAAAGTTATTGCGATAACCTAGACTGCCTTGTACGGCAATGGCTTCATGAAACGGCTGTATATTAGAAAAAGCTACCGGCAATTGGTTAATGCGGGTGAGGTCCGTTTGTTTTTCAAAGTAACCCAAAACATACTGCCACATATCTTGTTTTTCGGCTAACTTTTTAGCTAATGCAATAGTGACTTCAACATCGACTAACGCATTATGTGCTTGGCCTGTGGCTAGGTTATTGGCGCCATTGATGTCTTCAAGTTTCAGTGACCTGCGCCCATTACGTTCGGGCCATTGCAAGGAGTCATTGGCAAATAAATAATACAGTACAGTAATCGGGTAAATATCCATGCGACTGCATTTATTGGCATATTGGTGAGTGTAACTCGGTAATAGGTTGCGATAAAAAGAGAAGCGCAAGAACTCATCATCGAAGCCTAGTGTGTTATAGCCCACACTTATTGTACCTGGTTTATTCAACATGGCATGTATTTTTTTAATCGCAACGCATTCATTATCGCCATCTTTAATGTCATCCAGGCTCACTTGATGAATAGACAGCGCGATAGGGGAGGCGATAACGTCCGGATTGAGCTGAACAAAAAATTCATGACGTTCGATTTCATTAAATTGTAAATCTGTGCGAATCGCTGCGAATTGCATGACTTGATCGAAGCAGGGGTTAAGGCCGCTGGTTTCTAGGTCATAAAATAAATAGGTTTGTTTCATGTTTTCACTTTTTAATTTTATTTAAGCAGGGTGAAGAATATATTGTGAATTGTGTATGGGTAGTGATTGGCGAACAGCGTATCCATTTTACTTCATGGCTCGCTACGTTTCACTGCGCTGCGCTTTACTTCCGTAAAATGGATCCCCTGCCCACCTTGCCGTAACGTACGGATTCACTATGGTTATTCATTCTACGGTTAATTTAACTGATAGTATCCTGGTAAACAAGATAAACCAGCGAGCTCAAATAGCATGATAAAGATTAATGTGTTTAATAAAGTGCATTGACGGTGGCAGTGCATCAAAATACTGTTGTCGTATTTGGTGGTCGATATCTTTTTTATTGATGTAAATATCCAAATCAATTTTACCGTCGTAGTAATGAATAATGATGCGTTCAATGGCGGTATATTCGGACAGATTTTGCCAGCTGTTATGAAGTGTAGATAGTAGTGTCGGCCTGTCCGGTAGGTCCTCACACGGTTGCTGCGTTTCATCATCTTCTGGATCGATATGTACAGTGACGTCGCTCACATGATCGATAGTTTTAACTAGGTGATGGTGTACTTTTTCACCGATATAATGCCCCTCAGATACGCTAATGCGTGGGTCGACTTGGATATGGATATCGATAAAGATTTCACCGCCGAGTGAGCGTGTGCGTAATTGATGAACGGCAACGACACCAGCCACTTCGTTTATGGTGGATCTTATTTGTTGCAGCATTTGGTCATCGACGCCGGTGTCAATCAGCTCACGAAAGCACGACCAAATCATTTTACCGCCAGCATATAAAATCATCAGCCCAATAATTAATGCGCCAATGACGTCTAAGTGTTGTACATGCAACATGGCTCCGGCTACGGCGACCACAACAATGACGGATGTCATGGCATCGCTGCGATTATGCCACGCTGTGCTGATCAGTAGCTGCGAATTAATTTTTTTGCCGTAATGCTTGCCGTAGTGATAAAGGGCTTCATTAATGATGATTGAAAATATCGCCACAATCATCACGATCCACTCAGGCGCATGATGTAGCGGAGGGCGACTAAGATTGCCGATAGCATCCAGTACAATAAGTGCGCCAACGCTGATTAATACGACGGAAATAATAATGGCGCCTAAGGTTTCGATGCGACGATGACCATAAGGGTGGTCTTCATCCGGTGATTGACTGCCCATTTTGGCGGCAATAAACACCAATCCATCGGCGATGAGATCAGACAACGAGTGCAGACCATCCGCCACTAAGGCGTGTGAATAGCCCAACCAGCCGACTAAGATTTTTACAACAGCAAGCACTAAGTTAACCACTGCGTTAACAAACGTGACTTTGCGTGTGACTTGATAATAGGGAGATGATTTCATGCCGAAAGAATATCAGCTTTATGTGGCTTGTGGTAGCGTGGGTGACAGTTCAGTCTCCATAGAGGTTGTATTTTGGGTATGCCGTACACATATAATCAAGTAGTTATATGGTAAATTCAATTGTAATTGATTAATGATCAGTCTATAATTCAATCTCAATTGAATAAAAGGTGAATGATGAGAGGTTTATTAGATACCCAGAGAGTTGTTCTTGAGCAGTTTCAGGCGCAAGCGTTTTATGATCGGCAGCTGTTTCAGACTGTTACCCTCGATAATATGATTACCGGTATTTTGGGGTCGCGCGGTATAGGTAAGACCACGTACTTACTTCATATGGTGGATCAGCATAACAAACAAGCGGCGGGTAGTGCTCTATATGTGTCGGCTGATATGCCATTTTTTACTACAGGCAGTTTGTTAGAGGTGGCTGATTATCTTTATAAAGAGACGAACACTAAGCTGCTATGCATTGATGAGATTCATAAATACCCTAATTGGGAGCAAGAAATTAAAAATATGGCGGATATATATAAGTCGATAAAAGTTTTGTTTACGGGCAGCTCGATGATCGACATTATCCATAGTAAATTTGATTTATCGCGGCGAGTGACGTTGCATTATCTGAGCGGGCTGTCATTTAGAGAGTACCTCGATGTCTATCATGATTACCAATTGCCTGTTATAAGTTGGAACGAATTAATCAGCAATCATATGACGATAGCCGAAGGCTTACCCGTTAAAAAAATATTGAAGCATTTTCGAGAGTATCTGGCGTCAGGTTATTATTTCTATTTTACAGCTTTGTCTACGGAGTATGAGCGATTTCAAACCATAGAAAACATTGTGCAAAAAATTATTTATGAGGATATATCTGTGCTGCACGATTTGAAGACATCAACATTAAAAACGATAGAGAAAGCGTATAAATTTATATTGAATTCGGCGCCTGGAGAGCTCAGTCCTGCTAAATTGTCCGGCCTGTTGGCAAAAAGCTATGATCAGACGATAGACTACCTTACTTGGTTGGAGCACTCAGGATTGATAGTCAGTTTGCATAAAAACAAACGAGGTAATGCATTCCTGAAAGCACCAGAAAAATTGCTGCCTGAAAATACCAATTTAATGTATGCGGCTTATCTTCCACAAACTCAAGCACAAATGACCGGTAAGGTAAGAGAAGCTTTTTTTGTTAATCAAGTTAAAAACGCAAAACAAAAAATTTTTTATTCTCACAAGGGTGATTTTCAAGTGGAGGGCTGTTTGTTTGAAATTGGTGGAAAAAACAAGTCCAATTACCAAATCAGTGGTGAAGCAAATGCCTTTGTTGTGGCTGATGATGTATTGGTGGGTGATGCTAGGACGATTCCTTTATATTTGTTTGGCTTTTTGTATTAGGCAGCTGCTGATTGTTTGATTAGCCCGCATGACACACCGCTTCAATATTGTGGCCATCAGGATCGATAATATACGCGGCATAATAGTTCGAGTGGTAGTGTGAATGAATCGCGTATTCACTATTAATTCACGGTGATTTACTAATCGTGATTTTCATGTACAATACGTGGCACATATTGAGTGGTCGTACCAAATTTTCCAAGTAAGGAAGGTATTTATGAGTATTACGACCATCAATGAATCACATCAGAAATTTGATAATCTTTGTCAGTCTGCTATCAACTATGTTCATCAGGCCCGAGCTCGTGTTCTTAAGATGGTCAATCATGAGCAGATAATTGCTTATTGGCACATTGGGCGCCTTATTGTAGAAGAAGAGCAAAAGGGTAAAGGGCGGGCGTCGTACGGAAAAGCACTTTTGGAGGCTTTGTCAAAAAAACTTACAGGTGAGTTTGGCAAAGGGTTTAGCTTAACCAATCTTAAGTATATGAGAAAATTCTACCTGACTTTTAAGGAGCGAATTGGTCACGAGCCTCGTGACGAATTTCAAATTATTGATTTTAAGAGAAATTTATGCTGGACTCATTATCGCCTGTTAATGAGCGAGTCCCGAGAGGGCGCACGTAATTTTTATGAGATTGAGGCTGATAAAAATTATTGGTCTACTACAGAGCTAGACCGTCAAATGACTTCGTTTCTATATGAAAGACTCGCATCTAGTAAGGATGAAGAGTGGTTGATGAAGCTAGCTAATAAAGGTCATATCATTGAAAAACCGGAAGACGCTTTGAAAAGTCCGGTGATTTTAGATTTTCTTGGTTATAAAGAGCATCATCAATATACTGAGACTAGTTTGGAAACTGCTATCATCGACCATTTGCAGGAATTTTTGCTTGAATTAGGCCGTGGCTTTGCTTTTGTTAGCAGGCAAAAACGAATTGCAATGGATGGTGATTACTATCGACCTGATTTGGTTTTTTATCACACAATACTAAAGGCATATTGTGTGATTGATTTGAAAACAAAACGAATAAATCATGGCGATGTTGGTCAAATGATGATGTATGTAAACTATTTCGATCGCGAGATTAAACAGGCTGATGATAACCCAACAATAGGACTTTTGTTGTGTGCAAAAGAAAATGAATCAGCGGTTAAATATACACTGCCTGAAGACAATAAGCAGATTTTTGCTAGAAAATACCAACTGCATTTACCGACAGTTGAAGAGCTAAAAGATGAAGTTAGCCGTGAGTACCATGTGATACTGGAAAGATTGCAATTTGATGAAAGCTAATGAGGGTGTGTGTATTCACTAACCACCATGACACACCGCTTCAATATTGTGGCCATCAGGATCGATAATATACGCGGCATAATAGTTCGAGTGGTAGTGAGAGCGGATGGCCGGTTCGCCATTGTCTTTACCACCGGCGGCGATGGCGGCAGCGTGAAATGCCATCACTTCGTTATGGTTTTGTGCTACGAATGCCGCATGCATTGGTTTGATAGTGTCTTTATCGCCATTAATCCAAAATTCGGTTTTGCCTTCCTTGCCGTAGCCGACCGATTGCTGATCGATTTCCATCAATTTAGCGATACCCAATGGGCCTAATGCTTGATTATAAAAGATTTTGCTGGCTTCAATATCGCTCACGGCGAAACCTACGTGATCAATGATCATTTCAACTCCATTTGCTGAATCAATGACTTAGCTGGTTAGTATACGGTGCTTGTTGCGACAGCACAAACATATTGATTTGCACACATATTGATTGGAATAAGTGGTACAATAATGGTACCATATGCGGCTTATGGGGGCTTGAAACTATTATGCTAAAAATCAGTAGGTTAGCAGATTATGCTACGGTATTAATGGCTGTACTCGCAACAGAAAACAGCAGTTTAGCCAGTGGTGAATTAGCCGAAAAGACGTGTATTAAGTTACCAACAGTGCGTAAAGTGATGAAGCTGTTGAATGAAGCTGGTTTGGTTACCTCTTCACAGGGTGCTGCCGGTGGTTATTGTTTGGCCGATTCGGCGGAAAAAATAAGCATGGTTGCCATCATTGCGGCGATTGATGGACTGCCAGCGATGACAGAATGTGCCAAACAGCATATAACGTGTGAACAAGTTGAAACCTGCGGGCTGCGTGGTAATTGGCAACGAATTAATCAGTTGGTGGTACAAGTTTTAGAAGATGTGAGCTTAGCGGAAATGATTAAACCCATGGAGCAACCATTGGTGTTTCATTCGCCGCAAACAGTAAAGAATTGTGAGAGGGATAGTGATGAGTGAAACTAAACGTCATTTTGAATCAGTAATGAACAAAAGCTATGAGCATGGTTTTGTTACGGATATTGAATCTGACACCTTGCCGCCGGGCTTAAACGAAGATGTGATTCGTTTTATATCAGCGAAAAAAAATGAACCGGAATTTTTATTGAATTGGCGATTGCGTGCATATCGTCATTGGTTAACGATGGATGAGCCTACCTGGGCGCAGGTGAATTTTGAATCCATTGATTATCAAGCGGTCAGTTATTATTCCGCGCCGAAGCAAAAGAAAAAATTGCAGAGCTTGGATGAGGTCGATCCGGAAATTTTAGAGACCTACAATAAGCTGGGCATTCCACTGCATGAACAAAAAATGATGCAAAATGTAGCCGTGGATGCGGTATTTGATAGCGTGTCAGTGGCGACTACGTTTAAAGCGAAATTAGCAGAAGCCGGTGTTATCTTTTGTTCATTTTCAGAAGCAGTGCAAAACCATCCAGAGTTAGTAGAAAAGTATATGGGCAGTGTAGTGCCTTACCGCGATAATTTTTTTGCAACATTAAATTCAGCGGTGTTTACCGATGGTTCATTTGTTTATATTCCAGAGGGTGTACGTTGTCCGATGGAGTTATCGACTTACTTTCGGATTAACGCAGCGAATACCGGTCAATTTGAGCGAACATTGATTGTTGCCGAGAAAGGCAGTCACGTGAGTTATCTTGAGGGTTGTACCGCGCCAATGCGTGATGAAAATCAATTGCATGCCGCTGTGGTTGAGCTGGTGGCGTTAGAAGATGCACACATTAAATATTCAACGGTGCAGAATTGGTATCCGGGTGATAAAGAAGGTAAGGGCGGTATTTATAATTTCGTGACCAAGCGTGGTGCTTGCCGTGGCGCGCGTTCGAAGATTTGTTGGACGCAGGTCGAAACCGGTTCGGCGATTACGTGGAAATATCCAAGCGTGATATTGCAGGGCGATGATTCAGTCGGTGAGTTTTATTCTGTGGCATTGACCAACAACTACCAACAAGCAGATACCGGTACCAAGATGATCCATATTGGCAAGAACACCAAGAGTACGATTATTTCTAAGGGTATCTCCAGCGGTCATGGGCAAAACAGTTACCGCGGTTTAGTGCGGGTGTTACCGATGGCGGAGAATGCCGATAATTATACGCAGTGTGATTCATTATTGATTGGTGATAAATGCGGTGCGCATACTTTCCCGTATATCGAAGTTAAAAATAATACGGCACGTGTCGGTCACGAAGCGACGACATCGAAGATTGCCGATGACCAGTTATTTTATTGCAAGCAACGTGGCATTAATGAAGAAGATGCGATTTCAATGATTGTGAATGGTTTTTGTAAAACAGTATTTAATGAGCTGCCAATGGAATTTGCAGTTGAGGCACAAAAATTAATGGAAGTCAGTTTAGAAGGGGCAGTAGGCTAATGGCAAACACGAATATGTTAACGATAAAAAATTTACACGCCAGTGTGGAGCAAAAACAAATTTTAAAGGGTTTGGATTTAACTATTAACCCGGGTGAAGTGCATGCGATTATGGGGCCCAATGGTTCGGGTAAATCGACATTAGCGAATGTATTGTCAGGGCGTCCGGGTTACGCTAAAACTGATGGTGATGTCTTATTTGAAGGTAAAGATTTAACGGATATGGAACCAGAGCAGCGTGCGAATGCTGGCTTGTTTTTGGGCTTTCAATATCCGGTAGAGATTCCTGGGGTTAATAATTTGTATTTCTTAAAGACGGCTTATAACAGTTTGCTAACCGCGCGTGGCGAACCTGAGCTTGATGCGTTTGATTTTATGCAGTACGTGAAAAAACAAACGAAATTACTGGGTATAGATGAAAGTTATTTGCAGCGTGCGTTAAATGATGGTTTTTCTGGTGGTGAGAAAAAACGCAATGAAATATTACAGATGTTGGTGCTAAATCCCAAGTTAGCTATTTTAGATGAAATCGATTCAGGTTTAGATATTGATGCTTTACAGACTGTAGCGGCGGGTGTTAATCATTTGCGTAGTCAAGACAATGCGGTGTTATTGGTAACGCATTATCAGCGGTTGCTGCAATATATTACACCGGATTTCGTGCATGTTTTGGTAAACGGTAAAATAGTCAAATCAGGTGATAAGAGTTTGGCGTTAGAGTTAGAGCAGAAAGGTTACGGCTGGTTAATGCCAAATGCGGAGGCGGTATGAATCAACAAGCGATCATAGAGCGTTGGAAATATACTGATCTGTCGGGTTTGCAAAAAGTAGACTGGCAAGCGATGCCTGAGCATGCAGCAGAAGATGCGATTATATTTGCTGAAACGGATGAGGGTGGGCCGATCCGTGTGGTGTTTGTTGATGGTCAATTGGATAGTGATTTATCACAGCTTGACCGTTTGCCTGCTGAAGTGAAGTGCCAATCACGTGTGAGTGAATTACCTGAACAAGCGCTAGCGCTGGGTAAGGTATCATTGCCTGTAGTTAAAAAATCAAACGGTTCTGAAGTGAACATTACAGTAGCCGATGGTTACAGTAGTGAACAATTGATTTATGCTTTATTTATTGTTTCTGAGCAGTCACATCAATGCTTGCTGCCTATCGACTTGAGTATTGATGTTGGACAAAATGCAAAAGCAGCAATACAGTGTGAATATGTGTCGTACCGTAATGTGCAGAGTTTTCATCAGTTGGTGACCAGTATAAATTTGCAAAAAGGTGCAGAGTTACAGCATTACAGTGTTCAAAAAGAAGGTGACAAAGCGTTTTATTGGCAGCAGAAGACTATTATGCAGCAAGCGGACAGCCAATATTATGCATTCGACTTGATGTTGGGTGGTGCGTGGGCACGACTGGATGTTAAGCATCATTTGCAAGGCGAACAAGCGCAATGTAAGCACCATGGTTTTTATCATACTAATCAATCAAAGCAACATAATGTGTATCTTGATGTGTATCATGAGCAACCGAATTGTAAGAGCGAGCAGTATTTTAAAGGTATTATTGATGATCAAGCGCATGCTGTATTTAGTACAAAAGTTACAGTGACAGAGAATGGACAAGGCAGTCATGCGGCGCAAGATAATCATAATTTATTGTTGTCATCCAAAGCGGAGATTGATACTAAGCCGGACTTGGAAATCTATAATGATGACGTGGCATGTTCGCACGGTGCAACAGTGGGCAATATAAATCAAGATGCTTTGTTTTATTTGCGCAGTCGTGGTATCGATGAGCAACAAGCACGTGCGATGTTGACACACAGTTTTGCCGTGGAGCTATTGGAACAGATTAAGCAGCCGTTGGTGTATGACGGTATGAAGGCTGAATTGATGGCAGCATTGGAATAGCGTCATGCTGTATTATGTTTTCTGGATCCCGGCTCGGGGGCCGGGATGACAAGCTCGGGGGCCGGGATGACAAGCTCAGGGGCCGGGATGACAAGCTCGGGGGGCGGGATGACAAGTACGGAGCCGGGATGGTGTGTTTTTTGTCATCCCGGACAGCCTGCGTAGCAGGCGTGATCCGGGATCCAGATAATAAAAGGGTTAAACAATGAAGGATTGGGATTTTAAAAAAGATTTTCCGATATTAAACCGTCAAAAGAATGGTAACTCTTTGGTGTTTTTAGACAGTGGCGCTAGCAGTCAAAAACCACAATGCGTGATTGATGCCATATCCAATTTATACGAAAACAATTACGCCAATATTCACCGTGGTCTGTATGATTTTAGTGAGTATTCTACGGCGGCATATGAGGCCGTGCGTGCTAAGGTGGCACAATTTATTCATGCGCCAAAAGCGGAAGACATTATCTTTGTGCGTAATACCACTGAAGGTATTAATGTAGTAGCAAACACCTTAGCGCAATTTTATTTTAAGCCGGGTGATGAAATTGTTATTAGTGAAATGGAACACCATGCCAATATAGTGCCCTGGCAGGTGGTGTGCAAACAAACCGGTGCGGTATTAAAAGTGGTTAATATTACTGACAGTGGTGAGTTAGATATGGATCACTATCGTCAATTATTGAACGGCAAAACCAAATTAGTGGCATTGGCGCATGTATCGAATGTGTTAGGCACAGTGAACCCAGTTAAGCAGATTATTGAGTTGGCTCATGCTAAAGAAGTACCTGTGTTGTTAGATGGTGCGCAAGCGGCACCGCATATGCCGGTCGATGTTGCTGATTTAGATGTCGATTTTTATGTATTTTCTGGACATAAATGTTATGGCCCGACTGGTGCGAGTGTGCTTTATATTAATGATTATTGGATGAAGCAATTACCGCCGTATCAAACCGGTGGTGGTATGATTTCTGAGGTCGCTTTTGATAAAACCACTTACTTAACTGGCGCGCATCGTTTTGAGGCGGGTACACCTGATATTGCCGGTGTGATTGGTTTAGGGGCTGCAACGGATTATTTAATGCAAGCAGATATGCAGCAGGTTGAGCAACATGAACAAGCATTATTGACTTATGCGTTAGAACAGTTACAAGCCGTAGAGGGTTTGACGATTTATGGTCAAGCAGCGCAACGTGTCGGTGCGATTGCTTTCACCTTAGCTGATGTGCATGCGCATGATATTGGTACGATATTAAATGATGATAATATCGCTGTGCGCGCTGGTCATCATTGTGCGATGCCGTTGCATAAAAAATTAGGCGTAGCTGCTACGGTGCGCGCATCGCTGGGTATTTATAATGATGAAAATGATATTGACCGGTTGGTGAAGGGTTTACAAAACGTTAAAGAATTATTTGGAGTGGCTTAACATGGCTGATTTACGTGACTTATACCAGCAGTTGATTATTGATCATGGTCGTCATCCGCGCAATAAGCGTCATATGGTGGAGGCTAATCATCGGCAAGTGGGCAATAACCCGTTGTGTGGTGACAAGTTGGTGGTGTATGTGCAAGAACGTGGTGGTGTAATTGAAGATGTGTCGTTTGAAGGCGAGGGTTGTGCGATTTCAGTGGCTTCTGCCTCGTTGATGACCGAAGCGCTAAAGGGTAAGACCTTAACGCAAGCGCAGCAATTATTTCAACAGTTTCATCAAATGACGACGACGGATGGTGCTGTTGATGAAGATGAAATGGGTAAATTAGCGGTATTGTCGGGCGTACGTGATTACCCCATGCGGGTGAAGTGTGCCACGTTGTGTTGGCACACGATTGATGCCGCTTTGCATGATCAAGCGGATGAAGTATCGACTGAATAGTGAGGGTTTTAATATGACTGAATCAATATTATCTTTTAGCGACGCCGCATTAGCGCATGTGCAGCAAAAAATATCGGCTAAACATGGTGCTGTCGGTTTTCGTATGGCGATTAAAGAGACGGGTTGTACCGGTTTGATGTATGTGCCGGAGATTATCGAAGCGGTAAATGAAGGTGATGTTCATGAGCATGTGAGAGGTGTTGATGTTTATATTGCAGCGGATGCCGTTGATGCGATTAAAGGCACCACAGTAGATTATGTGGACATGAGTTTGGGTCAAAAGCAATTGGCATTTGATAATCCCAATGCGGATAGTTTATGTGGTTGCGGTGAGAGTTTTAATTTAAAAAAGAATGACGGGCAGGATGAGGTATGACGACTGAGGAGAAAGTAAGCATGGTTCACTTAAACCGTGATTGCATTGCGATGATGGTGCCGCAGGGTGCACAGATTATGTTGCGCGAAGGCACTGAAGTAAAGATTGTGCAGGATAAGGGTAACAGTTTTACTGTCGACGTTTATGGTAATTTTGCGCGTATAGAAGCGAAAGATGCGGACGCGCTGGGTCGCGAAATTCGTGACCCGTTAGAAGACTTACCCCAAGATGCCAGTATTGATGACAAAGTAAAGATGATGTTGGACACGGTTTATGATCCGGAGATTCCGGTGAGCATTGTTGCGTTGGGTTTAATTTACAGTTGTGATATTGCGCCGGTTAAAGGCAACGAAGGTTTTTATAGTATTGAGATCACGATGACACTAACCGCGCCGGGTTGTGGTATGGGTCCGGTGATTGCAGCGGATGCTAAGTCTAAGCTTGAGGCGATTCCTGAAGTCGAGCACGTCAATATTGAGATTGTTTTTGATCCGCCTTGGGATCGTTCGATGATGTCTGATGAGGCTAAGCTGCAATTGGGTATGTTCTAGCTGGCTTTCGCCGTGTTTAAGCATGATCTAACTAATTGAATTTAATTGGTTATTTTATACTGCCTTATCAAAAGGCAATATATCAATAGATATTGCCTTTTGAAAGGGCTATGGATAACGGCTTATGAATTGCGGACCTGCATCTCAATATCACCACTTGCATCAGTGACCCCATTACCCGCGTCATGCACGGCACTAGCTTGTTCTTGCTCAGTCAACAAGCCTACACGATGCGGGTCCATTTGATTGGCTTTTCTTGCCCACATTGATGAGGTGGCTGCAGTCCAGGCGCTACAAACAGCGGTCGTTGCGCCACAAGCGGTTAATATTAGGCCTAATACTACGGGTATAGCGGGATTGCCTGATCTAAAGCCGTAGGCGCCGGCATTGGCCATAGCTTTGGTTAATGCTCTCAGGGGTTCACCTACTAGGTCAGTGTAAAAGTTTTTGTTATTGCAAAATGATGTTGGGTCGAGAGAGCCGACAAAATTAGTTTGTTGCATGTCGACTGTGATACCGCTGGCAAGCGCTGACAGCATGTAGCCTGTTGATGCTTTTAAGGATGTGTTGACGTTCTCAACAAATGTTGTGTTCACATCAGCAAAATCAGCGTTTAGATAGCCAATGACTTTGTTATCTTTGGCGGTGTCTAGCACTTTAAAAAAAGTATCTTTACCGAAGTCGCATTTTACACTGTATACCAGCAGTGGTAGGCCAATGGCTAGTAATGGCAGCGTGGCGTAAAAGTACAATTTTGCTTGTCGTTTTTGTTCGGCTGCATTATTTCGCGCTTCTTCTAAGGTATATTCAGGTGGTCTCATTATTGTCTCCGTGTGTTACTCCCCGTGGGTGCTTATGATAGCAAGGAGAATATCGGCTGTAATACAAATATGGGTTGTTAAGTATGAGTTAAGGTTTTAGTATTTTTCTGTGCTCCACTTTCGATATCATGACGAGTGTCGTCGTCTGCCATAAGTGGCAGCCATAGTGTGGGAGCTGCAACAGATGGTGTAATTAAACTGCGTGGCATTTTGCTAAGTGTCCAGCAAGAGCTAATGGACCATGCGGTCAGTACAGCAGAAAATACAAAACTCGCATAGGTGGCAAAATTCATATTGTCGCTGGGTTTTTCTTCGCCAGCGAACTTAATACTGCCTAAAACGAGTGAGAAGGCATAAAAAACGAGCGTAAGCTTTGTTAGCGTACGCACCTTGCTTTTCTGACGGATTAGCTCGTCACTTTCTCGTGGTCTGGCGAATAGGTTTTTTCTATATTGCAAAGCCTTCTCTTGTTCTAAATACATCATCATCACCATAGACAGCAGTTGCTGCGGGTACGTCCGCCAGTGGCGAAGAGGATAATGCTGCTAGTGCCACATCAGACCATCCGAACGCTGGAACAGTGGATGGTGACCTAGGTGACGCGTCGTTTTGTTGTAGTTGTACCATTTCGATATCGCCACTTTCGCTACTTAGTGTTGTGGTTAACAGTGGTACGGCTGCTGGGTTGCCATTAAGGCTTGCTGCTTCTTGTTTCCAAAAGCGTGCTTGACGAGCAAATACAAATGAGGAGAACCCTGCGAGTGGTGACATAACGGCGCTTGTTACCCCAATAATTAAAATACCAGTAAAGTAATCGGTTGAGTTAAGGTAACCATTTTCGCTTTTAAATGCCGACTGAAGTTGCTGCAATGCACTGCCGGTTAAGTTGGTGAAGAAACTGTGTGTGTTGCAGGTGGAGCTTTTTAGCAGTGAGCCTACTTCTTTATCTAGCTTAACTGTAGGCATGGTGCCATCAGTCATCGGTGAGAATATATATCCAGCTGATTTGCTGAATTTAGTCATAAAGCTTTCGTCCACATTAAAATGTGCTTTCAGATAGCCAACGGGGGGTGTGATTCGGTCTTCTAGGTTATAGATTTCCCAGTATTTTGTCAGTTGCTCATCAGGTTGTGATAGGCACTTTTGTGTACTGTAAATACAAAGGGCAGCGACGGTAAGTAAGCCTGCAGTTAAGGCTAATGTCTGCATGGTCCTTTTTTTCAGTATCGCGTGGTTGCTTTCGGCTTGGGCTTGTGTGGCTGGGAGTCTTGCATCAATCTCAGTATACATGTACACACCTCAAATATCATTTTTAAATTGAGGGTTAATTGTACAGGCGGTAGCTGTCAATTCAATGTGCTAGCAAGTAATTAAGCTTGAGTTAAGGATATATAAGGTAGATTTACAGCATTGATGTAAGTCGTTTATCCTCTACAATAATATCGGCGCGTCTTTGTTCTAATGCCGCACGATCTGCTGGGCTTGTATACTCGTCTCGCATATAAAGTGGGTTGTTTACTGGGTCGAATAAGTGACTAAGGCTTATTGGCGTCGACATGCGATGACGGAGGGTGCTTGCTTGAGCTTTGTGTTTAAGGGCGCGATTAACCCCCAGGATAGTGACAGCCATCGATGCTACAGCTGCGAATATTAATCCAATTTTCATGAGTTGCACTTGCTCGAGCTCCATGCCACCTGCTTGCTGAAAGGTGTGTTTAATCATAAGGTATGTGGGGTGGCGTATGGCTGCGGTGGTGGTGAGTTTTATTGTTAGGCATTCGCCGATAGGGATGTTACCAATATTATGTCTAATTGGCAGCGTTTGTGTTGTTTGGTTAAATGCTTGTAATGTGTGGTTGCTCAGAGTTAGAAGTGCGGTGAAACGATCCCACAAACCTACCGGCGGTTCTATGCTGGTGTAGAGGTCAGCGACAGTCTGGTTGTTGCTGTCTAGCAAATGCCACTGCTGGTTATTCTCTTGATAATCCATGCAATTGGCAGCTTTATAGGCCACTGCAAAAAAACCGATGATACCCGTTACGCATACTGCCCAATAGGCCACGGATTTTTTTAGCTCTAGTTGGCGTTGTTGTTGCAATTGTTCATGTGTGGTTTGTGCGTCTTGTTCGGCTATCATCACTCTATTCACTCTATATCACTTTATATGGTGGCCATGCTAACATTTGGTTGCCTGCGTAGCAAACCACTGGGTAGGCAATAGATAAGCATCAATAGCTTAGTGGTTAAGTTAAGCGTTATTTAAGTTTATATATCAAAAACTGCGTAGGCTATAAGTCAAAATACATGCCGTATTCTACGGGGTGAGTGGTATTACGTAGGTTTTTGACTTCTTCAGTTTTAAGCTTGATATAGCTATCTATAAAGTCTTCAGTAAAAACCCCGCCGCGCATGAGGTACTCTTTATCATTATGTAAAGCTTCTAGTGCCTGTTGCAGTGTGGTACAGACGTGTGGAATATGTTCTGCTTCACGTGGTGTGATATCGTAAAGATCTTTATCAGTAGGCTCGCCGGGATCAATTTTATTTTGAATACCATCTAACCCTGCCATTAACATGGCTGAAAAACTCAAGTAAGGATTACCAGAAGCATCAGGAAAGCGTACTTCAATGTGCGCGGTTTTTGGATTAAGGTGATAGGGGATCCTGATAGCTACTGAACGATTGCGATTAGAATAGGCTAGCATGGTGGGGGCTTCGAAGCCGGGTGTTAGGCGTTTATAGCTATTAGTGCTGGCGTTGGTGAACGCATTTAAAGAGTGTACATGTTTAATGATACCACCAATAAAGTGTAATGCTAATTGAGATAAGCCGCCATATTGATCGCCAGCAAATAAGTTTACGCCATCTTTTGAAATCGATTGATGCACATGCATGCCGTTACCATTATCGCCAACGAGAGGTTTAGGCATAAAGGTGGCTGTTTTACCAAATTGCCTAGCCACATTCCACACCACATATTTCATGACTTGAATGTTGTCAGCTTTTTTCAATAAGGTGTTGCATTCGATGGCAATCTCATTTTGGTTACCGGTAGCCACTTCGTGGTGATGGGCTTCGATAATCATGCCAAGATCTGCCATGACGTTACACATGGTGGTACGTATATCTTGTGATGAGTCAACGGGAGGTACTGGGAAATAACCGCCCTTAATGCCAGGGCGTTGCGCTTTATTACCACCTTCATACTCTGTTTTTGAGTTCCAAATACCTTCGTCTGAGTCCACACAAAATGATACGCAGTTCATTTCTGACGTAAAGCGAACGTCATCGAATAAGAAAAATTCGGGTTCAGGGCCAACGATAAATTTATCACCAATACCGGTTTGTTTTAAATATTCTTCTGCACGCTGGGCAATTGATCGTGGATCGCGTTCATAGCCTTTCATGGTTTGTGGTTCGATAACGTCACACCGCAAAATTAAGGTGGGATCTTCGTAAAATGGATCAAGTAAGGCAGTGCTTTGATCGGGCATTAAGATCATGTCCGATTCTTGTATGCCTTTCCAGCCATCGATTGATGAGCCATCAAACATTTTTCCTTTTTTTAAAAAGTCTTCATCTACTAAATTAGAAGGGATCGTTACGTGTTGTTCCTTGCCTCGGGTATCGGTGAATCGTAAGTCTACATAACGTGCTTGGGTTTCTTTCATGAGTTTTAAGAAGTCTGAGGCCATTGTTGTTCCCTTACATTATTATTCAGTCATGACAGGTACTATAGGGCACTGGATGCGTAAATTCCTGTCAATTTCAGTGTGTTCGAGGTTAACTTGTATGGTTTTTTGAATTACATATTGATGTTGCTGATTAATAGAAATAATTAAAAAAAATTTTTTACTTAAGACTCACTGTGTTAGGGTCATTGGCTTATAAAACTATAGCGTATGAAATGACAGGCGGTGAGTGTAATGACGATTAATAAACAGGCTATTAAATTGATGAGTGTATTGATGTTGCCGATAATTCAGGCGGCTGAGTTTTGTGTTAAATATAAAAAAGTGATGTATGGGTGTGATGCGGAAATTTTTGAGACGGATTTGCGCGGTATTATATTACGTGATTTGACACAAATGCTTAATGCTACCATTGTTTCATCTACCAAGATTTGTCTTCACGCTTATCAGCAGAAACAAACGTTTGGTAGTAGCAACTTCCTTGGTAATCCATTGTTGATTTGCCAGTCAACGGCCGCTTTTAACCGCAATGTTACTGCTATTTTAGAAAAAGATACCCATAACCTTTCCGGTTACAGCAATGATGGTATGTTTGCCATTTCAGTGCTGAGTGTGTTTGCTATCTTTATAACAGCTACCATTGCTTGTATGGGGCGAGGTTATTATCAACGGCTCTATTGCGCGAACGATATGCAGCCAAGTATATTCGTTAATGCAAGCTCTCGATACGGTGCAATGGATAGGCGCGAGCATTTGATTCAAGATCATATTGAAATGCAGCCAGTGAAAACCGACGATTCATCAAAGATGTTTTTTTAGTAATTGATTAACCATGCCTGGATTGGCTTTGCCTTTGGTTTGTTTCATCACTTGACCAACGAAAAAACTGATCAACTTATCTTTACCGCCGCGGTATTGTTCGGCTTGTTCTGGATTGTCTGCAATGACTTGTTTAACTATGGTTTCAAGTTCGCTAGTGTCTGACATTTGCTTTAAGCCTTGATGCTCAATAATGTCATCAGCTGAACCTTTGCCCGCCCACATATCAGTAAATACTTTCTTAGCAATACTGGTGGATATCGTGTTATCAGTTATACGTAACAGTAATTCAACTAAGGCTTGTGGATTGACGGGGGATGCGCTCAACGGTTGTTGCTCTAAAGCGGTCAATACATCAGTAACAAACCAGTTTGCTACTTGTTTGGCTTTGACGTTATCGTCTTTCGCTGCAATCGCGGATTCAAAATAATGCGCATTGTCTAAGCTATTGGTAATGATGATGGCATTGTCTTTTGAGATGCCATAGATATTAATATAACGTTCAGCTTTTTGCCAGGGTAATTCAGGTAAGCTGTTTTTAATTTCCTCAATAGTATGTTGCGAAATGCTCACCGGTAATAAGTCAGGGTCAGGAAAATAACGGTAATCGTGTGCATCTTCTTTTGAGCGCATGGCGCGGGTTTCATCTTTATCGGGATCATATAAACGCGTTTGTTGAATGATTTCACCGCCATCTTCAAGAATTTCTTGTTGACGTGCCACTTCACCATGAGTCGCATGTTCAATAAAGCGAAATGAGTTAAGGTTTTTTAATTCCGTACGGGTACCGAATTCTTTTTGACCTTCAGGGCGTAAAGAGATATTAATATCACAACGAAACGAGCCTTCCTGCATATTGCCATCACTAATACCTAAGTAGCGCACCAACTGGTGCATGGTTTTGCAATAGGCCACAGCTTCTTCAGCGGTACGCATATCAGGTTCGGATACAATTTCTAATAATGGTGTGCCAGCACGGTTTAAATCAACACCGGTATGGCCAGCCTCATGAACAGATTTACCCGCGTCTTCTTCTAAGTGTGCACGTGTGATCCCTACGCGTTTGATACTGTCGTCACTTAAACGAATGTCTAAATGACCGTGCTCAACAATCGGCAATTCAAATTGGCTGATTTGGTAACCTTTCGGTAAATCAGGATAGAAATAATTCTTACGGGCAAACACATTGTGTTGATTAATGGTGGCATCTACACTCAAACCAAACTTGGTTGCTAATTCAATCACTTTATGGTTTAACACCGGCAGTGTGCCAGGCATTGCTAGATCAACAGCGCAAGCCTGCGTATTTGGTTCGGCGCCGTACTGGGTGCTGGCGCCTGAAAATAATTTGGATTGCGTTGCTAGTTGCACGTGTATTTCTATTCCGATTACTACTTCCCAGTTCATTTGCACTCTCCTGTTGGGCGTTTGGTATGCCAATCGGTATTGAGTTGATACTGGTGGGCGCAATTTAGTATTTTCGCTTCTTCAAAATAATTACCAATCAACTGCACACCAATCGGTAAACCTTGATCAAAACCGCAAGGCATCGATAAGCCAGGTAAACCAGCAAGGTTGACCGCAATGGTAAATACATCGGCTAAATACATTTGTACCGGATCTTTAATTTCACCAATTTTAAATGCGGTGGTGGGTGTGGTGGGGGTTAAAATCATGTCCACTTGCTCAAAGGCTTTAACAAAATCATCACGAATTAAACGCCTGACCTTTTGTGCTTGTGAATAATATGCATCGTAGTAACCGGACGATAGCGCATAAGTGCCAATTAAAATACGGCGCTTGACTTCATCACCAAACGCCTCAGTGCGTGAGCGAGTATAAAGATCATCAAGGTTTGTAGGGTTGTCACAACGATAGCCGTAACGCAAGCCATCATAACGCGCCAAGTTAGCCGAGGCTTCAGCCGGTGCTAATACATAATACGCTGACGTCGCCAAATGCGTATGCGGCAATTTTACATCGACAATTTCTGCACCGAGCTGCTCCAGTTGTTTAATGGTGGCTTGTGTTGCTGCGGCAATTGGCGCGGATAGGTCATGTTTAAAATATTCTTCAGGTATCCCGATGCGTATGCCTTCTAAAGAATCATTTAATGTGGCGCTATAGTCAGGTACCGATTGATCAACCGATGTCGAGTCGCGCAGATCATGCCCCGCCATGGTTTGTAATAACAATGCGGCATCATCAGCATTGCGTGCAAACACACCGCCTTGATCCAGGCTCGAAGCAAAAGCAATCATGCCATAGCGAGATACGCGACCATACGTGGGTTTAATGCCAGTAAGACCACAAAAAGCCGCCGGTTGACGAATCGAACCGCCGGTATCAGTGCCAGTAGCAATCGGTGTTAAGCCAGCAGCCACAGCAGCTGCCGAGCCACCTGATGAACCACCGGGTGCACACTGTGTATTCCACGGGTTATGCGCGGCACCATAAAAACTGTTTTCATTCGATGAACCCATCGCAAATTCATCCATGTTGGTTTTGCCGAGCATGACCATGCCAGCATCTAAACACTGCTGGCTTACGTGCGATTCATACGGCGCAATAAAGTTATCTAACATTTTTGATGCACAACTGGTTTTAATGCCTTGGGTGCAAAATAAATCTTTTTGTGCCAGTGGTATTCCCAAAAGGGGATGTTGTTCGCCATTATTACGGCGTTGATCGGCATCTTTCGCTTGTTGCAATGCGCTTTTTTCGCATACGGTAATAAAGCTATTTAATGACTTGTCCAATTTTTTAATGCGATCTAAAAAATGCTGAGTTAATTCCACGCTGGAAATTTTTTTATCGCTCAGTTGTTGTTGCAGTTCGCGCAGTGAGTTGTTATGCATTCATTTGACCTTGTTTAAGATTCGATAACTTGCGGTACGATATATAAGCCATCGCTAACTTCAGGTGCCAGTTGTTGGAATTTATCGCGTTCATTATTTTCGATGACGGCATCATGGCGTAATGGCTGACTTTGATCCAGTGGGTGCGCTAATGGCTTTATATTATTGGTATCAACGCTGTTGAGTTGATCGACCAGCTCAACTATTTGTTCTAGCTCTTGCAGCAAGTCATCGTGATGCTCATCGGCGATGTTTAGCTTGGCTAAGCGTGCCGCTTTATCAATGTCTTTGGATGTTAGTGCCATTTTTTTGCCTTAATCGTCATTACGAGGAGTATGGTTGGTGATAACGGTGTCAATAGCAAGCCATTATAAACGGCTGGGCGGAGCAAGCAACGGTTTATTGTTGATCATTGCAATCGTAACGTACTTTAGGTGTCGCTGGATTTTCTTAAATAACACTTAATTTAGAGTATTTATTGACCCGGCTATTGTCATCTTTTAGATAAAAGTCAATACTGCGCACTCCATAGTACAAGTAATGTACTATTGGAAATAAATAACTAAAAGGCATGAATGCATGAAGAATATATTAAAAACTGCTGTGACAGTGAGTTGTATGTTAGTGGGATTGTCAGCGATGGCTAATGTAATGACGGCAACACGTCAAGTAGACGGTGGTACAGTTGCGCCTAATGGCAGTGAACTTCGATTAGAACTGTCGGGTAAAATTTTACCATACGTTTTATATAACGTTACTTGCCACATGGGCAATCCAACGGCGGATCCTGTCGTGCTGCAAGCAATGGGTTTAGAGATGGTTGATGTTCATGGTTCTATACTTCCCACTATTAACGTTCGTGTGAACGGTCAATATGTTCAAAATCAATTTGCACTGAAAGCCGGTGACAATGTGGTACGCATGGGTGTCGTGGGTGTTGGTAGTAATGCGAAAGGTTTTATCAGCCTGCGTAACTTAGATGATAAAGCTAGCGTTACTGTTAGCAATTGTGTTGCTAACCCTGTCACGTAAGACAGTAAGTCATAAAGGGGCAGTTCTTGCCCCTTTACTTTGTCTGCAGATTTAATACAAATATTTAAAATAATAACTGATAGCCGGATCAAGCACGGTGTAAATCGATCCATCGTTATGGTAGATAATGTCTTTTAGCAAAAGTGCTTCAATACTGCGTCGAATACTGGCGGTTGATAAGCCGGCCTTGATTGAAAAATCAGCGCTGTATGGTTTGGCCTCGGGCTCACAAGACAGCAGTTTGATTAATTTTTTCTGATTCAGCGGCAAGCTAATAATCGGCGCTACAATAAGATTTCTATGCGCAGTAACGAATTGTCGCCAAACCGCTTCCGCTTTTTTGGTTGTTTTGGGTGGGTTGTCTTCTAGCCAAAGCTCCCGGCATAAGGCATTAATATAAAATGGATGGCGTTCCGTCAGTAGTAATATGGTTTCTATAACGTTTTCGTCAAGTTGTGTCGACCAGCGTAATTTAGCCGCTTTTTGTATGAATTTTACATAGGCAGCTGCATCAATGCGTTCTATTTGCATCAGTGTGCACAGTCTGTATAAAGGGCGATTGCTTTCGCTAAACATATTTTGCAGCATATGTCGGTTACTGCCGGAAAAAATATAAGTGATAGCATTGGCGCGTTCAACCGCATGGCGTATTAATGCTTCAGCTGTTTGGCTATGATCAATTTCGCTGATTTGTTGGAATTCATCAAATACCAGAACGGCTTGTTTACCTTTTTTGGCCGCATATTGATCGAGTTCAACCAGCAGTTGATCAATAGGGGTGTCGTTCGCCTCGTTAAAGCTCAAGCTGAGCGTTTGACCTAGTGCGCTTAGATTGACCTCAGGCGATAGCGCTTTTACTTTGTCCATGGCTTGTATTTGGATTTTTTTTATTTCAGGTGACAGCTGAATGAGTAATTGCCTTGTCGCGTGTCTTATTTTTTCTTCCACGTCCTTGTAGCTGGTCACTGACAGGAAGTCCACCCAGACATAATGGTAGTGTTGATCTTTCATGACTTGGCTAATGAGGCTTGACTTGCCTTGTCGTCTCGCTGCCATGATGACGGTGGGTTGAACATGCTCAATATACTGCGCTAATTGCTTTCGTTCTTTGACACGGTTACAGAAGGAGGGGCCTTCAGCGATGCCTGATGGGAAATATTTCATTGGTTATCCTTTGCTTAGGTTGTCATCAGTATATGTTGCAAACATGCACATTGCAATCATGCACATTGCATAAGTGCACATTGCAATTATGCAACATGGGTGGTGATGAGGCGGTTCTTGCCCCTTAGATTCAAGTCTCGACTCCTTGTTCGAATTAGTTTAAAGTATGCGGTTATCAACGGCATTGATTGCTGAAAACACTGAAAGAGTAGGACTTATGTTAAAGAAATTACGCGGATATTTCTCCACCGACATCTCGATCGATTTAGGTACAGCTAACACACTTATTTATGTGCGCGAAAAAGGTATTGTACTGGATGAGCCATCAGTTGTTGCTTTGCGACGAGATTCCTATTCAGCACAGAATCGTGTAGCGGCAGTAGGGGTTGAAGCCAAGCGCATGTTAGGCCGTACGCCTGGCAATATTAATGCGATGCGTCCGTTAAAAGATGGTGTGATTGCAGATTTCCACGTAACAGAAAAAATGTTGCAACACTTTATACATAAGGTGCATGAAAATCGTTTCTTACGTCCAAGCCCTCGGGTGCTTATTTGTGTGCCATGTGGTTCAACCCAGGTTGAGCGCCGTGCGATTAAAGAATCTGCACTCGGTGCGGGTGCGCGTGAAGTGTATTTAATTGAAGAGCCAATGGCTGCTGCCATGGGTGCCGGCCTTCCGGTTGAAGAAGCCACTGGTTCAATGGTGGTTGATATCGGTGGTGGTACCACTGAAGTGGCAATTATTTCTTTAAGCGGTATTGTTTATGCACAATCAGTGCGTATCGGTGGTGATCGTTTTGATGAAGCGATTATCAGCTATGTGCGTCGTAACTACGGTAGTTTAATTGGTGAAACGACAGCTGAACGCATTAAACAAGACGTGGGTACCGCATTCCCGAGCAGTGAAGTGGGGCAAATGGAAGTGCGTGGTCGTAACTTGGCTGAAGGTGTGCCTCGTAGCTTTACTTTGAACAGCAATGAAATCTTAGAGGCGTTACAAGAACCATTAACCGGTATTGTTGGTGCTGTGCGTGCTGCGCTAGAACAAGCTCCGCCAGAATTAGCTGCTGATATCGCTGAACGCGGCATGGTATTAACCGGTGGTGGTGCCTTATTAAAAGACCTTGATCGTTTGCTAAT
The DNA here is from genome assembly GCA_029212925.1 of Coxiellaceae bacterium. Classification (GTDB taxonomy): domain Bacteria; phylum Pseudomonadota; class Gammaproteobacteria; order Coxiellales; family Coxiellaceae; genus JARGNX01. The sequence continues at coordinate 175,703 of JARGOB010000004.1, read as the reverse complement.
GGAAGAAACAGGCTTACCTGTTGTGGTTGCTGAAGACCCGCTCACTTGTGTTGCCCGCGGTGGTGGACGTGCACTTGAGTTGATGGAAGTCATCGGTAGCGATTTCCTGTCTAAAGATTAATAGCGCGTAAGGGGAAGCACGATTAAACTTCTGTTTAAAAAACGCGCTTTTTTTGGCTTGCGAGCTTCTACGCTATTACTTATTGCTTTACTGCTGATGTGCTCTGACCATTACTGGTCAGGCTTTCATCGTTTTCGTGATCGATTAAGCATTATTACTTATCCATTTACTGCGGTGGTGGATGCGCCTATTCGTTGGACTGATTTACTGGTCTCCAGCGTCAGCAATCAACACAGCTTATTGGCAGAGAATGCACGACTACGTGCGCATGAATTTTTATTGCAAGCTAAGCTGCAAAAATTATTAGCACTTGAGCGTGAAAATGCACAGTTAAAGGAATTGTTGAAGTCGACTGATTATATCGGTGGTAAAGTGCTTGAGTCGCAATTACTGGCAGCTGACTTATCGCCTGAGCTGCAGCAAGTCGTCATCGATAAAGGCAGTAACTTTAGTTTATATTCTGGCCAGCCGGTGTTGGATGCTTACGGTGTAATGGGGCAGGTGGTTCATGTGGGTCCCTTAACCAGTAAGGTGCTGCTGATTACTGATAAACAAAGTGCGGTACCCGTGCGAGATTACCGCAGCGGTGTGCGATCGGTCGCGGTGGGTGATGGCATCGATAATCAATTGCTGTTATTGCACACCACCTCTACCAGCGATATCAAAGTTGGCGACCTATTTTTAACCTCTGGTTTGGGCGCGCATTTTCCCGTGGGTTATCCAGTGGGTGTGGTGACTGCTTATGCTGCGTTACCTAATCAGCCGTTTGCTAAAGTAACACTTAAACCCGCAGCGCATATGGATCGCACGTCACAAGTATTGTTATCGTGGCCGGATGATAAACAACTGCAACAAGCGGTACAAAAAGAAATGAAAATAACCGGAGGCGCTAAATGAGCAGTAAGCCACCACTATTTTTGACGCTTTTATATATAGCGTTGGCCGCTATATTTTTGATTATACCGTTGCCACATTGGGCTAATGCCTTGCGGCCGCAGTGGATGCTATTGCTGATCTTAGTGTGGATCTCATTTTATCGAAACTATACCAGCTTGGCAGTGGTGTTTTTGCTCGGCTTATTTATTGATTTATTGTTAGGTAACTTGTTAGGGCAGCATGCGTTTGGCTATATTGTGGCCGTTTACTTTTTTATGCGCTTTCAGGATCGCATTATGCAGTTTCATTTATTGCAGCAAACGGCATGTATTTTATTGTTGGCTGTACTCAATTGGTGTAGTCAGTGGGGGTTAGCTGAAGTGTTTGCTGTTAATGCGCCGTCATTTACCGCTTTATTCTCTGTGTTAACGACGGCAATTTTGTGGCCGTGGTTAATGATGCTATTTAATGCCATTGGTCATCACCGATCCACGGTAAGTTTCACGCGCAGCTAACAGCATGATAGACTGTTGCATCAGCCTACAGTAGGAAATAGGAACCTTGAGAACGCCTTGGCGAACATGTTTGCGAACACTCGGTATTGTCTCGGCTACGTCGGTCGTGCTATTTGCTGTCGCTCTTAATTTGGCGCGTATTGTTACACCGCTATTAGATAATCACCATCAAGTATTTGAACATTGGGTCAGTCACTTTGTGCAGCGGCCGGTAAAAATTGGTCGCATTACTGCCACCTGGTATGGCTTTGAGCCTGCCGTAAAATTAGATGATCTGCGTGTACTGACGGCTGATCATCATGCCTTTCTTAAAATTAAACACTTTACCGTGGCCGTCGATCTGTGGTCGAGTCTGTGGAATCGACGATGGTTGCCAGGTCGATTGATGATTGATGGTTCGAATTTGGAGGTGCAACAAGACAAAACCAATCAGTTACATTTGTCCTATGTGCAAGGTATTCAGTTGCCGGCAAGCAGCCTTGAGCAGGCAGGTGTTTCGAGCATGGTTGAATGGTTACTGACGCAGGCTGAGGTGCGGGTTAAGCATGTTAATATTTTGTGGCATGGGCCGAATGGCTTTGTATTACCCATGCAGAATGTGCGTTTAGAGGTCGAAAACGGTGAATTTAATCACCATATCGTTGGTACGATTCAATTGGCGCAAACTGTTCGCAGCTCATTCCACTTTATTGTTGATCTGCATTCGGCTGAATTGTATTCACGGCAATTCTCCGCCAACGTATTTATTAATGCACATCATGTATTATTACCGCAATGGGTTAAGTTGCCGATATTGGCAGAGCATATGCGTGGCTTGCATGTGATGAGCGGTGAAGCGGATGCGCAATTTTGGGGACAGTGGCGTTTAGGCGATTTACAAGAGGCGCAAGCAATGCTGAGCGGTCAGCGCATTGCATTGATGTCACCTGAATTAAATCGACAGTTATTTATTAAGCAATTTTCTGCGAATACCCTGTGGAAGAAACAAAAAAACGGCTGGCAATTATCGGCTGATAAAATCAAACTGAATATTAATCATCGCCAGTGGCGTGATAATCAATTGCTGGTTAGGTATCAGTTAACTGATGCAAATGCGCGACCCGAGTGGCAAATTGCTTTGTCTTATTTGCGTTTATCGGACGCGCAATTTGTTTTATCGAACCTGCATCATGTGCCTGAGCTATGGCGCCAATGGATCGGCCATTTAGAGCCGCAAGGTCAAATCCATCAAATGACATTGGCACTATCGGAAACCGGTACAGCACAGCCGTATAAGCTCGATGAATTTTCTGCGGTATTTCATAATGTCAATTGGAATGGTTATCAAGCGCTACCTTCTGTCGATGGAATGAGTGGACAAGTGAGCTGGATGCCAGGCAGTGGCCATTTGATTCTAGATAGTCCGGGTTCAAGCATAGACACCATTCAATGGTTTAAGCGTGCGCAAGAACACTTTAAGAAATTGCAGTTAGCCATGACGTGGCACAAACAAGTCAGTGGTTGGGCGATAGCATTGCAGCAATTGAACATCGATGATGGTGATTTGGCGGCACAATTACAACCCAGTGATATCACTCAAGGTGTAGATGGTTTGCCGGTAGTAGAAATAAATGGCAGTTTTCGTTTTAGAGATTTAACCAAGTCGGCAGAGTATGTGCCGTTAGGGATTTTATCACCTAAGGTCTCTGGTTGGTTGCAGCGTGCTTTTTTGAGTGGTGAAATTCGACATGGCGCTATTCATCTACAAGGGCCTTTGCATAAATTTCCATTTGATCATAGTGAAGGTGAGTTATCGATTGATATGGAGCCGGTGGATATGAGTTTTCTCTATGCCCCGCATTGGCCAGCCATTACGCATGCGGATGGTGAGTTACATTTTCATGACCGACAGGTGAATGTGGCGGTAGGGTTCGCTAAAACCGCTGGTGCCACACTCAGTAATGTAAGGGCCTCGATAAAAGACTTAGCACGTGGCCACTTGGTGGTGACGGGTGATTATGGTGGCACGATGAATGATGCTCAAGCATTCCTGCAGCAAACACCGCTTGATATTGGTAAGCAGCTTAAAGCATTGCAATTAACCGGCTTGGCCAAAGGGGATTTGCGTTTAGATGTGGCGCTGAAGCATCCTCATGTGCCGATTAAGCTGTTAGGGCATTTGCAAGTGAAGCAAGGCTCATTATCATTGCCGGGTTGGAATACGGATGTAAGCAACATCGATGGTTTATTTACCTATACCAATCACAGTTGTGTAGCAAAAGGCATTCGTGCTGAATTGTTAAAGCGTCCGGTAACAATGGGTATTGTTACTAGGCATAAACCGGGCACACCTGAAAGCATTCAAGTAGCGATTGGTGGTGATGTTGACTTGGCGTTGTTGGATAAGCATTATAATATTCCACAACTGCCTTATATACAGGGTTCGACGGATTATCGTGCGTTATTAAAATTATACCCTTTCCACTCCAATCATGCTGATAGCTTAAGTATTGTGTCGGATTTGCGAGGCGTTGCTATTGAAATGCCTTCACCATTGACAAAGCCAGAGGATAAGCCGCGAAAATTTTCTGTTCGCGTTAATTTGAATGCTAAAAAACCACTGCAGGTAAAAGCAAAATATGGCTCGTTAGTAACGGCTAACTTAAGTTTTACACCGAAGCAATCGGCATTTGGTTTTTCTCGTGGTGAGGTGCGTATTGGTAAGGGCCAAGCGAGGCTGCCTAAAAAGAAAGGCTTGGTGTTAGCGGTTAATCTGCCCTATATCAATGGTAAGCAATGGCAGCGTTTTTATCAGCGTTACCAAAATCAAACGATTGCAAAAACATTTGATGTGATGCCGCGGTTGGTTGATGTGCGTTTGACTAAATTAATATTATTTAATATGGCGTGGAGTGGTTTGCATGTGCGCGCACAACCCATGCAGAATGGATGGTTTGCACAAATTAACAGTCATGATGTTGATGGTCAGGTTAATGTGCCCAAGAATTTGAAAGCGGGAGTGATACGCGCTGAATTTCAAAAGTTTGATTATGAGCCGCTGTCATCGTCAAATGGCTCGATGATGGTGAAGCCGAAGCAAGTGCCTGCTATCGATTTTACCGCGAATGAGTTGTCTTATAAGCATCGTTTGTTGGGCAATGCGCATGCAATCATACAGCCCTTTGGTGATGGCGTTAAGCTAAAGCAATTAACGGTTAAATCGGTCAATATTGATGCGGATGTAAAAGGGGAGTGGACGTCGCATCGCGGTAAGCAAAATGTTATTTCTGCGGGTAGTTTAAAAGTAAGAAATTGGGGGCATTTATTCCGCCAATGGCATTTAACTGATGTGCTAGCGGGTGGTCAAGGTATGATAGGCTTCCAATTAAAATGGCCGGGAAGAGTGACTAACTTTAAAATGGCTAAAACCAGCGGACAAATTAATGTTGCAATGAAAGATGGTCGTATATTGCAAGTGTCTAGAAAAACACAGGCAGAGTTAGGGCTTGGGCGTTTTCTTAATGTATTAAGTTTACAATCATTGCCGCGTCGCTTGGTATTAAATTTTGGTGATTTAGGTAAAAAGGGTTTTGCATTTGATGAGGCTTATGGCACATTTAAATTACAAAAAGGTGTGGCGACGACAAAAAATGTAAAGCTAGAAGGTGATTTGGCTAAAGTAAAAATGCAAGGTTCTGTAGGGTTGGCGAAAAAAACTTATAACATGCATATGGAAATTAGGCCTAATGTAACGGGGAGTATTCCCTTTATTGCAACAGTCACCGGCGGCCCATTAGCAGGTGCCATTGCATGGGTCATTAATAAATTATTTGTCAGCCCAACGGTTGGAAGGGCGGCTATGGTGAAATACAACATTACTGGCGGATGGGATCACCCAGTGATTAAAAAGGTAGGTTAACGGCGTGACGGAATCATTAATTAAATTTGCACAAGCGCAGCTTCTGCAGCCAATGGAGCTAGAACCACAACAGTTATCAACAGTGTTGGGCTCTGCTATCAGTAAACAAGTCGATTATGCGGATTTGTTTTTACAACAAATACAATCGGAGTCTTGGGTTTTAGAGAATGGTATTGTAAAGCAGGGGCAATACAGCCAAGACGCCGGTTTTGGTTTGCGTGTTGTCAGTGGCGAAAAAACCGGTTTTGCTTATGCGGATGAGATTGTAGCGCCGGCTTTGCAGCAGGCGGCGGCCTCTGCGCGCAGTATTGTGCACAGTGGTGGTGATAGTAATTTACAGTTGCAATCTAGTCGTGCCATAAAGCCGTTATACACGGCGAATAACCCCTTAATGGATTTTGCTGATAACGATAAAATTAAATTATTGCAACAGATTGATCAACAGGCACGTGCCGCTGATAAACGTATTCACAGTGTTAGCGTGAATTTATCCGCGAGCCACCGTGTGGTATTGATATTGGATTACCAGGGCCGTTTGGTGCCAGATGTTAGGCCAATGGTATCGCTACACCTGCGTGTGATTGCTAAACAAGGTGAGCGTTTTGAGCAAGGTTTTTCTGGTAGTGGCGGCCGTTATGATTATGTTGGCTTCTTAGCGCAATTGGACCTGGATCAATTTATTAATAAAGCCGTTAAGCAAGCGTGTACTAATCTCGAGGCACAACCAGCACCTGCGGGTACGATGCCGGTGGTGTTAGGCCCGGGTTGGCCAGCGGTATTGTTGCATGAAGCAATTGGTCATGGTTTAGAAGGTGACTTTAATCGTAAAGGTACGTCAGCATTCAGTGGTCGACTTGGTGAGCGCGTGGCCAGTGAGCAATGCACGGTGGTTGATGACGGTACGTTGTTAGATAGGCGTGGTTCGTTGACGGTTGATGATGAGGGTATGCCAACAGAATGCACGGTGCTCATAGAAAACGGTATTTTGAAAAACTATATGCAGGATAAGCACAACGCGCAATTGATGGGTGTTGATAGCACTGGGAATGGCCGCCGTGAGTCGTATGCGCATCGACCGATTCCGCGCATGACCAATACTTACATGTGTGCCGGTAAGCATGATCCACAGGAAATTATTGCCAGTGTCGAGAAGGGTATTTACGCCGTTGATTTTTCGGGTGGTCAGGTAGATATCACATCGGGTAAGTTTGTGTTTTGCATGAGTGAGGCATACCTCATTGAAAATGGAAAAGTGACAACCCCAATAAAAGGCGCCACATTGATCGGTGATGGCCCATCGGTCTTGACTCGGGTCAGTATGGTGGGTAATGATATGCAGTTGGATACGGGCATTGGTGTCTGTGGCAAAGATGGCCAGAGTGTACCTGTGGGGGTAGGGCAACCCACACTGAAGGTGGATGAAATGGTAGTTGGCGGAGCGGAGTGAGCACACTGTTTTTTTACGAACTTTATGTAGGTTATTTATAGTTGTCGATATGCTGCTATTGCAAGCAAGGCTGCCAAGGGTACCATTCGAGCGACGTGTGGAATAGGGATGTAATGGAACACGAGGGCAGGGATGCCCGTTCGTGAGAAAGGTACCCTTGGCAGGCTTGCGGTGTATAAACGTAGTTATTGATCACTGTTGAGGAGTGGAATTGAAGGTCGATAAACTAAACAACAGACGCGCTTGGGCTATTTGGGCCTTGGCATCCGCATTCTTCTTTGCTGAATATTTCGCACGTGTATCACCTAGTGTGATGATTCAACCGTTGATGGCTGCGCTGAATGTTAATGCTTACCAGCTTGGTTCATTATCTGCTTTTTTCTATTATGCCTATGTAGCCATGCAATTACCGGTAGGTGCTTTAATGGATCGTTTTGGTCCGCGTTGGTTATTAACGGCAATGGCATTGATATGCGGTATCAGTTGCTTGGTGTTTGCTAACGTGCATGTATTAGCAGTAGCTAAATTAACACGCTTTTTAATGGGTTTTAGTGCTGCATTTGCTTTTGTTGGCGCGTTAAAGTTAGCGAGCGTCTGGTTTCCTGTGCATCGTTTTGGGTTCTTTGCTGGGGCGACACAAGCGATGGGGATGTGGGGTGCGGCAGTCGGTGAAGGGCCGGTATCTGTATTGGTAAAGCATATGGGTTGGCGCCATACCATGGAGTTGATTGGTTTTGTCTTGGTGGCATTGGCGATTGCGATTGTTGTTATTGTGCGAGACAGACCGAAAAATTCGATCAATCGGCATCGGGTTGAAAGCAGCAATGGCTCGTATGGTTTATTGTCAGGCTTGTGGCGTGTGTTATGCAATTCACAGACGTGGATTAACGGTGTGTTCGCCGGCTTTATCTATGCGCCAACGGTGGCGTTTGCGGAGCTCTGGGGGCCAAGCTACTTGCATCGGGTGTATTCGATGTCTATAGAGCAAGCTGCCAGTGCTGTCAGTCTGATTTTTATTGGCTGGGCCATAGGCAGCCCGATTATGGGCTGGGCATCGGATCATTTGCGTGGGCGTAAGCCAGTAATGATTTTTGCTGCGTTGATGAGCATGCTGATGTTATCGGCAACTTTGTATATACCGCACTTACCTGCATTGATGATTTTTGTTTTGTTGTTTCTGTACGGTTTATTTAATTCGGGATTGTCCGTGAGTTATGCGGTCGCTTGTGAAATCAACCCGCACTCGATTGCTGGCACGTCAATGAGTTTTGCCAATATGGCATCGGTGATTATTGGTGCGCTGTTTCAGCCGGTTATTGGTTGGTTATTGGACTGGCATTGGGGCGGTCAGATGCACCAAGGCGTACGTTTTTACAGCGCAGCTGACTTCCGTTATGCCATGGTCGCGTTACCGATTTGTTTCATTATTAGTCTTTTGATGATGATTTGGTTGCGCGAAAGCTTTAAAAACACGTCAAAGGCAGCCTCTGCTTGACACGCAGCCCGCGCATCGGTATGTTCTTGATTCTTGTTGAGAGCGCGTCTCTTGGGGTTAATTAACATTTGTTCGAGGAAAATTATGGCGACTAAAGCTGAAGTAATCGATCGCGTAGCGGAATCTGTAGATATGTCAAAAGCACAAGCAGCACGTGCTGTGGATGCATTGCATGACATTATTACTGACATTCTTGTTACTGGTGACACTGTAACTTTCGTAGGTTTTGGAACTTACGCATCATCTGAGCGTGCAGCACGTGAAGGACGTAACCCACAAACTGGTGCAACAATGCAGATCGCTGCGACCACTGTTGCTAAGTTTAAGGCTGGTAAGAAACTTAAAGAAGCTTTGAATAAAGATTAATAGCAAATTAGTGTATTTGTTACTTGATTTAAAGGCCTATTCAAGGTATCTTTCTCCGCCTCGGTAGGGGAACTTACTGAGGCAGATTTCCAAAGGATTGGGTGCTTAGCTCAGCTGGGAGAGCATCGCCCTTACAAGGCGAGGGTCGGGGGTTCGATCCCCTCAGCACCCACCAAGCATGCGCGGAGTGGTAGTTCAGCTGGTTAGAATACTGGCCTGTCACGCCGGGGGTCGCGGGTTCGAGTCCCGTCCACTCCGCCATTTAATTAAAAAAGGCTTTCACAATGTGAAAGCCTTTTTTAATTAAATTCCTTTATATGATCGCTAGACGAAATAAATTCGTCTGACGCGACTTAAGGGGAGAGCACAAATCTCCCCTTAAGAAACCCCACTGAACTTAACTTTTGCTTATTTCTCTATCGAGGGTGCTTATCCCGATGGGGATTTTTAAGGGGAGAATCGGGATTCTCCCCTTAAATCGCCGTCCACGCGGATTCACTCCGCGTAGGCGAAATCATATCAGAAGCGTTATTCGCGAAAGCGAATAAAAGCGAAACCCCACTGAACTTAACTTTTGCTTATTTCTCTATCGAGGGTGCTTATCCCGATGGGGATTTTTAAGGGGAGAATCGGGATTCTCCCCTTAAATCGCCGTCCACGCGGATTCACTCCGCGTAGGCGAAATCATATCAGAAGCGTTATTCGCGAAAGCGAATAAAAGCGAAACCCCACTGAACATTACTGCGTATTTTTCTCTTGCTTCATGACAGGGTTGGACCATATGATCGCTTGTCGAAATAAATTCGTCTGACGCGACTTAAGGGGAGAGCACAAATCTCCCCTCCCTATCCGCGAATACGACGACGTAAGCTAGGGGGTCTTGTGGTGGCTTCAGGTAGTGGTGTTTCAGGCGCTGCATCAAGCTTGGATTCATCGCTTAGAGGTCTGTCGGGCTCAACACCGTCTTCTCGTAGCTTAGGTAAGCGTGGTAATAATTGGATTGTTTTCTCAGCAGTTGCAATACCTATTACGGCGCCAGTTGATGCGCTGCCTACACTTAATAAATTACTGGGATCTGAAATGACCGCAGTCATAGTGCTTAGGAAAGTGGTTAGCTGCTCGCTTGTGTCGGCTGATATACCTATTGAACCCATTAAACCTGCAATCACCTGTCGAATGACAAAGTCATGTACATAGTTATATGCCCCTGTAGTCAAACCCTTTAATAACAATACCGCACTATCTATGATATCCAATGCTGCAGTAAATGGTATTTTTTGTGATAACAATAAAGGGAAGGCGTAACGACGCAATAAAGTTTCACCGTACCCAATAACAGCGGCCCGAATAAATTGCTGCTGGAATTGTTGTATATGCGGCATAATGTGGTCTGTAATTTCATCCGCTTTTTTTGCTAGGTGCGCATCATATCCCGACTTTTTCATATCAACCATTATTTGCCTTAGCTCGCTGACGCTCTTAGCATCAATGGCGCAAGGCTGCAGCTTTTCTGGATCACACCAGCCTGATTTTTCTTGTTGTTGCAATATTTGCTGAAAGAAGCAATCAAATTCCTTTTCACCTATATCGGTACTAAATAAAAAATGAAGATGCTCGCGTGTAAAGTCATCTATACTCAAGTGCCAATCAGGGTGTGCAACTTGATATTGTTTACCAAGATCTAAAGTAGCTGCTTGTTCAGAGCAATCGTGAGGTGTCGTCGGCCAAAGTGTGTGCATTTGGGCGGTGAGTTTCTGCCGATCTTTTATAGTGTAGAAGATACTAACTGCCCTATCAGCAACTTGGAACTCTTCAAATATACTGCCTTCTACAGGGTAAGACACACCACCAAACTTGGGTGGCTCAACTGTGTCGCTTTTATCTAATAAATCTTGTACGTATTGTGCTATATAAGTTCGCATAGTGTCATAATCCTATATATATAATAATATAGAATTACTTTACAGCGGTAATATTAACAAATTATTACTCCGGGATTTGGCAGTTTAATGGAGCTGAGTTTATATACTTGTTTTGCAAATACCTTGAGCAGTAATTAGGCGGGCAGCTATACGATACTATCGTATAATGGTGAGATAGATTCTAATCAAAAAAATTACTCATAAATCCACCCGGCTGCGCCATAGCAATATTAGTAAACTTAGGTTTGGTTCACTTCTTGACTAACGCTACGCTCATCAAGAAACATCAGTGTGGCCCCAATCACGGCAGCAGGCATCGCAAAGAAATTTAAAATCGGAATTAGCATGGCGATTGTGACGCAACAGCCAAAGCTAAAGTATTTCAAAAACGATTGCCGCATGTGTTGGCGCATGTCTGAAAATGAAATGCGGTGCAGGTCCATCGGGTAATCAACGTATTGCAATGCCATAATCCATGCACTGAATGCAAACCAAATAAATGACATAAAAATATTCACGCCGGGCACAAAAAACAGTAGTAAGATAATAACCACCCTCGGAATGGTGTATCCAATAATAATCAACTGACGTTTAATGCTGCGCGGAATGTCTTTAATGCTATCGAATAGGCCTTCATCAGGGTTGAGTTCATGGCCGGTTTCGAGCTGTTCTAGCTTTTCAGATAGTAGCGTATTAAACGGTGCGCCAACTAAGTTAGCCAATATGACAAAAGTGTAGATAATAAAAAGCCCTGCGGTGATCACAAATAACGGCCATAATATCCAGGTCAACCAATCTAACCAGCTTGGGATCTTGCTTATGATCCAGTGGGTGAGGTGCGTAAAGTAGTGGCCAGCAATAGCAAGCACAACGCAATAAATCACTACATTAATCGCCATGGGTATGTAAACGAAACGTTTGATGCCTTTTCGATTCAGTTGTGCAAATCCCTTAAGTAAGTAGTGAAAGCCGGACAGGGGGTTGTTTGACATAGGTGTGATTCCTAAAATATGGTTGGTGTTACTTTCTGCGCCACTGCAGTATTAATAAACTGCACAATGTAAACGCCGCTAATAAAATGACAGCAGCATAGAAGCCATGTAAGAAAGAAACTTTATGCAGCGTCTTACTGTCAAGGTGCTGCGCGAGTGGGCCGCTAAGTGCGTTATTGCGGATATGATAAAACAATGTACCTGAAATCGCTAAACCAAACCCCCCGCCAAAATTTCTAATTGTCATAAACAAACTGGAGGCGGTGGCTGTATGTTCGTCGGGGATTACCGATAACGCATAACTGGTTGAACCGGAATAGGCGATCCCCCATGAAAAACCCATTAATGCAAAGGTGAGGCATAAATAGATGGGGATATGTTGCATGCCAAAGTGTAACTGCATTAAGTCAGAGAGTGTCATTAACAATAAAGACAGCGCAAGTAAACGCTTTAATCCGCATATTTTTGTAAACGTTGACACCAGGCGAGAGCTAATCGCTAGGCTGACCGATATGGGTAGCATCAATAAGCCGAGTTCATAGCCATGGTGCAGTAGTACGTCATGTAAATACAGCGGTGCTAGATATAATATGGAGTATAAAAATAAGCCGCAACTAAATGTAATGCATGAAGACTTAATGTAGGTAGGGTGTTTGAACAATGAGAAGTGAATTAATGGGTGGGCTTGATGACGTTCCATAAAATACAATAAGCACAACAAGAGTAAGGAAGCGATAATTAACCCCCACACCCAGGGTGAGGCAATGCCCCAATTCGGTTCTTCAAGAACAGCGGTGATCAAACCGGCTACCGCTAAGGCAAACACGATCATCGCTTGCCAGTGTAATGTTATTTTTTTATTCGGCTTAACTGTCGGCTTCAAGCTAAGAAAGCCCATAATAATGGCTAATATAATCAGTGGTAAATTAAATAAAAAGATCCAGCGCCACGAGGCAAAGCTAATAATAAAACCACCTAACACGGGACCAATGGCCAAACCGATACCGCTGAATGCGGACCAAATACTGACAGCTTTGGTTTTCTGGTCGGGTGGGTATTGATGGGTAGCAACGGCTATTGTAGCTGGAAATAAACTGGCCATACCAACGCCTTGCAGTGCACGCCCTACCAGTAGCTCGGTAAAAGATTGCGCTACGCCGGCAATGGCGCAGGCAACAAAAAAGATGGTGAGCCCCCAATATAAAACACGTGTTTCACAGAATCGGTCGCCGATGATTCCCGCCGGAATAAGCAAACTAACCAAAAAGATCGAAAAGGCATCTATTATCCAGCGCAGATCGAGATAGCTGGCGGCAAAAGCGGTTTGAATGGCCGGCAGGGCAGTATTTACTACCGATATATCAATCGCGAATAACATGGTGGCTAAACCAACAGAGGATAGTGCCAGTGCTCGTTTCATGGGGTGGTGGTCCTTTCCTTGGATAGTAAACAAAGCGTATTCTATCAGTGTATTGATCATAGCAACACTGCGGAATTGACAGCCTTAGGCTTTCTGGTTACCCTTGGCCTCTCCTTATAATGCTGGAATCACCAGCGAAATGAACAACATAGGAAGATCGGATGCTGCAAAGTATACAAAAGCATATACAGGGCTGGGTGGCTGGTATTATTATTGGCATTATTTCGGTAACGTTTGCCTTGTGGGGGATTCAGTATTATATCGGCGGTCATTCCGGTGATGGGAAGGCGGTAGTCAAATTAGCCGATAGCAAAATTACGGTGAAGCAATTTACTCGTTACTACCGTCAGGTAATCAGTGCGCAACCAAAATATGCCGCACTGCAGGGCGTGGCGAAGCAAATTTTGCAACAGCAAATTTTAGCGGAAATGATTCAAAAGCAGGCATTGCTGTCAGAGTTAAAAAATGATGGTTTTAGTATCAGTACACAGCAAGTGCGTGGAGCTATTTTGCAAGAGCCATGGTTCCAAGAGAACGGCCAATTTTCCAAGCAACGTTTCCAACAATTATTATATGCCAATTCAATTACAGAAGCGCAGTATGTTGAGCAATTGCAATCGCAGTTAATGTTGGCGCAATTGAAAACTGGGTTACAAGATACGTCAATTGTATTGCCGGATGAGATTAAGCAAAGTTATAAATTACTCAATCAAACGCGCAGCTTTGGTTACTTTATTATTCCAGCAAATTTATTTGCTGCTAAGGTCAAGCCAACTGCTGCACAACTACAGGCTTATTATAAGCAGCATCCACAGCAGTTTATGCTACCTGAGCAGGTCAGCATTCAATATATAGTGTTGTCACCGCAGAAGATGGCGGCAGCCGTGCCTGTTAGTGAACAGCAAATTAAAGACTTCTACACCGAAAATAAGGGACATTTTTTAACGCCACGTCGTTGGATGGTGGCTGATATCAGTGACAAAAGTTTGGGTTCAGATGGCATTGCTTTACCGGGTAGCACGCAATCCTTGCAGTCTGTTAGTCAGGCTTTGAAGTCTGGTAAGTCCTTCACTAGCTTTAAGAGTAGTAAGCATTGGGTATCGTCGGCTGATAAAAAACAAGCAGCTTTGGTTAAAGTGTTAATGAGTATGAAGCCAGGCCAGGTATCTGATGTGGTACAAATCAATGGTCAAGGGCATATTGTTAAATTAGTTGCTGTGCAGGATCCGGAGCAGCAACCCTTATCTGCAGTGAAGCAAAAAGTTAAACAAACCATTCAAAATCAGAAGGCGCAAAGTGAGTTTTCTGATGCGGCTGATCAGTTGTCAAACCTAACCTATACCTCGCCGACTAGTTTGGCGCCTGCGGCCAAAGCATTGGGTTTGAAGATTCAAGCGTCAGCTTTATTTACGCATCAAGGTGGTTCGGGCATTGCGGCAAATAAAGAGATCATTGCAACTGCTTTTAACCCAGATACTTTACAGTCGGGTAATAACAGTACACCGATTAATTTGAATGATGGCAGTATGGTAGTGTTGCGTATAAATAAACATGTTAACCAGCATGTCCAGCCATTTGAGGCAGCTAAAGATGAGGTGGTTGCTAGTGTTCGTTCTGAATTGGCTAGTCAGCACGCCAGTGCCTTAGCGAAGAAATTAAAGCAGCAATTGGCGCAAGGAACGAAGCCGTTGGACTTAGCTAAGAAATATAAGTTGATCTGGAATCAAAAAAATAAAGTGGTGCATAGCAATACTACTGTTCCTGCTGCTGTGATCAATAAAGCTTTTTATATGAGTCTAGATAGTAAAAGCACGGTAAATAACTTAACGATAGTTCCATTCAAAAATAATGATATGGCGCTGTTGGAGCTACTGGCTATTCATCTGCCAACAAAAGCTGATATCACTGCCAAGCAGCGAGCATCATTGGTTAAAACCATGGGGTTATTTTCAGGTCAGCTCGATTATCAATTATTTAATAAGACAGCGATAGATAAAGCTAAGGTGAAAATTGATCAGGATACCCTAAAAACAATTTCCTGATTTTAAATGAAATCAATGGTTTCGGTTTAACGAAAATTATGGCATTATTGTCCGATTGCGGAAGTGTGTGGGAGGATATAGTGCGTGGCGTTGGCGTATTGTAAACCTCAACACCTCGCCTGTAACTTTTCGCATGAACCATTGGGAGATATCTCAATAGTTCTAAATAACTGAATTGGTATAATTCCAGAAGAGTGGAATATCGTCCTAAATGGACTATACTGATTTCTACCATATTGCTAGTAAAAGTTTACAGGGGAACAAAAATGGCTAATAAAGTCGAAGTGATGGCAAAGCAACTATCAGAGTTGGGTCATGCTAAACGATTATCGATTTTCAAATTACTGGTTCGTTCAGGACCGGAAGGACTGCCGGTCGGCGCGATTGGTAAAAAACTTGGCATTCCAGGATCTACACTGACTCACCACGTATCACGATTGGTGAATGTAGGTTTAGTAAGGCAAGAGCGTGATGGTACCACCTTATTTTGTATTCCAGTGCATAAAACGTTGGATGGTTTGTTAGAGTATCTAGAAGGCGAGTGTTGTGCTGATATTGGTAAGCGCGGTAAGCACAAGCACAAGCAGAAAGACGAAGCATAAACCCATTTTATTCAGATAAAATAACGTGACATCACCCATTATTCGGGTGATGTTGTCGTTTATGTGACTTACTATTTCAGCAACTGAGTGATATTGATGTCTTGGCTCGAAAATTTATCAAAACAATTAGGTTATATCATTACCGCCATTGGGTTAAACGTTTGGTGGGTGTTGATTGGTGTTGGTATCTTATGGTTGATTCAGATCGTTAATGTTGTTACCGGTTATCGCCTTAATCGCTGGGGCATTATCCCGCGAGAAGCGTGGGGGCTGCCTGGTATTATTTTTTCACCGTTATTACATGCTGACTTTGCTCACTTGTTTTTAAATACCATTCCATTGTTTGTATTAGCCAATTTGGTGTTGATTAATGGTTGGCATATTTTCTGGTCAGTGACACTTGATATTGTGGTTTTAGGTGGTGGCTTAGTATGGTTGTTCGGCCGCCGTGCGATACACATCGGTGCCAGTGGTTTAGTGATGGGATATTGGGGCTATTTGTTAGTGAGCGCCATTTACCATTTCAGTGTATTAACCATTATTCTTGCAGCGTTATGTTTGTATTATTTTGCTAGTTTATATATCAACGTATTTCCGACCAGTAAGCGTTCTTCATGGGAGGGGCATGTGTTTGGTTTGATCGCGGGCGTTGTCGCGGTTTATATTACTTAGAATTAAAAATAACCCGTCATAAATAATCTTTAGCGTTCTCCTTGGTAATAAAAATTGCTTCATTAGCTTGAGGGAAGGCCTCATAAAAATACTGTAATGCTTTTTCATGTCTTGGTTCTGGTTTATCCCAAGTGATCTGATATGGAGTTATTGACTGGCCATCAATGGTTACGAAATCCACCTCACCTTTATGTATCTCTTGCCAATAGTAAATTTGTTCATGCTGTTGTTTTAAATATAGATACATTAATATTTCTAAGCTTTTGCCGAAATCACGATGTGAAGTGTTGGTGATTGCATGGCGTAAGCCTGGATCGATGGGGTAGTATTTTTTTTGTCTTGCTTGACGCTTTTTTTCTGAAAATGAAAAATAAGGACAAGCAAATAGTAAGTATGCTTGTTCACAGGCTTCTAAATACATTTTTACGGTATCAACGGACAGCCCGGTTACGGCGGCTATTTTTCGATAGCTGAGTTCTGATCCGCAGGTTTCATACGCCATTTTTACCACTTGTTTTATAGCTTCAGCACTACGGGCCTTTACTCGTTGCACTACATCGCGCAAGATGATGTCGTTAAAATATTCTTGTAGTAATCGAAAGGGATGCTCAAACATTAATGGCCGCGGAAAGCCACCTAGATGTAAATAATCCTCCAGTGATTTTTTTTTGGTTAGTTTTTTAAATTCTATAAATGAAAATGGGTATAGCTCAATGGTGATGTGTCTACCGGTTAATGAGGTAGCAAACTCACCGCTGAGTAGGCACGAATTGGAGCCTGTTAGAATAAAATAATTTTTCCTTTGTGGTCGTTCTAACTGGGTGTGTAACCATTTTTCCCAATTATTTACATTTTGAATTTCATCTAGGAAGAAGTAGCATGGCTTATTGCTTGCCACCTCAGATCGAGCTAATGTGACGATTTGGCTTAGTAATGGGTGGTCTAAATCATCTAATAATCTAGGGTCTTCAAAATTACAAAAGTAACATTGTGATATGGGTAATCCGTAGTGTTTTGGTAGTTGGGTGAGTAGTGTGGATTTTCCACAGCGTCTAACGCCTTGGATAACTAGCGCTAAATCGGCTTGTAAACTTTGAGGCAAGTCAATTTTTCTAGTTAAGCCGCCCTTTGGGGTGTTATCCCAAAAGCTCCATTCGGCTAATATAGATTTAAGTATTTGATTATTTATCATATTTATTGTCAGGTATGATTGATATTGGTGTCAAGTATGATCTACGCTACGAGTGTTGTCAAGTATAGTGGACGCATTTCAGCAATCCCGCGCAATCACATGCGCCTTATAAGGTCATCGGGCTGTGTGATATTAAGCTAGGGATGACAGATGGGCGGGGAGTATTTAAAAAGCTAAGGTTACGTAGCAATTGACTGGGACTATATGCTAAGCGAGGCTTTGCTGTTTTTTGCCATGCTTTGATTTGTTTAACTACCGATAAAACCTTACTATCGACTCTTACGCAAAATCTTAGGTGGTATTTTTCTATAGGAATCGCAATGATTTTTGCTTCTGTTTTAAGTTTGGTTGCGTATTCACTGGCAGTATCACAGTGCAATCGCTTCATGTCTTGTTCTACATTAACCAATACATAGTTACCACCATCAGGTGTTTTGTTAACAACATTCCAACGGTGAATATCTGCTAGTTTCCGGATCAATAGGTCGCGCTTTTTAAATAAACGGTTAACTTTAGTGGTTGGAATCGAGGTGGTTAATGCTTTTTTTAATCCAGCCAGTTCGTATTTTGCTAGTGGTGTACCGAAAACTAAACGTAAATACTCATCCATGGCATGTGCAATGGGTTGCGGTGCAATAGCATACCCTGCGCGTAAGCTATGTGATTTGGTGGTGCCTGCAATATAAATACACCGTTCATGAAACTCGGGGTATTGAGCTAAAAAAGAGGGTAAAACAGTGGGGCATAATTCACGGTAAATATCATCAACAATAATAGAGACATGTCTATGCTTTTTAAGTAACCGAGCAATAGCGGCTGTTTCTTCTGCGGTATACTGTATGCCTGACGGATTGTTGTAAGGCGTAAATACGAAGACATTTGCATGCAGTAATAAAGCATCAAGTTGTTTTAGGTAGAGGGAAAAATGGCGTCGTCTATCTTTGGCTAAAGGGATTATATCTATTGGTAGGCAGTGGCCGCCGGTCTTTTCAATCAGTGGTTGATAGCTCAGCCAGTTTGGCATAGGCACAACAAAACGTAATTTACCTTGATTGACTAGATGCTGTAGCGCTGCTGTGATCAGTGGCCTAACGCCGGCACCATAGGTCACTCCAAGATAACGGCGTAGTGATTTGGCAATGCCAGCCTTATCGAAAACAGTCGTAGTTAATGTGGCGGGTATGGTCGGATAAGGTGATTTTGTTGCTGCTAGAGCGGCTTTCATGCTGCGTTTAATACCGGTGGCAATTTTAATATGAGTAGAGCCAATACCAAAGTCTTTAGTTTTTTTTGTTTGTTTACGACGCATGCTATTACAGGCTCATACCGTTAATTAAACATTTACCTTAAAAGGCATTGGTATGATCGTATTGATAACGCCAAAAAACTGCAGGACATAAATAACCAGCAATACAAAAACGATGAGATTCAATAGTCCCTTAATCGCACCCGGCATAGGTATTAATTTGTTCACCAGCCACATGATTAAACCAACGATGATGATAAATAAAATCATACCTATAATAGTCATGAGCACATCCTTTGTTTGAGACTGCCTCTAACTATATCATTATTAATTTAATGACTCTATTAGATTAGTAATAGTTAGGACTTGATATTATCCAGAATTGCTTTAAGCAGTTGAGAATTGGCCGCGACCAATTGGCGCTTAGTGAAGTAATCTTCGCCGCCTTGTAGATCGGTAACCATACCACCGGCTTCACGGATCAATAATATACCCGCTGCCATGTCCCACGGTTCTAAAAACATTTCCCAAAAGCCATCTAGACGTCCAGCCGCTACATAGGCTAAGTCTAATGCAGCGCTACCTGCACGGCGCATGTCAGCAACTTGTAAAAATAGTTTCTGGAAGTTTGTTTGGTATTCTTCCAGTAGCTCGTGTGATTTAAATGGAAAACCTGTCCCTAGCAAGGCATTTTCAAGTTTGTCATGTTTACTGACACGAATACGGACATCATTTAGACGTGCACCTTCACCGCGAGCGGCAGTAAATAGTTCATGACGTACCGGGTCATAGATCACACCAGCGACTAATTTATTGCCTTTTTTTACTGCAATCGATACAGCAAAGTGAGGCACGCCATGCAAAAAGTTACAGGTGCCATCTAGCGGGTCAATGATCCAGCAGTGTTCATCGCCATCGTATTTGCCACCCTCTTCAGCCAAGATCGCATGATTAGGGTAGCTCTGGCGGATACAATTGATAATCTCTTCTTCAACCAGCTTGTCAACGCTGCTAACAAAGTCATTGGCCTTTTTCTGACTAACGGTCACTGCCTCGAGATGATCGAGTGACTGGACTAATGTTTTTCCGGCTTCGCGCGCGGCTTTAATGCCAATATTTACAAAAGGATGCATTGCTTTAGAGACCCACTGGTTAATTGCCAGGACTTACATGACAAAGTGATATGCTGTGTTAAAAGCTCGTGCATAATCCTCATTTACCTCAAGTAAACTCCGGTTATTTACTCGCTTTTGCCTTGCATCTCACGTTTTCATGTAAGTCCTTTAATAAAATAAACGATCGGCAAGGATAGCAAAAGATTGACCAAATTCATAGGGTAATGTTAATGGATTCATGTCTGACTTGACATGTGTGGCACTGGTTATCCAGGCGCACAGTGTACCCATTTTACTTCATGGCTCGCTTCGTTCCACTCCGCTGCGCTTTACTTACGTAAAATGGGCACTCTATACACCTGGATAACTACCATCTCAGTATTCGTCATGTCATACCTGACCACGAGTTGGGCCCAAAAGGATCATTGCATCTAATCTGATCATCCCTTAATATGGTCTGTTTTCAGTCATATATAGGGGTAGGGCATTGTTGGATCATGTGCGCATTGTGTTGGTGAACACCAGTCATCCAGGAAATATAGGCGCGGCTGCTCGTGCCATGAAAAACATGGGATTACAACACCTTGCTTTAGTAGGGCCTGCTCATTTCCCGCATGCAGAAGCCACGGCACGTGCTTCGGGCGCGGATGATATTTTGGCGAATGCACAAATATACCCTGATCTGAATGCCGCGATTGCTGACTGCCAACTGGTATTAGCTACCAGTGCGCGTAGCCGCAGTTTGCCATGGCCCTTGATCAGCCCGCGTGAGGCAGCAGAACAAGTGATGCAATACAGTTCACAATCGGTAGCAATAGTATTTGGTAATGAACGCGTAGGGTTATCAAATGATGAGCTTAGCGTGGCACAACGCCATATTAATATACCAACTGTCGAAGGCTTTAGTTCGCTCAACTTGGCAGCAGCTGTACAAGTCATGGCTTATGAGTTGTTTGTACATAATAAAAACACGGATAGTAAATCCGATGAAGAAGTGCGAGAGTTAGTGACTGCTGAACAAATGAACGGATTTATGCAGCATCTGGCTGATGTGTTAACCACAGTTGAATTTTTGAACCCAGATCACCCGAAGTTGTTGATGAAACGCTTGCAGCGATTGTTTCATCGGGCTAGTCTGGATACGACCGAACTCAATATATTACGTGGGGTATTGTCCGCTGTTGATAATAAAGTAATCAAAAGTAAATAAAAATAAGGCAATGATGTGAGCTTAGAACAAAAAATGAAGGCAGCCAACGCGGTTAAACCGATCTATGGCGACGATGTGAGTTTGCCAGAAATTACTGTACGTGCGGTGATTATTTCAATTATTTTAGCTTTAGTGTTAGCGGCATCAAATGCTTATTTGGCGTTGAAGATAGGTACAACGATTTCCGCATCAGTGCCTGCCTCGATTTTAGCGATTGGTATTTTACGTTTTTTTAAAAACTCAAACGTGTTGGAAAGTAATATTATTCAAACGGCTGCATCGGCCGGGGAAGGGGTTGCAGCGGCCACAGCATTTATTTTACCTGCCATGATTCTATTAAGAGTGTGGCGCAGTTTTCCTTTCTTTGAGACGACTATTATCGTGATTGTGGGTGGATTGCTCGGGGTTTTGTTTTCGATTCCATTGCGGCGTGTGATGTTGCATATGCCGACTTTAAAATTCCCTGAGGGCACGGCTATTGGTAATGTATTGCGCGCCAGTGCCACGGGTGCTACTAATTTAAAACTATTAGCTTGGGGAGGCGGTATTGGAGCATTGGTTAGCTTATGTCAAACCGGGTTTAAGCTATTATCAGACAATGTACAGTTGTGGGTAGCCACCAGTTCCACCGTTGTTGGTTGTGGTTTTGGTTATTCATCGGCATCGTTGGCTGCCGGTTATATTATTGGTGTTGAAGTGGCTGTAAGCTTGGCGGTTGGTTTGGTGACCGGGTGGATCGTTTTAATACCGATACTAGGATCATGGTTAGGTGTGCCAGCGCACATGCCGATTGAGGATGCTGTGATGACGTTATGGTCACATCACTTACGATTTATTGGTGTGGGTACCATGTTGGTCGGAGGGGTATGGACATTGTTTCGTTTGTTGCGTCCTGTTATAAAAGGCATCACCTCATCATTTAAATCATTGCGTCAGCGGAGCAATCAAACTGCCGCTGAAACACCACGTACTGAGCGTGATTTTTCAATCAAGTGGGTTGCTATTGGTACCGTTATTTTTGCAGTAATATTGTTTTTTATTCTTGAGGTGGTGTTGCGTGATGTGAATACCTTAGGAACCGGTGTAACCAAGATGCATTTGGTGAACTTGGTTACGATTGTTGGTGTATTGATTTTGGGTTTTGTGGTATCGACTGTTTGTGCCTATTTTACGGGGTTGGTGGGTTCAACTAATAATCCATTATCCGGTATCGTAATTCTAGTGGTATTAGCATTTTCAGCCTTGTATTTATTATTCTTTGGTACGCACTTAAGTCCTGAGCATGCTCGCAGCGTGGCGGCGATGGTGGTGTTGGTGACATTAGCTGTGGCTACTATGGGTTCGATTAGTAATGAAAATTTGCAAGATTTAAAAGCAGGGCAAATGGTGGGCTCTACGCCATGGAAGCAACAAGCGATGTTGGCAGTGGGCGTTATTGTGTCGGCCTTTATTTTAGGTCCTGTGTTGAATTTATTGTATAACGCTTATGGCATGGCGGGTGTGTTTCCACACCCCGGCATGAGTCAGGCGAATATGTTGGCAGCACCGCAGGCCAGTTTGATGGCGGCGGTGGCGCAAGGTGTGCTGATGCATAACCTCGAATGGAATATGATTTTAATCGGTGCTGTTATTGGTGTGGTGGTCATTATCGTGGATTGGATTGTGCGCACACGTTATAAGCGAGCGCTGCCTGCACTCGCTGTGGGCTTGGGTATTTACTTGCCGCCGGAAGTGATGATGCCGATTATTATTGGTGGTGTGGTGAGTTATTTGGTGAAATTGAGGTTGCATAAACAGCATCGTAGTACCAGTGACGGTGATGGTAATCATCATCAAAAAGGTATCCTGTTGGCTTGTGGTATGGTGGCGGGTAGTGCCATCATGGGCGTGTTACTCGCTATTCCTTTTGTAATTAAAGGCAGTGCAGAAGCGTTGGCATTGGTGGGTGCTTCATTTACATCTGTGGCCAATGTGTTGGGTACACTGGTGTTCCTGGCGCTGTGCGTATGGATGTATAGAACAGGGATTTCTAAGGCAGATTAACAATGAGTGAAAGGCCAATCTATCTGGATTATATGGCGACCACGCCAGTGGATCCATTAGTACGAGAAAAAATGATTCAATGTTTGGATATGTCGGGAACCTTTGGTAATCCGGCATCGTCCGAGCATCAATACGGTTGGGATGCTGATGCCTTGGTGAAACACGCGCGTCAGCAAGTCGCCGATTTAATTCACGCGGAGCCACGTGAAATCATCTGGACATCGGGTGCCACCGAGTCAAATAATTTAGCGTTAAAAGGCGCGGCAGAATTTTATCAACACAACGGCAAGCATATTATTACCGTAAAGACCGAACATAAGGCCGTGTTGGATCCATGTGCCGCGTTGCAAAAATGTGGTTTTGATGTGACGTATCTAACACCGCAGTCGGATGGCTTAATCGATTTAGCTGAATTAGAAGCGTCTATTAAACCTGATACAATTTTAATGTCAGTGATGTATGTCAATAATGAAATTGGTGTTATTCAAGACATGGCAGCGATTTGCGACATCGCTAAGCGTCATGGCGTGTTGGTGCACAGTGATTGCGCGCAAGCTGCCGGCAAGTTGCTGTTGGATGTGACGCAATTGCCAATTGATTTGATGTCATTTTCTTCGCATAAAGTCTATGGGCCGAAAGGCATGGGCGCACTGTATGTGCGGCGTAATCCGCGGGTGCGATTACAGGCGCAAATTCATGGTGGTGGGCATGAGCAAGGCTTGCGTTCAGGCACATTAGCTACGCATCAAATTGTTGGCATGGGTGAAGCTTTTGCGGTTGCGGCGAGTCGATTAGCGCAAGACGTGATTGAGATTTCCGCTTTAACCGATCGGTTGTGGCAAGGAATTAATCAGTTGCCGGGTGTGCATCTGAATGGTTCGGCTGAGCATCGTGTGATTGGTAATCTGAATGTTAGTTTTGAAGGCATTGATGGTGAAGCGTTAATTTTAAGTATGCGTGAATTGGCGGTGTCGAGTGGTTCGGCGTGTAATTCAGCTAATCTGCAGTCGTCGTATGTGTTGCAAGCCATTGGTGTGCCGAAGCCATTAGCCAATGCTGCTGTGCGTTTTAGTGTCGGTCGTTTTACTACCGACGATGAGATCGATCGCGCGATTGCTTGTATTATAGAAAAAGTCACGCAACTGCGTCGCATCGCGCCAACAGACGAATAAGCGAGGAGTTTCGCGGTGGCGAACTATTCAAAAAAAACACTGTTTTATTTTCACCGTTTAGATCATGCCGGTTTTGATGATGACCTGCTGCAACGCGGTTGTTTTGGTGAGGCCGGTGTTATGGCTAATGGCGATAAAGTGCAAATGGTACTGCATATTACTGCGCAACAAGTACGCACCGTGCGATATCATGTCTATGGCAGTGTGGCGACCATGGCATGTGCAGAATATGTTGCTAGCGAATTGGAAGGCAATGACGTTGATCAAATTGCGCACTGGACTAGCGAGCGTGTGTTAACCGAGTTACAATTACCGCAAGTTAAAATTAACAGCGCCGTCATTGTGGCTACAGCAATAGAAAGAGCGTTACAACATTATTTAAATGGTTAACAAGGAGTGTTGTATGAAATTCGGTTGGCATGACCACGTTAAAATTTCAAAATGGCAAATGGCCTGGCAATTAGTATTAGCGGTACTCTATGTATTGGGCACGTTGATTATCTTGGATATCATTTCTGAGTCACCGTTAATGTGGGCGGTGGGCTCGAGTTCATTGGCTTCCAGTGCTTATCTTATTTTTTCTTCACCGTGTACGGCATCGTCGTCTGCCAAGCGTTTAGTGGGTGCTTATTTTATCGCCATTGTGTGTGGTTATGCCGTGCGTCACTTGGCTATTCTGATGATGCACCATTCGGGTGTGATGTTGATTGGTATTACCCATGATCCACACATGTATTGGTTGAGTGGTTCAATAGCTGTTGGTTTGGCGATGATGTTTATGTTGATCTTCGGTTTGGAGCATCCACCAGCAGCGGGTATTGCGCTGATTTTGGTGATTGAGCAACGCAGCTACGAAGCGATAGCCGCGATCTTTTTATTAGCTGTGTTATTGGCTGTTATTAAAACATTACTGCGTAAACGTCTATGTGATGTTACTTGAAAATAATTCTCATTTAAGGTTCTCTTAAGGATTCGCTTGTATCATATCCCCGTCTAAAACGCAGGGGAAACGATCGTGACAACAGTAACTGCTGTAGGCGGTGAAGAATTTAAAATTCACACTGCAGAAGCACGAGACGATTCGCCCTCATCCGAGTCACTGTCCTCCGATTCTGCTACCCCATCACCTTCCTCTCAATTGCTGCCACCGGATGAACAACAAGATGCTGAAGTGGCTGCTTTGTTTTCACCCAGGCCCAAATGGTATGGCACCAATACCGATCCAACTGACTACCCTGATAACAATTCAGTGCTGAGTGACTGTGAAAATACTGAGCTATTGCGCACTGATTCGGTGACCTCTATGGATTCTATCGGTAGTGGCTATGATTCTGCTGTTGAACCTATCCTGTTGTCTTCTTCTTCTTCACACAGCAGCTGTACGCGAAAAAAAGCGCTTGAATACAGTTTGGCATTTTTAGTGGTGGGTATTCGCATGGCCGGTAAGGTGCTAAAGACTTATTATGGTGCCAAGGTGTTTATTCAACACAGCCCATTTATAGAGTCGATAGCGGGTCTGGCTTGGATAACGCAAAATATTATCCCGGCTATTACAGGCGTGCAAAATTATTTTATGGGTGGGTCGTCGGGTCATAAAATAGTAAAGGCATTGATCAGAACCCCAGGGTTGGAATGTGGTGCACTTAAAAAAGGGCTGCATAAGCATCCATTTTTATCGTCTTTGGTATTTCTACGTTTAGCTGGGGACGCAGTATTTCGTGTTAGTGTCATTCATAATATTCTGTTGGCTAAATGTGGCAGCACACCCACATGGTTAATAGCCGTATCGATAGCGGGATTAAATGCGTTATGTGATATTAAGTTTACTGCGGCGAGTGATTTTCGGTTATTAAAGCGTTTATCGTCGTGGTTGTGTTGCAGTGGTGTGCAGCCGATTGACATACCGTTAGGCAAAAGAGCTGGCGTTTTAAATATTTTGGCTGAAAAAACTACAATTGATAATAGATTAAGTTTAGATCATGCGTTGAGTGATTTATCTGATTGCGCAATCATTCGTCATTATGTGCGCACGGCAGAGTTTCAGCGTGCTTATTTTGGCGATAATCTCCACCCCAGTCCCGCTGAAAAGTGGCATTTTACCAGAATCAAAAATGAACTGGTGGAGCGGGCTTCGCGTTATCATTGGCGTGTTGAGTTGTCAGCGCGCTTGACGTCATTGGCCGTTAACTTACCATTTTTGTATTTGGCTTTTATAAAAAATAAAACATTTGTTGATCAATTTGCGGGTAGCCAAGTCGCTTATACTTGGGGGGTGGTTTCATGCATGTTAATGACGCTAACCTCTCAAGGTAAGACAGTTGAGGGTTTGTCTGATTCATATGCCAGCTTAGGGACTAAGACTTATGGCAGGGTGAAGCGTGTTGCTTATGAGAAGCCGTATGCTTTACTGTTTTACTGCTTGGATATTCTGCCGTTTAGTATCTTTGGTGTTGGCCAAATTCTAGATATGCCGCATAAGCTTCCTTGGTTGGGTGATGACGGCGCCAAAGCCTTTTTGGTGGTTTTCGCAGTTACCCAGTTGATTAGTTACTGTTGCTTTGTGGCCCCGCGCGTTACTAAACGTATGCCTTCGTGCTTCTGGGTGCAGAAAAAGGCAGCAACCGATTTTGACTATGCGTCGCTTGATAACTTTTCGCGGTTGGAGTCCCCGTTGCCAGTGTTTGATTCGTCGCAGTCTGTTTAGTTACTTAATATACAAAACGTACATTAAATAACTATTTGCTGGTCTGTTTTTGATCATATTTAAGATTGGCTTAATAATCGATAGGTATGATGGCCACGTGGAAATACGTGGGAGTACACAGCGTGCGACAGGCCGCACTAGTAGATCGAACAGACCCTAATGCAGTCAGTGCTCCAGCTGTAGAATATAGGCGTGTACCCTTAGAGATAGAGCGAAGTAATTCCTCATCTTCTACAGACTCTTCAGATTCATCACATTCGAATTTTAATCAACGTAAATGCTGCGAATATGCATTGGCATATTTTGTGGTCGGTATCCGTTTAGCGGGTAAGGTGTTGATGAGCTACTATGGCGCCAAGAAATTCCTTGAGCATACGCCATCGATGCAAACGATAGCGCCACTGGCTGTATTCATTCAGGATGTTTTACCCGCGGTTGATGGTCTGCAGAACGTTGTGATGGGCGGTACTTCAGGCTTCAAAACAGTTAGGTCTTTAGTTAGAACACCACGATTAGAATTTCAAGCATTCAAACAAACGTTGACAGCCTATCCTTGGCTATCAGCTATCGTGTCACTGCGATTATTGGGTGGTGCGATATTACGCGGTACGGTGATTGAGCATATCCTATCGCCTAAGTGGGGAGAAAATACGGCGTTAATTACGGCATTTTTCATTTCCGGTATATTTGCATTTAGTGATATTAAGTTTTCGGCCGCTAGTGATATGCGTTTATTGAAACGTTTGTCTCGTGGGTTGTGTTGCCAGCCAAAGTCATCGATAGATTTATCAGTTGATAGAAAGGCCAAAGTTGAAAGTATATTGCGTAGCCATACTTCGGTTAATCATTCGTTAGACATTGCTTTAAAAAATTTAGATGATAGTAAGGCTATTCGCCATTTTGTACGTACATCAAGTTTTCGAGATGCCTATTTTGATGATAACCCAGTTCCGACCGATGAAGATGAATGGCATTTTACCAATATAAAAAATACATTAGTGGTCGCGGCGTCGCATTATAATTGGCGGGTTGAGATCATTGCGCGATTGGATCAATTGGCTGTTAATTTGCCGTTTTTCTATTTAAGCTTTTTAAAAAATCAATCATTTGCTGAGAAATATACACCGGCAAGTGTCGCTTTGGCATGGGCGGTTTTTTCATGCGCTTCTAGAATACTGACATCTCAAGGTAAGCCAGTTGAATCCATGTGTGATTCACTGTCCAGCGTAGATGGACGCACCTGTGGTAAAGCGGCTCGAATTAGTATTAAAAAATCGCATGCGTTATTATTTTGTATGGTGGGTATTGCGCCATTTTCTGTGTTTGGTTCCGGTCAAATTTTAGATATGCCACACAAATTTAACTGGGTCGATGAGACGGGTGCTAAAACGATGTTGGCGATCTTTCTGACGGCTCAATTACTCAGTTATGTTACGTTTATCGCACCGCGTATATTTAAACGTGTACCAGCTTGTTGTTGTTTTAAACAAGATGCCTCGCCTAAAGTTATGGTTATCACTGATGAGCATCCCATGGCGATGAGTGGTCTCGATATGGCTGAGCAGGGGTTGTTAGCCAGGCAGTAATTGTGCGTCATTGACGAGGCACCCTATACATCTTGATATCATATAGTGCAGTATGACATGGTAATTATTCTTCCACGCGTAAAGTTCAGCGGGAACCGCTGTTATCGAGTTCTGATAATCTCAGACTTAAGTTCTTCAATTTGATCTAACAAATCCAAAGCCAAATTAATACCGGATAGGTTAACGTGAAGATCGCGTTGAAAGGTAGCGGCTAGGCGCGCACGTCGAATACACACAGCATTAAAGCGCCAACTGTCTTGGTGGTCACCGTGCGGTTGTATCACTTCGTATTCCACTAACGCGATAACGAATTCAGGTTCTGCGCTTAATGCTTGGCTCAGTTCTTCGAGTGTAATTTCATTGTGTGTGTCGTTAATTAGATCGGTCATGATTACACTCCCAACTTGGCGCGTGGATTAAATGGCATCGATTCAGCCATCTTTTTATAAAGCTCACGTTGATCGTCATTGGTTGCCTCGGGTGCGACAATGTTCAATACGACATATTGATCGCCAGTTTTTTTACCGGGCAAACCACGACCTTTTAATCTGAGTTTTTGTCCGCTTTGTGAGTTGGGTGGAATGGTTAAGCCGACTTTACCACCGAGGGTAGGCACTTGAATTTTTTCACCCAGCGCGGCTTCCCAGGGGGAGATTGGTAAAGTTAATAACACGTCTTTACCATCGGTGCTATAGACGCTGTCGGCTTCAATATGGATCTCCAGGTATAGGTCACCTTTAGCGCCGCCACCGAAACCTTCTGCGCCTTGACCTTTCAGTCGAATTTGTTGACCTTGTGTAACGCCGGCAGGGATTTTGACATTCAAGCTGCGTTTTTCATAGTGCACTTGCCCTGTATTTTGATCGACTACCGGTTGTTGCATGCTGAGTTGGCGTGATGAGCCACTATAGGCTTCTTGTAATGTGATATTCAGTTTGCTGTGTTGGTCTTGTCCGCGTGCTTGTTGTTGGCCACCGCGCTGACCAAAGCCAGCACCACGTTGACCAAATAAGTTTTCAAAGAAATCCGAAAAATCTTCACCGCCGTATTGTGCGCCGCCAGCCTGTTGCTGTTGTTGATTAAAGTCCCAGTTGGGTGGTGGTTCAAAGCCTTGTTGGCCTTGCTGCCAGTTTTCACCAAACTGATCGTAGGCTTTGCGTTTTTCCGGATCTTTTAACACTTCATAGGCTTCTTTGACTTGCTTGAATTTCTCTTCGGCATTGTCTTCTTTGCTGACATCCGGATGATATTTACGCGCCAAGCGACGGTATTGTTTTTTGATTTGATCATCGGTGGCATTTTTTTCAACGCCGAGTAGTTTGTAGTAATCTTGAAAGTCCATTATATGAATGTCCCTATACGATTCCAACGAATCTTATGCCAAAACTTCAGCCAAGACGTCACGCTATCCCAGCTAATCACAACCATCTCGCCTTTACCGACTAAATACTTTTGTGGCACAAAGCCCCAGCCGCGACTGTCATCGCTGTCGGCACGGTTATCACCCATCATAAAGTAATACCCCTTAGGCACCACTAAATGCCTAAAGTTATGCAAGGTGCGCAGTGGGCAATTGCTTGAGTTGGCGGCGCAGTTATATATTTTATGTTTCACACCCAGCAAGTTTTCTTGCATTTCATCTACGTTCCAACGATTAGAGCTGCCGGCACTATCTGTTGTGGTTTTAACAAAAGTCTGTGGCACTTTTTTGCCATTAATGGTTAATACGTTGTCTACATAGTCAATCGTATCACCAGGCAAACCAATTGCGCGTTTAACAAAATCAATTTTTGGATTAACCGGATAATGAAACACAACGATATCACCGCGTTTCGGTTCGCCAATTGATACAATCTTTGTGCCCCACACCGGCAAGTGCAAGCCATATGCAAATTGATTGACGTAAATTAAATCGCCCGGGATAACAGTGGGCTCTAATGAACCGGTGGGTACGTCATACAATTGACCGACAAACGAACGTAAGATTAATACGATTAAAAATACTGGGAAAAACGATTTAGCATAATCAGCGATCACCGGTAATTTTGCTGTGCTGCCATCTGTTACATTGGCTTGGCGTTGTTTAGCAAAAAATAATGAGTCCACTAACCAAATAGCACCACTAATACAGGTTAAGCACAATAATATAAAGGGGAAGTTATTCATCATGGTTGTGTGCTCCCATCAGCAGAAGCAGTGGCATCAGTTTGCACCGCAATACCGCGCAATACATACATGGCTAACGGTTTACCTACCGCTTGCGGTGGTTGAAAACCCATTTGTTGAATCACCAAGCCATTACCGCCTTGTTTTTTAACCAGCTCACTAGCATAACGCACGATGGCATCAGCCGCCGCTTTTGTTTGTTCCAATTGATGGTATTCAACATTGACCCAAGCTAATTTTTTGCCATGCAATTTCCATGGTGGTAATACGGTCACCTTATTGGAAGTCTGTGTTGCGGTGGATTTATCAATGGGTAAGGCAATGCCGTGCGGTGTATAAGCAATCACCGGCCGTACAAATGCTAGGATAGCGTACACAATTGCGGCAGTGATAACATAAGCAATATTCTGGTTCATGGTGTTTCCAGGTCTTATATATGAGGAGTCAGTCTAGCGATTTGGTTGTGGCGGTGCAAGGGGTTTTAGGAGCAATAAAAAACCCAGCTGGCATACATGCGAGCTGGGTTAATAATGTTTATAGGTGAACCTATTAAGTTTTATTACCCAAATGTTTGTTGCTTGCTTTATTGGGGTTGTTTATTAATTGTTCGCCTTGTGTGATGAGTTGTATGCCTTTCTTATACATTTGTTTGCTGTGACTCATTAATGGCGAGCTACTAGGGTAGGGTAATACAGTAGCAGTTAATGCGGC
Source organism: Coxiellaceae bacterium (assembly GCA_029212925.1). GTDB lineage: Bacteria > Pseudomonadota > Gammaproteobacteria > Coxiellales > Coxiellaceae > JARGNX01. The sequence continues at coordinate 144,190 of JARGOB010000004.1, read as the reverse complement.
TGGTGTAGCTTCACTTGCGTTACTTGGACCAACGACAACGGAAATATTGTTAGGTATTTTAGCAGGGCTGCCAGTTGCAAGATCTGATAAATCAATAGTATCACCACCCGCTGGTGCTGTTAACGCTGTACCTGCTGTTCCTGTTGTCAGTGTTGTATAGAAGCTTGCAAAATTTGTTCCTCCAGCTGTTGCGGTACCGACATAATCAGCAGCTGAAAATATCGGGTTGGCACCAGTTGGTGGGTTTTCTGCAAAAAACTGTATTTTTGAAATTTTTCCGCAATAATGGCTGGTGTCGGCGTTAGCTGTGAGTGTTCTTGGGTTTACTGGGTTGCCAGTTTTTGTTAAAGATCCGGGTGCTGCAATATTACCGGCAGCAATGTCTTTATCCCACATACTACCTTTTGCTTTGGTATTGATAACTTCACATATACCTGCAGGTAATTTGTTAGGCCATTTAAAATCTGTTGATTGTGTTGTACCTGTTGCTAGTGTGCCATAAACTACAGCAACTAAAGGCGTATTGTCAGCTTTGTTATCGGTGCTAACGTGAGTGCTTGCTGTATTAATAAGGGTGATTGATTGATCAGCCATCGAAACACCAGCTGCTACTAAAGCGCTTAGTGCTACCGCTGAAAGAATAATTTTTTTAGACATTTTTTGCTCCAAAAAGAGTGGTTAGTTTTATTGGGGCAGTTATGATGAGTTATGTCTATTCTTGTCGACTATCACATATTTCATCACACTACACACATTCATCACATACGATACAGCAATTAGCTTAATAAAGTATTAGCGATTGCACTTTGTTAGAGTCATAGCAAAATCTTGTGAATCAGTCACTTAAAAGATACATTTAAGCTATTACGTGTCAACTGACCACGGTCATGGCTTCGCCATAGCCGGAATCTTCGAGTTGTTGCTTTAATTTGTCCGTTTCGCCCACTCCGGCGAGGGGGCCGACTTGCACCTTATATATAGGTGTTGGGCCGGTTTTAGCGACTTTTAACCGCACGGTACGTTGCGTGATGTGTTTAATGCGGCGCTGCAGGTTACTGGCGTTACTGTAATCACTAAAAGCGCCGAGTTGTAAGAATAGGTGTGGTGTGTGTGATACCGGTTGGTATTCGGTATCGGCCAACATCGGATGCTGATGTTCACCCGGTGATAGCGCGGTCACTTGCACAATCGCTGTGCCTTGTTGCATATAGCCAAGTTTTTTCGCTGCGGCATACGATAAGTCGATAATACGGTTAGGGGCAAATGGCCCGCGATCATTCACCTTGACTATCACACTGCGGCCATTTTCCATATTGGTGACTTTGGCAAAGGTGGGAATAGGTAATACCGGGCTAGCGGCGGTCATACCATACATATCATACGGTTCACGGCTGGAAGTCAGTTGACCATGGAACTTGGTGCCATACCAAGACGCAATGCCACGCTGGTTATAACCCTTGGCTGTGTCGAGTACATAATAACGTTTACCAAACACCACATAAGATTTCGGGTTGCCGTATCGGCTCAGTGGTAATTTTTTAGGTACGGCATTGCGCACATGGCTAACATCTCTGGGGTGAGCAGGTGCGCCATCTTGTCGTACTTTGCTGACGCTTGCACAACCAGCCAAAAGGGTAATGAGTGCGGCAATGCTGCCCGTGCGTATAATCCGTGATAACATAGCTTCCTTGGTTTGTTGCTGTCATGCCGGACTTGATCCGGTATCCAGTATTTAATCTGGACCCCGGGTCGTAGCCCGGGGTAACAAGTTTGTAGCCCGTGTGGCAGTTTTCCCGCGGGGTGACAGTGTTTTGCAGTCTAACGGAAGTTGTACTAAGTGGAAAGTAATGACGAAAAAAAATAAAAAAAATAATGTGGTGTTTGGTTTTCATGCAGTGCAGAGTTTATTGCAAGCCAAACCCGACAGTGTTGATTGGTTGGCAGTGCAAAAAGGTCGTGATGATCAGCGTGCGCAACAAATACTCGAATTGGCCAAGCTGCAGGGCATTACGTTACAGCATTTAAATAAAAAAGCGATGGATGATTATGCTGATGGCAACCACCAAGGCTTTGTTGCCATGTGCCATCACTTTCCCAGTTATACTCAGGCGGATTTGTTGGCATTGATCGAAGCGGTGCCATCCGATGCAGCTACTTCACCATTGGTATTAATCCTTGATGGTATCCAAGACCCGCATAACCTTGGTGCAATCATGCGCAGCAGTGATGCCATGGGCGTAATGGCGATTGTGATTGCTAAGGATAATGCGGTGGGTATGACGCCTGCCGTGCAAAAAGTTGCTAGTGGTGCGGCGCAGACTGTGCCATTGGTCACAGTGACAAATTTATCGCGCTGCATGCAAGCTTTGAAACAAGCTGGGTTCTGGTTGGTGGGTTTGGATGCCGCTGCGGATAATCAGATTGCGGATATCGATTTAAAAGGCGCGGTGGGTATCGTCATGGGTAATGAAGGCCATGGCATGCGACGTGGTACGCGCGATAAATGCGACTTTTTGGCGCATATCCCAATGGTTGGTACGGTATCGAGCATGAATGTGAGTGTTGCGGCTGGCATGGTGCTCTACGAAGTGAATCGCCAACGTTAACTTTAGCTTCTGTTGAAGTAATTGGTTGTGCCTCTAGGTTATTCATAACAGAATGTCTATCGATCTTTAGGGTTGTAAATAATAAATATACCGTCGTGATTTTGTTTTGAGATGATGCGTGCTTTGTGTGAATATTTCATTAAGTCAGTTGAGTTGTTCGTATGGTTGGGGAATATGGCAATGCCGCCAGCGACAAGAATGTTTAACACTACGCCTCTAATAACATAAGCTTTGTTTAGTGTGTCTTGATAGCCCTTAATAAGATTGTTTATGTTAAGTGATTCTAAGTTATCGGCTTTTATGATAACTGCAAACTCATCGCCAGATATTCGCATGCAACTTTGATTGGCGCTAAGATTTTTTTGTAAGTCAGCTGCGAACATTTTTAATAATTCATCACCGCAATCATAACCGTAAGTATCATTGATATATTTGAAATCGTTAATGTCAATGCTTAAAATTGCAACAATGGTATGTTTTTTTATCGCGATTTTCATGTTGTCGTGAAGATTTTGCATATATAAAACTCTATTAGGTAATCCCGTTAAAATATCATAAGATTTAATTTTTTGTAAAGTGACGTAATTATTGTTGATATGATTTGCTAAAACACCAATTTCATTTTTTAGGTGTGTAGGGAAGGTGACCGATTTGTCTGGGTATTTTTCATGTCGTGCAACGGTGGTTGTTAAGTCAATCAATGGTTTTAATTGATGTCGTATATTAATTATAATCAAGATGCAAATTAATACTAAGACACTAATGACGGAAAGCATGGTGTATGTGGTGTGAAGTAGTATTTGTTGATTCATTTCATATTTTGATAGACTTAATACAAGAGTTAAAACTTTGGTTTCTTTGTTTTCACTACTGTAGATTAGATTTTGAACTGTTATTCGTGATTTATCTTTTAATAAGTAGTGAAAAAATTGACCTGTTGATAGTGGTTTGTTAATGCCGAAAAGTGAGGTGGGAAAACTTTTGTTCTTTTCGACAAAGTCTAATGTATTGTTTTTTTTATTAAACACGAAACCATTATTGTAGTTGTCTATCAAAAAAGTATCGTAATTCCCTTTAGTATTAGAAATGATATTACGAAGTTCTTGCTTGATATTAATGTTAATGATGATGAAGCCAAACAATTTTCCATCTGGGCTAAAAATTGGGGTTAAGGCTCTGAGTGTCACAATTAAAGGATATTGTCGCTGCCCCCTTTCAATATTGTAGTTAATATCAGAGAACATAATACTACCTTGTGACATGTTAAGTGCCTGTTGGAAATATTTGCGTGAGGATTTATTTTGCAGGCCATTTTCTTGAACTACATATACATTATTTCCTGACTTATTAAGTCGTACGAGCTCTCTACCCTGCTTATCTGCTTGCACCAATCGAATTTGTGTGTAGTAATTATTGTTTTCTAGTATCGACCTAAAGATCACATGTAAGCGCGACTGCCATTTTGCTAATGATGTTTTATTTTTTTTATCGTTATTATCTATTTGATTTATGATTTCATTGATGGGTGGTGTTTTACTGAGAAAGATTAAATGTTTGCTTGCCGTAGTTAGAGAGTTTTCAATGTTCTGCGTAATAAATTGTGATCGATCCGTTAGGGTGCTTTTGTGCGCATCTATTAAAACTTCTCTGTCATAGAGATAAACAATAAATGTTACAGACAGCAAGAGTAATGCCGAAAATAAGACGGTATATATGATGACAGTATGTAAAATGGATCGCTTCGGTTTCATGGCAACTTTACATTTTTATGATGTATATAGTGTAGAACAAAACGGCATGTAACATACTATAATAACGAAGTTAATATACTGAGTATGGATTTGTAGAATGAAAATAGGCATTTGGCGATTTATAGTATGTTTATTGCTAGTATCACTAATACCGTTAAAATCAGTGTTGGCTATGACAACACCGTCAGATGTGTTAGCGAAACTTGAGGAAGTATCCCAACAAATAGCTGTTATTTCAAAGCACATGGGCGTGACATCAGCCAAATGCGTACCAATCCATGTTAACGATGCTTCGCCAAGAGAAGTTTATTTTCAAGCGCTTCTGATGCAGATGAAAATCAATAAGCTGTATGAGGAGGTGAGTGGTCGACCGGTATACGCTCTAAAGATTATGCCCAGAAAAACACTTGATATTAAGCCATCTGATGTATACGGGTTGATATCACGACTTGAAAATAAATTAAATAGTATTATAAATTTGTTGCATATTGAGTTCGATCTTAAACCGGAGTTTGTGTCTAAGGACGCAACTCCAACAAATGTTTTCAATCGGTTGAATATGCTTAACAGTAATTTAAGTCAATTACTTGAAAGAAAGGTTTTGCCTAAAGATATCTATCAAATAACTACACTATCTGTATATTATGCGGGAGAAATATTATCTAAGATCCATGTTAACCATCCAATGCTAACAGTAGATGTTGATAGTAGTGAAGGGACAAATAAAAATATTTATCTATTGCAATTGAATTTGATTGATCATCTTAAAATCTTAAATAACAAGCTTGGTAAGTCCATGCTGAGTGTGAATGAGAAAAACTGCGGAGGTGCTGTAAGCCCTATTGGAATTCAAAATTTAGCATATATTATTCTTTCACAAATCATGTATATTGCCGATGTTAGTGGAGTCAATACTGCTAATATCGATAGTTATTACCCAGGAAAAAAGTACCCGTTAGATGTTTATAAGCGAAACTTACTATTGCTCGAACAGATTAAAAGTCTGATTCTGCATTTAGGTAATCAGCCTCCTTCAATGAAGAAAAAACAAGATGGCTAGTATTCGTGGCTTGAGAACATTGCTGTGGCGTATCCCACTTCTCTACTCATCAGTGATTGCAGGATTTCTCCTGGTTTTCGTGCTCATCGGCTTCTTTAATGTGAAGTATCAAAATGAAATTCAAAAAGAATTAATACCGATGTATGCTCACCTGTCTCAATTGAGATACTTAGTAAATAATAATTCATCAGAAATGAAAATATGGATGGATCAGGGTGTAAAGCAGCGCAGCACTAAGTTGGTTACTGTGCTCGAAGTTGATATACCAAGAGCTCTGGAGGGTTTATCCGCATTTCAATATAGTGATTATTTTAGTAAGAAAGTGGGAGTGTTAATGGATGATGTCAGCCACCTACGCTGGAAACAATGGTTGATTATCGATGCTTTTTCATTCCGTGTTGAAGCACAGTCGGATGATATTTTGTTTGTATTGCAAAAATCAATTTATTATTTGAAAAATAATATTTTTCTTAATATTGTCAACAGTGAAGGTGATCTTAACGAAAAAAAATTATTTTATTTGTATAGGTACCTTTCAGATATGCAGGTCAATATTGTTAGGTATCATTCGACAAATAGTTTGCTTTATTATAAAGCAGCACGCCTGAGCTTGGATCGTTTGTCAGGGATGTATCATGCAATGGAAAAGCAAGGATATAAGTTTCAAGGAGTGCAAGCACTATTTTTAAAGTGCTTAACGTTGTCACAATTATTGTTAGATGGTGGTGTGGATAACTCGAGTATGAGTATTAAGTATAAGAATGTGAATGAATATTCACATATGAATAAACAACTTATATCCGATCTTGATCAGTTGTTGGTATATACGCAAGATCAAACTGACATGTTAACTAAAAGAGTAATAATTTTAAATTACAGCTTGGTAGTGATGACGTTGATCTTGTTACTTATTGTCTTAATTTATTCTGTTGTGCGAGCTAGATATTTGGATAAACAGATTGTTCAGACGTTTACATCTGTTAATGCTGCTTTAAATAAGGCGCTCGCCGGAGATAAGGTAAAGCTTGAGAGTAAGTCTGAAGTGAATGAAGTTGATGTAATGATTGTACAATTGAATGCAATGATCAAGGGTGGTTATGTAACCAGTAGAAAATTAAAAAATAAAACTCAGGAAATGGAGCGCCTTGCTTATTTTGATCAGCTAACAGAGTTACATACTTATGAATATTTTCAGGAGTGCTTTTATAAATTGTTACGATCTGCGGTTGTTTTACGAAATGATATAATTCTAGTTTATATAAACTTGAAGCAGTTTCACTTATTTGCAACTTTGTATGATCAAGCAAAGTTAGCCGACTCAATGCTTGAATTTAGTCATGAATTAGTAAGTTTTAATAGCAGTGCAATATATTCAAAAATATCCCCGTCAGAATTTTTCTGTGCCATCCCGGTGGAGGCGCGTGAACACATGCGCTCCATGCTTTCTCGATTTAATACCCATGTGGGGCAAGCTTTTAAACAGTCAGGGTTTGATCAGTTTTCTGATTTCGGTATAAGTGCCGTCCTTTATGCAGATTTTCCAGTTAAAATCTATGAAATCATTCAATATTGCCGTTACGCTGTTGCTGAGCCTGCTGACACTAGTAAGAATGAATTTGTATTCACTGATCAACAGCTTGCGCGATATGAACAATACGTTGACATTAGAAAAGGTATATCAACAGCCGTTTTAAATCATCAAATACATGCGGTCTATCAGCCTCAGTATGCCATAAAGGATCACTCAGTTATGGGGTTTGAGGTATTGGCGCGATGGCAGCACCCAAAATATGGAATGATATCCCCTACAACATTCATACCTATTGCTGAGAATACGGGTGATATCCACCAAATAGCTGCTTTTGTGCGCAATAAAGCTTTTGCTGATTTTCAGCGCTTGAGAGAACAGATTGGCGATAATAAAATTCAGTTATCGCTCAATGCTTCGATTGTCGAATTGATTAACGAGTCTTATTGCAGTGAATTACTATGTGACATGAAAAAATACAATATACCTTCAGATCAGATTGAAGTCGAAATTACTGAAAGCATCATTACGCTCCATTCCACTGCCTTCACACGTACTATAGATGAACTGAAAAAGCAAAAAATTGGTCTTGCTATTGATGATTTTGGGAAAGAGTACTCGTCGCTAGATCGTTTGTTAGAATTTGATTTTGATTTATTTAAAATTGATAAGTGCTTTATTGATCATATTGCGCATCATAGTAAATCACGTGATTTACTCATTTCTATAATTAAATTAGCTGAGCATATGGGTATCAAAACATTAGCTGAGGGTGTTGAGACTAAGGAGCAACTCGATATATTGAAAGAGTATCAGTGTGATTATGTGCAAGGTTATTATTATTCTAAACCTATTAGTGCTGATGAAATGCTCAAACTATTAAAAAGAGACTCGAGTCAATAGTGAATGCACTTGGGCTTTTTTGTCATCGCGGCGTCACAGAACGCGGTGATCGGTTCGCAGCGATTTTCTTAAAAAACTTCTTCGATAGCGGGTGAATCATCTTGCCGTGCGTTTCTGGTATGAAGAACAACATAATAATCGAAGCCACGTTAACACCCATCAATACCAAAAAGGCATGATGGAAATCACTGGTACTGTAAATACGTACGTTGTGCGCGGCGAATTGACCATGCCAATCCTGATCAAGAAAGTAACCGATTAAAGGTTGAAATACTGCAGCACCCATGGTGACAAAAAAGTTAGTGACGGCGGTTGATATCCCCGTAGATCGTGGTGGGCACACTTCTTTTGCTAGCGCAAACACCAAGGCTTGTGGTGCTACAAAAAAGCCAACAAAAAATAACAGAATAAATAATGGAATGCGTGGAATGTCTGGAACGTAGATAACCACTCCCGATAATATCAAAATCATTACGGCACCACAGACTAAAGGTAAGCGTCGGCGATGAATCTTGTCAGATAACCAACCAAAGATTGGTAAACCTACAGTGCAGCCAATAAAGATTAATGAGGTGGTTAATGCGGCATCGGAACTACTAAGATGAAAGCTTTCTTTTAGAAAAGTCACACCCCACAAGGAAGCGAATACCGATACCGGTAAAAACATAAACGACCCAACAATACCAATCAGCCACATTTGATAGTTTTTAAATAAGCCAAATAAACGGCATAAGATCATTTTCCAACTGCGGTATTCGCTTGGAACGCGCGGTGCCCATTTGGGTCTATCGCGCACAAAGATCGCGATTAAGACAGCCAAGCCAACACCAATCCATGATGTCATGGACACCGTGTCGCGCCAACCAAGAGAAGAGACGCCGTGAGATAAGACGGTGTCAGTAGCGACTGCACCGATGGTGCCGAGTGCCGTGGTTAGCGCACTGAATAATGCAAAGCGATTGCGTGGTAACCACATCGAAGCCAATTTTAATGCGCCGACAAACGCAAATGCCGAACCAAGGCCCATCATTGCTCGACCAACACATGCTACATAAAGACTGTCGGTGTGTGCAAAAACTAACCCACCCAGGGCGCACATCAAGCTGGAGCCTGTCAATATCCAACGACGGCTGTATTTATCAACTAGCGCTCCCGAAGGTAGTTGCAGTGGGGTATAGACGTAATAATAGAAAGCTGATAAGAAACCAATTTGTAACGCATTCACACCATAAGACTGCATCAGCGGGTGAATCATCACGCTAGGGGTGACGCGCATAATAAAGTCATACAAATAAAACACAGCAGCGAGTAAACAAAGAAACCAAGGGTAAAAGGACCCGCCGAAAAAAGTGGTGGGGCGTTTCGATTCGACAGCTTTATCGTTTTGGTCAAACATCTGCTCATCCTTGCTGAGATGTGGTGAATACACAGTTTATCGGTTTTGTGGTTAGAAAGAAATGGCTTGCGTATGTTGTTCTATTTTATTACAGTGCTGACTGGTTAGATTCTATGTGGGAAGAATAATGGAGTATGCATCGCAGCGTGAAGCATTTACTATTAGTAGTGGTATTGCGGCTTTGTGCTTTGTAGCCGGTCATGCTATGTCTGCCTTGTTGGGGGTGGCGACGTTAGGTCGACAGGCTTTCGAGTCCGAGAATGTTACCAATATGACCTTGGCTTCTGGGTCTTTTGCTGCCTTTGCTTTTGCTGTGTGTTATACCTCGATGGTTGATCCTGATACGTTGGCATACAGAGGTATTGTGCAGAGTGATTTTTTTCATCTTCGTCGTCAACGACCTGGGCCGCAGCCACTACCTGCTGAGCCTGAGCTTGAGGTCGATGCTTTAACGCGAGAGATGGCTCGATTGACGCTGGGTGAAAATACTGCAGGTTAAGGCTTATTTAATCAGCTGCAAAAACTCACTGCGAGTTTTGGCGTTGTCACGTAAAATACCCAGCATCATTGAGGTAGTCATTACTGAATTTTGTTTTTCCACGCCGCGCATCATCATGCACATGTGTTGTGCTTCGATAACAACTCCAACGCCTTTGGCGCCCGTCACTTCTAACACGCATTCAGCAATTTGTTTGGTGAGGCGTTCTTGAATTTGTAAGCGACGCGCAAACATATCAGCCAATCGGGCGACTTTAGATAAGCCCAATACTTTGCCGTCGGGTACATAAGCGATATGGCATTTACCAATAAATGGTAATAAGTGGTGTTCACATAAGGAATACAGCTCGATACCTTTTACTAACACCAGCTCATCCATATCGGAAGTAAACACAGCGCCATTAACCACGGCTTCGACAGATTGATCATAGCCACGGGTAAGGTATTTCATGGCTTTGGCAGCTCGGTGTGGGGTATCTTTTAAGCCTTCACGCTCTGGGTCTTCGCCGATATCAGTCAGTATTTGTTTGTACAGTTCGGAAAGTTTGTCTGTCATTATATGAGCCTTATATTCAATTTGGCGCTATTTTATCATATCACCGAAACCAAGTCAGTCGTTCACCGCCCAACATATGCAGATGTGCATGATACACTTCTTGGCCGCCATCACGGTTGCAGTTCATTGCCACGCGGTAGCCGGATTCATCAATGCCTAATTGTTTAGCGACTTGAGCGGCCGTTTGCATCATATGACCCAGCAAGGCTTTATGGGCTTGCTCAAAATCATTTAAGGTAGCGATATGTTCGCGAGGAATGAGCAGCACATGATGTTTGGCTTTGGGGTGTAGGTCATTAAATACTAAGACGTCATCGTCTTGATAAATAAAATCGGTATTAAAATCACCGTGGGCAATTTTGCAAAAAACGCAGTCTGACATAAAGGGTCCTTAATTATTCTGGTTTGTTACGCTGAACAATTTTGGGTATCAAGGCGCACGGCGTACCTCTTTTACTTCATGGCTCGGATCGAAGATCCTGCGCTTTACTTCCGTAAAAGAGGCACCCCATACACCTCGATACCATTGTTCAGCTTAATGCGCAGCAGGCATATCACCCTGCATATCCACATATTTTAATAACAGCACCAATGGTATCAAGAGTGCAAAGGCAATTGCAATTGCAAAATAACCGTCAAGGAACGCTTGCAGCGTGGCGTGTGTTTTTAATATGGCGCCGAGTTTGTGGGCGGCAAGTGGACTGTTTACAGACAAGTGTTGTGCGCCAAGCCAATGCGTTACGTTGTGACTATAGCGGCTGAGTGAAGCGCCCATATTTGACCAATTGATTTGTGTTTCACGACTGAGCAGTGTGCTGATTAATGAAATACCGACGGAAGTTCCCAGCATACGACTGTAAGCAAATAAACCAGAGGCTTCAGTCATGTCGGTTTTAGTAATAGTAGCCAGTGCATAGGTAGACAGCGGCACCATGACTAACCCCATGCCTAAACCAGTGATAGCATTTGCAGCTATAAAATAATTAATGCTGGTGTGAATACTGAAGTGACAAAACCACCACGAGCTTAAGCTGCATAATGCCAGGCCCGGCACTAATAAATACTTTACGTTGATGCGATTCATTACTATTGAAGCGCTGATCATACCAATGGCGCTGGCAAGGCCAACAGGCGCTAAGGTCCAGCCGGTGGTGATGATCGGATATTTAAACACTTGTTCAAGCATGATCGGTTGTACCGTCATTAAGCCAAACAAACAACCAGCAAATGCCAGCATAATAATGCATGCTAAGGCGAAGTTACGATCTTTATAGAGGCTGAGTTTAACCACTGGGTTTTTTCTATAAAAAGTGCGGAATAGAAATCCGGCGAAACTAAAACCACTGATCAGCGCTAATAATAAAATTTCATTGGAACTAAACCAGCCGTTTTCATTACCCTGGTCTAAAAATATTTGTAAACAAGCTACAGCGATAACCATCAAAGCTAAGCCGATCATATCGATGCGTTGTTTAATGATTTTGGTTTGAGGAATCACCCAGTAGATCAATGCAATACCGAGCATACAAATAGGGACATTAATATAAAATACCCAGCGCCAATTTAAATCTTGCGTAATGTAACCGCCGAGCGTTGGGCCGAGTACGGGCGCCATCATGATACCCATACCCCAGATCGCCATCGCTTTGCCTTGCTTATGCAAGGGAAAAGTTTCACGTAAAATGGCTTGTGACAAAGGGATTAATGCGGCACCAAACGCCCCCTGAAATACACGGAACACGACCATTTGGTTTAATGATGCTGCCATGCCGGAAGCTAAAGAAGCCAGCATAAAGCCGGTGACACAAACAATCATCATATTTTTGCGGCCAATACGATTACTCATGAAGCCGGTGAGCGGTAACATAATCGCGGAGGCCACCACATAAGCGGTTAGCACCCAAGTGATTTCACTGGTGTTGGCGCTTAACGCAGGCATCATTGAGGGTAGGGCAACATTAACAATTGTGGCATCGAGCACTTCTAATACGGCCACCATCATAATGGTGAATATCACTAATCCCGGGTGGGCTAAGTGAAGTTCACCGTTATTGTTAGCGGTTGAAGTGAGTGCGCGTGTCATGACTTATGCGTGGTGGTGTTGATCTTTACTGTGCAACTGGCGCCCATGCGTAAACGGAAGATAGAATTTGGATCATTGATATGGATACGAATAGGGAAACGTTGCGTGACTTTCACCCAGTTACCGCTGGCATTTTCCGGTGGTAGTAGGGAAAAGGTGGTGCCACTGCCTCGGCTTAAGCTCACTACCGTGCCTTTAAATACAGTGTTGGGGTACATGTCTACTTTGATGGTTGCTGTCTGGCCAGGTTTAATGCGCGACATATCAGTTTCTTTAAAGTTGGCTTGTGCCCACCAATCTTGATTTTCGATTAGTGCAAAATCACTTTGGTTGGCGTTAACTTGATCACCCACACGTAACCTAAAGTTAGAAATCGTACCGCTTGCCGGCGCTTTTATTTGTGTGTAGGAAAGATTTAATTTTGCTTGATCAAGTGCCGCACGTGCCTGTTGCACTTGGGGGTTGTCGATGCCATTTTTGCCCAGTTTTTCTTTGGCTTGTTGGTACTCGGCTTCCGCTGCATTATACGCGGCTTTGGCAACGCTTAAGCGGCTGGTATACGTGTCGCCATCTTGTAATGAGGCGCTGCGTTTTTTAACCAAGATTATAATGCGTTTGTAATTTTGCTGGGCAATAATTAATTCAGCTTTGCGCTCAGCTAAGATAGCTTTGGCAGTGTTGACGGCTTTTTCTAATGCTTTCACTTCTTGAATGGTTTGATCCAGTGTCGCTTGTGCCTTATTGACCGCAATTTGATACGGTTGAGGGTCAATGCTAAACAATAGTTGGCCTTTAGCGACAAACTTATTATTTTCAGCCAGTGTTTGTGAGACACGGCCACTCACTCGTGGGGCGATATTCACCAGGTTGGCTTGAACATACGCATCACTGGTGCTGGGGTATAACTTGCCGTGATGCCAATAGACATAACCGACGAGAACCAGCATAATGACGACCAGGATGGAAACGGAAAATTTGATTGTTTTTTTCATCGCAATTTTTTACTTTTTTTTAATTTAACCACATTTATAAGCTGCGATTGTAGCATGAACAATAGGGCGATAACAGGTGTTAACATTACAACAGCGCAGTTACCTCAAAGTAATGGGAATCGATATTTGGTTGCCACGCAAGCACTCTGTAAGCTATTGGTGCGGCACTATTTTTAATCAAAACGGTGATCAGGTGGTGCAAGTTATTGCGGCAGTGGGTAATGACGCAGACCAAGAAAAAGCATTACTATCCAATATATTAAAAGCCTTAGGACAAGTGACAATAGAATTAATACAAACTGAACAGTTGTCTTCTGACGATGCAAAACCTTTTGTCGTGTTCGGAACAAAACTCTATGAAGCGTTAGCAGTGGATGCAGAAACGCTGATACGGGTTGACTATACTGTTGAGCACTTGATCCAAAACCCTCATTTAAAAGCTGAGGTTTGGAAAAGTCTCTGTCAATCATCATTGCTAAGGAGTGCATTGCTTGACCATAACCACACAAATTCGCCTTTATCAACCGGATGATGCCGCAGCGATGGCGGCTATCGCCAATGTAGCAAAACCTTACCCTTGGTCAAAACAAGTATTTCGTGATTGCATGACGGCTACATATCCGGGTTGGGTGTTGTGTGAAAACGAACAAATACGCGGTTTCAGTATTATTAAAGTGGTGGCAGAAGAGGCGGAACTATTAAATTTATGCGTTGATCCTGCCGTGCATCGACAAGGCTATGGTAAACAGTTGTTGCAGTACGCCATTGATGAAGCGCACAAGCAATTGGCCGAGCATATTTTTTTGGAAGTTCGTGAATCGAATGAAGCAGCGAAAGGTTTGTATCTCCATATGGGCTTCTCACAAGTCGGTATCCGTAAGCAATATTATCCCACCGATGATGGTCGCGAAGATGCGGTTATCATGTTTCGTGGTATTTAACATTCTATTAATTATTCAGATAATACTCAGTTAATCTATTTATGATAAATATGTACATTCATATTGAGAAGTGAGAAATCATTAATGAGTAGAACGAGTAGTAAGCGTAAGTCTTATGACGCGCCCAGTGATTTAATGGTGTATCCGGTAACAAGCGTGGGGCCAGTTGAAGCCATCAAGGCGATGCGTAAAGATTTCGAGCCACGAGTCAGGACATGTTTTCAAGCCATTAAGCTATCTAAAAAGATAGAGTCAGCACATATCTTGCCGTTGGATGTTAATGATCCAGTGGGCTTTCATTCGCGTGCATTTGCAGGTGCAAAAAACATCTATGTTATGGGGCATGGGGATGGTTATACCTTTGGCGATAAGCTGGGGGTACTGGTGTCAATGGATGCCAGTCAATTAGCCGATTGGTTGGTTGCCTCCGAATTGTTATCCGATGGTATGAATTTATTTGTTGTTTCTTGTTATTCGGCCAGTAAGTGGGATGATAGTCATGTACCTTTTGCGCAGAAGGTTCAGGGGCGTTTGGTGGAGCGGGGGTTGAATATTGTCGTAACAGGATATAATGGTGTTGTGTACTGTGGCTTCGATAACCTTGGTAAAAAACGATTGTCGTGTCGGCGGTTATGGTCTGCTGAGGAGAGTGAGATTGCGGCGCGGTTAGAGCGGACTGCTGGGGCACCACTGACTCGACTAACAGATGTGGATGCAGGCAAATCAGCTGTTGAATTTAAGTTGTAATAAAACGTGGAAGTGGTAACTGTGGTGAAAAAAATTCGCTGATCAGTAGTGGTAGTTTTTTAATAGTGAAAACGGAACGCCGTGCAAAGACTATTCCCGCTTGGTTATTGTTCAGAGGGATTAGGCTTGTATCATAGTCTGTTGACACCGTGCTAAATTCAAATTCGGATCGTGACACGTCAGGATTATTGTAAAGCATATTGACCCCCATCGGCTTATTAACCAAATTATCAAAGGCGGTTTGCTGGCTTAAGTAAGTGACTTCGGGTATCACAACACGCGCATAGGTCCAGGCATGATCGTCACCATAAAATGCTACGCGACGAATCATATAGGGGCCAGGTTGATCTAAACGATCGATTTCATCTTGGTATGCTTCATCAAATTGCATTGATAGTAACTGCATGTCGAGTTTGTCGCAGTGTTGTTCTAAGGCTTCCGTTAGAATGTATGGTTTCGTTAGCCAAACCAGCTGATTTTTTGATGGTGCGGGTGATAGCTGTTTTATATCGTGATGCCATTTGTTCATGTTGTTGTTTCCTGGTGTTGTTTTGTCTTCCCGCATTTAATGCAAGATCCAGTCAAGTAACTACTATATCCATTACTATCTAATTAACGTAATCCTGCTAGGGATACCTTTCTCCCGAACGGATATCCCTATCCTCGTGTTCCTTTACCTCTGTGTACCACACGCCGCTCGAAAGGTACCCCTGGCCGCCTTACTTATATAGGCAGGATCCTATAACAGTTTCGTTTAACGTGTCGGTGATTCGACTAATCTTATCAAGCGTTTCTTGATACTCAGCATCAACTGTTGAGTCCGCCACGATACCGCCGCCTGCCCAACAATACATCTGTTGTTGACTGGCGACGCAACTGCGAATCGCAATATTGGTATCCATGTTGCCGTTATAACTAATGTAGCCAAGACTGCCGCAATAAATACTGCGTCGGTAGTGTTCGAGCTCTTCAATGATTTGCATGGCGCGAATTTTTGGTGCGCCCGTAATTGATCCGCCGGGGAATGCGCGTTGTAATAAATCAACAGTTGTTAAGTCAGGCTCAAGTTCACCAGTGACAGTACTCACTAAGTGGTGCACGGCGGGGTAGCTTTCTAATGCGAATAAACTAGGCACTGTAACAGAGCCTACTTGGCAGCTACGGCCTAAATCATTGCGTAAAAGATCGACGATCATTAAATTTTCAGCGCGATCTTTTTCGCTGTGTAGTAATTCATCGGCTAACTGCGCATCGATATGCTGATCATTGTGACGTGGTCGCGTGCCTTTGATTGGTTTGGTTTCAACCGTTCCTTGGTGGCATTGAATAAAACGTTCTGGTGAGCAGCTGATAACGTCACCTTGCTCGATTCGCATAAATGCTGAAAACGGTGCCGGGTTATGTTGACGTAATAAACGATAGGCATTAAATGCATCACCTTCATAAGGCGCTGAAAAGCGTTGTGCTAAATTGACTTGGTAACAATCGCCAGCCGTAATATAGTGTTTGATTTTGTTAAAAGCGGATTGATAACTGGCGGCGGATTGGTTAGCGCTAAACGGTTGTAACAAAGCAAATGGGGTGGTGTCAGGGAGTTTTGTTAGTTGTTGTTGTAACCACTGCCAATGCGCTGGGTTATCGTTGTGGTTTATATAAACCGTGGTGCATTGCTGATGATCGGTAATGATAGCCCAATCATAGATGCCAACCGCCATCACTGGCAGTGCAATGTCATTGCTAATCCGTTGGTTGATAGGGTTGCTGTGTAAGTTGCTGTCATAACCAAAATAACCCAGTGCGCCACCACAAAAGGGCAGGTCATCGCAGCCGCTTACCTCGTGCTGATTTAACGCTTGCTGCAGTTGTTGCCAGTCGGGTGTTGTGATTTTTTGTACTGGGTTAGCGCTGATAATATCGAAACGCCCTAAACCAGTACTGTCTAATAAAACTGGCCAGTCTTGATCTAATACACACTGCAATAGTTGGCTGGGGTCTGGTTGATAGTCGAGTGTTTTTATTATCATGCCATCGCCGCTTGTTGTAAAAAATTACTGAGTAATTGGTGGCCATGTTCGGTAAGGATGGCTTCCGGGTGAAATTGTACACCGCTGATTGGCAGCTGCTTATGTTGGATAGCCATGATTTCTTTCGGTTGGTTATTATCGATGCTGTGTGCGCTGACCTCAAAACAATCCGGCAAAGTTGATGGCTCAATAGTGAGTGAATGGTATCTTGTTACATTAAATTCACTGGGTAATTCATTGAATATTATATTATTGCTGTGTGTTATTTTTGATAGTTTACCATGCATGATCCGCTTAGCCTGTTGGATGTTTGCACCAAAAGCTTGAGCTATGGCTTGATGCCCTAGGCAGACACCGAGAATGGGGATCTTGTCGCTAAAGTATTTTATTAGCTCAATGGATATACCGCTTTGATCGGGGGTGCATGGGCCGGGTGAAATAACTAGGTGGCTAGGTTGCATGGCAATGCATTCATTCAAGCTTATTTGATCGTTTCGATACACGGCAACGTCAGCGCCAAGTTGGCGCAAATATTGTACCAAGTTGTAAGTAAATGAATCGTAATTGTCGATGAGTAATAACATGCGTTGCAGTGTAACGTTTCTGTTTTGAGGGTCAAGTCTTGCTCTAGCTATGCTGGTGTTGGTCGATGACACGCTATATAATGTCAGGCTGTGTGTTGGAAACCAAAGCAGGGTTGAATGAAATTATTGCGTGTTATAAGTTGTCTATTTTTGGTGCTGTCGATAGGATTGTTAGGGTATCAACAAATAGCATTCGCTGACAAAAAATCTTCCAAGCAGCAGACGTCATCAAGCAGCACCAGCTTCGTCAATAAACCCGTCGTTGTACAAGTCGCCAAAGCTAAAACAGAATCATTACCCATTTATGTTGATGCACTTGGCAGTTTGAGAGCGGTAGATCGTGTGACAATTAGTAGTGAAACGGCAGGTCGTGTCGATCAAGTTTTTTTTAAGGACGGTCAAATGGTAGGCAAAGATATGCCTATCCTCAAGTTAGACGATACCAGCGCTAAAGCGAATTACAATGTGTCGGTGACTACGTTAAATGTTGATCGTAATAAGTATAAACGCGGTAAGTCGATATTATCGATTGGTGGTATGTCTGCGCAACAAGTCGAAGAGTTAAAAGCGGCACTAAAGAATAATGATTCACGGGTAAAAAGAGATTTAGCCATTCTTTCACAACAAACCATGACAGCACCTTTTAATGGTGTTTTGGGTTCGTTTAATGTGCAGGTGGGTGATTACGTTAGTGCTGGTGATCCAATTGTCACTTTAGTTAATCGTCAAACCTTATTGGCGGAATTTAATGTGTCTCAAGCTAAAATACCTCATTTGAAAAATGGTCAATTGGTAAAAATTAGCGTTAATGCTTATCCCAATAAAACCTTTTATGGCACAGTAAGTTTTATATCACCTACGGTAAGTAGAACAACACGGGCGGTGCAAGTGCAGGCGTTGATACAAAATAAATCTGATGAACTATCACCCGGTATGTTTTGTCATGTACAGCAGCAGATTGGCGTTAATAAAAATGCATTGGTAGTGCCTGAGGTGGCTGTTAATGCTGATATTAAAGGTTATTACGTCTATAAAGTGATTGCTAAAAAAGCAGTAAAAGTTTATGTAGTACCAGGTACTAGCCAAAAAGGCATGGTGCAAATTGCTAAGGGATTAAAAAAAGGCGATACCGTAGTGACAGCAGGTCAACAAAAACTGCAGGACGGCAGCACGGTAATTATAACCAGTAACAATAGTGGTAGTTAATTGTGAAGTTACCTGAACTGTGTATACGTCAACCTGTATTAGCCATCGTGCTCAGCTTAGTGCTGGTAGTGTTGGGTGTGGTTGGCTTTAGTCGCTTAGAATTATTATTTTTTCCAAAACTTACACTGCCGGTTGTTAATATTCGTACGCATTACCAAGGCGCTAGTGCAGAATTAATGGAGTCGCAAATCACCACTCGGTTAGAAAATGCAGTAGCCGGTGTTCAAGATATTCAATCCATTAGTTCAAACAGTTGGACTGGTGGCAGTTCGATTAACGTGCAGTTTCGAATTGGTGGTGACTTTGAATCCGAAGCAGCTCAAGTGCGCGATAAGGTATCAGGGCAGCGGCAATATTTACCATCTGATGCGGATGCACCTAGTATTACCGTGGGTATTAAAGGCCCAGAGCTGATGGATATTGGTATTATTGATAAGCATCGGACAGCAAAAGAAATACGTGATTACACTGAGTCGTATGTGCAACCGGTGCTTCGTCAATTAAAAGGCGTTGGTCAGGTAAGCATTGAAGGTGCCAGTAACTATGCCATGCGTATTTGGTTAAATTCGCAAGCGATGGCGGCGAAGAATGTCACGGTGGATGATGTTAAAAAAGCACTTACAGCCAATAATATTTATTTTCCAGCAGGTCATATTGAAGAACCCAATCGCAATTACAGCATTGTGTCAAATACACAGCTGAAGAATGCACATGACTTTGCCAATATTATCGTTATGCATAACGATACGGGTACGGTGCGATTAAGCGATGTTGCACAGGTTAAGTTAGGCAGCCGCAGTTTAACCGACTCACCGATGTTGATAAACGGTCAACAAGGCATTATGTTGCGCATTAAACCGTTGCAGTCTGCCAATCCTTTAACGGTAGCCAGTGAAATACGGCAATCATTAAAAGAAATTAAACATAATTTACCGCCTGGTATGCAGATGAGTGTGGTGTTTGATGCGTCGCAGTTTTTACAGTCATCAGTGGGTGAAACGTTTAAGGCGATTGGTGAAGCGGTCATCTTAGTTATTTTAGTGGTGATGTTGTTTATTGGGTCATTACGCGCCTCATTGGTGCCTATTGTTACCATCCCTGTAAGTTTAATTGGTGTATTTGGTTTTATTTACGTGCTCGATTTTTCGATCAATATGATGTCGCTATTGGCGATTGTGTTATCGATTGGTTTGGTGGTTGATGATGCTATTGTGATGATGGAAAATATTCATCGCCATATTGAACAAGGCATGTCACCCATGGATGCCGCGCTCAAAGGCAGTAGAGAAATTACCGGTGCGGTGATAGCTATGGGGCTAACCTTGGTAGCCGTGTATGCGCCAATTGGTATGGTGCAAGGTTTTACTGCGGTATTGTTTCAACAGTTCGCATTTACCTTAGCCGGTGCGGTGGTGATCTCTGCTTTTGTTGCACTGACTTTATCACCCATGATGTGTTCGCGCATTTTAGTCCCTGGGCAACAGCAAAATAAATTTGCTGATAAGGTTGATCGCATATTTACTTGGTTGACGCATGGCTATCAAACGCTGTTAACCACCTGCTTGAATGCGCGTTATATTGTGCTGTTGGTGCTAGTAGCGATTGCATTAGCTGGTTGGGCAATCTTCGCCAGTTTATCTTCAGAATTTCTACCTAAAGAAGATTTCGGTTATTTTAATGTGAGTGTAACAGCCCCAACAGGTGCTAACTTGGCGTATACGCTGCGTTATATGTCAGAAGTAGAAAAGATTCTAAAAAAATTTCCTGACATCGTTAAGGTGGTGAATCAGATAGGGCCGGGTGGCGCGAATATAGGAGCATCATTAAAACCTTGGGGTGAGCGCAAGCAAACAACCGCTGAACTACTGAAAAAAATTAATCCTTTAATTGCTCGTATCCCCGGTGTTGATGCGTCAGCATTTATTCCTGATATTGTCAGTTATGGTGAGCAAGGCTCTGATATGACTTACAATTTCTTAACGGCGCGTGACTATAAAGATTTATTACCGTCGATAGATGCCACACTAGCTAAATTAAAAGCCTATCCCGGTGTGCAAGATGTGCAAACCAATTTGAAATATAATGCGGAAGAATATGCTATCACAATTGATCGTGATTTAGCCGCTGAGTTGGGGGTTAATATTCAGGATGTTGCTGATACCGTCAGTGCGATGATGAGTGGTAATCACTGGTCCGATGTGCAATCAGGTAATCGTAGCTATCAAGTGATTGTACAAATGCAGCGTAAAGATTTGCAAAACTTCAATGGTATTAATAAATTATACGTACGCAGTGCGGCGGGTAGTGATGGTAAATCAACTATGATTCCGGTGGCTAGTTTAATTAAACTGACACCAACTATTCGCCAAGGAAGTTTGACTCACTTTAATCGCATGCGCTCAGGCTATATTAATGCTCGTCTAGCGCCAGGTTATACTGAAAGTGATGTGGTCAGCTATGTTCAACAGATTGCCCCGTCCGTATTGACCCCTGATATCCGTACCGCTTTTTCTGGTAAGGCTGAGCAATTTCTACAATCGTCCGGCAGCATGATGGGGTTGGTGATGATGTCTTTTATCTTTATTTACTTGGTGTTAGCGGCGCAGTTTGGTAGCTTTTTGGATCCCTTGATTATCCTGATTGCTGTCCCGTTCAGTATCGTAGGAGCATTGCTATTTTTGAAAATAGGTGGCGGTACATTTAATCTCTATTCGCAAATTGGAGTCATTACATTGATTGGTCTTATCAGTAAGCACGGTATCTTAATTACACAGTTTATTAATGATATGCGGCGACAAGGTCATGATCTTCGCTCTGCTATAATGCAAGGAGCGACCATCAGATTACGTCCGATTTTGATGACCACAGCAGCCATGGTATTCGGAACATTACCATTGGCTTTGGCCTCAGGGCCTGGCTCAGTAGGACGCTATCAAATTGGTTTAGTGATCATAGGTGGCTTATTATGCGGTACATTCTTTTCTTTAGTAGTAGTGCCAGTAATGTATTCATTTGTAGGTGGCTTGAAACGGATTCAAGCGCCATTGGTTTCGGAGTGAGTAGATGTCTAAACCCATTTTAAAGCAGGATTTTAAAAGCTTTATAATCAGCAAGTGGAATCGTAACCCGCATGTGCAAACCTGTTTTCCTGCGGTATTTAGCCCACATGCAAAATCCAAAATTCGATGGGAAGAATTTAACTTGCCCGATGGTGACTTTATTGATTGTTGTTGGGCCGGTGGAGTGCAAGGGCCATTGCTAATTATGTTGCATGGTATTGAAGGCTCAGTCAGCTCGCATTATATCCAATCCAGTATTGATGATTTTGTGGCGCAAGGCTGGCGCGTATTAGTCATGCATTTTCGCGGTTGCAGTGGCCGTATTAATCGCTTACGTCGCGCCTATCACAGTGGTGATACCGCCGATTTTGATTATATTCTCAGAACGTTAGTTAAGCGTTATCCGCATACACAAATGATGGCAATAGGATTTTCCTTAGGTGCAAATATTTTATTAAAATACGTAGCAGAAAAAAATTATCCGTCACAATTTGTCGCAGCGGCAGCTATTTCAGTACCATTTGACTTGGGCATGACCTCAGACTATATGCATCCATTATACCAGTTGCGTTTAACCACCAGTTTAAGCCGTAAATTAGTACAAAAAATGAAGGCAGGTCACCAGTTTGCTATCACTGAAAGTGAAATGAAAGATATAAAAAATTTGCGTGAATTTGATGATAAAATAACAGCTGATATCTACAATTTTAATGATGCAAATGATTATTATCAGCAGTGCAGCTGTAAGCCTTTATTACCAGGCATTGAGTTGCCAACATTGATCTTACATGCACTCGATGATCCTTTTATTCCAAAAGAATGTGTGCCCGCCAGGGATGAAATATCACGCTCTTCTGTGTTAGAGATTACACCGTTTGGTGGTCATGTCGGTTTTGTGTCCGGTAAGCCTTGGAGTCCTATTTTTTGGATGCCGCATCGGGTTATAAGTTTCTTTCGAGAGCAGCTTATGGCTCACCACGAAACCCTTTAAAAACGCCATTAGCGGGCAATCTTGAACGTTGTTCCATTTTGAAAAACGCGTCATTTATGTCTAATAAAATCCTTATTTTTAAAAATAGTCAACGTTCAACCTTGCCGCACTACTGGCGTTTTTAATGATGTTGATATTAGCGGGCAATTTTGAACGTTGTTCCATTTTGAAAAACGCGTCATTTATGTCTTCAGCACTGTCATGCCGGACTTGATCCGGCATCCAGGAATTTTATTAATACATGCTGCATAAGGTATTTATACTTTCGATTAATTATAATAAATAATTATAAAAAAAGTGTATATATAATTTAAAATGGTATACTGAGATCCTTTAGTGGGCCTTGGCTCATTGCTTTTTTTAATAAGGAGATATTATGCTAAAAGGATTATTCGCTTTAACGCTTATTCCAGGCTTGGCTTTTGCAGGTGCTCACAACGCCAACTTGAGGATGTATGGTCCTGACCAAGCGCTAGGTTGTCAAGGCACGCTCGCTTTTTCCCCCTCGAAGTCACCTTTTTATTATTTAGAAAACAAGACAGAAAACACGTACGACGGAACGATAGTACTGCGTAGCAGTGCGCCTGACCGTGTTAATATGGGTTGCCAGTCAAGGGTGCATATCTTGCCGCATGAGTATCAAACCATTACCTGTCATTTGCGTGCGGCCGATGTTACTTTGCCATTGTTTGGCTTTATTACTTTAAACCCAGAGTTCTACAGTAGTGACCACCAGCCTGTTACAGTAAGTGCAGTTGACGCATTTGGTCTGCATGGGCCGTGGGTCAATGGCCGACCTGGTACTTGCACAGAATCCATGCCAGCAGCTACAGCGCCAGCGACTGGAAGCTTTGTCATATCTGAAAGAAATACTAAACTGGTTGCCAAGATTGATAAGGTAAGCTCAGTGCCATTTAATGCATTACAAACCGAATTTACCCAGGCAGTAGTTAATGCCGAGCAAAACGCAACAGGCTGTGATCAGCCGACTTGGGTGGTTACACCTATTCCTACTAAGGTTAATCAGCAACTGATTCCAGCAGAGAGTTCGCGAGTTCTGATGTTTGTTAAACCTGTAGTCGCAAGCACGTGTCCGACAAAACAATATACGGCATCGTTTGATTTTGTTAGCAATGGCTCACCGATAAAGGCAGTTAACTCAACCGTTACCATGAGTAACCATTCTTCTGGTCAATTAAACGAACTAAAATTATGGACTGGTCTTAAGCGTTTATCTTCCACCGTCAATCAAGTGGTATTACCTGCTCGTTTAAATGGTGAAGCGAACAGTGCTCACTTAACTGCAACCCGACCGCTCGCAGTGAGCATCGAAGCAACCGGTGGTACTGATCAAAACTTATTTGTTCAGCTTGATAGACCCGCTGGGTACCGACCATTGTTTGTGTCGAGCCATCATAAAAAATAAGATACGTTGTGTGTTGCATGCAGGTTAGAAGTTCTACTTCTGATTTGCATGCATTTTTTAATCATATTGATAAGCGCAAAACCCTTGCTGACAGAATAATTTTTTAAAGCTATTTTTATTTGGAATGCTTTTTGTGACGAATATCGTGGGTAGCTTTGTTTTATGGAAAACAGGGCGTTTTTGATTAGGTAGGATAAAGTGTAATGGCGTGTTAGTGTGCACATACGTATAGCCGCCGACATATTCATTGGTGATGCCGTCAAAAACTATTTGATCAATCTTCCCATGATATTTTTGATTGATGACTTTATTGAGTGTTAAAACAGTATCGAGTGGGTTATAGACAGATACCTTGGCTTGACGTATATGGTAATAAGCCACGGATAAAGCAATAAAAAGACAAATGCATCTACTGAATATAAAAAAGTTACGCTTAGTTTGGCGGCCTGGTTGCTCAAAATAATCTGCAATGCCTAAGCCAGTTAATAGCGTAATACACAAAACCGTTAATAAAATAAAGCGGTATTCCTTGTGACCAATAAGGCTGAATGACAAAATATTCAACAATGCAATGCCAGCAAATAGTAAGTTTTTTTTGGCGCCTCGGTAAGTGAAATACATAAAAGGTATAATAAAAATTAACTGATGACTCAGCAGTTTGATGACATAGTAATACCAGGGAGAAG
Source organism: Coxiellaceae bacterium (assembly GCA_029212925.1). Lineage (GTDB taxonomy): Bacteria > Pseudomonadota > Gammaproteobacteria > Coxiellales > Coxiellaceae > JARGNX01. The sequence continues at coordinate 119,153 of JARGOB010000004.1, read as the reverse complement.
CCCCATATTTAGCAGCAGCTACATGGTGAAATATATTGGTGTCTATGTTTTTTATAATCGACTGAAACGGGTGGCCCCATGTGATCCAGTCGAGTATACCACCAGCCATAAATGCTAATAGAAAGCCTGCGGCAATGCTTTTCCAGACATTGGTATTTTTACGGCAGCAATACACCATCGTGAATAATACTTCGGGTAATAGTGGGAACCTTAAGTAGGCTACTAATCCTAAAACGGCACCAATACAAAACCACGAGCCAATACGCGGCAGTGGTTGATCGCGTAATGTGAGCAAGGCATAGGCGCTAAATATAAGCAGGTAAGCGGGTAATGTGCCACTCAATGCTCTTGCAGCAACTAAGATGCCCTCATACCAAAAGGCAGGAATGGCAGCAGCCAATAAGGCATTGGTGTTAGAGGTAAAACGTTGTGCTAATCGGTAAGTCACATAGATCGGAATTAATGAAAATGCGACCATTATGGTTTGAATCGTGTTGATATACAGTGCGGCGTTGTGGCTAAACAGGTTGCATATCTTCATGATACCAGCGAAAAATCCGGGCAGTAGCCATGATCGTATGCCGTCCTGCCATTCCCAAGTTAAATAGCCATAACCAAATGCTAGGTGATGCGCTGGCTCTAACGTTTGAAAAATCTCGTCGGGGTAATAAATAAACCTTAAGGTGCTGGCTAAGATAATTCTCAACAAAAAGCTTAAGGCCAATAGACAAACTAAGCCGTATTTATCAGTCCAGAGTGAGACATTGTTAGCTATGCTATCTCGATGTAATGTATGTGCTGTATTCATATGGTCTGAATATTACACTGTCGATCTGACCATATCAATATTGCACCATTGCTTGCTATATAACACAGCTGAAATAACTTAAAAAGCATGATAGAGTCGTGTCATGACTTCATCTTATGCGTGGCTTGTGTGGGCTTTGTTGTCATTGCTCACGTACTCATTTTGGGGTGTATTTAATGCCCTTGCAGCGCGTCATATTAGCGCCAATTCTGTTTTATTCTGTTCGGCTGTTGGTTATTTTATTGTCGGTCTTGTTGCATTAGCGTTTATTGGTTTTAAACCGAGTTTAAGTGTTCACAGTCTTGCCAATCGCGGAGTGATTTATGGGTTATTGGTGGGTTTAGCTACAGGTTTGGGTGGCTTGTTTTTGTTGGTGTCATTGCACCGCGGTGGTAGTGCAAGTATTGTGGTGCCATTGACTTCTATTTACCCATTAGCTACCGTGCTTTTTAATTTGGTTTTTTTGCATGATGCTATATCAATAAGGCAAGGAATTGGTATTCTGTTATCGGTAATCGGTGTCACCTTATTGTCGATATGATGTAAAAAAATGCTATATCAATAAGGCAAGGAATTGGTATTCTGTTATCGGTAATCGGTGTCACCTTATTGTCGATATGATGTAAAAAAATGCTATATCAATAAGGCAAGGAATTGGTATTCTATTATCGGTAATTGGTGTTACCTTATTATCGATGTAAAACAGGGAGTGTTTTAACAATGCAAGCAAGTTTTGATTATATTATTGTTGGTGCCGGTTCAGCTGGCTGTGTATTAGCAAATCGTTTAACGAGTTCAGGTCAATATCGCGTGTTACTGATTGAAGCGGGTGGTAGTGACAAGAGCGTGTATATCAAAATGCCGGCAGCATTGTCCTATCCAATGAATATGGATAAATACAATTGGGGATATGAATCACAACCGGAGCCATATTTAAATAATCGTGTGCTGATTTGCCCACGCGGTAAGGTGCTGGGCGGCACGTCGTCGATTAATGGCATGGTATATGTGCGCGGCAATGCAGCAGACTTTGATCAATGGCAACAGTTAGGTGCTGATGGTTGGAGTTACCGTGATTGTTTACCTTATTTCAAACGTGCAGAAACATGGCAGGGTGGCAGTGATGATTACCGTGGTGGTCATGGGCCACTTGCGACTTGTGGTGGTAATAATATGCGCACCAACCCTTTATATAAAGCATTTATTGCAGCAGGTAAGCAGGCGGGTTATCCAGTCACTGATGATTATAATGGTTATCAGCAGGAAGGTTTTGGTCCGATGCACATGACAGTAAAAAACGGTGTACGTTGCTCGAGTTATAGTGCTTATTTGGCGCCGGTAACGCATCGCAGCAATTTAACCGTTATAAAGAATACATTAGTGAAAAGAATTATCATTAAAAATAAGGTCGCTGTGGGTGTTGAGTGTTTACATCAAGGGCGAGTAGAGAGTATCAGAGCAAATAAAGAGGTGATTTTATCAGCGGGCGCGATTGCCTCACCGATGTTATTGCAATTATCCGGCATCGGACCCACACAAGTATTACAAGCAGCAGGCGTTGAGGCAAAGCATGATTTGCCGGGTGTTGGTGAAAATTTGCAAGATCACTTAGAAGTGTATTTTCAGTACCGTTGTAAGCAAGCGATTACATTGAATGATAAGTTTGATTGGTATAATAAAATTAAAATTGGCTTCAAGTGGTTACTGTTTCGAAAGGGTTTAGGTGCGACCAATCATTTTGAGTCATGTGCTTTTATTAAATCATCGGATGAGCGTCAATCACCGGATATTCAGTATCACTTCTTGCCGGCGGCTGTGCGCTATGATGGTGGTCAACCGATCGAGGGTCATGGTTTTCAAGTGCATGTGGGGCCCAACAAACCGATGAGCCGTGGTCGTTTGCATATCTATTCTAATGACATGCGTGCCAAGCCGTTTATCTTATTTAATTATTTTCAACATGAAATGGATCGGCAGGCATGGCGTGCGTGCATTCGAAAAACACGCAATATTATGAAGCAAGCAGCGATGAATGATTACCGTGGTGATGTGGTGCAACCCGCTGAAAATATCCAATCCGATGATGCTATAGATAACTGGGTAAAAGCGAATACTGAAAGTGCTTTTCATCCTTGTGGCACGTGCAAGATGGGTGCTAAGGATGACCCCATGGCAGTTGTCAATTCACAGTGTCAGGTAAGAGGTATTGAGCGATTACGTGTGGTGGATGCCTCGATCTTCCCAACGATTCCCAATGGTAATTTAAATGCCCCGACCATTATGGCAGCGGAAAAAGCGGCGGATATGATTTTAAATAAAACACCGCTCGCGCCATCAACTGCGGCTGTGTATGCTGATAAACTATCAACAAAACAACCACAGCCAGAGCCAGAGCTGGTTTAGCAACTATTATTCGCTAGTGGTGCCGCCTAAGGATGGCACAAGAGCCGTTGTATCAACGTCCCCATCCGTGTCGGCTAGTAAGCCTGCGTCTGCAGGTATAGCGGGCCTAGGTGTGGGGTCTGTTGCATAAAGACCCACATGATACGCCGCTGCAGCAGTGCTTGTGGGTGGTGCTCCGGCATCTTCCGCTGTTTTACTTTCGCTACTGCCAGTGGCTCCACCGGTGCTTGCGCTTGGCAATGTTGCGCGATATGCGAAGCTATCAATAATATTGCGCAGGATGGTTACCATGCCGCGTATATAAGTGTCATCACACCAATCGGACGGTGTGTCTTTGGCTTGTAAGGTCTTCATGGAATCATAAGAGAAGCTGGTGGTTCTTGTCAAAGTGTTATTGCCCTCTGATTCGGCTAAGCTATAAGCGGCTATTAGTTGACGAGCTAGCACAGTGTATTGTGCTGTTAATAATTCGCAGCCACTTAAAATGGTATTTACTGTATCGAGTTTTTTTTCAGTGTCCGTAAACTTTTCACCCGGTTTGGCTCGATTGCCTTTGTTTTTTTCGGCAGTTAGTTTGTCGCTGTAGTGTTTTTTAGCTTTAAGTAAATGGTCGTGTTCAGTACAGCACTTTATTAATGCTTCACACACCTGATTGATATCCAGTGAATAGCCGGTGGCGGGTAAGGGAAGGTGAATAAAGTGAGCGAATTGAGAGCATGCGTACGATTGGTTGGTTGATGTGGCGGGGAGGAGATCGGTCATAGTCTGATGTAGCACGTTATAGATTATATAGGTTGTGATGTCGGAGGCGTTGTTATGTGTGCTTGCTCTAAATCGATCCATGCGATCTTTAATCCAGTGAAACGAGTCATCTTCAACATCGATGTTTTGATAAGGTGCGCTCTTGAAAAGTCGGCCTTGCACACGTTTGAATTGTGGTGTGTCATGTTGTGAAAAAAGATCCATTAGCGCTAATTCAACGAGTTGTCGAGCAGTTTGAAAGTCAGTTGTGCTCATACGGTCACGTACAAAATTTAACTGTTCTGCGCGCCATAAGATATGAGCTAAGCGGGTTACTTGTCCATCCGTGTTGTCGATCTCTCTATTACCTAGGTTAGTTGTAAGAGAGACGGTTGTGCTGATTTTTATAAAGCCGAGCTTGGGTTCATCAGCGCTGTAAATGTCGGCTGACTCTATAACTGCTTTTCTAAAATTACGGTATTTAAATTTCACTTGTCGCATGGTTCTCTCTCTTATGTATTTATATTTTTAATGTTGCTTCGGTATCTGAGGTGGTTTCAGGGACAAAGAGGCGTCTCATCATAAGCGCCATCGCCATCGCCATCACCGGCAGCCAGTAGTCCGGCTGCTGTGTCGGTACCAGTTACGCGAGGCGCAACCATTAAGCCGGCAGTAGCAGCGGCAGAACCGTGACCTGATCCACGACTTGCAGTAGAGGAGCTTGGTTTGAGGTGCTCTAAAGCTGCTGATACGGTATCATCATGACACCAATCAGTGATTGGCCGTGTAAGTAAATGCTTCATTGAGTCAGTTGAAAACTGAATGCTGGGTTCGGCGCCGATTGAATGTGCTACCACTATGTACTGCGCTAATAACCAGCGATGACCTTCTTGGATGGATCTCATGATGGTGTACTGTTTTAGGGCTTTGCTTGTGCCTTTATCTTTGTAGTGGCTGACGGCGCTTTGTATGTATCCCCCATACCGCTGTAATTTTTTAATGGCTGCATGCAGTTGTTTTGCAGTAAATATTTTGCCGCTGGCGGGTACGGGTAAATTAATAATACAGTGGTGAGCCAGCTGGATACAAGCAAATAGGCTTTTGAGTTTTTGATAAGGGCTATCTGGCCTGTCCGTAGCTTTCAAAAATTTAAAGCCAAAAGCTGCTAGTGTTTTTTGGCACAATAAGTTTCGTAGATTCTGTTGGTCTTTTTTATCGCTATCAAAAAAGAATTCACTATTGTTGTGATTAATGTTTCGAAAGGGTGTGCTACCTAGCCGTTTGCGGAACATATTAAAGGTGGGTGGGTTTCCAGCATGGCCGCCATCCAAGACCACCAGTGCTGCCATTAGTTGGGTTTCTAATGCGGTTTTGTCGTGGGCGAGTACGGTTGCTAATTGGTCGAGCTGACCGCTTTCATTGCGTATTGTAAGTTTCAGACCTTCTAAACGATCTTCGCTCCCGCTCCTGCTGGCAGTTAAATCAATGATGTTATCAGTTGGTGCAAATGTAGTCTTACCTCGTTCGAGGTGAGCTAAAAAATCACGTACTAGCATTGCTAGTCCTTGTTGTTAGTGTGGTGTTTCACGTAGCTTTTAGAAGCTACGTGAAGAGACTGTTGGTGATGATTGGTGGCCAACTGCTGGAGCAGGTTCGCTTGCAACGCTGCGTGGACTACCAAATGTATGATAAGGGTTCACAGTAATAATTGGAGGCAGCATAAACTCTGCAGTGGTGGCACTGGTCAGTTCCGTAGCAAGCGCTGCTTGATCGCTTGCGGCTAGCTTGCTGATTTCTTTCGGATAGCTTGTTTTAAAGGCTTCAGCAATCTGTTTAATTAATTTTGCTTGCAGTGAAAAGCTTTCTTCTGTGCCACTAGCTGTTTGAGTTCGTATGGCTAAAGAGGCAATCTTGTCTAGTGCGCCGACTTTATTGTGAGCATAAACACGGGCACCATTTTTATTTTCAAAAGCTAATAAGGTGTCATTTTCTAAAGTAATTGTACTTTCAGATTGTTTTGGATTGTTGGCGCGGTATATGCATTGCTGGATAAGTATTGATAGTTTCATGATGTTCTCTCTTCCCCGTATGTCTATTATGTGCGCATGTTATAGTAGGTATGTATTGAAATCAAGTCGTATAGCCTTGTTTTTATGGTCGAAATGGTCACTATGTCGGTTAAAGTGCGTAATAAAGTGGCGTCAGTATTTTCACTATTGAATTTTTTGGTAATGCTGATATTTAGAGTAAGCTAAATCTTTGATTTAACCACTTGTTAACATTGGATAAACTTAACCGATTGGGGTGGTTGAATAACGCAATAGTTCATTAGTCGATATCGTCTGGTGGCAACGTTAGCCCTGTGTTAGACTGCACTAAACGTCAAAATGGAACGAATAAATGAGTCTTTTAAAACGAATCAACTGGGTCAATCTTATCTTTTTATCCTTAGTACCAATCGTCGGCATAGCGGGCACGATTTGGTTAGCGGTTGACCACCAAATGCATTGGCAAACCTGGACAATGGCTGGAATATACACCTATATCAGTGGTGTAGCGATTACCGCTGGTTATCATCGTTTATTCTCACACCGTGCATATAAAGGTAATTGGATTGTTCGCTTTATTGCCGCGCTAATGGGCGGTTCAGTATTTCAAGGCAGCGTTTTAGAGTGGTGTACTGATCATAGAAATCACCATTTATATACAGATACCGATCGTGACCCGTACAGCATTAAGAAAGGTTTTTGGCATGCGCATATGGGCTGGTTGTTCGTATTAGATAATGAAAAGCGTGATTTTAGTAACGTTGAAGATTTAAAAGCCGACCGCATGTTGTCCATTATGCACACTTTTTATGTGCCTATCGCTATTTTGTCCGGTTTTGTACTGCCAACGGTTATCGCTGGTGTATTCTGGGGTGATTGGTGGGGTGGCTTAATCATTGGTGGTGCGTTACGTATCGCATTTAATGAGCAAGTGACTTTCTGCATTAACTCAATTTGCCATGTGTTTGGTAAGAAGACCTACTCTGATAAGCAAACCGCTTGTGATAACTGGATTACTGCTTTGGTGACTTACGGTGAAGGTTTCCATAACTTCCATCATCAGTTCCCTTTAGATTACCGTAATGGTGTGCGTTTCTTCCATTATGATCCTGCTAAATGGTTAATCCGTGCGATGCAGTGGATGGGTTGTGCTAAAGACTTACGACGTGTTAGTGATCAAAAAATTATTCAATACCGTATGCGTCAAGAAGAAAGCCGTTTATTGGCTTCAAAGGCGGCGCAAAGCTCTACGTTTATGGAACAGTTAAGCGAATTGGTATTACCATTGAAAGATAAAGTGATGGAAGTCAGCAAGCATATTGAAGACTTAGAAAAACAATTGGCTGATGTAACCACTAAATACAAACAGCTAAAAACCGCATCGATTGATTTCACTAAAGATAAAGTGGAAGAATATAAAGCGTCTATTGCTGATTATCATCAGCGTATTAAGCAGGCGAATAAAGAGCTTAAACATACGTTGAACTTGTGGTCGCATATGGTAAAAACCTATCGCTTAAAGCGTATCCCGGTTTCCGCTTAATATTTTAAGGTCATCCCGGACCCGATTTTGTCATCCCGGACCCGATTTTGTCATCCCGGACCCGATTTTGTCATCCCGGCCCCGATTTTGTCATCCCGGACCAGAGCATGTCATCCCGGACCCCGTTCCGGGATCCAGTTTTAATATTACCGCAATGACCTCAAATCTGTTTTAAATCGATTGAAAGGTTTTTGTTAATCAGCAACGCATGATTAGGTGGTACTTCGCGCCACGAGTCGGCGTATTCGCTAAGAGGTTCGGACGCCACGATAATGGCCTGAGGGTTTTTGTCGTCAAACTCGAGTAAGGGGTGATCGCCTTCAGCATCGATCGGTTTCCCCTCGCTGTAATACAGCGATAATTCTTTTTCCGGATTTACGGAAGCATAGCGTGTTGCCATTAAGCGTTCGCCATCGGTGAACACGGTATTAAGTTTGGATGATTCACAGTTGGCGTATTTACGCTGCAAGCCTAACACTTCTTTAATAGCATATTGAAAACATTCGAAGGATTTTTCTAAAAAGTCATCTTGCTTAAGTGTGGCAAAGTGATTCATCATTAAATTAAAAAAGTGTTCTGAATCGGTTTGACCGAAAACGTTATGATAGATGTCATCTTTTAATAGGCGCCTTAGATGACGTTGGATGCTGATAAAGTCATCGATATTGCCATTATGACAAAACAAATATTGTTGATAAGAAAACGGATGGCAATTACTCAGAAATACATCGCCATTGGTGGCGCGACGTACGTGTCCCATAAAACACGTTGATAAAATCTTACCGGCCATTGAATGCAGGTTTTTATCATTCCATGCCGGTTGGGTGGATTTAAACTTAGCTGGTAGGTTATCAATCTCATGTTGATACCAGCCAACACCAAAACCATCAGCGTTTACCACGTGATCCATTTTTTGCGCGTGCAGACTTTGGCTGACTAATGAATTATTGGGTCTAATAATCACGTCATATAAACGGGTGGGTACTTTACCAAGATAAACAACAAAACGACACATGATAGCTCCTTTTTATCTGGATGCCGGATCAGGTCTGGCATGACAATGTTAGTCATTATAGTCAATAAGTCAGTGAGTATGTTTCACTGCTAACCAGCTGTAAATGGTGGCAAAAGCAGCGACTCCAGTCAGTACCCAGATCGATAAGTGCACGGCGTGAGTATCGTTGGTGGACTGACCTGCAGCAAAAATAGAAGACAAAGCAGCTGTTCCCAGTGCAGCACCCAGCCAACGTGTCATCATCGCGATACCCGCGGCCACGCCGTGATTCTCATGCGAGACAAATTGCATGGCGACGGGCAATGTGCTGGTGTTGACCATGTTGCAGCCTAATGAAAAAAACAAAAAAGGTAAAATTAACGTCCAATAGGGTGTGCTTGGGGTTATGATGTTCATAATAGGTAGAGTGATTGTAGCAATAAAAAATCCGATCATTATAACGGTTTTATGTGACATAAATTTCATTAGCTTTGCTGTTATCGTGGGCATAATAATATAGCCTGCCGCATAGGGTAAAAAAGCAAAGCCGGTTTGTAAGTGGCTGAGTCCATAAGCGCCTTGGAAATAGAGGCCAAATACCAGTAACCAACCGATCATGGGCGCATACAATAAAAAGCCGCAAGCACAGCCTGCTATCATATTTTTTAATGCGAATATTTTTGCATTAATGAGGGGTGTTTTAGTGTGTTGCTCTAAATACGCATAGAGATAAAACAGTACTGCAGCAACAATAATGCTACACCAAGTAAGTGTGCTAGACCAACCCCAGTATTGTGCTTGACTAGCAAATAAGCTTAAATAGGCAATGCTTAAGGTCAGTAACAACAGGTTAAGATAGTTTACCGTTTCGTTATATTTATTCCCTGTAGCTGGTATGCAATAGAGGGATACAATCAAAGCAGCAATTGAAAAAGGTATATTAATATAGAACAGTGCTGCCCAGTCAAAATAATGCAATAAAATACCGCCTATAACAGGCCCAAGGCTAAAACCAAAACCGCCGGCAGTGATTAAGAATGCGATTTTTTTCGGGCGTAGTTCAACGCTGTAATATTCCATAACCAAAGCATTAGCTGAATTAATAACACCAGCCATGCCAACGCCTTGTAAAAAACGAAATAGGATTGCTAGGTAGATATTAGTTGATAGTGCCACCCCTAATGAGGGTAAGCCAAACAGCAGGATGCCTGCATTAAATGTGTTGCGTTTACCAAATCGATCGCTGATGCGGCCGATACCGATGTAACAGGCGGCGCAACCAATCGCATACGCGCTCATTAACCATTGTGCGGTATTCACATTGATATCAAAAAAATCGCGCATTGGATCGATAGCGACACTCATAATCATTAAGTCCACACCACCCATAAAGGCTGAGCTGGCGATGCACAGCATAAATAATAAAGGGTGTTTGATTGAGTTTGATGTGGTCATCGGCTTCCTTGCTGATAGAGAGTGCTAGATTTCTATATTAGCATGCGGCTAGTAGTGAGTTAAGCGGACGGTAATTTTATAAGTGTATGATTGCATGTGTGATTTTTATGAGGCGTTTAGCGCACTAATCGCTTCAATATATGAAGCGATTAGTGCTATAATCGCATCACTGTATTGATTAATAAAAGGGCAGGCTAATGCAAAGCTGGGTTTGGCAGGATACGAACTGGCCGCAATTTACCTGGGATGAAGGCACTTTATCTCAGCAGTTATTGTTGTCTAGAGGCCTGCAAGGAAAGTTGCTAGGTATGGTGCATGTCATCACGGATGATTCAGTTTTTGAACTTAACTTATCTGCTTTAACCTCCGAGGCTGTTGATACATCAGCTATTGAGGGCGAACTCCTTAATCGTAATAGTGTGCGTTCTTCGATAGCTAATCGACTAGGGCTTAATCAAGCAGGAATCCAAGTTTCATCCGATCGGTATATAGAAGGCTTATTGGATATGCTGTTTGATGCTACCAATAACTATAGCGAACCGTTAACTTTGCAGCGCCTATTTGGATGGCATGCGGCTTTATTTCCAACTGGTTATTCAGGTATACAAAAAATTACTGTCGGAGCAATTAGAGACACAGATCAAATGCGTATTATATCTGGCCGCCCTGGAAAAGAAAAAACTCACTATCAAGCACCGCCTGCGGAATTGGCTAAAAAAGGAATTAAACAGTTATTAAAATGGTTTAATCAGTCAAGTGATTGTGATGGATTATTGCGTGCTGGAATGGCTCATTTATGGTTCGAGATGCTGCATCCGTTTGATGATGGCAATGGCCGAGTAGGTAGAGCGATTATTGATTATGCTTTATCGCAAGATGAACAGCTGAATACCCGCTATTACAGTTTATCTTCTGTCATTATGCACGATAGAAAAAACTACTATTCTCAACTGGAGGCAGCTTGTCGCGGTGGCATGGATATTACTCCTTGGTTGTCATGGTTTTTAGAATGTTTTCAGCAAGCAATCGATAAAGCGTTAACGCTTATAGAAGAGATCACATTAAAAAGTCAGTTCTGGCAGCGTCATGCCAAAACCCCGCTAAACCCTAAGCAGATTAAAGTGCTAAATAAATTACTGGATTATGGTCCTGAGGGTTACATCGGTAGCATGACAACAAGAAAGTATATGGGAATTACGAGAACAAGCCGGGCAACGGCGTATAGAGAGTTAATCGACCTTGTGAATAAAAACTGTATTAAGCCGACTGCTGATAAAGGTCGGTCAGCTGCCTATGAAATTGTATGGCCTAAAGGTGTGTAAGTGAACAATCCTTTAAATTCCGTAATGGCTATTGTTGCCGTATAAGTCTTAACAATAACTGGCTATTTTAGTCTAAATAGATTAACTTCCAGCAATAATAATGATGAAAGATTTATCTGGGAGTGTATATCAGTGAATAAAAATATGACCCTTTTGGGGGTAACTTCTTCTTTTGTAATAAATGTTGTTGGCTCGTTATATAGCCGAAATTTTGTTGAGCAGAGTGATGGTGATGCGCTTAAGGTTGCTGGAATTGCTGTTATCCGGCATGCCCTTGTTAACTTTGGTTTGGTTGCCTTGGTCGGTGCAGTTACCGGTTGTTGTTGTGTTTGTGTTCAAAGTGATTATTATGACAGAAATGCTCATAATGACAGGCCACGTCTCTCTTTTATTTTGGGTTATATGCCGTTGTCGGCAGCATCCGTGCTAGCCAGTTTTATTTTAAATTGGCAGTGGGATGGTAATAGCCCGCGTGCGCGTGAGGTTAATCCGTTGTTGCCCTTAGGCCTGATAATGTTAGGTTATGGCTGTTATCGTGTCTATAAAAGTATGCGAGCATGTCATGAAAAAGCAACGACGCCGGCGGTTGCTACAGCAGCTGATGCAGCCACTGGGGCAGAAGCTAAAGTTGAAGCTAAACCTGAACCTGAGCCTGAACCTGTTTATAGTGTTTAATAGGGCTTTGTCGCAAAACTTTGAATAATCGAAGTTAAAGATTTCATTGGGCGCATTTATGCAGCCTATGTATAAAATTGTTTATGCATAGGCATATTAATGGTCTTACTCAATTATGTTATTCAAGTATTTAGTTTAGCGTATCTCAGTATGCCGTCATTTTCAGGCTCGGAGGTTGTGATATAGGGCTCCAGTGCTTTTAATGGATGCTGTTGTAGTGGCTTGCCGCGCAAGCTCTATAATGCTGACCTTACTGGAACCTAGCACTGCAGTATCGATTGTATCATTAAAATAATTTTTCCAATAATGAGGTATTCTCTTGGCGCCAAGATGATACCCCAAGATCGAACCAACAGTTGCGGCATTACTATCGGTATCAAAGCCGCACTTGAGTGTTTCTGTGAGTGCTAAACTAAAGTCACTGGCATGCCATAGCAATATACCAGCAATGATCATGGCATTGGGGATGATGTGACACCAGTGATGGATTTTTCTCTCGTTATACTGAGTGTGTATATCATCAATCATGCATTGATAGGGCAGCTTTGCTTTATAACGCTTAAGGACGTGGCTTATTGCCTGATAGAATCTGGATTTTTTTGGTGTAAATTCGAGCGAGAGATAAATTAATTTAGCGTCAAGTGTGTGGGCTGGCAGCAATGCCAGTATGCTTGCTACCCACATGGCACCATAAATACCATTCTTTACGTGTGATATACTCGCGTCCGTCCAGGCCATGGTTGCTGCTTGTATCGGATTCCCGGGTGAAATATAGCCGAAATAGTCAGCCCTGATTAATGCGCCTATCCATTCACGGTAGGGGTTGCAAAAATAGGCGGATAAGGGTGGCTTTATGCCTTGCGCTAAATTTCGATAAGCCATTCGTTCGGCGGTATACAATCGGTTGATGGGTAAGGTATCTAGCCAGGTGTATGCCGCATCTTGAGGCGTGAATGTTGTGCCATGTTGTTGGATAATGTGATGTGCAGTTAGAAGATAATTGGTGTCGTCATCTTCAGGCATTTTGCCATCATACTCGCCCGGTATGAATTTTTTGCCTAGAGTTCCTAATAAATGGTATTGCTTTAATTGGCTCTCTGTTAAACCTTCGTGTAGAAATTTTTTTAAAGGCATGTTTGCGGTGCTGTTGAGAAAGTTATGAATCTCCTTTCTGCGCCAACCTTCTATGGGCTTTCCTAGCAGGCATCCAGTGCACTTGCCTAGAAGCCCACCATATATACGGTTAAAGTGTTCATCGTAAGATAAAGTCTGGTTTTTGTTTGTTTTTGTGTGGCAATGACGGGGAAGAATGTGTTGCAGTTCGTTGGGTTCATCGTAGGGGTAGCTATTTATAGGTTTTATCTTTCTTATGGTTTCAAATAGATGAATTGCCAATTGTTCTCGTTCAAATGATTTTAGTGTGTTATTAGCGTTTAATTCTGCAATGGATTTTTGTATGTCTGAAACATCCTTACCTTCATCGCGTGCCTGTTCTAATTCTGCATTAAGTAGCATTGATGGTTTATTCCATGCTTGCACCATTTTTGCTCCTTGTTATTTAATGATAGGTCAGGGTAGTCTTTTCATTGTTTTGGATCAATAGCGGAAGCGATGAGCTTGGCTTGCTCCTCTTCTATGCTTTTTTTAGGTTGTGCGTGAAATACCCCAAAATATTAAAGCGCGCTGATTTTTTCAACCTGTTCATTGACGTGCAGTAAATCTTTTTCAGCTTGTGCCAATCGTTGCCGTTCTTTTTCGACAACAGCAGCAGGTGCCTTATCGGTATAGTTCGGGTTGTTCAGTTTATTACTAAACTTAGTGATATCCTTAGTTAACTTATCAACCTCCTTTTGTAAACGTTTTAGTTCATCGTCTTTATCAATCAAACCGGCTAATGGAATATGTAACTCCATTTCACCGATACGTGTAGAAGCGCTGGCCGGTATTTCATCGTCCGATTGAGAGATGGTTGCTACGCGTGCTAGTGTGCATATTAAATCATGACACTGCTCGATGCAGTGACAGTCTTCATTACTGCAGTGCTTGCAAATAATATCAATTTGTTTGCTTGGTGCTACGTTCATCTCGCCGCGCACATTACGAATGGCGGTGATTAATTGTTTAAACCAGCGAATATTATTTTGCGCGGCATTATCCACAAGGTTTTCATTAGCTGCAGGCAATGATTGAACCATGATGCTATCACCATCAATAGCTAATAAGCCTTTTAGTTGTTGCCAAATTTCTTCGGTAATAAATGGCATCACAGGGTGTGCCAAGCGCATTACTTGTTCTAATACGCTAATCAAAGTATGACGCGTTGCATTTTTAGCAGCGTCAGTCGCGTTGTCATCGTATAGGGTAACTTTGGCCATTTCGACATACCAATCGCAATATTCATTCCAAATAAATTCATAGATGGCATTAGCGACACGGTCAAAGCGGTATTCTTTAATGGCTTTATTGAGTTTATTGATCGTGTGTTGCAGCTCGCTGATAATCCAACGGTCGGCTAATGATAGGTCGTCACGCGATGGCGTGGAAATGGCATGGCCTTCGACATTCATCAGTACAAAGCGTGTAGCATTCCAAATTTTATTGCAAAAATTGCGATAACCTTCAACACGTCCCATATCAAAGCTGATATTACGACCGGTATTTGCTAATGCACAATAAGTAAAACGTAATGCATCGGTTCCAAAAGCGTCTATGCCTTCAGGAAACTCTTTGCGTGTTTGTTTTTTAATTTTTTGAATCATCTGCGGTTGCATCATTGCTGCGGTACGCTTTTCTAGTAATGGCTCTAGCTTGATACCATTGATCACATCCAGCGGGTCAAGTACATTACCTTTCGATTTTGACATTTTATGGCCGTGGCCATCGCGTATTAAACCAGTGATATACACCTGTTTAAACGGTACCTTGCCCATAAAGTGCATGCCCATCATCACCATGCGGGCTACCCAGAAAAAGATAATATCGAAACCGGTCACCAATACTGAAGTAGGGTAAAAAGCTTCAAGCTCTGGTGTTTGTTCAGGCCAGCCTAAAGTAGCAAAGGGCCACAACGATGCTGAAAACCATGTGTCTAATACGTCTTCATCTTGGGTTAGAGTGACATCGTCAGCTAGTTTGTATTTGCTGCGTACATCAGCTTCATCATTGCCCACATATACTTCACCTGCGTCATCATACCAAGCGGGTATGCGGTGCCCCCACCATAATTGACGGCTAATACACCAATCTTGAATGTTCTCTAACCACTGTAAATAAGTTTTACCCCAATTTTCCGGGATGAATTCCAGTTCGTTGTTCTTGACGGCATCGATAGCGGGCTGCACCATTTCAGTGGCTTTAACATACCACTGATCAGTTAAGAGAGGTTCGATCACAACATCAGAGCGATCGCCATAAGGCACTTGCAGTGTGTGTTCATCGATTTTTTCCATTAAGCCGAGTGCTTCTAAATCAGCAACGACTTTTTTGCGTGCTTCAAAGCGGTCTAAGTTGCGGTAGGCTTCAGGCACGTCATCATTTAAGTGTGCATCGATAGTCATGATATTAATTAGAGGTAACTGATGGCGTTTACCTACGTCGTAATCATTAAAGTCATGTGCCGGAGTGATTTTAACGCAACCGGAGCCAAACTCGGGGTCAACGTACTCATCGGCAATAATGGGGATTTCGCGATCGGTGAGTGGTAACTTAACCGTTTGCCCTACCAGTGATTGGTAGCGTTCATCGTCTGGGTGCACTGCCACGGCGCTATCACCCAACATGGTTTCAGGTCGAGTAGTTGCCACCACTAAATGGCCACTGCCATTACTTAACGGATAGCGCATATGCCACATGTGGCCTTGTTTTTCTTTATTAATCACTTCAAGGTCAGAAATGGCAGTATGAAATTTTGGATCCCAGTTAACCAAGCGTTTGCCGCGATAAATTAAACCTTGCTCATGCAGCTTTATGAAGGTTGTTTTGACAGCATCACATAAACCGTCATCCATGCTAAAGCGTTCACGTGACCAATCAGCCGACGCACCCAGTGTGCGCATTTGGTTGGTGATGGTGTCGCCGGATTTTTCTTTCCATTGCCATACTTTATCAATAAATTTTTCACGACCGAGGTCGTGACGACTGATGTTACTAGCAGCCAATTGGCGTTCTACAACCATTTGTGTTGCGATGCCGGCATGGTCAGTGCCTACTTGCCATAAGGTGTTGTCGCCTTGCATGCGGTGGTAACGGGTAAGTGTGTCCATGATGGTTTGTTGAAAACCGTGGCCCATGTGTAAACTGCCGGTGACATTCGGTGGCGGTAAAATAATGCAATAAGGGTTACCGCTGCCAGAAGGTTGGCCATAATTTTGTTGCTGCCACACATCACTCCAATGAGATTCGATCGCGCTGGGCTCGTAAGTTTTTGCTAATGGTTCCGTCATGGGATATCTATACCGTAATGTTATGTGTTTTTACCTGCCATCCTAGCGCTTGCATTTTTTTGTACAGTTGGCGACTTTGTTGTTTGTGTTCCGCCCGGTCAAATACACACTGTAAAATCCGTTGGTAGTGGATATTATCGTCATTTAGTTGTGGTGACAAATTAAGCAACAAATCGGCTGATTTATCAAGTGCCTTAAGTGTTCTTATTTGGATTTGTTGTGGTTGTTGATCATTTATATGGTGTGGCAAGAAGCTTTCTGGCGGTGCCTGCCATAGCATTTGATCAATTTGCTGGGCTTGTTGTTTGGTTTCACAGCTAATATCGAGCTGATGACCTTGGTTGTATGCTTTTTGGCATAGGCGCGAGATGAACGTCTTGTAGCTTTCGCTACCTTCTGTCTTTGAAAAAAGATAGAAATCGATTTGTTGCATGATATTGTCATTCTATTACAATGGAGTCAGTCGCCTATTTTTCCATAAGAATCGCGAGTTGTCAGTGATAATTTTTCGTTATTTGTGTAAAGAAGTGTTGGGTAGCCTGATGGCAACCACATTAGTGTTTCTAGTTATCCTGATTATGAATCAGTTTGTTCATTATCTTAACGATGCGGCCAGCGGCCAAATTACCATGACAGCAGTAATGCAGGTGATGGCGCTTCAGGTGCCATTGCTGTTAGGCTTTCTTTTGCCGCTAGGTTTATTTATTGGTGTCATTATGGCTTTTGGTCGTTTGTACGTTGACCACGAAATGACCGTGATGACAGCTTGCGGTATTAGTCGGGTGCAACTGCTAATGATGGCAATGATATTTGCTACTGGAGTTGTCATTGTGGTGGCGTTATTGATGCTGTGGGCTGAGCCGAAGGTGCAGTGGTATCGTACTCAGGTGTTGGAGCGAGCTCTGGCAACGGCGTCACTCGAAAAGATGTTACCTGGACGTTTTCAGTCGATCGGTAAAAAGGGCGATTGGACATTTTATGCAGCGAAAGTGGGTGAGAACCACAAAGTGATGTCGAATGTGTTTATGGCGAATAAAACCAAGGATGCTGATAATGTTAGCAGTTGGGATTTGGTCACCGCTGATGAAGCGTATGAAGAAAAAAGTGCTAAAACTGGTGACATGTTTTTAGTCTTTAATAAGGGTTATCGCAGTATTGGTACGCCAGGTAAAAATGATTATCAAATTATACGATACGATAAATACGGTTTACGCATCACACATGCTAAGCCTTCTGCTGGTAATGATGTTAAATACATGTCGACCAGTCATTTACGTCATATGCCATCTGATGATAGGGACGCGGCTGCTGAGTTGCAGTGGCGATTAGCCATGCCGATATCGGTATGGTTGTTTGCTTTGATGGCGGTGCCACTTAGTTATACTAAGCCACGTCATGGTCGCTATTTGCAGTTGATTCCAGCGATTTTGATTTACATTATTTATGCGGATTTGATGTTTGTTGGGCGCGCTTGGATAGAGCAGGGAACGGTGAGTACCTGGTTAGGTTTGTGGTGGTTGCATGGCTTAATGTTATTGCTTGGTTTGGCGTTGGTGTGGCGATTCATTTATGGCCATAAGCAGTGGATGCCTAGCTGGCTTAAGGTGGGCGGATGAGGATACTCGATAATTATATTGCGCGCGTGGTTATCAGTTCTACCTGTATGGTCGTGTTGATTTTATTGGGTGTGGAAAGCTTTGTGCAGTTTATTGGTGAGCTTGGCGATATTGGCTCGAAAAATTATGGCATGTTTCAAGCATTAATGTATGTACCGATGACGTTGCCATCTGATTTGTATCAACTGTTTCCGATGGCGGGACTCTTGGGGAGTTTGTTGGGTTTGGGGCGCTTGGCAACCAATAATGAGTTAGTAGTGATGCGTTCGGCTGGTGTTTCCAAGGCTAAATTGACGTGGGCGGTAGTGCGTGCTGCTTTTGTGATGATGGTGTTTGTGACTATTGTTGGTGAGTTTATTGCGCCATCGATGTTTAATTTTGCTGAACGTTATAAATCATCCGCGATGGGGGATGTGGTCGGTTATACCGCTTTGCAACATATTTGGATGAAGCAAGACAGCCGCTTTGTGCATATCGATCAAGTCGATAACCCAAAGCGTATTAGTGGTGTCACCCAATATGATTTTAATAGCGAGCATCGCTTAAAGGCGGTGATTGTTGCGCCGCATGCGTTATTGGTCAATGGTATATGGCATTTAATTACACCAGCAGTAACAACCATTGGGGCTGATAAGGTATCGACCAAGCACTTAAAGAAATTAGATTTAAATTTAAATTTTGATCCTAAGTTAGTTGAGATGAGCCGGCAAGAGCCGAGTGAGTCATCAATCGTCAAGTTATTTGAAAATATTCGTTATCGACACAGTTATGGTTTAAACAGTGATCAGTATGCCTTTGCATTTTGGCAGCGCTTGGTGCAACCATTAACTACTATCGTAATGATTTGTCTGGGTGTGCCATTTATTTTTGGCTCGTTGCGTAATGTGACTATGGGTTTTCGCATTACTATGGGTATTTTAATTGGTTTTGGTTTTTATATGCTTAACCAGTTTTTTGGGCCGTTTAGTTTGGTGTATCAATTTCCACCGTGGTTAGCAGCGATGCTACCAACGATTATCTTCGCTATTGCTGGTTGGTTAATGATGCGTAAGGCGATTTGATTGATACAAGTTTTTTTCAAAAATCAGTAATAACAGTTAGGCCATTATCTTTTGGAAAATAAAGTATGGCTTTTAGTGGCTTATTTTTACTTTCATAAGAACAATAAAAGCCACCGGCATGTATTTTTATTTTGCCATCATTAATAAATGAGTCGCCATTGCTAAGTAAGTTGTTCCAGAGCAATAGGCAATCATTGTTATTTACTGCGATTTTTCCGGGCCACCCCTTGTCTGTCATGGGTATGTTCTGGTTTTGTAGTATTATATTGCTAGGCTTACCTTTCACTACCCATTGCGCGTGGGCTAATTGAATTGCTGATTTAAATGAAGAAAAAATGTTTACTGTAACGGCGCCATTGGCATCTTGTGAAAGATCAATGAATTTTGGTACCGCAAATGCCGATAAAATTCCTAAAATAACAATTACCGTTATCAATTCTACCAGTGTAAAGCCTCTTGGACTGTTACTAAATATTTTCATTACAAAACAACCTTTTATGTACTATCATCAATTTGATACACTATTTCGATTATATTATAGATCTTGAACTATAGTTTAAGGTCAAGCTTTTAATTTCAAAAATTCAGCCATTTGCGTATGGTGTGTTTGATGATCTTGACAATGAACTATGGTGTAACGTTTAGAATGAAGCTACAGGTATTAAAAAATGGTAACTGAGCAGAGGGTAGTATGACAAGACCAATTAGACTGGTAACAGATATAAAATATACCAAGCACCAGCTTCTTTCGTTATTTTTAGCAAAAATCTGTGAAGGTTACAGCTTGCTGCCTAAAGAAGTTAGACCCTTTTTCGATCCGAAAGTCTCTAAATATAAGGCGAAGCGGCTTTACGTGATTGATGAAGAAGTGCAGGGGTTTGAGTCGACGCCATTGGATAAAATTAGCGACAGTGATTGGGTGTTGTATTTAGATATGACATCATCGGATTCACCAAGTGATAGGGGGGAGTTCAGAGAATATATTGTAGATTTCTATTTGTTGGTTGTAAAAGCTGAGTTCTTAACCATTGATCAAGAGACTAACACGGTTGATTTTGATGGTGATGCGTTTGATCATGATTCTGCAGTAGAAAATCCGAAAATGTTTCGCTTAGGGCTAAATCTCGGCCTAAATTTGGTGCAGTCAATAGCTGCGGATCTGCCAGATGATAAAAGCAGTGAAAGACAGCATGGTTTAATGGTTCACGAGTTATCAGTAGCCGAGGCATTGCAAGGAAAAAATGTGATGTCTGTTGTGATGGGGCATCTTTTTAAGCTTTTTCATGACTACTTTGGGCCTATGGATGTGAAGACAATTGCTATACATATTGGTACAGCCTCCTTACTATGTACGTCTGATGAAGAACAAGCGCTTATGAAAAAAGTGTATGAGGCGGATGGTAAGGATGAGGATTACCTTGATGATGAGGGGGTTCCATCATATCCGTGGGAGCATAAGCCTTTAGCGGAGGTTGTAAAGCATCGAGAGCCTAAGCTTCCCGGATATTATTTACGGAGTGCAGGAGTGATGTTGATGCCGCCACCAAGAAACGTGTCTGCATCGGCTGGAGCTGGCACTATGCCAGCTGCCTCCAGGTCAATACCTGGGGTTCCTGCCCGCCGTGTGCCATGGTCTGAAGAGGCGGCGGATTATATTTTAAATTGTGTAGGATCAAAGCCGCTTTTATAATCTAACTTACCATGCCGGCTTCTGAAGCTACATATTTTTTGTGAGTTGCGGATCTCACAACAAGATGTTGCAGAACTGTATCTATTCAACGGTTTATATCTCCGTATAATCGAGTGTGTCGTTTCTATTGACGATATAACTAGATATTTAAAAGGGATTTATATGAATAAAATGACTTTTGGATCGGCCGTGTTGTTAACGTTACATGCCACAACCAGTTTTGCAGTTATCTCTGCGAATTTACACAGTTTTCCTTATAAGTTGGCGCAGCAAGGAACGGGAGGTATATATGCCGCTGTTAAAGATGAAGCAGAAAATGCATTGTATATCGCAGGCACTTTCACTGGAATTGGACGTGACTCAGGTGGTGGAGCTTTGTTTGAAACCAATTCAAACCCTATTAATACCAGCATAAAATATAATGGCACTGTTTATAGTTCTCTGCCAGATACGCACGGGGGCTTTTATGTTGCTGGTACTTTCACGTCAGTAGATGGCGATGATGAAGCTAAGTATTTAGTGCACATTAATGCCGATGGCAGTTTAGACCAATCATTTAAGCCACATATGCCTGAGAAGGTTTATCAAATCAAACGACTCGGTAATGAACTATATGCAGAAACTACTAAATACCGAACTATCTATCAAGTGGATATGCTAACAGGACAAATTAATCCGAGTTTTCATGTGACAACGAACTTACCTATTCAAGCGATGGATGTCACTCCGCGGGGGCTATTCATTGGTGGGGTGTTTACTTCTGTGAATAACCAACATATCGGTAGCTATTTTGCTAAGTTGGATTTAGTTTCTGGACAAGTGGATAGAAGTTTCTATAAGTCGAAGAAAAAAGTAAGCAATATACTGCACTCATCAGATGAGCTGCTTTATTTAAATACCAAAGATGGCCAGTTAATTAAGCTAGATGAAAACACTGGTAAAAGAGACCTTAGTTTTAGTGCGAACGTGGGTCTTCCGCTACGCATGGCAGTTGATCACGATAAAGTGTGGGCGACGTATCGCTTTAGTCCGTATATCAAGCGTTTCAATCTGGCTGATGGCAGTGAAGATGTGCTTGTTCTACCGCTCAATGGCATGTTACGAGATATTACTTTTGACGATAAATACGTTTATTTAGCCGGTGGCTTTCGACAGGTCGATGGTAATATGGCGATTAATCATCTTGCTCGTTTTAATAAATACACATTAGCAGTAGATACCAACTTCCATCCAATGATCGATGGTGGTCAAGCACTGACAGTGAGCGTTAACAACAGTCATGTATTTACTGGCGGCTCTTTTAATACCGCTTATGGTATTGAGCAGCCTTATTTAGCCAAGATTAATGCAACCACTGGTGAGCCGGATCGCTCATTTAAACCGGTATTAGATTACTATCCAGTTGCTATGGCATTGCATGGTGACGACTTATTTATTGGTGGCAGTTTTAATAAGGTTGATGGTAATGCTGTAGCAAAAATGGCTAAGATATCTAAAAAAACTGGGAAATTAAAATCGACCGGTTTTGATATGTCGCCTAACTGGCCGGTTTATACCATGAAAGTGCATGGTGATTATTTATATGTTGGTGGTATGTTTAATGTCATTGCCAATAGCACGAGCACGCCTTACTTGGCGCGGTTTAATTTAATCACGGATAAGTACGATAATTCCTTCAGTTTGTCAGGTTTAAATAACCGTGTGTTTGCCATGGGTTTTGATGGTGGTTCGCTTTATGTTGGCGGTAAGTTTACTGATAAATTAGCTAAGTACGATATTGCTACGGGTAACAGAGATACTACTTTTAGACCTTATACTCGATCTACACAAGTCGACGGCGTTGTTGTTTATAATGATGCGCTGTATGCTTCGGTGCGTAACGCAAATGGTATTGAAAAATTTGATAAGCTGACTGGAGTCAGGGATGCAAATACTCCTTACTTGGGTCGTTATGGTTATGCATTGGCTAAGCAAAATAACTTATTATTGGTCTCATCCTACGGTGCGGCTACTTGTATTGACATGGATGACGACACTATTGTGCCTCAGTTAACTTTTAACACTGCATATAAAGTTAATCGGATGATTCCATTTAATGACTTAAGCTATTTTATTGCGGGGCAATTTACATCAATTGCCGGACATGACATTAAACATTTAGCGAAAGTCACTTATACTGACGAATAATAACAATAGATTTGCCTGGGTAGTTAAGTTAGCTGCCTGGGCAAGATATCTTCTTCGATACGGTTATTTATTTACAGGCCCACCAACACAATCACCAGATACAAACCGAGTACTTTCTTGTAAAGCAGCGGTTGATCCACTTAAGGTATGCGATGGTTTAAGTGTTTTAGCTCGCGGTAAGTACCATGGTTTTTTTATTGCTGTATTTTGAATATCCATAATTAACTCACTACCACTGTTTCAGCGGCGCTGGTGGCTACGCACTGTTGGTTTTGGCTGCAGTCCATGTTGAAGGCAATTACTTGTGGCGTAAAAGTATGGTCGCCACCTTGGATAATAAATTCAAGGCAGTGTACATCGGTAATGGGTTCACCACCTTCGGGTTTAAATGATTTATAGACGGGCGCGGGGTGCAGTTGATAAGCAAAAAGTCCGTTACTTAATGTAAAGGTGTACTGCCCCATTAATGGGTGGGTGTGTAGTAATGGGTTGGTACAGTAATCACCGTTTTTTGTGCCACCAAAGTATGCGAGTGATCCTGCGCTAAGAGTTACCGATTCGTTCACGCGATTATCTAAGTCTTGAAAAATAATAACACCGGCGTTTGGTCCGTGGCTATTTGGTTTAACGGGACCTAAAAAGTTGGTATTTGCTAGTGCTGAGTTAAGCAATAATAGACTACAAGACGATAAACAATATAGTATTGTTTTCAATTCACACCTCCTCACTCTACTCCCATCATTATCATATAGGAATTCGACAAAAAGTCCAAAAAATACAATGTGTTAAAATTGCACTGGCGGCTAATTTATAACGTATAGCTGAGGGGGCTGGTGTCACCTTCTTGACTGGCAGGGGCGCTGGGGTGACTAGCGGCAAACAAGCCAGCCAGAGTAACTCCGCTACCGGATAAATCAACAATGTCCTGCAGCAATTGATTCAGTTTTGGTTTTAATGCCTCACCGAGTGGGTGAGTATCCAGTAAGCCCGCAGGAAAGGATTGAGTTGTTGGGTCGCATGGTGGAGTTGGTGGCTCGTATGCTGTTCCATTCAGTAGGGCTCCCACCATTTTTTTTGTTTCGTTAGATAGCGGAATGTTAAAGCGGCTAAAATTGAACGAGCGGTAGATGGCTTGTAGTGGTTTGAGTAAGTCATCACCAGCAGATATGCCAGTTTGCAAGTCGCTCGCTTTTTCCGCTAAATTAATAAAATGTTGTCTTCTGAATTCCTCTATGGTGGAGGTTACAAAGAGTGGCATAGCTGTCTCCTATGTGTTAGTTGCATCAATATAATACCTTAATATGTGCAATATGATAGTAATAGACTTCTTATTTAAGTTTTGCATACTTGGTTTGTAAGGTAGTCATCTGCGGCATATTTATTGTGTGATGTTCTTTGCTCTGATAATAACGTCGTTAAATGAGATAAGCACAACTAAGGGATCATAAATGCGACAGAAAAAATCTGCAGTGGATTTTACTATTGGCAGCGTAAGTGTTAGCTGCACAGAGGGTGAGTTGACAGCATATGTTCGGCGGTCTGTTTCTGTTGAAAATATTGAAAAAGAAAAGTGGCTTGGTGGTATTCAGCGGGCTATGGTTTTAATGACTGCACAGATTCAAGGTTTTATACGGCATGATGAAAAAGGAAAAAGGCAAGCCATTTGCTTTTCGGGGCACCACTTGGGTGTGGCTGCTGTATTGTGTTTTTTAGGCAAAGAGGATCACCTTAGATATTTTCTTAAGTATCGAACATTGATGACTTGTACGGAACAGGCTGAAGCGGCCTTTTTTGGCGCGGCATGTGGTGGACAGGTTGATATGTTGAAGGCATTGAGTGAGGATATTGCCGCTGAATTTTTTGACGAAGTGGTTGCTTCTGATGGCTTTAAAGATATTGTAAATGTTGCTGCTGACGGTGAGCATTGGCAGGCTTTAGCAACATTAATGCAGTGGGCGCAGTTAACTAGGACTGAAGCACAGGCGCTGAAGTTGTTAACACCGAAGAATGTGCCTGAGTATCAAACGAGCCAAACTACACGAATGGTGCATGATATTGTGCACGAGGCCGTTAGTGCAATTCTAGATTCGGCTGTGTCTGAATCGATGGTTACAGATTTTAAACCATTGCAAGTGTGTTATAGCGGTTCACTATTTGGTCAACCAGCTGAGGTGCTGGATTTAAGTGGTCCGGATGTAGTGGAAATGTCCAGCAGGTACTCTAAGATGTAATACGTTAACTATTTACCGCACTAGAGTGGTATGGCATACTGCGCAGCATGAAAACACAGCTTCCTAGACGTACGTTTGCGATTATTTCTCACCCGGATGCGGGTAAGACAACGTTGACTGAAAAACTACTGTTATTCGGTGGTGCGATACAATTGGCCGGAACAGTCAAGGGCCGTAAGGCCGCGCGGCATGCGACATCGGATTGGATGGAGTTAGAGAAGCAGCGTGGTATCTCGGTGACAACATCGGTGATGCAATTCCCCTATGAAGGTTGCATGGTAAACCTATTGGATACACCGGGTCATGCTGATTTTACCGAAGATACCTATCGTACGCTAACGGCGGTCGATTCAGCTTTAATGGTGATTGATGCAGCCAAAGGTGTGGAAGCGCGAACTATTAAATTGATG
The DNA here is from genome assembly GCA_029212925.1 of Coxiellaceae bacterium. Taxonomy (GTDB): domain Bacteria; phylum Pseudomonadota; class Gammaproteobacteria; order Coxiellales; family Coxiellaceae; genus JARGNX01. Next base: position 93,527 of record JARGOB010000004.1, on the reverse strand, counting down.
GAAGTGTGTCGTTTACGTGATACACCGATCACCACTTTTATCAATAAAATGGATCGTGAAGCGCGCGATGCGATTGAGGTGTTGGATGAAATCGAAGATGTATTAAAGATTGCCTGTGCGCCAGTGACTTGGCCGATTGGTATGGGTAAAGCGTTTAAAGGCATTTACCATATCTTAGAAGATCGGGTGTATTTATACGAGCCTGGCAAAAATGAAAAAGTATCGGATATCCGATCAATTGACGGCATGGATAACCCAGAATTAGATGCAGCGATTGGTGATGCCGCACAAGAATTGCGTGACACCATGGAGTTGGTGAAAGGTGCTAGCCATGAATTTGATCAAGAATTATTTTTAGCGGGTGAGCTAACGCCAGTGTATTTTGGTTCGGCAATTAATAATTTTGGTGTGCGCGAATTGCTCACTGGGTTTGTGCATAACGCACCGGATCCACAACCACGTCAAAGCCATGATCGTGAAGTTGAAGCCGATGAAAATAAATTCACCGCGTTTGTGTTTAAGATCCAAGCCAATATGGATCCGGCGCATCGTGATCGTGTGGCATTTGCACGTATTGTATCTGGCCAATATAAGAAAGGCATGAAGATGCGTCATGTGCGCTTGGGTAAAGACGTGATGATTAATAACGCCATGACATTTATGGCGGGGCAGCGCGAACATGCTGAGCTGGCTGAGGCCGGTGATATTTTAGGTTTGCATAATCATGGCACGATTCAAATTGGCGATACCTTTAGTCAAGGCGAGAAATTAAAATTCACAGGCATTCCAAACTTTGCACCGGAACTGTTTCGGTTGGTGCGTTTAAAAGACCCACTGAAACAAAAGACACTGCAGAAAGGCTTAATTCAATTATCGGAAGAGGGGGCAACCCAGTTGTTTCGTCCGATACATAATAATGAGTTGATTCTGGGTGCGGTGGGTGTATTGCAGTTTGATGTGGTGGCTTATCGCTTGAAAGCGGAATATAACGTTGATTGTGTGTATGAGAATGTAAATACCGTCGCGGCACGTTGGGTTGAATGCGATGACAATAAAATGCTTGAACAATTCAAGCGCGAACAACAGCGTAATTTGGCAATGGATGGCGCTGATAATTTAACATACCTAGCACCTTCACGCGTTAATCTTGATATCACCATGGAGCAATGGCCCGATATTCGTTTCCGCGATACGCGCGAGCACTGATTGTTGAACCGCTAAACAAAACCTGTTAACGTCAGACGAACCTTTTGATCATGGATGATTTGATGCCCCATTTTTGTTTTAAGCGCGTATGTTCTTCGCTCACTTTGTGTTTATTAACTTCTGTAGCTGTAGCAACGCCTGCTAAGCGATTTTTTATACAAGGCATGGGCGGTTTTGGTAGCAGTAGTTTCGATAGTTATGCGCAGCAAATCAATTTGTTTCCGGGTATCGATAATCGTTATGTGAGTAATCAAGGCTCAGAATTTTCATATTTATTAGGTATTGGTGCGGGTGTCTATAAGCCGCTGTGTAAAAAGCTAACATTGGCGGTGTCGGTGAATATCTATCGAGTAGATTTTCATGATGTCAGTGGTGTCGTTCAGCCAGCCTATAATATTGCCACGGATTTTGATCAGTTAAATTACAGTTATTCAGTTGACCCTACTTATGCCGGTTTGATACAGGGACGTTTGAACTGGCAGGCTCAGTGGAAGAGCGTCAAATTCAGTCCTTACGTGATGTTTGGTGCTGGCTTGGCTTATAACCAAGTGTCAAATTATTCTGAAACAGCACCGACGGATAGTTCTGCATCACCAACACTAAACCCCTTTAAAGATAATGGTAGTATGCACGCTGCTGTGACGGTTGGTATTGGTATTTCACATACCTTTAACAATCAAAATACGCTTGGCGTTGGTTACCAATATTTTTATGCTAACCATGCTTATTTTGCCATCGCGAACAACCAAACAACACCAACGGAATTTAAATCGCCGGTATTGCAGGGGAATTATCTAACCATTGACTACACGTTTGCCGTGTAAGCTCGCTTGAATTTTTTATAGGAGAAAGGCATGAGTAGCCAGCGATTTTTGAAAGTAATGGGTGTTGTGGTGTTAGTGAGTGTCGCCGTTGGTGCGCAAGCGCGATCGATTTTTAATCTAGCTCCTGATCGTACTACCGTAAGTGTGATTAGTGGTAGTAGTACCGACTTGGTGACAACGGTTACCAATAACACCAGCCATACTTACACCGATATACGCTTTGGCAATAAAGCAGAATCAGGAGCGGGTGTTACGGCTTCGACGGTGAGCGGCGGCACTTGTGTATCTGAAGATTCATTAGCGGCAGGGGCAAGCTGTACCTTCATTACGCGCTTCCAAAGCAGTGTTGTCGGTAGTGCGACTTATAGATTGGACTTCTGTGGCGCTAATGGTTTTAATTGTTCACGTTCCGGTGTTGTGACCGTTACAACGGCCGCGTCGGGCGTTACGGTGACGGGCGCTGTAACCACACCGCTGCCTGCGCGTACGCAAAAAGATACTGGCTACACTGTTTTATTTACGTTTACAAATGCCAGCGCTTCACATGCGGCAACTGGGGTGTCGGTGACAACGAGCCCATCGTTAACGTCGGTGACAAATACGTGTAGTTCAGGCACGCTAGCTGCGAGTGGTAGTTGCACCTATGGTGGAACCTATACACCAACGGCAGTGGGTGCAAATACATTGACGGCGACATTGACGGCGGACAACGCGTCGGATGTTGAATTAACCACGACGACGCTAACCGGCTTAGTCTATTTACCGAATAGTGCGTTTTTACGTAAGTGCTTCTTCGATAGTGACACCGGTTTATTTTCTCAGTGTGAAAATGCTGGCTATCAGCAGTCTAATAATGATAATACCGATGCGGCCATATTTAATCCGGCAGGGTCGATGGTATATGTGAGTGTTGATGAACCCTATTCTGCAACACCTACCCAATTTCAATCATGGATTGATCACTGCGATATTGAGTCGGATGGTTGTTTGATTAGTTGCAGTGATACCGGTGCGCGTGGTTTATCTAATCCTCACGGCATCGCTTTTAATCAAACCGGTGATACTTTGTACGCAGCTAATTTAGGTGCGGCTTTAAGTTCAACGGATGTGGTGTCTAAATGCAGTGTGGATGGTGATGGTGATTTAAGTTGTGCTGACTCGGGTGCGACCGGTGCTGACGCAGCTGGTGATATCGTATTGGATGCAGATAACAGTCGTGCGTATATCACTAACACACCAGACGATAATATCGTGCGTTGTACTATTGATGGCAGTGGTGATCTGGGGTCATGCACGGCGAATGTGATCACTAGCGGTTCGGTGACCTGTCCAATGCAATTGAGTTTTAATGCGGATAAATCAAGGGTGTATTTAGGGCAGGGCTGTAATACAAGTAACACACAAATATTTACATGCGCGGCAGCATCGGGCGAGTTTTCATCATGTGCTGCTATATCGAGCCCGGGTAGTACGCCTTTCGCCTTTCCGATAGGGGTTGCTTTTAATGCGGGTACCAGTGACTCGCTTATCGTGGCCAGTGCCAACTTTAATACGCCTAGCATTCAAACCTGTGCGATCAGTGGTGCGACCCTATCTTCGTGTGTCGACAGTGGTGCGAGTGTTAGCTTCCCTGCGTATGTTAATTTATAGGGCGAGAGTGTGGTATGATTCGTTCCATCAATAAGTGTTGGGTGGGTTATGCGCGATAAATCAATTGTTTATGTTGTTACGGTTTTGGCGCCGTTGGTGTTTAGTTTTGCGTTGGCGTTGGATTTGTATATTCCCAGTGTGCCGGATATTGCTGCTGTCTATCAGGTGAGTAGCAGCACGGTGCAGTTAACCCTGAGTTTATTTATGTTTATGCAGGGCTTGGGTCAATTATTGTTTGGTCCATTGTCTGATCGTTTCGGTCGTAAACCGATTGCATTAATCAGTGCTGGCTTATTTATTCTGGCTTCAATTGCTTGTGGAGTATCTCCCAATATTGATGATTTGATTATTGCGCGAATATTTCAGGCAGCTGGTGCATGTGGTATGACGGTGGTAGCGTTTGCCATGGTGCGTGACTTGTTTGAGAAAGAAGTCAGCGCTAAAGTGTATAGCTATTTAAATAGCACGATTGCCGTATCGCCGCTGATGGCACCGATTGTTGGCGCTTATATGGCGTGTTGGTTAGGGTGGCGTTCCAATTTTTATTTGTTGGGCTTAATTGGTGTGGGTTGTTTTGTTTTAATCGCTTTTGCGATGCGTGAAACGCAATTAGCTCATCATAAAGCTGACTTTAATTGGTCGGTATTTAAACGTTATTGGCAAATTTATTCGCAACGACGGTTTTATCCCAATGTGTTAATGGCGGGTTGTGCAATTGCGGTATTTTTTAGTTTCTTTTCGATTTCGCCGTTTATTATTATTAAACTATTGCATGTGCCTGAAATCCACTTTGGTTATTATTTCGCGGTACTCGGTGTGGTGTTTTTATGCGGCAGTATTGTGGCTGGTAAGATTGCTCCTCAAGTGGGTGTTCGCCGCGTATTATTTGCTGGTGTTATGTTGGTGCTGTTTGGTGGTTTGCTGATGTGGGGTTGGTATGCCTGGTTAGGGTTAAGCTTGTCGGAGTTTTTAGTGCCGTTGATTTTTTCCGGTATGGGTGCATCATTTATGGCGGGTTCCAGTGCCGCGATGGCATTAGAGCCCTTTCCTGAGGTGGCAGGAACAGCGGCATCACTGTTGGGCGCGTCTCAGTTTGTGTTTTCTGCAGTGGTTGCATCGATCATGATGGATCGGGAAATTGTGTCGACGCAGCCTTATGCTATTACGCTGGTTGTCTTGGGTGCCATTAGTTTTATATTGTTTATTGTTTCACGGTCAAAGTGAAAAACCTGTTAAGCGTGTAGCGGTTGGGTTCACGTTATATGTGTGGTTACGTCATTTTTCAATACTCAGGCAGGCATTGTAACCGCATTGCGTTTTAACGTATTGACTGATTCATAATTAATAAAATAAGGGGACCTTATGTTAAAAATTGTCTGAAATGTTCCGCTAACTAATAGCCCACCATCGTATGGTTTTACGTTATAGACAACCCTATCTGGATTGGCTGCAAAGGTATCATCGATTAGTCCTGTAGCGCTATCAAACCTTATTAAATAATTGACTCCTCCCGCATAAATAAAATTTTTGTATTTCTCTACAGTAGTGCAGCGCCCTAGGTTTAGATCAAACAATGGATCCGTTAAACCAGTAAACTTATTAAGTTTGAGAAAGTGTCGTCTAAAATAGCCACCCACATAAATGCTGTCACCAACGATCGTCATGCCATTAACGGCGCCGTTGAGAGTTGGCATGAAATCTAAATCCTTAACACGAGTAGCTAAGTTATACTTACTTAAACGGCCTTTTACATAGCCGCCAACGTAAATAGAGCTGTCATCAAATGCAATGCTGTGCACACTTCCGTTGATCTGTAGGTTATATGTTTTATCGTAGATTAAGCTCGGTAAGCTATACCTTGCAACAAACTTCGATCGATTGCTTTTTGAGATGTTAGAAAAACGGCCGCCAACATATAAATAGTTATCATGTATTTTAATGGTATTAACAGAGTTATTGGGAGAGGGCATAAATGACAAGTCAACATCACCTGTGGTTTTAGATAGTTTTGCTAATTTATACGCTCTAATGTTATTAATTTTTGTGAAATCGCCTCCAATAAATAGGCTGTCGTTGTAAATGGCTAGTGTCCTAACCGGTCCGTTCACATGAGGAAAAAAATTGAAGTCAGGCAATCCGGTATCAGGATTTATTTTAGCGACATACCCTGGCGAGACCGGTTTTCCGGCTCCTTTTAAATTGCCACCTATCAATAAATGACCGTTTTCGATACTGGCGGTATTTAATAGTCCTGATGATTGTGGTTCAAAAGTAAAGTCACGGCTCATGTCATCTTTATTAAATCTTGCGACTTTCACATTGGCGTATCCGGTCTTGCTACTAAAGTCATACACTGAGCTAACATACATATATTTATTGTCAAAGAATATATTTTTAACCCACGCTGGTGTATTGATTTTAAATGTTTTGTCTTCAGTCCCGGTAATAAGGTCGAATCGTTTGGTTTTACCTGAATTGAGGCCCAGTCCAGCCCCTATATATAACCACGAATTATCCGCGGCCAGGGCTCGTATTCGAGCTGATGGCGACAAGGTGCTTAATTTAAAGCCTAAGTCTTTTCTACCTGTCGATTCATTTACTTTGCTCAATGTGTGATAAGTAGTGATATCCTCGAGAAAAAGGGAATTATTATTCGTCGAGATAATTTTTCCAATAATTCTATCTGATCTGTAATAATTAGTATCAATAGATCCTGTTTCCAGGTCTGCTTTTGCAAAATATTTAATAGCATGGCCATTGATATGTCTAAAAAAACCACCAATGTATAAGCCATTTCTTGTTGCATGTATTGTGTTTATTTTTAAGACGGGACTATCGGTTACTTTCACTGCGAAGTTTGGGTCAGACTTACCGGTAGTTAAGTCGATTAGCGCAACATCAGAGATGTTAGCAACGTATAGTTTATTATCAACTCTCGACATGTATTTAATGTTACCAACGTTGGTGCCAGGAGAGAAGCTAGTATCAACACTGCCATCAGCAAGAATATGAGCGAAATTTCTAGTGATCATTGTTTCGCTTTTGATTGAAAATTCACCCGCTATATAAAAACCCCCACTGCCATCAGGCGCTGAAACATTAATCGTACCATTTACTCTGGCGAGGTTTGGTAATAAATCACCTGTTGTGTTAAATAGCGCCATTGATCCAATATTTCTGGAGATTTCTGTAAATTTACCAGCGATATACACAGCATTGCTGTTCGGGTCTTTAATTGCAGCCATCACAGCGCTGTGTGGTGGGTATACTAGGGTTTGTATTTGTGCCCTATGTTTGGCAAAAGTCGCTGGAAAAATAAGCGTGCAGGCGCTGAGGGTGATTAGCTGTTTAAGTGATACCTTCATTATTAAATGTCCCTTTAAATGAATGCGAATAGGAATAAAGCAATCTAAACACAACTCATTTATATAATCAAGTATCATTAGCATATAATAATAATGCCTTTTTGTTATGACTTGGGGGCAATGCCAGCAATAACTCACTTCGCTGTTTCATGTGTATTATCGCGCGTGTTTATGTGAAATGGTTGGCTAGGCGGAGTGTGTGGCATAATTTGTATTAACGCTGTTTAGCCTATCGAAATGTGGTGTATCCATTAATTTATTATTAACTCACATAGCGATATGGCAAATACTGCGGTGACCACATGGTTTCATCGACAAGTTGTTCGACAGTAGTTTGTGGGCTAATAATGGCGAGACCTTCATCGATGGCTTGTTGTGCCACGGCAATTCCAATGGCGCGAGACAGTTCTTGTGCACGTTCGAGTTTGGGTAATAGACGGTACGGATGCGTGAGTTCGATATCACTCAATGCTTTCGAGGCAGCCATTAACATTTTGCTGGTTAAGCGTGTGGGTTTAACGGCAATAATGCCTAACCCGATGCCAGGAAATGCAAAGTAGTTATTGCATTGACTGATAGGGTAGGTTTCACCTTCGTATTCAACATCGTCAAACGGGCTGCCTGTAGCGATATAGGCTTTGCCTTTAGTCCATTCTAATAGGTCACTCGGTTTGGCTTCGCATTTTTCATTAGGATTCGACAGTGGCAAAATGATGGGGTATTCAACATGTTTTGCCATTTCTTTAACGATAGGGTCGCTGAATGCGCCAGACACGGCGGAGCAACCAATTAATATGGTGGGTTTGACGTGTTTGATCACATCCATTAAGCCAATATTTTTAACGTCGTTAATTTCCCATTGGTCAATCTCAGCTGAGCTGCGACAAAATGGGCGTTGCGCTTCGGTGGTTTCATCAATAACGTATTCAGTTAATAAGCCTGGCCGATCAAGTAGCCAAAAACGTTGATGGGCAAAGTCTTCACCGATGTCTTGTTTGATGGCGCGGTAGATACGGTCCGTCACGCCCATGCCGGCAGAGCCTGCACCGAATATCACGATACGCTGATCTTTTAATTCACTGTTGGTTTTCTTGAGGCCGCTCATTAAGGCCGCTAATGCGACAACGCCGGTGCCTTGGATGTCATCATTAAAGCTGCAAATCGATTTGCGGTATTCGATTAAGTGGCGAAAAGCATTGGTACGACCAAAGTCTTCCCAGTGCAAATACACGTCAGGAAATATCTTTTTAACGGCGGCAACAAAGCAATCAATAAATTCATTGTATTCTTTACCGCTAATGCGTGGGTTATGCCAGCCGAGGTACATCGGGTCATCAAGCAATGCTTGGTTGTTAGTGCCAGCATCTAACATCACGGGTAATGTGTTCATCGGGTTAATGCCAGCAAATGCGGTATACACCATTAGTTTTGCGATAGGGATTGCCATGGCGCCAATGCCTTGGTCGCCGATGCCCAAAACACCTTCGCCATCACTGGTGACGATTAAGCTTATATTAGGGTTGGTGCGGTTACGTAAAATTTCTTCAATGCGATAACGGTCGGGATAGGATATATAAAGACCGCGTGGTTGCTGAAAGCGCTTATGATAGCTTTGGACAGCATTGCCAACGATAGGGGTATAGATGGTCGGTAACATTTCTTGCAGGTGCTTTTCAATGAGAAAATAAAACAGTACCTGGTTAGTATTGAGTAATTGATTAAGGAATATATTGCGATTCAGTATGTTTTCACATGCCTGATATTGCAAATAGGCACGTTCGGCTTGTTCTTCCAGTGTTTCAATATGCGGTGGAAGCTTGCCAAGTAAATCAAAGTCTTCGCGCTCTTCAGCGCTAAAGGCTGTGCCTTTGTTAAGCTGTGAGATGCTGAGTAATGCTTTGCCAGTAAATGAGGTTTCTACGATTTTTTGGCCGTTTTCACGGATAAGTCGGTATGTCAGCATGCTTAACCCATTGATATTATATTTAAAAAGTACGTTACGTTAATTAGTATAGGCCAATCATAGGGGGTATGGTTAGTATTTGCAATGCTTGCATCTGTCACCCCGGCCATTGAGCCGGGGTCCAGAGATTATGTCTATACCGTTTTAAGGATTACGCGGCCTTGGTGAGTTTGTTAGTACGCAATCGTGAACAATAATTTTAGCATTACCGCCACCTTCAGGAATCATAATAGGGGCCAAGTCGCGTAATACAATAGCAGCATTTTTCATTTGTTGATCAGCAGGCCAACCATCGATGTGCTGTACCACCAGTTTATTATCCCCTGGTTTTACTGAGAAATGATCACGTGTACCGTGGACATTGTTTAGCATCAAGCGCAGTTGTGGCATATAGTAATCGCGTCTATAGCCATCTTTGGTGATTGTCTCGCCGTATAAGCCAATGTTTTCAGCTTCCATCAACACAGGAACACTAGCCGTGTTATTAATATGGCAAGTAATATCGTAAATACCGGGGGGAGGTAATTCGGCATAGAGGTTGATATCTATCGATTGACCATTACCATAGGTTTCATTTTTTTTAACGGTAATGGCATGGCTGCTAGCAGCTAATGCAGTAGCACACATAACGAAACTGCTAGCAATTAGCAGTGCTTTTAGTATTGTTTTCATTGATTACACCTTGTTGTCACTTTGAGTTAAGCGCAGAAAGTAAATAAAGCAGAGTGGTGAGTCAATGATATTAGAAAAATCTCTGACCAGGTAAAGATTGCATAAATGAGTCAGGTGATTCATCAGGACATCATTGAATACTAATGTTGTTCGTTTGTAAGTATTGATCAAATCACTGGGTTAAAATTAAAAATAACAATTTCATAGTGCCTGTATTAACTGCTAGCATGCGCTAAATATATAGTGCGAAGAAGTGATATGCGAGTAGCCGAAACTAAAGTAGATGAGACAGGTAAACCTGTCGAAAATCCATACCTAGCAGCTGCAAACAGTAACAACACATTACGTCTTGTTGAGTCATTACTAGCTATTAATCAACAGCACAGCACACAGCAATTGCGTACAGCAATCGCTACGTTGCAGACGCTGTGTTATATCGATGCTAACCAAGCGTTGATTAGTTTTTCCATCGAGCATCAACCGAAACCAAATAAAAAAGATTCTTTGAACATATTTGCTGGTAGCAGTGATCAGCAAAAAGGTGTGTTGCGTGCTAAAACGATTCACTACGGCCAAGATAATATGTCTTTTCATATTGATCAGTTTAGCGAGGTTGAGCAGGCTTATGGTGAAAATGGTGAATTTATTGGTATTATTAATATGCTTAATCAATACACTGAAAGGTTAGTAGAGCAGCTCGAAAGTAAAAGTAGTTTAGCAGAATGTTATTTAGTGCGTGGTTTTATTAGCCGTATAAAAATCGATGAGCGTGGTTGTATAGCGGTGCGGCTAAATGATGCTCTGGTTTTTTTACAGTGTCCAGTTGATATCGATATAATGAAGCTACTGACGCAATTTATAAAAAAATCATCTGCGGCAAAACAATTAATCATAGAATATAACGATAGTACTGATATTCAAATGCAGGTATTTAAGCAGGCATTAGATTTTTTTAGACCGTTATTTGGGCGAACTTGTCAATTAAAGAGGGCTCTGCCGATCCAACAATTGTCACGTCACATTATTTTGCAATTGCTAAGACCAAAAGGCTCAAGCTACGAACTTAATTCGTGGAAACTGTTGGCGACACATTTAACCAAGCCCACTACAATAGTCGAAAATAATAATTCATCGGTTGAAGTATCATTTGCAGTTAGGCACAGCGGACCTATTATTGGTCATTATGAGCATTTAATGCATTGGATGTTGGGTGATTATTTTTCACATAACACTAAAGTGAAATCTGACACTGAATATGAATGTGTTATGACATTTCCTAAAATGGAATTTTACTGTTTTGAGAAAATAGTTGAGCATGCGCAGCAAGAGATTAAACATGAATATAGTGACGATCTGATGACGCATATTAGCCACTATGGTTTTGAGGGTGACCGTTCTATAGATGGCATGAGGCCTATTGTGTTTGTTACTGAACATGCAGCTAAGCATGCTGAAACATTAATGAATCAGCAGTTGCATTTAAAAGGTGAATCAATCATACGCCGTGACGCTTATGCCATCATGTGTTCAACAGAATGCTGTAATCAATTGCAAGCATTAAGCTTTCAACAGCACTTTCCAGGGCGGACTTACGCTTTTATGCGCACTGATGGTGAGCACACTGTCCATCCATTTATTGATGATGCCACGCCGCATCCTGGTGTTGCTCAAAGGCGAAAGTCGCTTCGTCAGCGTTATAAACCGCCTTTCCATATCAGTGCAGATCAGGGGGTGGTGCGCACAGTGGACAGAGTCGCACAACATGACCCAGAAGAAAAGTTGCATTATGCCAAGAAGCGTTCTGCTCAAATACTGGCAGCAGGTGTAACGCCGCCTGTATTTGATCACGTGAATTCCACTGCTTTGAAGGTGGGTTTTATTTTTATGCCAGCGCCTGTTTGTACTGTCATCCCGTACTTGATGCGGGATCCAGATCAACAGGATGTTAATGGACTCGAGTCCAAACAAGTTCAGTGTGACAGTGCGGTTTTGTTTAATCCCACTGGTGGAGAATTTATAGCAAGCTACCACAGTCCTGGCACCTATAGTCGCGGTCGTCGATTTAAGCTAACACAACGTTCAGCTGATAACGATCTGCAACAGCAGTTAGCATTGTCGCCACCTGGCTTATTTCCAAGCATCGATCATGCGATTAATGTTTTGCAGGCTGAGGCACATGAAGGGCGTCAATCACACACTGAAGTGTTAGCTCGCTTTCGTATGACGGTATTACCAGCGATTAAAATAATGGCAGTGTCTGATCGGTTGATTGATCGCCTTATGGCGCTTTATACCCATGGGATATTATTGACTGCATTAAAAGGTAAATACGGCGCGAGTTATGATGGCAGCGAAATACCGTTGGTAATTTATAACTCAACCAGTCACGTCTCTGCGCTTACTGACTACTCAGATCAACAGCAGCGGCTAGATCTGGATTATGCGCGTCAACAATGCAAAATTGTTTATGACTACTATCGTCAAGAGGTGGGTGTTGTGCAACAAATGGATCGTTTGCAGATGCTATGGTTGCTCAGTTTGTCTCGCCATAATGATAAGAAAATGCTGGATTTTTTATTGCGCTTACCGGTGAGCTACAAAAAGTACTCTTCAGCGGCCATATCACATTGGCAACATTTTTTGCTACAAGGGCATCTAGATATTGCGTTTGAATTAGCCCACCGGGTAGGCTGGTCGTCTGATGATGCATCCTTACCTTGGCAGCCGGGTGTGCTCAGTATCCACAATGAAAATATAATTCAATTGATTTGCCGACTGGGTGGCGATCGCCACGTAGCGTGGATGTTAGCATTTATAGAAAGAGGTGAGTGTTTTGAATCTGAAAGGAACGCTAAGGACAACGCTATTATTTATGCTTGTCGATTTGATCATCCACAACTGACCAAAGCGCTACTTGATGCCGGTGCTTATGCTAATCATATTACTGATGCTTATACCGGTAATTGGTTGAGGGTATGTCAATTAGCATTAATTTATGGTGGTGATGAGTTTGTAGCAATCAATTTATTTAAGAAGCTTTTTTTGTGTCATAAAAGTCATCATTTTAAGGGGGCCACATCAGATTCAGATGCGCGTTCTGTAGCATTAACTGCCTGCTTATTCCAGCGCCATAAAATATTGCGTTTTTTACAGCGGTATCTTGAAGTCGCCAGATGGGATCCGAAGTGCTTACTTTGGGCGGTTAAGGATAACGATATCGTAACAGCTGAGTTTTTATTGGTGAACGGTATTAAAACTTATCGGCATAATGAACGCAGAGAAAAGCCACTGCTTTACTTTGCAATCGCGCAAGGATTTTTTGAAATTTCTGAGCTGCTGATGAATCATAATTACAATGTCAATATTCAATCGTATGATGCATCTGTGCCTTATGTAAAAGGTAAGGTGTCTGCGTTTTACCGAGCTGTTGCATTACAGCACATGCCTACGGTTACATTTTTACTGAATAAAGCTTTTACCAGGATTAGGTTTAGCTTGAAGGGTGTTAAGGGTGGTATTGTCGGTGCTGTTATATCTTCAGTTCATCAGTCGCCCAGTGATCAGCAGTTTTATTTGCGGTTATTTGAGCTGATTCTTGACAAAGTAGATTCAATTTCCTCTAAACACCAAGCGCAAATATTTGAAATACTACTTTGCGATAACAAGCTTGGTCACGAAGACGTTTGTTGTCTTTTGCAGATGTTATTAGCTAGTGGCAAGTTGGATCCCAATCTTGAAATTACTCAAGGTGTTTTTTTTAAAACGATGGTATCGCCTATGAGCTTAGCTATTAAGTATCAATCACACTGGGATAAACCGGTTTTCGAAATGATTCAACATATTTTAATTGAAAATGGGGCTTACCGAGTGGTGTCTGGTGTTACTCAGCGGGTTAATACCCCGACCTTATTCAGCCCTGCGGGTCTTATAGGCGACGAAGGCCGTGAGCATGCGGTGGGTGTCGCAGATGCTTTACCGTTACCGACTAATCCGTGTTTGAACGATCAAAACTTTCTTCGCCACTGACGCCAACGTCATCATTACTCATTAAGTTATCATTCCATGGTAAGTGACGATAGGGTGCAGCATCGGCGACTGGGAAGATGGGGTATTTGATAATATTAAAGTAAGGCGAGTAATCAAAATCACACGGAGCGCATAATTTCGAGTTGCGATGAATGAATTCAACGCTGTGGTCATCCTTTGAGCGTACCAAAGGAATGATGGGAAATTTAACCGAAATAAAACCTTGTGCAATCATGGCGGAGCAAATATCTTGCGTGGTTTTATCGGTGCGTTTACGAAACAAGCTAGAGTGCCAATGTTTTGGGATAAAGTGACTGCCCAGTAAGAAGCGCCCGAGATCTAAAAAGTGGCGTACATCATACGTGCCACCGAGGTGGGCAATGGTATAAGCAATCACGCGTTGCACATCGATATGTGAAATGCCGCTGGGGCGGCAAATACGAATATGCTCGTCACGATAAACATTGATGCTGCTGAGGTAGTTGCCTTTACCGAGCATGCTTTCAACGATTAATTGATCTGCTACTTTACCTTTGTAGTTGGCGGTTACTAGTGCGCGTAATTTGGGGTCTTCGATATCGTGTAAGCGACCAATATATAATGAGGCGTGTGTCCATGGACTTTGCGTGATTCGTTTGATAAGGCGTGAAATGCGGTTACGACCTTCGACCAATAACACATCGCCGGGTCTTACTTCTTGAATCACGCGGTCAAAGTCACATAAATGCGAACGGTGACTTTTGATGTCTTTCATCATGTAGTCACTGACTTTTTTGTAGAGATAATTACCAAGACCCATATGTCATCCCTGCTTGCAACAAGACCTTCTTTATTTTAGCGCTAAATCAGTAAGTTTGCTTGCTAAACCGATGTATTTCTCTGGTGTGAGTTCCGATAAGCGTTTTTTTGCATCCGCGGGTATCTCGAGTTGTTCAATTAACTCCCAAAGATGGTTTTGATTAATCGCTTGTCCGCGCGTTAAGGCTTTTAATTGTTCATAAGCATCGGTCACACCGTAGCGGCGCATAACGGTTTGGATAGCTTCACCCAATACTTCCCATGATTGATTTAATTCGGCTGCCATTATGTCGGCTTGTGGTTGCAGCTTCTTAAGGCCTTTAATCAATGATTGATATGAAATCATGCAATAACCAAATACCACACCTAAGTTACGTAACACCGTAGAGTCGGTGAGGTCGCGCTGCCAGCGCGATATCGGTAACTTATTAGCCATGTGATTGGCGAGTGCATTGGCCAGGCCCAAATTACCTTCGGCATTTTCAAAGTCGATCGGGTTGACTTTGTGTGGCATGGTGGATGAACCGACTTCGCCTTCAATCTGCTTTTGGCTAAAATAACCCAGGCTAATATAGCCCCAGATATCACGACTCATATCGGTTAATACATTATTGATGCGCACTAAGCAGTGCATTAATTGTGCCAAGCCATCGTGCGGTTCAATCTGGGTGGTATGACTATTCCATGTCAGTTTAAATTTTTCGATAAACTGTTGGCTGATTGTTAGCCAGTCACAGTCGGGGTAGGCAATATGGTGTGCATTAAAATTACCGACGGCGCCATTGAATTTGGCTAATAACGGTGTTTCTTTAAATAGGCGGTATTCGCTTTTTAAACGGTGCAAGAAATTAGCCATTTCTTTGCCCATGGTGGTGGGGGATGCGGTTTGGCCATGAGTGCGTGATAGCATCGGCATATCATGAGTTTGTTTAGTTAATGCGGTGATGGTTTCTCGTAACACGAGCAATGTAGGTGATAACACCTGCATGCGTGACTCATGAACCATTAGGGTGTAGGCCAGATTATTAATATCTTCTGAGGTACAGCCAAAATGAATAAACGGAATTAAGGGATGCAATTCACCATTGACGCTGAACTTTTCCTGCAGAAAATATTCCACGGCTTTGACGTCATGGTTGGTGGTTTTTTCAATGGTTTTAATCGCTTCGGCATCTTCCAGAGTAAAACTGGTAATCATTTTTTCCAGTGCTTTTTTGCCTTCCGGGCTTAAGCTTGGCACATCGGGGATCTCGTTGCATTCGCTAAGGTGCATAACCCAGTGGATTTCGACCAAGTGGCGGTAATAAATTAAGCCGTATTCGCTCAAAATAGGGCGTAAATCATCACTTTTATCGCAATAGCGGCCGTCGATTGGTGAAAGGTTAGTTAGAGGAGTATGTTGCATGCTGTTCTCGTATTAAAAAGTTAGCGTATTGTATCAGCTATTGCCGCTTAAGAAAGTGGAAATAGCTTCCTGATATAATACGTGCACAAAAACAAGTGATTGTGCACTTTAAAGGGGGAGCTAACGCGGGGCTCCCCCTTTAAAATCCCCCAAGCGTAAGGTTAATTGGGGCTGCTGGTATTGTATCTAGCTTTCAGTTTAGGGTACACTCTGCGCATCATTTAGACGAGGTGAACATGAAGTATTTGGACTTAGCCACCGATAATGCGCGCAGCCAAGCAGCTATCGAAAATAACATTAAAGCGGTTATGTCGCATGGGCGCTTTGTGTTAGGGCCTGAAGTGGCTGAATTGGAGCAAAAATTAGCCGAAGTTGCTGAGGTTCAGCATGCCGTGGCTGTGTCGAGCGGCACGGCAGCATTGCATGTGGCGCTATTGGCTTTGGATGTTGGCCCGGGTGATGAGGTGATTACCTCGCCATTTAGCTTCTTTGCCAGTGCGGAAGTGATTGTGCTGACGGGAGCTACCCCGGTATTTGTTGATATCGACCCTCACACTTTTAATATGAATCCCACATTACTTGAAGCGGCTATTACCGAGAAAACTAAGGCCATAATGCCGGTCAGTATGTTTGGTCAGCCAGCTGATATGGATGCGATTAATGCCATAGCCGCTAAGCATCAATTGCCAGTTGTTGAAGATGGCGCGCAGAGTTTTGGTGCCAGCTATAAAGGCAAGCCATCCTGCGGTTTAACCACGATTGGTTGTACCAGTTTTTATCCGACTAAACCGTTGGGTGCCATGGGTGATGGCGGTGCATGTTTTACTAATGATGCTGCGTTGGCTGAGAAAATGCGTTTGATTCATAACCATGGTCAATCGGGTCATTATCATCATACCTGTATTGGTTTAAATTACCGCATGAATACGATGCAAGCGGCGGTGTTGCTGGCTAAATTAGAAGACTTCCCTTATGCGATTGAGCGACGCCGCGCCGTTGCTACTATGTATCAACAGGCGTTAGCTGGCGTTGTGTCTGCACCTTATATATTGGACGGTTGTGATAGTGTTTATGCGCAATTTACGATTCGTTCGACTGAGCGTGAAACATTGCGCGAGCAACTCAGTGCCATGGATATTCCAACAGCGATTCATTACCCGTTATCATTACACTTGCAACCAGCGATTGAACCGCATATTGCAGCAGGTCAGTCTTTCCCAGAATCAGAGCGCGCTACTGCAGAGGTGTTGAGTTTGCCGTTTTATCCTGAGATGACAGAAGGTGAAATTGCGGAAGTGGTAAAAGCATTAAAGGTTGCCTGCTTGCAAGCTTGATTCAAAGAGTATTCCCACCGGGTACATTAACATCCTATTGAAAACTATAAGGGCGTCGCCCCTGCGGGCAACCTTGGTGTGCTCGCTACGCTGCGCGCACGAAGGTTCCCTCTCCGGTGTCGCCCGGATAGTTCGATAGTTTCTTAAAAATTAATATAGATTGATCAAGCACGGGATGACATGGCAAGGTTGACGATGGAGTAACTGCCATGGCAAGTAAGGCTGCCAGGGGTACCTTTCGAGCGGCGTGTGGTACACGGATGTAAGGAAACACGAGGATAGGGACATCCGTTCGGGAGAAAGGTATCCCTGGCAGGCTTGCGTTGATTACTGGTAGTGTTGGCTCCATTCAGTCTCAAATTACTCGCATTAACTGTGCATTGTCATGTAAGATAAAAAATCCTACATGACTCTATGGATAGCATTGCATGCAAAAACACCATCATTACACCTTAAAAATAGTTATTGGCATGGTGCTCGGTATTGTCGCCGGATTATGTTTGCAGTATGTTTCATGGTTGGCTGATATCAAAACCATTCTGAGTGTGGATATTTTTGGCGTGCTTGGTCAAATATTTATCCGTTTAATGAAAATGCTGGTTGTTCCAATCGTATTTGTTTCCTTAGTGTGTGGTGTCACTAATTTAACCAATATTCGAACGTTAGGTAATATCGGTATTAAAGCGATTGTGCTGTATTTATTTACCACGGCTGTAGCGATTTCTTTGGCTATTTTCTGTGCGGATATGTTTCAGGTTGGCAGTGGATTAAATGTTAAGCCGGTGGCTGATTTTGTCATGAAACAAGCGCCGTCGATTAAAACGGTATTATTGAACTTGTTTCCGGTTAATCCGATGAATGCTTTAGCTGAAGGTAATATGTTGCAGATTATTGTGTTTGCATTATTGCTCGGTTGCGCCATGGTATTGGTGGGTGATAAAAGTAAAAAACTGAGTGATGTATTTGACTCGGCTAATGAAGTGTTGATGAAATTGATCATGGTGATTATGGAGTTAGCACCTTACGGTGTGTTTTTCTTATTAGCGAGCTTATTTACCCGCATGCAACTCGCGGACGTGGCGCAGTTGTTGGGTTACTTTGGAACGGTGTTGGTGGTGTTGCTGTTGCAATTTATATTTGTTTACAGCGCTATTTTGTGGGTATTAACGCGTAAAAACCCCATTTGGTTTATACGTGGTATTTATCCGGCGATGTTATTTGCTTTCAGTGTGTCATCCAGCAATGTATCTATACCGGTGACATTGCAAACAGTGAAAGATCGCCTGAAAGTAAAACCAGCGGTGGCTTCTTTTGTTGTTCCGTTAGGTGCAACGATTAATATGGATGGCACGGCGATTATGCAAGGTGTTGCAACTGTATTTATCGCGCATGCCTATCATATCCCACTTGGCATCGGCAGTTACTTGACAGTGATTGGCATGGCAACATTAGCATCTATAGGTACAGCAGGGGTGCCGGGTGTGGGTTTAATCACGTTGGCGATGGTATTAGAGCAGGTGGGATTACCGGTTGAAGGTATCGCCTTAATTATCGGTGTTGATCGCTTATTGGATATGGCACGCACCGCGGTGAATGTAGCCGGCGATGCCATGGTATCGGTGATTGCTGCTTAAGGTGTAAATATTAAGCCGCTTTTTTATCGGCAGCGGGTTTTGCTTTTGCTTTCTCAGTTTTCTCAGCTTTTGCAGTTTGAATTGCTTTGATTTTTTTAATACCGATTTGCGTTACTGTTTGTATGCCATCGGCCGTTGTTTTGATGACCTTGGTGGCGATAGCAATAGTGGTTGGGTTAACTACTTTTTTATAGGCAGTTTGCGCTTGTTCTAATGCACTGTTTAACGCGCTGGTTTTGCTGTCTTTTGAACCACTTGATTTAGTAGCTTTTTTTTCTGTTGTATCGCTCATGACCATCAATTCCTGTAACTTATTAATATGCAATTAGAATATCATTCAACCATTAAAACAGCCTTAACGATTGAGCGCGTACTTGATATAAATCATGGCAATAGTGATGTGATAGGTTTTTAAATTCTCAGCGTAGTTACTGCGTTTTCACTGTGTTATAGTGGGGCGATTAACAGGGAGTCGCCATGAATATTGATAAAAAAGTAGCCGTTATTACGGGTGGAGCGTCTGGCATGGGTGCTGCCACCGCCATTCAACTTGCTAAACAAGGTGCACGCGTTGCACTGTTAGACATGAATATTGATGGTGCAAAATCCTTAGCCGAGGAGCTGGGTGGTATCGCGGTTAGTTGTGATGTTAGTGATGCCGACAGTGCTGATAACGCTATGCAGCAAGTGGTAAAACAATGCGGCACTGTGCATTTGGTGGTGAATTGTGCGGGTGTTGCACCAGCAAAGCGTGTAGTAGCTAAAGACAATAGTGCGATGCCTTTAGCTGATTTTAAGCGTGTGATTGATATAAATCTTATCGGTACTTTTAATATTTTGCGATTGGCTGCTGCACAAATGAGCCAGCAACAACCACAAACTGATAGTGGTGAGCGTGGCGTTATTATCAACACAGCATCTGTTGCGGCGTTTGAGGGCCAAATTGGTCAAGCGGCCTACAGTGCTTCTAAGGGTGGTATTGTGGCAATGGCTTTACCGATTGCGCGTGAGTTAGAGCGCTTTGGTATTCGTGTTATGACGATTGCACCAGGTATTATGGCCACGCCGATGATGGCTGGTATGCCAGACAATGTTCAACAAGCATTAGCGCAAACCGTTACGTTTCCAAAGCGCCTAGGTGGGGCGAGTGAATATGCAAATTTGGTGCAGCACATTATTGAAAACGAATACTTAAATGGTGAGGTGATTCGCCTGGATGGTGCTATACGTATGAGTGCGCGCTAGGTGGTGGGGGAGTATCGATAGTGCCAACACGATTTATACATATCCCAATGGATGATTTTTTTGGTGTGACCAATCATGGTAAAAGCTTAGTGCCGGTATTGTCTGGTGCTGATGAATTGCTCTCAATGCTGCCTGAAGAAAAGTATGATGATACGGCTTTAGTGCTTTCGGCTAACGTAAGCTCAGATGCTAAACATCTTACCTACGAGCATAAGCTAAATTATCTACCTTCGGGTGTGCCGCAACCACTGGTATCACTGGGTGGTGTTGAAACTGCTTTACGAAATCGCTTTGATAAGATGGGTTTTTCAGCCGTGTATATTCGAACGCAAGATGGCCAGGTTCTTCAACTGCATACGTGTGCGCGCACAACAACAGAATTAATACAAGATTACTTTCGAGAGTGGACCTTATTACCCTCAGGTGTTGTAGCAATGCCGGTGGCTAAGCAAGCAGAAGTTAAAGCCAACATGGATGGAGGCGAAGTGTTAGAGTTGTCGACCAGTCCATCCAGCTATCGTTACAGCAGAAGAATTGAGTTGCCTAAGGTGGGTGCGCTTGATGAGATTGAGGTTACTAACATATTGATGCAAGCGCGTCAGGCTTTTGAGGTGGGTAAGTCGGTTATTTTGTACAGTGATTTAGATAACTCCTTGGTATTAAATGCTCAGACATTATTGGCGGGAAAAACCGTATTAAATCCAGCGGTTTTAGAGCTTGCGACACGTCTGCGTGAATTATGTGTTGAGCTTGCCCACCCTGAGGCTAGCTTTAAAATGCAATTGATTACTTCACGTAAGTTGCCTGGCATATCTCAGCTTGAAATGAATACGGCTGTTAGTCAGTGGATCAAAGGTGAAACTGATCAGCTGCCATCCAGCCCATTTTCAATACAGGCGATTATTGAGGCTATACCTGCTTGTTTAAAGTCACACCTGGTGCATGCATGTCCGCATACACAAGCGAAATATGAAACATCTTTGAGTGGAGAAAGAAAGCTAAATGTGCTTAAGCGTGATGTAATAGCTGATCACTATTTAACACATGCGGTTGATAGGGGTTCACAAAATAAAATGTGTATTTTGATGGATGATAATCCAGATGAATGTGTGCCGTGGACAGGGGAGCAACTCACACAGTTTTCTGAACGTGGAATTTCATTTCATGCATTGGCGGTGAATTCTAATGACACGGTATCCAAGGTTAGTCGTAGCGCACCGGATGAAAGAGCAGTGAGTAATCCTGTGTATGCAGCCTTGCGTCGTTTATCGATTGCAACTAGTTTACCTAGTTCTACTGATGCAGGTATGCCCGTTGACATTAGACCCAGTAGCACCCCGGTATTTGTTAGAGCCTAAGGCTTGTCGTCATGTTGTAACGATTTCACTTGACCTAGCGGAGTACTGCTTTACAATTTTAGCCTTCGATACAATGCTTGTGGGAGGGCGTTAATGAGGCCGAATACTTCGAGTTATCCTGATGATGGTTCAGCCAGTGGATCATACAGTGATGCTAGTGATAGTGGCAGAGATAGATCACCTAGCCCGACACCATCATTCACTCTAGTTTCGCGTTCTGCATCCAGTAGCGCTGGTGGACGCTCGTGGCTTCGCAATGGCGCTATTACGGGTTGGGGTGGCGAGCCGGAATCAGAAACAATTCGCAAATATAAAGCTACCAATGATGTACAAGATTTTACGCTTTCCTCTATGGGGACGGTATGGGCGTTAACGACTGTTGCTATAGACCTCTATAAGATTTCAAAAAATCCGAAAGTTGAACTGAAGAATTCATTGTTTACTATTGGTGTGCTGCTGCGCTTAGTAATAGGTTGTTGTGGTGCGAAAGATATGGCAACACGATTCTATACAATGATTCATCCCTTGGATGTTGCCAGTGATCGTTTTGATTTGTCTGTTTTACTGATAAAGTCTATTAATGAGGTGTTGAGTAAGCTAACGGCGGTGATGCGTTATTGTGTGTCGGGCAAACCATTATATCTACATATTGCGCACAACAGTCAATTGGCATCAAATAAAATGGCTGTTGCTGAAGCAGTAAAAGGTTTTGCGCCGATATGCGCGTTATTGGGTAATCTGTTGATTGCATCCATAAAGGCACGTGGTGATTCATCATCACAGGCATTTTCAGAATTTAAAGTTATATTCCCATTGACCATGGTGCCAACATTGGTGTTGCATTTAAAGATGATGACTATGCAAGTTGAACCCCCAAGGGATCAAGTGCCCGCAACGATTCGTTCGTGGTAAGGTATTAACAAAAATCAAGGAAGTGACTATGCCAAAAACAGCAGATTTTAATAGCGATATGATTGGGCGTGCTTGGCGTCAATTAATTCCCGCCGCCACATTAACAGCCGGGTCTTATTTAATGGCGGTGAGTGCTTGCCTAACTTTTTGCGCATTTAAAAGTGGCAGAGTGTCTGATGTATTAACTGTCCCTGGTTTTTTGCGTGTTGTTTTATTCGCATCAGCACTTAAGGGCGGTTACGAATTATTGCGTGTAGCACCGAAAATGCATCAAAATTATTTTAATCAATGGTTACCGGATCGCGTTGTTAAGTTATCCCGAACTGACTTCGACGCAGAGTTAAAGCAAGAGCAAGTCACTTATAAGGTATTAACTGCCACTGCATTTGTAAGCTTAGTGGCAGTGCAGCAGTATTATTTACCATTATTACTGAGTGGCAAGGAGCAATTCAGTCATGTTACTTCAGCAGCGCTCACGACGTTAGTCACTTGTTTGGCTGTCGCTAAAAAGCAACACGACATGCTTGGGGCTGTTACCGCGGTGGAAGATGCAGGCACACCGACAGCTAAAAAGCTTGCTTAATCATTAAACACTGATAATAAAAAAGGAGTTTTTATGTCAAGACCAGGTGGGCCAACGGATGCCAATACATTTAGAACAGATCAATTGCGTCAGCGACCAAGGCGACGGACGGCGAATTTTAGTGATGGTTTAAATGTGCGAGTCAAGCGACACTATAAGTTTGCTGCAAACGCTAGTGTGGGTTGCTACCTTTATGCTGTAGCTACTCACCTTACATTGAACGCCGTGTTGTTCGGTAATCTGGCGAATCTCACCACGCTTCCGGCCATTGGCGAAATGGCTTTACGCTCCGGTGTGTTTACTGTTGCGGTTATAGGTGCGCTACGAATAAATAAGCAAGATACATTATTACGCCAAGTCTATTTTGATCAATGGTTACCGACAAATCACCCAGCTGTCAGGCCTGGTGTGATTGATAAGGAGTTGACGAGTGAACTGCATACGCACTCGAACCTAATGGTTGCTACAATGACTGTAACTGTCGCACTGCAGAGTTTACTGGCACGATCTTTCCTTAGTGGTATGGAGCAAATCAGTCTGGCTGTATGTAGCACTTTGTTTGTGTTGTGCAATATTTTCGATACAGCAGTTCAGCAAGATAAACAGTTACGTCAAGCTACGGTAGTGCTAAATATGCCTGCAGCCCCGGCGCATAGGCCTTAATAAATACATCGATCAGCATGATACTGACCATGATGATATAAAACGGTTTAATTAATCGGTGACCGCGATGAATCACTAAGCCGGCACCGATGTGAGAGCCGATCAGCTGACCAATGGCCATCGCAATGGCGGCCGGGTAGTTGATATTGCCTACCAAAATAAACGGAATCACTGAGGTAACATTGCCGATAAAGTTTAACGGTTTAGTGTGCATGGTGGCGTTTACAATGTTCATGCCAGCAAAGAACATCAATGAGAACATCCACAATGAACCGGTTGGTGGACCGAAGAAACCATTATAGAAGCCAATTAATACCCCAAAGATTAAGCTAAAGTGGCGCCAAGACAGCTTTGCTTTACCATCAACTTCGCGCGCTTTGGGTGAAAATATCGTATAAATTAATACCACCAATAAGAGGAATGGTAGTAGTTTGCCTAGTATGTCTGGGTGTATTAGCTGAATACAGATAGCCCCCGTTGTGGCGCTAATAGCGGTAATGATTAAGGCCATAACCATCTGTTTTAGATCGATCTTCTTCTTGCGAAGGAAGTGCAGGGTTGCGTTTAATTCACCAACACAAGACTGTAACTTATTGGTACCTAAGGTAACGGCTGGTGAGAGGCCAGCGCTTAATAGCGCAGGCACGCATATCAAGCCACCACCGCCTGCTAAGGTGTCGATAATGCCGGCAATTAAACCGGTAAAGCCAAGGGCTATTAATGTTATCCAGTGAGTCATCGCGCGAGTTTAGAGTAAAAAATGTACTGACGCAACTAGGCTATTATTCCGGCTGTGTGAAGTTCAGCTTGTCTAGAGTTGTCTGCGTCGATTGCAGTTGCATTCTGTGGCTGAAAGAAGGCGTATTTTTTTTTCAGTGTTCGCAAGCCCCCGATTATAATGGTATGTACCTCTGAGCCACCATTGATTAATCCGGCAATCATGGCGCTGATCACAGCGGCACGATACAGGTGCAGGTTTATTTTTAATGGACAGCCTTTATCTATCGCCTCTTCCCATAGTTTGCCATAAGTCCGATATTCGGTGATTTCGGCAATTACAAAGTTAATGATTAATGCGACTAATACTAAACCGCCGAGTATTTGATAGCGACGACTGCTAGCAGCGGGCGGGGCTATTATGTTTGGTGCGGTTGCACCAGGTGGCGCATCGTCGCCGAGTAGTGTTTCTTCTAACATTGTTGGCGTTGTTTTTTTCTTACAACAAAAGGAATTAGCAAGCATATCGCCGCGCTGCATCCAGGTGTGTATTTGACCGATAGCAAAGAAAATAATGCTGTTATTGATGGCAGTAATCGCTAGGCTTGTTAGGGTTGATGGGTGCTTAAAACCTTCGCATTGGCTGGCATTAGATGCCCAGGTATTAAAGACGCTGCTAGCGATATCCACTAAGTTGCAAAATAAGCCAAAAATAGCAAACGGCAGGGCGGCGCGTGTCTTGCCTTGATAATTTTCAGATGCATCATGGATATCACCAATGATTTTTCGGGTGATAATCTGCGTAGTGAGAATGCCCATAATCGGTTGCGCGCCAAAGGTAATGACGTAGTAGATAGGCCAAAAAACAGATTCAGGTAAGACGTTCGCTGTGCTCATATCATCAATAGCATGTGTTTGACTGTTGCTAGTGGTAAGGTTTGAATACAGTTGTGCCAGTTGTAAAGTCCACAATGTGAAGCTTAAGCCAGTTATACGTTTGCTGGTAAAGTAAAAGGATGTCATGGCATCGTCAGTCGCGACGGGTTGGCAAGCGATTTTTTTATCTAGCCATTGACCGGTTTTGCGTGTAACCGCTTTGGTATTAAATAAGTGATATAGCAAGAACGTAAAAAATAGTCGACCCAGTTGGCTGCAACTAAATAAGGTCATTTGCCACTGGTTTTCACGGATGGATTTGCTGTTAGCGAATGCCATGTAGTTAAGATAAACTGTTTGAATAGCTGTTAGCGTTGTGCAGGTGATTGCTGATGTTGGTAAAATACGTTCAAATAGTTTCGGCACTTAAGCTCCCACGCTTAAATATTACTAGTTATGCAGTGTACCTTTTTTGATGTTGTATTCAAAGTATTGTTGTTTTTTGTCTTTTCGCACTTTACCTTGTCATCCCGGAAATTGCGAAGCAATTATCCGGGATCCAGGATATTATACGGTGCGAGATGACAACGCATCCATAACCGCGCGTAAGAAACGAGTAGCTTCACCGCCAGTCACAGCGCGATGATCAACGGTAACCGACAGCGGCATTAACTTATGCACTTCAACGTTACCATCGATAACCACAGCACTATCGCGAGAACGACCGACACCCAAAATACAGACCATTGGTGGTACGATAATCGGGTTAGCGTATTTGCCAGCGAATGCACCAAAGTTGGATAACATAATGGTGGCGCCGTGCAAATCATCTTGGGCAATGCTTTTGGTTTGGGCTTGCTGTTTAAATTGATTGATCTTCTCACGCAGCTGCTCGTCTGATAAATTAGCCACGTCTTTAATGACTGGTACAAATAAACCTTCTGGTGTATCGACGGCCATGCCGACATTCACTTCTTTAAAAGTCTCAACGCTCATGGTTTCGCCATGGTAGTAGCTATTCACTAAAGGTTCTTGTTGTACGGCTGTTTGAATAGCGCGAATTAAACGTACGGTAACGTCTTGCTTTTGCCAGCTTTGGATGTCCGCATCATCGCATAACGTGACAGGCACAATTTTTTGATGGCTTTGTTGCATCGACATTACCATAGCACGACGTAAGCCGGACAATACTTCGCCTTTGACTTCAGCGTCTGCTTTCGGTGCAGCTGCAACGCCGCCTTGGGCTGCTTCAACATCCGCTTTACTAATCATGCCTTGCGGGCCGGTGCCAGTAATGCCGTTTAAGTCGACTCCGAGGCGTTTGGCTAATGCACGAACAGCAGGTGTTACTTTAGCGCGTGCTCCAGATGCCTTTTGGGTTTGTACGCCGGTGGCAGATTCAGTCATCACGTCACCGCTGACTTCAATCGCGCCAACGACGGTGCCACTGTCTTCACGGCTGCCTTCTTCAGCATCGCCGGAAAAACCAATCAATGGGTCGTGCGTATTAATCGTATCGCCAACGTCGCCAAATAGTTTTTCAATATTTCCATGGTAAGGTGAAGGCACATCGACTAAAGCCTTGGCAGTTTCCATTGCCACTAAAGGTTGGTCGACTTTGACTTCGTCGCCGACGTTAATATACCATTCACGAATAATCGCGTCTGGTAAGCCTTCACCTAAATCGGGTAATTTGAAAGTTTTCATTCGTACTCCATAACCATGTTGACTTTATCAAGAATGCGTTTGGTGGTCGGCATGTATTTGCCTTCCATTTTATAATAAGGCATCACGGTATCATAACCGCTAACACGTTGCACCGGTGCGCTTAATGACAATAAACCGTACTCGGCGAGATTGGCTGCAATTTCTGAGCCAATGCTGCAGGTTTTTGCGGCTTCTTGCACGATAACGCAACGACCCGTTTTTTCAACGGAGTCTAAGATGGTTATCATATCAATCGGTTTCACCGTAGCGACATCAATCACTTCGGCAGACACGCCTTGTTGCGCTAATTGATTGGCGGCGTCTAATGTTTCTTTAATCATTGCACCCCAAGTCACTAAGGTAACATCAGTTCCTTCACGTAATACAAAACATTGATCCAGCGGTAATGCTTCGCCATTATCGGGCACGTCTTGTTTTACTAAGCGATAAATCCGTTTGGGTTCTAAGAACACGACAGGATCAGGATCGCGAATCGCGGCTAATAATAAACCGTAAGCGCGCGCAGGGGATGAGGGGATCACCACACGCACGCCTGGGATATGCGCAAATAAAGCTTCAGTACTTTCTGAATGATGTTCGGGCGCGTGAATACCACCACCATACGGTGCGCGATAAACCAACGGACAGCTTAAGCGGCCACGTGTACGGTTACGCATGCGCGATGCATGACTAATGATATGATCAAAGCCAGCGTAGATAAAACCCATAAACTGAAATTCTGCCACTGGTTTTAAGCCTTGCGTTGCCATGCCCACCGCCATACCGGCGATCATCGCTTCCGCTAATGGCGTATCCATCACTTGTTCAGGACCGAATTTTTTTAATAAACCATCAGTCGCACGAAACACGCCGCCATTAACAGCGATATCTTCACCGAATACCACGACGTCTTTGTCGTGTTCTAATTCATATGCTAAGGCTTGGGTGACCGCTTCTACTAAAGTAATCTCACTCATGCGTTCGCCTCCTTACAATCTTCCAGTTGATCAAGATACGCAACCGGTAGGGTGGCATACAAACAATCAAAAATAGCCTCAGCGTCTTGTGCCGGCATGGCTTCATAATCTTTTACCGCTTGCTCGACTTGCTCAGAGCAGGTTTTTTGTAATGCGGTTTCTTTATCTTTATCCCAATGACCATTTTCATGCAGATAAGTTCGTAAGCGAACAATAGGCTCTTCTTTCCAGGCTGTTTCTAATTCTTCAGGTGGCACATAACGTGTTGCATCATCAGCCGTGGTGTGATCACATAAACGATAAGTCACCGCTTCAATTAAAGTCGGGCCACCACCTGAGCGTGCTTTTTCTAAGGCTTGATCGCAGGCTTGGCGCATGGCAATCACATCATTACCATCCACTTGTATGCCTTCAAAACCAGCGGCAATGGCTTTTTGTGCGATGGTGTCACAACCGGTTTGCAATTTACGTGCAACCGAAATCGCCCATTGATTGTTGTTAACAATAAACACCACCGGTAATTGCCAATCACCCGCCAGGTTCATGGCTTCATAAAAATCACCCTTGGATGTTCCGCCTTCGCCACAAATTGTCATCACGGCATGCGGTTGTTTGCGGTATTTAAACGCATAACCAACACCAGTAGCATGTAAGCATTGACCAGCAATCGGCACACAGATCGGTAAATCGTGTTTGCAGTTTTCACTTTCAAAATCACTGCCGCGTTCATCACCACCCCAATACGCTAAGATTTCTTCGGGTTTAACACCACGCGCTAAAAAGCAGGCTTGGTCACGGTAGTAAGGGCAATAAACATCGCCTTTGGCCATTGCTGTGCCCATGCCAACACCTACCGCTTCTTGACCGGTGGCTGCAGGGTAGGTGCCCATGCGCCCCGTGCGTTGCAGGTTGATGGCTTTATTATCTAAGGCGCGCGTTAGACACATCAGTTTATACATGTGCAGTAACTCTTCAACGCTGGCAAACTCGGGTAAGTCCTGTGTTAGTTTGCTAGCTGCATCGAGGTATTGCAGATGTTTAACCTCAAATGAAGCAATTGATTTAGTATCCATAAGCTCTCCTTAAGCGGGTATTTTCTCTAGCGCAATGCTCTCAGCTACCAACGTGGTTGGGCGATTTTCAACTTTTGAACGATCGAACAGTTCCAATAAGGTATCATACAATTTATCAACCTGCTCGGATGTCTGTGCCAGGCTATCATGCAGATAGCTAGAAGAAGCGCACATTAAACCACCCGCGTTAATCACAAAGTCAGGTGTGTATAAAATGCCGCGCTCATGCAATACATGCGCATATTTACCATGCGCTAGTTGATTATTGGCAGAACCAGCAATGATTTGTGCTTTAAGGCGTTCGATTGTATTTGGATTGACCACGCCACCTAAGGCGCAGGGTGCAAAAATATCACAGTCGACATCGTAAATTGTTTCCGGGCTAACCACTTCGATACCAAATTCTTCAACACAGCGGTCGATCGCTTCAGGATTAATATCACAAGCCGTGACTTTGGCGCCGTTTTCAACCAGTAGCTTTATTAAGGTATATGCCACATGGCCAGCCCCTTGTACGGCAACGTGTAAATCAGCCATATTGTCACGACCAAACTTATATTTCACCGCCGCCTGAATACCACGGAACACACCTTCAGCGGTATGCGGTGATGGATCGGCAACGTAATCAGGGCGTGTGCGGCCAGTTACATGTGATGTAACTTTGGCGATATTGTCCATATCGGTTGTTGTAGTACCCACGTCCAATGAGGTGATATAACGGCCGTTCATTTCATTAATGAATTCACCAAAGCGTTGGAACAGCGCAGCGCGGTCAACATTTTGCATATTTTTTGGTTTAATAATGACCGCTTTAGCACCACCGTGTGGCAAGTCACTAATCGCCGCTTTCATCGTCATCATATAAGCTAGCCGAATCACGTCGTGCAAAGCTTCGCCAGTTGCATTGTATTGTTTAAAGCGGCAACCACCAATCGCTGGCCCACGCTTGGTGCTATGGATGGCAATAATGGCGTGTAATTGTGTTTTAGGATCGATGCAGGTGTGTATTTCACCGAAGCCTAGACGGCGCGCATAGCGCATTAAGGCATCATGGGAATATTGTCTTTTTTTCATGCTCATCAATCCGGCTCCTATTTTGGTGGCTCATATTACCACGAGTTTTTGGATTTCGGAACTTAGATTTATTGTCTCCGTACTGCACTAGTACGCCAGGGTTGTTACCAAGGTGCCTTAATTGCCGTTGTTCGCGAGATGACACTTACTCAGTAAAGCGGTAATATCATTAGCATCACACCAACAACCAGAAGTGAACCATCATGCTAAAAAAGATTATATTTTGCGCAGGCGCAATGGCTCTGGGTTTATCCAGCTCTGCTATAGCAGGAAAACCAGCACCATTACTGTCCACTGTTAGCTTCCAATCCAGTGTGCAAGGATGGATCAAAACAGATACCGCTAAAGTGATAGTGGCAGTAGCAGCGGGTTCAAAAAGCAGTAATGTTAGCAGCCAACGTCAAGCGATTATGCAACGCTTAGCAGGGCTGTACCCGAAAGTGCAGTGGCGTATAACGTCGATGAGTTTTTCAAAAGATCAATCAGGTTTGGTAAACTTACGTTTATATGCAACAGCGCGTTTACCTGAAAAAGATACATCAACACTGAATCAAAAATTAACTAAACTGAATCGCAGTGGTGAACAATATAAAGTGCAAAGCATGGCTTTTGTGCCCACATTACAAGAAATGAATACGGCTAAAATGCAATTGCGCGATCAGCTATATCAGCAGGTCAATAAAGAAGTGGCGGCACTCAATAAAACCTACAATAAGCAATATTATCCAGCAAATATTCAGTTTATCAGTGCGCAGCCTCGGCCTATGCCAATGATGTATATGAAGGCAGCGAGTGCGTCAAATGAGGCAACACATGCAGCGGGTAGCTCGCCTCAATTGGCTAATCAAATTACATTAACAGCCAATGTGAAATTAGCAGCTAAGGCGGATAATGCAACTACCTAAACGTCTAGCGCATCGTGGTGCGTCAGCGTTAGCACCTGAAAACACCTTGGCTGCTTTGCAATTAGCAGCCGAGTTAGGAGCAACCTGGGTAGAATTTGATGTGACACTTACAGCGGACGATGAAGTGGTGGTGATTCATGATGCCACGGTTAATCGAACCACTGATGGTCGTGGCAAAGTTAGAAGCTTAACGTTACGTCAAATCCAAAAGCTCGATGCCGGCAGTTGGTTCGCGCCAACGTTTCGAGGTGAGCGTATCCCAACATTGGCGCAATGGTTGCAGTTAGCCGCTCGGCTTAAACTAAGCATTAATATAGAGTGCAAGTGTGCAGCACGAGATGCGCAAGCATTAGTGGCTTCAGTGAAGCGATTGATACAGCAATATCCATTAGCTAATGGTTGTTCGATACTGATGTCGAGCGGTCAAGCTGATTGTGTTAAGCAATGTCAGCAGCAATTACTCGATTTGCCGCGCGGCTTAATAGCCGATCGTTGGGATGCCAAAGTTGCCCGACTTGCTGAGCAATATCAGTGCATATCAGTTAACCTTGATCAGCGATTGATCAAGGCAAAGGCGGTCGATGCCATTCATCAAGCCGGTTTATCGCTATTAGTGTGGACAGCTAACAGTGCAGAGCGCATAAAAAGCTTATATACTATGGGGGTTGATGGCGTTTTTAGTGATGTGGTAGTGCCGTCTCAGTGAGAGGAGAGTGCTGATGAGTAACAGAATTTTCACGAAAGGTTTAATGCTAGCTGGTGCGTTTAGTGTGATTGGTTTTTTAACCGCTTGCGGTCCACACGTGCCGACTGAGTTTGGTGTACCCAAAACTCAATTTGAAAAAATGAGTAAAGCACAGCAACAACAAACCATTGCAAATTACAATCAACAGCAAAGACAAAATGCGGAAGATCAAACAGCATGGGATTTATTAGGTGCTGCCGGTAGTTTGATTCATGTGCATAAGAGTTTGTCGTCTTCGAGCAGTGAAAGTTGCTCAGGTCCAGCCAATAATCGTACGTGTACTGGTTCATCATCCAGTTCATCTTTTAATATAAACTAACAAGGTTGACAGTTATGAAACGTTTTTTGAGTTGTGTATTAGCCGGTTCACTCATTGCCGCTGTATTGGTCGGCTGCGGACCTTCTCAACCAACGGTGTTTGGTGTGCCACAAAATCAATGGAACTCTTTAACCAAAAGTGAAAAACAACAAGTAATTAAAGGCTACAATCAGCGTCAACGTATCGATGCGCAAAATGCGCCATTGAATAATGCGATTAATGAAGCTTCGGGTATTATTCAACAGAACAACAACTATAAGTACATGCAAAGTAACTTTGCCCCACCACCCATGCCAAATTATTAAAATGCCACCTTCGGGTAATTTTGGTTGATTAGCACTATTCAAAAATCCTCAGGTATTGGTTATACATTGCGGTTTTTTCATAGCACTAATCAACCAAACTGACCGCGAGTCTGACATTTTAATATCTAGCCATCTTCGGGGTGTCACATGTCATCCCGGCCCCCGAGCCGGGATCCAGTCTTTATTCGATTTCAATATCCATATGCGTAACCACTTCGAGATTACGGTTTTCATAAATCAAATGATCGGGTACTTCGGACTGCCAATGCGCAACAACCTCATCGCGCTGCTGGATCAATTGCTTTATTTCCGGTGCGAACCATTGCACCATGGCATTCAACCATAAATTGGTGGGCCATGAAGGCCAGGCGTGGCTGATATTGAATAAATCAACTAATTCACAGGTGGCATCGGCATCGTACCAAGTTTCACCGGTGACCCAGCGGTTGGTGGTAAACAGGCGGATAGGGAAGCCTTGTTTGTTCATCGATATCGCAATGATATGGCAGATATCATCTTGGTCTTCGGCTTTGATGGTGTCATCAGTTATTATTGCCGGTTGTATGTGTTTCGGCATGCCTTTTTTTCTAACAAATAAATGAAAGTGGCCATGTTCAGGTAAGCGTTTATCGGTTGGCTCGTGTGTATGGTAATAATATTGGCTATGGGTTTGCTTGTCATATACATCGCCTTTGGGGTAGTGGTCCCATTGCATAAACTTATCGGATTGACGCAAAATTTCCCATACGATATTTGAGCCGGAACGCTTTAATACCTCATAGCAAGTCTCAATGGTATCTTCAGGGTTGAGTGGTTGATTATTGCTGACGGCTTGAATGATGGGGGTGGCGATATCGTTGCTCATGTGGTGCTCCATGCAATAAAAAAAGCAGCTGTATTATACAACTGCTTTTTTTGTTTAACCAGTAATGCTTATGAAGAAGCAGCACATGGGTTACACGGTGTGCATGGTGTGCATGGGCTGCAACCACTGCCGGCTTTGCTAGCAGCGCATGGGTTACATGAAGTCGCCTTGCATGGGCTGCATTTAGCGGCGCATGGGTTGCATTTAGTAGCGCTAGTAGTTGTTGACGTAGCTGAAGAGCATGGTTTACACGCGCCACAGCCTGTACCAGCAGCCATTGCACTTGTTGATATAACAGCAGCAACACCTGTAGCAATAATTTTCTTTCTCATGGTAAATCTCCTTATAAGGGGTAAAACAATGGGGGTTCGCCCCGGTGTGTAACACGTCGATCATTATAGTTCATATTATCGAGATGCGCTATAAGCTGTTTTTGTACATATGCGGGGTTATCATTGCTGACGATCTCGAATATACTGGTGGCCACTGACTAGGAACAGAGCAATAACGATGAAAGAAATTGGCAGTATTTTACTTATTTTAGGCACCTGTATTGGTGGTGGCATGCTGGCGTTACCGATTGTGACAGCTGAGCAGAGTTATTGGTTAAGTATTGTCATGGTGCTATTTACTTGGCTGGTGATGACGGCAGGTTCATTTGCGTTATTGAAAGTTAATTTAGACATGAAGCCTGGTTCCAATTTGGTCAGTATGTCACGACACACATTAGGCCGATCAGCTGCCATTTTGACGTGGGGTGCTTATCTTTTATTGCTTTATAGTTTGATTTGCGCTTTTTTAGCTGCGGGCGGTGATATTGTGCAAGCGCTATTGCATAAAATGGATATCGCGATTCCGCGCTGGTCAGCCACATTGATTACCGTGTTTGTATTGGGCGGTATCGTTTACCGTGGTATTTATTCGGTGGACTTGGTGAATCGCTTATTGATGTTAGCTAAAATTACGATTTGCATTATTTTGTTGGCCACTATTCTGCCGCATGGTAATCAGCATCAATTATTTGATGGCGATTTTACATTTCACGGCAACGCGTTGCTGGTTATCATTTGCTCGTTTGGTTACGCGATTATCTTGCCGAGCCTGCGGGTATATTTAGACAGTGATAAAAAACGCTTATACCGCGCGGTGTTGATCGGCAGCTTAATTCCCATGGTGCTTTATTTGATTTGGATTGGTGCGATTCAAGCCACTGTAGCACGCGCCGGTGGTACTGGGTTGGTCGCCATGAATCACTCAGCCAATACCACATCATTATTAATGAAGCACCTGGTGGATATCACCCATAACCCCATAGTACAAAGTCTCGGGGTGGCGTTTGTATCGATCTGTGCGATCACTGCCTTCTTGGGTGTTTCTGTCAGTTTAATGGATTTCTTAACCGATGGTTTGAAACTAAAAAAACAAGGTAAAAGCGGTGCGGTGATTGCATTAGCGACTTATCTGCCGCCGGTGTTGATTGTCTTGATGGCACCGAGCATTTTTACCGGCGCATTGGCTTATGCTGGTATTTTTTGTATTTATATTTTGATCTTGTTGCCGATTGCGATGTGGTGGTTTTCAAGAAACAAATAATGATACTCTGATCAAAAGGATTTGATATGCTTAAAAATAGATTGTCGTTATTTGCACTAACTGCATTGCTATTGCCGCTCACTGTATTTGCTCGCTTGCCACGCTTGGTTGAGCATAGCTTTGGGCCTGTGGGGATCTCCGCAACTGCCGTAAAATTAGCTGACCTAAATGGTAATGGTCTCAATGATAGCGTATTGCTTGCGGTAGGCCGACATGATGGCGGGCAGAACTATATCTGCCACTTTCGCCGTGCGACTACTGATCTCGTATGTGAACAGCCACTAGGCTACCCAAGCAGCGCTTCAATCGGTATTGAGGCTGCACACCTTGAGCATAATGCCAGGAGTGGGCATAAGGATATCGTTGTTGCTAACGGTGATTGTCACTCATCTAGGTGTCAGTATGTCTCAGCAGCCGTAGCATACCTGGCTTCAGAGCACTATCAAGTACCACATGCATTAACGAGAGCAAAAGGTGCGCGTTCCATTGCGGTCGGTGATATTGATAACAACGGTTATGACGATATTATTCTGGGCTTTGCAGGTAGAAAGCAAAACCTGCTGTTGCTCAACCAAGGTAATATGAACTTTAGAGAGATCCGATTTCCTAATTTAGGCACTGCAACCATGGGAATTAAAATTTATCACAACAGTAAAGGCAAAGCATTTATTGTGGTGACCTCACGAGCGCATTGGTCTTCCTCTAACGTTCCACATAAAAATGCGGTGTATCGTTTCGAGCATGGCCATCTACAATTGATCAGTCAATTTGGGCAAAACCTACAGTCGATGAATGTCGCCGTAGGAAGACTTACCGGTTGTGATCAAAACTATATTGTCGTTGGTA
Source organism: Coxiellaceae bacterium (assembly GCA_029212925.1). Classification (GTDB taxonomy): domain Bacteria; phylum Pseudomonadota; class Gammaproteobacteria; order Coxiellales; family Coxiellaceae; genus JARGNX01. The sequence goes on along the minus strand of JARGOB010000004.1, from coordinate 57,887 downwards.
ATGGTGGGCAGTCAAACCGACCTGCTCAGATGGCAAATATCTGGAGAGTGTCTGCTGATGGCGTAGTCGCCCCATCTCCGATAACAACAGCAGGTAAGTTACCTCAGCGTGCAAGACCCGTACTGCTCTACGATGTGAATGGCAATGGTTTGAATGACATCATTGTTGGTAATCTTAATCGTGCTAGCTCTAATCCAACACAATACAGTATGATTTATTTAAATAATGGCGGTCTTAATTTCACGCCTATCACAATCCCTGGCTCCAATATTTATGAGCCTCGTGGCATGGATATTGGAAAAACGGTCATTGGAACAGTTTTATTGTCAGCCAATTACTGCTCACGAATGGGAGCAGGCTGTCAGTCCAGGTATTATACTTTTTATTGACCTTCAAGCTTAATTAATGATAAGTAAGGCTCAAATTGATCTGCAATACGCGTAAAGTAACCACTAACCAGCAAGTTATCATTATCCACCAATGCTTGATACACAGTGCCGTTTGGTTTTGGATTAAAATGTATATCTTGCTCGGCTGTTACACTGTCTAAACGCACCAGTGAATGATCTGTGCCCACATAAATATAATCGCCGTGTCTCGCTAAAGAAAAACCATGACCGGTTATGTTGGCTTTGAACTTTGGACGCCTTCTACCCGTTCGTGGGTTCAACCGAACAACAACTTCTGGAAAGTTGCCCGTTGCATAAACATGATCTACATCAAATAACAGCCGCCTAACTCTACCGCTTATAATCGGTTTAAATTTTCTTAGTTTAATACCCGTATCCAAAGAATAATCATTCAGATGATCCGTGAAGTCACCGCCAACATATAAGTGCTTCCCTCTAAAAGCGATATCCCATACGGTATTGTCCTGACCCAATGCAAAACGACTGTCTTGAGACAAGTCATTTAACTTAAAACGAGCCAGATAATCTTCTTGACGCCCTCCGAGATAGACAAACTGTCCGCCAACAAATAAATAACCACGGTGTTTTTTTATAACATATACCGGACCATCGGCTTGTGGCAAAAATGTTTGATCAAGTCCACCTGTTTCAGGTGATAGCAGGGCGATTCTGTCTGCATGCTGGCCATTAACAGCCGTAAATTCACCGCCGACAAATAAACGGTTCTGATCCAGCAATAAAGCGTAAACCGCATGATTAATGACTGGATTAAAATGTTGATCGAATACACCCGTTGCTAAATCAATTTTAGCTAAATACGCAGGCCCTTCATTACCAGCACTGTTGAAATGACCCCCTAAAAATAACTGATCATTATTATGAGATGCTGTCACCACCTTGCTGGATACAAACGGATGATAATTTTTATCATGCACAAAGTGTAGCTTATCAAATCTTGCAATTTTGCCATCCGTGCTTACGTACATATACGTATTGTCAAATGTGATCGTGCTAGGTGCTTTATCAAGATGAACAGGGAAGTGCTTATCTACTTGCCCAGTTTTAGCTACGTAGCGGCGAAGATAGGGTGGTGAGGCAACTGAAACATATAGCCAGTGACTGTTAACGGCCATAACAAGCGGGGCATGAACTATACAGCCACCACAGAAGCTAAGGTCAATGGTTCCGGCCGACTTGTGTAACTTAATAATTTTAAGTGGCGCAGCATAATTTGATATAAATAATCCATCATTTGATGTCGGCAGAATTTTATTTACAATATCGTTTGTTTGATAATACCCCCTATCGATTACACCGGTGTTGCGGCTCGCTTTTGCAAAATTCGCCCAAGGCACGCCATTTACGTGCTTAAAATTTCCCCCTATAAAAACACCCTGAGGGTCGGCTTGCATATCATATATAAGGTTATCAACACGGAGAGAGAATGCTGGCAGCACCTGTCCCGATAACAAATCAACCTCATACACATTGTGATCAGTCGCTACATACAATCGGGTAGACACTTTAGCAAGGTGCCTCACTGGTGCGTCAATTGCTGGCTTAAAGTGCGTATCAATCACTCCATGTTGATTGATGTGAGTTAAATACTGTATGTCTGTAGTATTCACATGGGTAAAGTTACCACCCACATAGAATCCTCCGTTACCATCGGCAATGGAGGCAAGTACGCTACCACTAAATGTTGGGCTGTGTTTAATCAGCTTTCCGCTGTGTTCAAACAATGCGCCGCCACCTGTTTTCACACCAAAGCCTGTAAACTTGCCCGCAACAAATAGTGCATTATTCGCAGTATCATGCGCCATATTCAGTACGACACCGTTTGGTATGAATTTATTTGATAAGGTGTCAGTAACATTACCGGCGTAAGATGCACTTATTATAAATAAAGCACAGGCAAACATTGAGCGGACTAAAAATATCCATATTTTATTCATCAGTAATATCCATTTGTAGGCACAGCAGAATGGGATTCTAGCCATAAGAGAACAAAATGCACAACTGTTAGATAGCACAGTGGTCAACAGTAGTCGTGAAGTTTGCAGGCTTGCCGATTGCTATGTGGTCGTTTTTAAGAAAAAAAATAACTGGGCCCTGTCGTAATCGAAAGTATTCAGCTAACCTTTACTGCATGGCATGATAGGCGTCGTAATCATCTGCTCCCAATTGTTGATCACCGAGATTTTATAACGGCTTTTATACCGGCTGGCAATAATGAAGAGCTTACTTTGGTAAGGGTCACGGGACAATTTTTATTTGAACCTTGAGTACTTTGTGTAAGTGTATGTTCGCAAAAGCTAGCACCTGAAAATTTATAACTTACTTTAGGATAAAAGGTTAGAACTTCTGAAAAACCAGGGCTGCTGGGTGTGGCTGTGTTTTTGGTTGTGTAAATACGCATAAGCTGGGAGCTCTGGGAATTGCCGATTACGGCTGTATTAACGTACATACTTTGATTGTTCTTAAGGGCAAAATAAAGAGTAGACGCTGCTGAAGTATCTGTAGGAAGCGTACCATTGGCAGAACCACTAGCAGTACCATCAGTGCCTTTAACCCAAATCCCTTGGGCAATATACTGTGGTTGAAGTAGCCGTGTCCTTGGCTATCAGTGGTGCGCTTACTAAAGCACATGTTAATGATAGGATAATACCTATATGCAGCTTCTTAATCATTTATGTCACCTTATGTTGGTTATGAATAATATTTACAATCCTAGATGGACGGTATTATATCGCACAACGATTAAAATAAGATTAAGTAATTATATTATTAAAATAAACTATATTAGATTATTGTTTTTCATTGTATGGGGTTTAAAGTAGTGGTAGTTGAAAAAAATAATTATTTAAAGTATATGTCTGTCAGTCCCTGATGTTTCACATCTGCTGCTAATTTGCTAGATTGCTTTTTCCTGCATTTATCAAGGATTTTCGATGTTAGCAGATAATAGAATCATCAGTACTGGTATATTATTTGGTGAGCTGGAGGCGAGTCAAATTTGGTTACGCCATTTGAAGATAAGCCTTATGTTTTATCCGTTATTGCATTTTTGTGTTGATCCGGATAATTTTGAGCATCATCGCACGCGTACTGCGTATGCTCTTTCGTTTTGTGTATTTGGGGCCATGCATATATTTGCATGCTGTAAAAAGCATGATGACATTGATCAAATTAAGCTAAGTTTAGGTGGTGTGGAAATTCCAGACCGGCAGCAAGATGATGTTGAAAAAAATATAGTTCTATTATGGGGGAGTTCTGTAGCTTTATGGGTCGCAGCACGGATGGCATTTGATCAGCAGCATACCTACTTTGATAATCTTGATAAGCATGATGTTTGGTGTGGCATGTTGGCGACTTTGTATTTTTTGGGTGGCGTGGTGACGCATCTCAAAGCAGAGTTCGCTCGAGAACAGCATATTGCTCAGGCCAATAATCCTCAACCGTTTATTGATAAAAATAGTTTACGCTAACCAGTTTTTGGTTTCTTCAGTAAAGTCCACGCTAAAACGGTTACCTTTTTGCCATACGGGTCGTTTGATCATGCTGGGTTGTTCAACCATTAGCTTGATGGCTTTGGTTTGATCAATTGCGGTTACCATGCCGACATTTTGCAAGCCCATTTCCAGAATGGTAAAACTGAAGTATTGTTGTTTATGTTATTTTCTTCTTGCTGCAATGTTATAATGAAGCCTTGTTTGATTTTCCACTTTTCCATGGCCTTTTGTAGGCCATGGAATTCTCGTTGTCTATTTTCAGGTGTTAGTTGGTAGCAAACCTGGTAGGCGGTTAGTTTATCGCCTTGTTTGGTAATAAAGTCACATTCGCTTGAATCTTGCGCGTAATAGATTTCATCAGTGCCTGCTTTAACTAGTTCAGTATAGACTAGGTTTTCAATCAGCCGGCCTTGGTCTTTTGACAGTTTTATTGACATAGACCATACAAAGCCATTGTCGATCGTGTATATTTTTTTATTGGTGCGCACTTGAGCTTTTAAAGAGTGGCTAAACTGATTAATTTCTTTAAATAGATAGGCATTTTGCATCACACCAATAAACTCTTTATATGTAATGTCGGAACCGCCAAACAGTTTTGCTAGTTTGTTGTATGAATAATTGCAGGCATTATTATTTATAAGATAAAGTGCAAGGTCTTGAAATAATTTCACATTGCGAATGTCTTTTGATTTATTGGCAAGGCAGTCTTTAAGGATAATGCCGTTATAATAATTCAGCAGCAGTTCTCTGATGATGCTAGGGTCTTCATCGATCATTTGGTAGATTCTTGGAAAGGCTCCATGGTAGAGCATATGGTCGACTAAGTGCAGTGCTTCAGAGCGCCTCTGTTCTAGAGTGATCTTGTCATTGATTTCCCGATTCAACAACATTTCATTAAAACTTAGTGGGTAAATCATTTTGCTAAAATATCTACCTGTCAGTAGCTGTGCGTAATCGGAGTTTAATAATGATGAGTTAGAGCCGGTTATCCAAATTTTCCTGAATTTTTCTGCATCATAGATGCTTTTAACAAATTTTTCCCAGCCTTCAACATTTTGCACTTCATCTAAAAAAAGATATTGGATGGTAGTCCCAGTTAATTTTTCTGCAGTGTCTATTAATTGGTAAAACAGTTTAGGGTCATTATGCAAGTCTTCAAAAAATGGATCGTCGAGATTTACATAAAAGATCGTTTTAGCTTCTTCCGTTTGGAGTAGGTGGTTTATCAACAATAAGAAAATGCTCGATTTACCGGATCGCCGGATGCCTTGTAAAATCTGCATTTCTTTGAGACCTAATGTCTTTATTAAATCTGGCAAGTAGCTGCGCTGCATTAGGTTGAGATAACTGCCAGAGTGCCAGTGTGAGTTCTGTTGAGTGATAACCTTTTCAAACATTTATACATTCCATGATATGTAATATAATTAAATTATACATATTATAATATGTAAAAACAAGTATATTTACATTTTATAATATGAACCTATTGTTAACTCACTGATTTTTAATTGGATCCCGGATACTCCACTTCGTGGATTTCCGGGATGACAAAGTCAAAACAAATGCGGATACATACGCGCATTAGCGCTATTCAGATAATACAGCGCTTGCAGTGCTTGTTGTTGTTCGACAGAAAGATCGCTATTGCCATTGAGTAATTGACGTTTACGTTGTGTGGTATCGTACATGCTTAATGCGGCGGAGACCGACAGGTTTAAACTTTCAGACATGCCAACCATTGGGATCTTATATTCGATATCGCAAGCGGTTACGGCTTCTTTACTTAAACCACGTGATTCATTACCGATTAAAATACAAAGCGGTTTATCAACGGGTACTTGATGTAACGGTTGAGTGGCGGTAACAGTGCCACCAGCAATTAACAGTTTTGCATTGTTACAGTGATCTAAAAAATCTTTTAGGTTGTTATGATAGTGAATGTTCACCCAATAAAATGCACCCTGTGTAATTGGTTTGGCTGCTACTGCGTCGCCTTCCGGGCAAATGAAATGTACATGTGACACACCCAAAGATTCTGCGCTGCGCACAGCGGCGAGGGCATTATTGATATCAGACGGCGCTTCGATGGCTAATTGAATGCTGGTTAATCTGCCAGCGATAACCTCAGCAATGCGTGCTTTACGCGCATCACTAACAAAAGGTGTTAACTTTTCAATGATATCGGCGCTAGGATGATTATCTAATATGTCTTGATAGGATATGTCTTTCATGCCGGCGATTGTAAAGTAATGTACCTTATTGTGTCAATTTGCTAACATAGCAGTGAGTAAGGGAGTGGGGACAAACCCCGAGAGAACAATCGTGAACAAGTCAGTTAGATCGGTATACGTGATCGGTGTACTGCCTGTCCTGCTCGCTGTGTATGAATTTGCCTTATATTTATCCAATGATGCGTATTTGCCGGCGTTGCCGAATATTATGCGCGATTTCGGTGTCGGTTCACATGCGTTGCAATTAACCATTACCAGTTGGTTTCTCGGTTCGGCTTCTTTGCAACTGATTTTAGGTCCGGTGTGTCAGCGCTATGGCCGACGGCCAGTGTTACTGCTGGGTGGTGCGGCATTTGTATTGTCGAGCTTAGGTTGTGGTTATTCTACTGAAATTTGGCCGCTGCTGATTTTTCGTTTTGTGCAGGGCGCGACCATTAGCACCATGATTGTGGCCGGGTACGCCACGATCCATGATTTATATGATCAAAAACAAGCTATTCATGCCGTTGCGGTGATGAATAGCATTAATGTGTTAGCGCCATCACTAGGGCCGTTATTTGGCGCGTTGATGTTGCACGTGATGCGTTGGCATTATATTTTTATTGTGCTGGCCCTTTGGGGCGCCACGGCAGTGGCGGGTTTGTATATAAAAATGCCAGAAACAGCCAGGAATGCCGCGACAGCGATTAGCTTTACGCAAGTGGTACAACAGTATTGGCGTATTGTGTCTAATGTTAATTATTTACGGCCACTGCTCACATTTAATTGTATTTTTGCAGCGATGATCGTGTGGATTGCTGTGGGGCCATTCTTGTTAATGGAGCAATTCCACTTCAGCGTCCTTTATTACGGCTATGTACAGACTTTGATCTTTGTTTGTTATATCGTGGTGTCTCGCTGTGTAAAAATTGTAATCCGTTATTGTAGCTTGTCTTGTTTGATTGCGGCTGGCTTGGGCGTTTTATTGTTGGCAGCGATTGGCGGTTGTGTGCTGGCTATATACTGGCCTCACTTAATATGGGGCATGATTACGGCCATGGCGGCGATATCTGCAGCATGTGGTCTGTTGTTTCCGATCTTAGGGCGTTTAGCCATTGAGGGCAGCGATGAACCGATGGAGTCGCGTGTTGCATTGCAGTCATTTTTCACCTGTATGTCGGCAGTGATGGCCAGTGGTTTGGTGGGTGGTTTTGCTGTCCACCAAATCAAACCACTGGCTACACTCTTGCTGATGTTTGTGGTGTTAGCCATCTTGATGCAGGTCCTAATGAGATCTAAACGTACATGAAAGCATAGTAATATTGATTTACGCCTAAGAGATTTTTAAGTGGAAATGTACATGCTTGCATTGATTGTCCTGATCTTATAAGGTGCCATCACATTGTGGGGGCGTTATATAAGGTATGCATGAAAGTGAGCGTTAACAATTTAATTCAAAGTCGTTGGTTATGGCTGCTTGTGCTGCTGTTGTCTGCTGTGTGGTTTACGGTGTGGTTGGGTCATCCGCCGTTAGTAATTCAAGACGAAGGCCGTTATGTTGGTATTGCTCGTGAGATGATGCGTCAACATGAATGGGTAGTGCCATGGTTTAATGGCGTACCGTTTTTTGATAAACCCATTATGTATTATTGGCTTGAGATCATCGGTTTAAAAATCGGTGGTTTTTCAACCTTTGGTGCACGCTTGCCGCAGGCAGTTATGGGAATTGTGGGTGTGGTGATGACTTATCACACCGCGCGTCGATTATTTTCACCGCAAGTGGCTTTGTTATCTTGGCTGTTTTTAGCCGTTAGTCCGTTATATTTTTTATTGTCACACTATGCTGATATGGATTTAGAGGTAGCAGTTTTTATTGGTTTATCGTTAATGGCGTTTATCTTGGCGCAACAGCCGGACGCGTCAAAGCCATCTTGTCGTTATTATATGTGGTTATGTTATGCCATGGCGGGTTGCGCCATCATGACAAAGGGCTTTATGGGTATCGTGTTTCCAGCGATGGTCGCTGGGTTATGGGTGTTGTGCACCCAACAGTGGTCAGTGTTAAAACGTTTACACCTGTTCACCGGTATATTGATTCTATTGGCGATCAACTTGCCATGGAATATCATGATGGAAATGCGCTTTGCTGATTATTGGCATTACTTTTTTTATCAACTGCAATTTGCACGTTACTTCGCCAGCAATTTTAGTCATATCGAACCGTTTTGGTTTTATGTGCCCGTGTTGTTGGTTGGTGCCTTGCCGGTATCGTTATTATGTATATCGAGATTATTTCAATGGCGATCATTAAAGCTGAGTGCATTACGTGCCAATGCTAATCAAACTTTTTTCTTGGTGTGGCTGGTAAGTATCTTTTTATTTTTTAGTGTTGCGCACACCAAACTGATTGGTTATATGATTCCTGTGATGCCAGCAGTAGCGGTATTATCGGCTTTAGCATTAAACAGCGTGTGGCAAGGCAAACAAAAGTTGACGCGTTTTGATTGCGCTGTGATGGTGGTTGGGTTTGTCTTGATTGCAGGTTTGTTATTCTCGATTCCCGGTTGGCAGCCCAATTTTTCAGCGATTGAAAGCATTGGTTTTATTTATTTAATCGCGAGTTTATTTCTGCTGTCAGCGGCAGGGTGTTTGTATTGTTACTTAACAGATCGACCGCGTGCATTGTTACTAATTGCAGCTGCAATTGTGATGCTATTAAATTTAACGGTGCTGCTATGTCCTGCAATTCAGCGTACCAATCTGCCAATGTATGAGGCAGCAAAACCTTATATTACAGCTGATACTCAGGTGGTGATGTATCACAATTATTATTATGATGCTGCGTTTTATTTGGACAGAAAGTTTACCCTGGTGGGTAAATGGTATAAAAAAATCCCAGACTTTCAAGACAGTTGGCAATGGCGGATGGAATACGGAGCGCGTCAACCGGGCGTGACGGGTGGTTCGTTAATGATCAGCGATAAAGCTTTCCAGCAATTGTGGCGCAGTGCGACACCGTTGGTGGTTTTCTTGGACAAACCTTCTTATCAACAATTGGCGTCAACGATACAGCCAAAACCGCACGTGTTGTTGAGCTATTTTGATCATATGGTTGTAGTAAAGCCATCCATGGTTAAGTCCTCAGTTAACTAATACACGGCAATCGATTTGCTGAATATCTAGAAACTTGATACAGTTTTAATTAGCAAGTGTTTCAATTGAATAAGGAATTTGCGATGACGGCAAGTAGCCAACCGAAAGCTGAGAAAATAGCCAGTGAGCTATTAGGGATCGCCGGCATTACTATTGGTGGTTCGAAACCGTACGATATCCAAGTGCACAATAAACGATTTTTTGATGAAGTACTGGCCAATGGTTCCATTGGTTTGGGCGAAAGCTATATGCAAAAATGGTGGGACTGTCAATCATTAGATCAGTTTTTTTTCAAAGTGTTAAGTGCACGGCTTGATGAACATATAAAGTTCAATATGAAGTTGTTGTTTCAAGTGCTGCAACGTAAATTATTTAATCTGCAATCCAAGCGACGCGCATTTAATATTGGTGAGCATCATTACGATATGGGTAATGATCTTTACAAAGCCATGTTGGATAAGCGCATGGTGTATACCTGTGGTTATTGGAAAGAAGCGGATAATCTTGATGATGCGCAAGAAGATAAATTAAAATTGACTTGTGAAAAATTACAGCTGAAACCGGGCATGAAGGTGCTAGATATTGGTTGTGGCTGGGGTTCATTTGCCAAATACGCCGCTGAAAATTACGGTGTAGAAGTGGTGGGTGTGACGGTGTCACAACAACAAGTCGAATTGGCGCGTGAGATGTGTCAAGGTTTGCCGATAGATTTGCGTTTGCAAGACTACCGTGATGTGAATGAAACCTTTGATCGTATTGTGTCATTGGGTATGTTCGAGCATGTTGGTGAAAAAAATTACCATACGTACATGTCCGTAGCGAATCGCTGCCTAAAAGAGCAGGGTATCTTTTTATTACATACGATTGGCAGCAACACGACGACGCATTCGGTTGATCCATGGATTAATAAATACATATTCCCTGATGGTAAAATTCCATCCATTCTTGAGATCAGTAAAGCCAGTGAAGAATATTTTGTCATGGAAGACTGGCATAATTTCGGGCCGTACTATGATAAAACCCTAATGGCCTGGCAAAAAAATGTTACTGCTGAGTGGGAAACGTTAAAAGCGACCTATGATGATACCTTTAAACGTATGTGGGATTATTATCTGCTGTCTTGTGCGGGGTCATTCCGTGCGCGGCATATTCAGTTGTGGCAGGTAGTCTTCACTAAAGGTGTCGTCGAGGGTGGTGTACCCTCTGTCCGTTAATGTCTTGTCATCCCGGACTTGATCCGGGATCCAGTCAAATAATTAATCTATTTAATGGGCGTCGCCCCTGCGGGCAACCTTGGTGTGCTCGCTGCGATGCGCGCACGAAGGTTCCCACTCCGGTGTCGCCCTAATAGATTAATTATTTTGTGCCATCCTCACCTTAATTTTGATTTCACTACTTGTCTAGTTTGTTCACTAGAAAATATCCTTCAAGCGAGATATAGTACAGCCATGAATGATTTAACCATTAACAAGCATCTATTACGCAGCCTTGCGCTGGCGCAAGGTCGGTTGGGTTTTACTGGCCCGAACCCAGCAGTGGGTGCTGTAATTGTTAAGCAGGGTCAAATAGTTGGTGAGGGCAGTCATTATAAGGCAGGCGATCCGCATGCCGAAGTGATGGCATTGCGTGCGGCAGGAGATGTCGACTTATCCGATGCGACGCTGTATGTCAGTTTGGAGCCTTGTTGTCATCATGGTCGTACACCACCGTGTACCCAGGCGATTATCGATGCCGGTATAAAGCGCGTGTATTACGCCTATCGTGATAGCAATCCTGATGTGGGTGGTAAGAGCGATAGTGTGCTTGAGGCGGCTGGGGTGGAAGCCATCTATATTGACGTGCCGGAAGTGCAGACGTTATATCGCGCTTATGACTTTTGGCGCCAGCATAAAAGACCATTTTTAACCGCAAAATTAGCGATTAGTTGTGATGGTAAATATGCCTCGAAAGATGGCTCGCATGTTAATATCACGGGTGAGGCATGCCGCCGCTTTACGCATCAACACCGATTACAAGCCGATGCATTATTAACCACCAGTCGAACCATTGCCTGTGATGATCCTTATTTAAATGTGCGTTTATCTGACCAGGTGATAGCAAAGCCATTATTAATTATTGATCGTGATTTGAGTTTATCGCCGGATGTGCGTGTATGGGCTACGGCGGCTTCGATTACGATTTTTCATCAAGCTGAAGTGGATGATGAAAAGCTGCAAGCATTAATGCACCGTGGTGCAGAATGCATTGCAACACCTGTCGAAGGCAATGAACTTTCATGGACCCATATGCTAAGCCATATGGCTGAACAAGGTTATCACCATGTGTGGGTAGAAGCGGGTGCGCGTTTGTATCGTGAACTTTGGCAACAGCAATTATTGCAGCAAGCCTTCTTATATATCGGTCAAAAAATCTTAGGTCCTGAAGCGCAGTCGGCGCATTTATCTTCTGTTATCACACCTGAGCAACTGTCTGAATTTGCCTGGCAAACCTGCGGTGAAGATTTGATTGGTTGTTTGCAATTGAGTTAATTGCCATCTTATAGTTTTGTCTGTATATCAAGTATTTGCCCAGATATTTAATCTTCTAATATATAGTAATTAAAAATAAGCGTTTGAGAATAATCAGCTAAAAACTTAGTATTGCTTTAAATAAAATATTCATTACAGGTGAAACAAGTGAAGATGGGTGCGTATTATGACAAGAGTCAATGAAAGAGTTTATCTAAAGATTGGTATATTTGGTGACCATGGGGTTGGTCGAACAAGTTTTCAGCAAAGATACATAAAGAGGAAATTTCCAGAAAGCTTTGAAGAAAGAATAGACTACCCTCCATATAATAAAACAGTTACACATATTGATACAGGTAACGAAGTTAAGATTCAGATATATGACTTTGCACCAGAGATAATGATGCATTTAAATTTACGTTCCTTCCATACTGCCATGGTCTTATATGATGTTGGTGACCAAAGCTCATTTAAAAATGCGCAAGGAATTATTAATTCAGCGCAAAGTTATTTTGATACAGATTGTCAGGTGATTCTTGTTGGTACTAAAAATGATATTTTGCCTGTTGATAAGGTCATTGAATATGAAACAGCCGAAGCATACGCGGATAATAAAAATATTCCGTTTTTTGAGGTGTCAGCTAAAACCGGTAAAAATATCAATGCAGTATTTAGCTGCGCAATCGACTTGAAGATGGTTGCTCTTAATCGCATGTTAGGCAATAACCTATACAAACAATACACCGCTGATATTGATGAGATGCTTAGGGTTTATAATCGATGCTGTCATAAAAAATCTTTAACACGTAAGCTATCTAGGGCGCGTATTGAGCATGCAAATGACGTACTAAAATCGGCTTGCCTGGATGGCTCACCTTACAAAATTAAACAGGCATATGATGGGTTGATCCAATGTTTAGCCAAAGAGCAACAGATAACCAAACAAAGTCATAATAATAGGAATGGTTGTTTAAAAGTGTTTGGCAGACCTTCAAGGCTTTTGCAGGGTATAGATAATTTTCTTGATAAGCACAGCTTAAAGCATGCAGCTGATCGTATTAATGTCGAAGGGAAGATCGAGTCCGTAGTTTTAACAAGTGAAGATGATTCATTATTAGCTGGACGTGAATATAAAGCATATGGTTAGTTAAAATCATTCTTTTACATATAACAATAATAAAGCACCAATAACAAAAAACATAATTATCGTTGACATGCCTATACGCTGGCTTGCAAAGCTGGCAGTTACTAGACCTAAAATCCATGGGCCGAGAAACGAGGTGACCTTACCACAAAAGGCATACAGCCCAAACATCTCAGTGACTAATTCAGCAGGCGCTAATTTTGCCATTAAGGTTCGGCTGGCGGCTTGCACGGGACCAATGAATACACTTAGTGATAAAGATAAAATCCAAAAAGCTAATAGTCTGTGTGTGAATAATAGGGCTACCACAAATATAATTAAAAAAGCTAACGAAAATAAAATTGTTTTTTTAGAACCAAAATAATCATCCACCCACGCAAAAACAATCGCACCAATGCCGGCACCAATATTCATGGCAATGCCAAACAGGATAATATCTTCTACCGTTAAACCAAAGGTGCCTGCCGCATAGATGCCTCCGAAGGCAAATAGGGTGTTGAGTCCGTCGATATAAAACATACGCGCGACCAAATATATAAAGATATTTTTATATCGTGGCAGTGATAATAAAGTTTTTATTAATTGCTGCATGCCTTGTCGTATGGACGCGATAAGGCTGATTTTTGTTGGTGGTTTGTCTGGGGTGAAAAAAAACAACGGTAAGGAAAAGACGAAAATCCATATAGCCACTAATGGCCCGCAGATTCTTATCTGTTGTGCAGACGCACTGTTTAATCCAAACCAATTGTTGTCTGGCTGAATAAATAAAACCAATGCAACCACTAAACTTAACAAGCCGCCTATGTAACCTAAGCCCCAAGCCCAACCGGATACGCGTCCGAGATGGGAGGTGGGTGCTAAATCTTTTAGCATAGAGTTGTAGAACACAATGCCTACTTCAGCACCGATATTAGCAACGATGATAACGATTAATGTGAACAGTTGATAATTGGGCGACGGTTTGGCAAACCATAATAAGGCCGACATAATAATCGCCAGTAAGGTGAAGCCTGCTATCCATGGCTTACGTCGGCCTTTTAGATCTGCTATTGCGCCCAGTAGGGGGCTGATAATCGCAATGATAATGCCGCTGAGTGCAATGGCATATCCCCAGTGCGCTGTTCCTGTGATGACATTGGGCGCAATAGCTTTTGTAAAGTAAGTGGCAAAAATAAAGGTGATGATAATCGTGGAAAACGCTGAATTGGCCCAATCATATAAGCACCAGGATAAAACAGCTTTTTTTGAAATGGCGTTCCTTGTAGGTGGCATATTTTTCCTAAAAATAAATTCTAATCTATCATTTCGGCAGCCTGATAGCTATAAGGCGTTGAGTTGTTGCTCATCTTTTGCTATATTTCGCTGGTAGACCTCAGGGCGGGGTGTGATTCCCCACCGGCGGTAAAGCTTTCTAGCTAAGCCCGCGAGCGCACTTTCGAGTGGTCAGCAGATCTGGTGAGATTCCAGAGCCGACGGTTAAAGTCCGGATGAGAGAGGTGGAAACGTCACTTAGTGCATTTCTGCAATTTTAAAAACCCTTGAGTAGCCTATGTTTGATTGATTCAAATAAAGGAGACTTATATGTTTAGCGGTATTATTGACCATGTTGGTCATATTGTTGCGATCACAGATAGTGATCAGACGCGACATTTCAGTGTTCAATCACAATTTAAAGACTTGGTGTTAGGTGAAAGCATTGCCGTTGATGGTATGTGTTTAACTGTGACTGATTTTAATGACCAGGGTTTATTTGGTTGTGATTTATCACCCGATACGTTGCGGGTAACCAACGCGAGCCATTATGTTGTTGGCCAGCAAATAAACCTCGAGCGCTCGTTACAAGTGGGTGACCGTATTGGCGGTCATTTTGTTTCGGGGCATGTAGAGACGGCGGCAAATGTTGTTGCTAAAACCATGCAAGATGGTTGTTGCCACTTAGTGATAGGTGGTATCACTGCCGGCGATATGGGGCTATTAATCCATAAAGGCAGTATCACTGTTGATGGTGTTAGTTTAACGATAAACGCACTGCGTGAAGATGGTTTTGATTTGATGTTAATTCCGCAGACGTTAGCCTTAACAACACTTAAAGATTTATCAGTGGGCGATAATGTCCATATCGAATTTGATCAACTGGCTAAGTGCGTGGCCAGGCAATTGGAGGTAAAAGATTATGCCTAAATTAGCAACGATTAATCAAGCGCTCGAAGCGCTAAGGCAAGGTAAGCCCGTCATAGTTGTCGACGATGAGCAACGTGAAAACGAAGGTGACTTGGTTGTATCGGCTGAGAAAGTGACGCCAGAGAGCTTAAACTTTTTAGCGCAATACGGCCGTGGTTTGGTGTGTATGCCGATGTTACCGGAAGCGTTTGAGCGTTTAGGTATCGATATGATGACGCATAAAAACCAATCGACTTTTCATACCGCGTTTGGTGTGTCGATTGGAGCGGCGAATGATATTACCACGGGTATATCGGCAGCGGATCGTGCATTGACCGTGCAAGTGGCGGCGAATCCAGATTCAACGGCAGCGGATATAGTTAAGCCGGGTCATGTATTTCCATTAAAAGCCAAGCCCAATGGTGTGGTTGAACGTGCAGGTCATACTGAAGCGAGTGTTGATTTAATGCGTTTAGCAGGATTACAACCGGCAGCGGTGATTTGTGAGGTGATGAACTCGGATGGTACGATGGCGCGTTTGCCACAATTAGGTCGCTTTGCGAAGAAGCACGACTTATTGATTGTGTCGATAGAGCAGCTGATTCATTACCGTTATTGCAATGAAAACTTTATTGAAGAAGTAGCAACTACTAAATTGCCAGTAGAAAGCGGTGAAGTATGGCAAATGAAAGTATTTCGCTCGACGATTGATCAGCAAGAGATTAGTGTTTTGTTGCCACAGAAACCGGTTGCAGCAAAAGAGCCGTTGGTGCGGTTGCATTCGCAATGTTTGACCGGTGATGTGTTTGGTTCGAATCGTTGTGATTGTGGCTGGCAATTAAAGCAATCGATGCAGATGCTGTCGCAGCAAGGTGGTGTTTTATTGTACTTGCCACAGGAAGGGCGTGGCATTGGTTTGGCGAATAAAATAAAAGCCTATGCACTGCAGGATCAGGGGATGGATACGGTTGAGGCGAATCATGCGTTGGGTTTTGCGGCTGATGAGCGTAATTATGCTTTAGCGGCACAAGTGTTGCGTGAATTAGGCCTCGACAAGGTCACGTTATTAACCAATAATCCGCAAAAGCATGCGCAACTAGAGCGCTATGGTGTGGTGGTGAAGCGTTGTGAGCCATTAGTAGCGCCAAGCAATGAGCATAATGCGCAATATTTACAGACCAAGAAAGATAAGTTGGGTCATCGATTTGATAATGAGGGAGAAGATAATGTCCGTAAGCTTAGCGATTGTATATAGTCGCTTTAATACTGAAGTCACCGATATGTTGTTACAAGGTGCGCAGGCGCGTTTGAAAGAGCTTGGTTTCGATGTGGACGAGGTGCCGGTGTATCAAGTGCCGGGTGCGGTAGAGATTCCTTTGGTGGCTAAAAAACTAGCCAAGTCGAATCGTTATGATGCGGTGATCTGTTTGGGAGCGATTATTCGTGGTGAGACTACGCATTATGATTATGTGTGTGACCAGGTGAGTCAGGGTTGTCAGCAAGTGATGATGGAATTTGAATTGCCGGTAATTTTTGGTGTATTGACGACAGAGAATAAAGCACAAGCTTTGGATCGCTGTGGTGGTGCACATGGACATAAAGGTTGCGATGCGGTTGATGCTGCTGTAGAAATGGTGGCATTATTAGAAAAGGTGTAGACTGTCATCCGCTTGCCCTGAGGAAACCGCGAAGCGGTTGTCTCGAAGGGTCATCCCGGCTGGCCTGCGCTGTCATCCCGGCCCCCGAGCCGGGATCCAGTAATAAAAAAGGAAAAAAATGAACAACCGTAATCCTATATTGGCTGGAATCTCAAACTGGTTT
Source organism: Coxiellaceae bacterium (assembly GCA_029212925.1). Taxonomy (GTDB): domain Bacteria; phylum Pseudomonadota; class Gammaproteobacteria; order Coxiellales; family Coxiellaceae; genus JARGNX01. The sequence goes on along the minus strand of JARGOB010000004.1, from coordinate 40,970 downwards.
GATAATAATTTTTCAGACCCTGCCGCATTGGGTTTGTTTTTTACTGTTGTTGGTTTATTGATTGTTATTGAGTTCTTTGGTCGCATTATAACGCCGATTTTGGTTAGCATTGCGTTGGCTTACTTATTATATAAGCCGGTACAGTTACTGAAGCGTTGGCGTTTTCCTAACTGGTTGGCGGTGTCTGTTGTTTATGTGATTTTTATTGGTTTGTTGGTGTGGGCTTGTGTTGGTTTGTTACCGCTATTGGCTAAGCAGTTAACGTTATTGGTGCATGAGATTCCAGATATCTTTACTAAGTTTCAGGCTTTGATGGCTGATTTAACCGCCAAGCATCCGCATATTTTTACGGGTGATACATTGACGCATGCGACCACGGTGTTTAAGGATCAGTTTGCTAAGGTGGGTCAGACGGTATTGTCATTTTCGGTGGGTTCAATCACTTTGGTGGTGACATTGATATTGTATTTGATTTTAGTGCCAATTATGTTGTTTTTCTTTTTGCGTGACAGTAATTCGATTTCGCATTGGATGTCTTCATTTTTGCCGAATGATCGTTCGTTAGTGAGCAAGGTATGGTCTGAGGTGAATGATCAGATTGGTAACTATGTGCGTGGTCGTGCGGTTGAAATGATAATTATCAGTGTGATCAGTGTGACGACTTTTGCCTTATTTGGTTTATCGTATGCGATGTTACTGGGTGTGATGGTGGGCATATCGGTGGTGATTCCGTATGTTGGCGCTGCTTTGGTAACTATTCCTGTGGTTATTGTTGGCTTGATTGATTGGGGTTGGTCCGGTCAATTTTTAAGTATGTTAATTGCCTATGCGGTGATTATTACGTTGGATGCAAATGTGTTGGTACCGATATTATTTTCGGAGGCGATGGACATGCATCCAGTTGCGATTATTTTAGCGGTATTAGTGTTTGGTGGCATTTGGGGTTTTTGGGGTGTGTTATTGGCCATTCCATTGGCGACTGTTGTTAAAGCTATTCTGACTTTTTGGCCACGCAAGGTGTCTTAATGAACACCTCGATCTTTTAAGTAATACTAATTATCTGATTTCTGACCACTATTGATTACCTTTATTTTTAAGTATTCACATCCGAAATAGTACTATTTTTCTTGAGCTTATGCGTGTAATTTAAGGAATCGTTAATCTCATGGGTGTACTATGGATATTAGAAATGAGAGATATCTAGCCATCGTCTTGAGAACGCAGTGGCAGTAAGTAAGGTTAGGGTGAAATGAGTTTAGCGAATACAATCCATAGTTATGTGGTATCAAAAAAGCACACAAACCATGTTAAGCAACCGCATGATAAGATCAAACAAACATTTTTTGCGAATGTAGAAGCGGCTAGTCGGGATGGCTTGCTTACTGCGGTTTGGTTGGTTAACCAAATTCACACGATGAGAGCCACTGATAGAAATAACCTGTTTTATAAAGGTCGGAGCGATGGCCCGCGCACTAATAGTAAAGCGGCTAAACTTGTTTTTCAATTACTCGATAAGTACGGTTTCTTTGTAAATAATGAAATTAAACAGCGTTTAATTAGTGGCAGAATCACTTCAAAAACCGTACTCCGTTCATATGTGAACATGTTTGTTGAAGCACCTTCTCAATTATTTCGTCTGGAAAATATGCAGCGTGAATTACGCAGCTATTTACTCTTGATTGGTGGGGATCAACAACAATGGGCTTTGTTGGGTGAGTTATTCGAAAAGGCATTAGCTTATGGGAGTGCTGCAGGTTCATTGATGATTGAAGCGACCAAGGCGGCATTTTTGCAAACGGGGCAATTGGATGTATGGAATGAAGCAGTAAAAGAGATTATTGCAAATCGCTTAACGGAAATGAGCAGTGTTCCAAATGCGGACGAAAAGCACCGCTTACAAAATGAAATGTCGATGTTGTTAGCGGATAAAGATATCGCCACAGCAGCATATACTAGCGCGACCCCAGAGGATAAAAAGCAATTACTTATTTATACTCCTGAATCGGTTAAGGCTGCACTGCCTGTATTGGAAGTTGCATCAACGGGGTCACTTCAAGCTCAAGGTGCAGATGAAAGTAAAGATGCTCCCACACCACCCAGTAGAGTAAGATCATTACCGTCAGCCTTAAATCCGGCTGAATTTAAACGAACGACGCCAGCGGATTCTGTGGAAGCTGCGTCTGCTCGACAGCTCGGTATGGAAGCAAAAAAATACATAGAGCGCGAATATGCGATAAACGGTGACAGTGAAAAAGCGACATTTTTGAAAGAGCTGTGTGATAACTTTGGAAGTGGTCGGTTATTAACGGTTGAGTATTTGAATCAGTGTATCAGTCGTGGTTTCGAGCGCACTGCGGGTGTGTGGCATCCTACTCCACGAGAAACCCTCTTTAAGAAAGGCATTGGTTATCGTGCTTCATGTAAAACCGCAAAAATAGTTTTTCATCTGTATGAAATGGCTTTAGGTCGTCCATTACTTAAGCATGAAAAGAATGCCATTGTGTATGATGGCCACAATGACAAATTGCCGCATGGTGCGCAATTGATGTCTGTTGAACAGCGTCAACTAGAACGCGCGCAAGCAACAGTGCATCAGGGTCAATCTCAAGCGCTGCAAGCTAAGATGCTTGATGCTGCGTGGCAACGGATTCGTGAATTATCATCAGACTTTGAGCAAAAAGATACCGATACGGCGAATGCGCCTTCACCATCATTGGTTGATGATGTACCAAGGCGACATGTGTCTCGTGAGATGGTGCAAGCTGCTAACAAAGAAGCACCCGGTGGAATTCGATTTGACAGTAATGGCCATGCATTAATGGAAGTGGTGGTTGATAATAAATTACAACACGTGAGTGTTGATGTAATAAGGGCCATTGCATTTGAGGCGGGAACTGAGCTGTCAGACATTGAAAAGCGATATGTGCAATGGTTGGATCCTAAATTGCCATCCATTCCGAAAACCTTCAATGAATTACCAGGCTATATGCAAGCACTATTTCGTAGCGAATCACGTGGTAGTATTAACAATATGCAACTTGAGGTTGAGGGGCATATTCGACTATGCGCGCGTACGTATCAAAAAAAATATAAGCAGCAAGTTAGTACAGATATAGATGGGCAAACTAATTTAATCGGTCGTCAGGAGCTTAAGAAGTTAAAGAATCGAGAGTTTGCTAAAATAATGGAGCAGGCTATTCAGCAATCGCTATTGCAAGTGAATGCAGCAATAGCAGCTGAAGTAAAACAAATTTTATCAAGTAGTACTGTTGTTAAATCAGGCGAAATTCAACTTGATATGAGCCTAGTTGAATCTAAGCTTGATAAGGCATTTTCTCGGTCAAAAAAATCGAGCGTTCATGATCGGTGTATACATCATCTGATTACGGCTATGCGTAAAAAGTATGGTAATGAAAAAGAATTTGAGTCTACATATGAAGTACGTATGCGGCTTTTTGATCAAGCTGTGTTAGCTACCGAAGATAAAGACTTTGAATCCACCACCGCCACTGATAATGCTTATTTGCATACCGATAATCATAATAAAACGGCGTGTTGGATACAAGGAACGTCATACAGTTCGCATGATAAGCAACTAGGTGATAAGCATGTTGGTTTGCAGCTTATACGCCGCGCTAAATTAGTTGATGAAGAAAAAGATGGCTCGTCACATGTTGGTGCACTAGCGACTTCACGCGTCGAAGCGCGTGTGCCATCCTTGGCGGTATACAAAGCCAAGGAATCAGTCAGAATTGATGATGTGCAAGCTAAATTAGGTTATATCGATGGGCAGATGTCTAGGCAATCTATGATTGTAGCTCAGGTTGAAGGAGATGAGCACGAGCAAAAAGTGAGTCATGTTCGATCGGAATATACCAGCTCTGGTCCTACGGTATACAATGCATTAACGTCATTGCATACGCGATTTAAAGATAACCTGCCTAAGTGGTTGGGTGGTGATCGTGGGAATTATCAACGCCGTAGCATTGATTCCATTCTTATGGGTGCTCATAAGTTTAATCGTGCAAAGGTCACTGGGACTCCAGCTGACTATCATGGTTTGTTTTTAGTGCAAAATGTTCCGGTTAATCAGCACACCAGTAATTTAGATTTAGATGCATTCGATGATGCAACCGGCGAAGCCAGTTTAATGGTGGAAGTAGCGATGTTGGCTACTTTACAGCAGCAAGCCCATCATCTTCCGTACATGCAGCGTAAGCAAGTGAACACACTGCATAAAGTAGCGCAAGATTTGTATGTCGACTTTCTGAAAAATGCACCGGTGAATACAACGGGTAAGGCTTATTTCCACCGGTCAAAACAAGGTCGTTTGCTGCGTAACAAAATCAAAGCGTATAACCAAGTACGCAACGAACAAGCGGGTTATTTTGATGATGTTGTGGCTGCAGCGCCAGAAGACTCATTGGAAACCTTAGTAGCAAAAGTGTTATATCATATTCATGCTTATGCGTTACATCGCGATAAAGAAAGTGGCATGACGGTGCAAGCATTGTCGATATTTTTACAACCCAAATCATTATACGGTTGTAAGAGTGCTAATGAGCGTTTTCAAGCGGTAGCTAATCGTGTTGAGTTGCTGCATGGTTTGGCGGCGCGTGAAACGCAAGGTCTTGATACTTTGCCAGCAGAACAGCGAGAATTTAGAAATGTGCTAGCTGGTTTCTGTCAAGGCACTAACAGCATGACAGAACTGCAGGTGGCGATGAATAAGGCTTATAACACCAGCACATTATCCGGTTCTGCAGCAGTGGTTAGTATTCACGACCAAGCAGCGCGTTCTAAAGTAACTAAATCGTCATGGGGAACGGACAGTAGAGTGGGTGCTGTAATCACCAATAAAGCAGAACCGAAATCGGTCAGTTATTTGTATGCCTCGAGTGCTGCAAAATGCCAAACGGGTAAAGGTCACTTTGCTAAAACCTCGCATCAGGTGTTAAAAGCACTGCAGGCGGATGCGAGCACGGCTACCACTGAAGCTGTTAGCTCAGAAGCGGTGGGGTATGTGCCACCTCCGCTTGTGTGTAGCACTTAATATTGATGAGTCATTATTAATGGCAAAATAACGGCGATCCCATCTTAATCTGGAATGTCCATATTTTACAATAAATTAGGTTGTAAGCTTAATATGGCTTTAATGTCCCTGCTGTAGAATTTATCCAGGATACCTGTTAAAAAAGTGTGAGATAAAGTAAGTAGTTGATAGCTAAGGCTATGTATGGAATTAAATGAGACTGTATAAGAGATAAAGTGATATGAGCAGACAATATTTGGGTAGGGGATCGAAGCTTTCCGGTGAAGCAAAAGAAGCAGAAGTTAGTTCGGCTGCACGTATATTGCCGCCAATGGCCGTTATCCAAGAAGGCCTGCAAGCTGCTAAGGCTAAATTCAGTGATCCCATTTACGCCCCTGTTCGTCGGTTTGATACTAATGGTCATGCATTGGTCGAGCTTATTCAATTTGATGATACCGGAGCGGCTCTAGATCGTGCGCTGTATGCGAGTGTTGATTTGCTGCAGTCGCATGCAGATTCTTCAGTCGACCTCAGTGCGCCAATGATTCAGCTATCCTCTGATTTTAGGGATTGGTTGTTGGCTGGTATCCCGTCGACACCTGGCCGTGAGTCCCCCGACAGTAGGGCTGGTAGGGCGTCTATTATGCAAGCGCAACAACCGGTTAGAGCCTATATGGCCTATGCGCATCGCAGCAGCGTGATTAATTTGCAACAAGAAGTAGAAATGCATATGCGATTGTCAATGCGTTGCGTGCAAAAAAAGTATTCGACAGAGTTTACCGATCAACATTTGCAGGTGGCGTTCGAAAATGCAGCGTTAAATATGAATGCCCAGGTGCGAGATATATTTGTTGCAGCGCTTACAGCCACTACTATTGATGGTGCAATTAATTTAGTTGAGTTGAATGCAGCGCTGGATAGAGCGCGAAAAGTATTATTACCGATCACTAAAGCAGCAATGGCAGATGCGCTGTTATCGCTGTGTCATGATACCACCAGCGTTGAACGGCTAGATCTGGATTTGATGAATGAATCTGTAGCGGCAGTAGAAGGGAGTGACCTATTGCATACGTCTGCTACCAGTGCTGATTACTTATTTACTGATAATGTTGCCGGCAGTTGTGTTTGGGTTGAAGGGTCAGACCATACGGCGCATAACAAAGTGGTGGGGGCAGATATTCAAGCGCGACGTCAATTCCAGCGTTTTAGTTATGACCCTGTTAGTGAAGCATTAGCGGCTAGCCCAACAGCACGTGTTGAGGCGCGTGTGCCCTCGTTATCACCTGCTGATGTCGTTAAGCCTGAGGCAATTAGTGATGTAGCAGAAAAATTAATGGTGGATCAACGTGAGCTATCAACGGCTGGTAGTCTTGGCTCCCCCATGGTTTACAATTTATTAACTTCGCTTAACGGTTTTATTAAAGATAAAACACTGGATCATAAAAACCGTCAGCGTCAAAGTGCAAAACGTATTTTGATGGCGGCGCACCGCATGAATCGTGAGCAATTAAGACCAGGGCGCAAGGACCCTTTACCGTTTTGTTTGGTAGCTAATATTCCTGTTAATCAGCATACCGAAGCTTTGCGTTTGTCGAGTGCTAGAGGTCCTGAGAATGATGTATTACGTGAGGCGAGCTTAATGGCAGAGGTAGCCATTTTATCGACGCTAAGCCAGCGTTCTGAATTTTTGCCAGCACCGCAATGCGCAGAGGTTGCTTCTCATCATCAACAAGCACAAGAGCTGTATACGAAGTTTTTGCTTAGGCACGGTGCTCCCTTGGGTGAGTCTGACCCCACTCCAGTATATTTTTATAAGAGTAAGCAAGGTATGCAATTAACGGAGGCATTAAGTGCATGTAATGATAGATGTGCTCGTTACCTCCCCGTGACAGAAACAAAAAAACGTGACTCGCTTGAGGTGTTAGTCACCAAAGCGATGTTTCGTATGCATGCGACTGGAGAATATCGTAACCCTAAGTATGGTTTGATGGTGCAGTCGATGTTGGTTTTCTTGCAAGATAAATCATTATACGGTTGTAAAAGTGCGAACGAACGGTTTAAAGCGGTGGAAGGACGTGTTGATTTATTTCATGTGCTGACTTTAGCTGAGAGCCGCAGGGGTGGTGTATCGGATGAGCATGCTGATCTAAGGGATGCGTTGCGACAGTTTTGTCATGGCGCCGGCAGTATGGATGCACTGCAAGCTGCCGTTGATATAGCGCTTGATGCACACTGTTTATACGGTGCCGGTATGTTTGTTTCCAGTGTTGATCAAGGCGGCGCACCGAAAACGTTGAGTTTTGATTCGGAATCACGCTCACCTAGTTTTTTTAAGAGCCCTAGCAAGGCGCTTAATACTAATTTCGCAGAGACATCGCGTGCTTGGAAGCAAAGTAAGGCTTCAAAATGGCAGGCTCATAAAGGTGATCATGCGTCTGATTTATCGGCTGCATGGCGCGAGGCGGTGGCCGCACGCCCTGAAGCAGATGATGATAGGTCAAAGCGGCTAGCAGCAGAGGCTTGCCCGTTTTAACTGTTGAAACTGTTTATTTGCTGTCATCGCCCGTTGGCATATCAACGCCAAACATTTCACCAAGGCCAGACATTTTTTCTTGCGTGATCTTTTCTACTTTAGCGGTGGCGTCATTGGTAGCGGCGGCGATTAGGTCTTCAACGATTTCTTTGTCTTCTTTTAGGATGTCATCTTTGATGTCTACTTTTACGATGTAGTGTTTGGCGGTCATCGTGACTTGCACATCACCAGCACCGGCTTCACCGGTCACCTGGATTTTTTCGAGCTCTTCTTGTTGTTGCTTCATCATTTCTTGAATTTTGCCGGCGTTTTTCATTAAGTTGCCGAGTCCGCCCATATTAAATGCCATTGTTGTTTCCTCTATTTATTATTTCTGGATCCCGGATCAAGTCCGGGATGACAGTTGATCCGGGGTCCAGTTTTATTCTTGTTTCATCAGCACGCGGGATGCAAATGCATGACCGAGTGTGCCGCCATCTAAGTATTCTAATTCGCCGCCAATCGGTACACCGTGAGCGATGCGAGTGCACTTTACTTTGCTGCTATCGATTTGTGCGGCAATGTATTGTGCGGTTGCTTCGCCTTCCATGGTTGAGTTGGTTGCGAGTATGATTTCGCTGACCGCGTCTTGGCGAATGCGTTGCAATAAATCTGGCAACGCTAAATCGTCGGGACCTATGCCTTCCAGTGGTGAGAGGTGCCCTTGTAAAACAAAATACAAACCACTAAAGCTAGCAGTTTGCTCAATCGCCGCCATATCGGCTGGTGATTCAACGATGCATAGTTGATGAGCATGACGTTTGTCATTGCTGCATAACTCACATAGGCTTAATTCTGTGTAATTGCGACAGCGCCGACAATAACCCACCTGACTGATGGCTTTTTCGAGGGCGCTGGCTAGCAGTTGACCTTTAGGTTTGCCTTGTTCGGACAGCAGTTTAAACGTTAAACGCTGCGCTGATTTTGGACCAATCCCTGGTAACGTGCACAAGGCATCAATCAGTTGCTGTGTCAGCGGACTGAAGGTCATGCGATTTACTGGCCTCCTTGACCTTGTCCACCTTGACCGCCTTCTTCATCAACGCTGAGGTTACGAATATCATCAGGGATGTTCATGCCTTGCAGTAATTCTACGGTTTTAGCTTGGGTGGTTTCTTGAATCTTATCGCTCAGGTTTTTCCACGCTTCGCGGATGCGCCATTTAAACTCTTTAACGCCGCCTTGTAGGGCGCGTTCGTCAAATTCAATGTCTTCGAAAGTGTAAGTCGCGGTCATTGTGATTTTCACTGTGCCGTCTGAAGACTCGCCTGATAACTTGATATCAGCCAAGTTGGAATAGGTTGATTGCATTTGAGATTGCATATCAGTAATGCTGGATTTAATCTCACTTAGCAAATTTTCGTCTTGATCTGCCATTATTAATCACTCCGGTTTTATGGTTGTTAAATCGAATTTGTGGCGCTTATTGTACTATAGGTTTTGCTTAGAAACTATGCTGCCTTCAACTATTTTTGCATCGAATGAATCCATTAAGGTTTTGACATGCTTATCATTATGGATCGATTCGGTGGCATCTTTATGCTGCTGTTGACGCTTATCGGCTGCCATGGTGTTGGGGGTTGGCTGCTTGGATCCTGCTAACTCAATGGTTAATTTTATGGTTTTGCTATGTAGTTGATTTAATGCATCATTCAACCTTTCTTGGTATTTCTTTTGTAATAATGGCTTTTGCAGCGGGTCTAACAATAGGTGTAACTCATTATCTTTAAAGCGATCGATACTGCAGTTTTGGGCTAATAGCAGTGCAGCACCGGTCAGTTTCATCTGTTCAACCCAGCTGGCCCAGTCTGTGGCCAAAGGGCTAGCGGCCGCTGCTTTTGCTGGCGCTTTGGCTGCGGGCTGGCTCTTATTGGTCGTTTCAGTATTTTGGGACGGTGCGGCTTTAGCCTTGGTTGGTGGTGTGCTCGAGGGCGGTTCAGCATCATTGGACGGATAGAACGCTAGCATACGCATCATGGTCATTTCAAAGCCGACGCGTGGGCTGGGTGCGAGCGCCATATCGCGTTGGCCAACGAGACCAATTTGATAAAACAATTGCAGGTCTTCAGCGCTAAGTTGTTGTGATAATTGCACCATGCGCGGGTTGGGTTCGGTAAGGGCGCCGGGGGCTAATTGCAGCACATTGATTTGGTGTAGTAGGGTTACTAAATCAGCCAGTACATGACTAAAGTCGCTGCCGAGTGACACCAATGAATGGCAGATTTCATATAAGCGATTGCCGTCGTGTTGGTGTAGTGCATCGAGCAGGTCGTATAAATGGCTAGGGTCAATGGTTCCTAGCATGCTGCGAACGCCATCTGTTTCAATTGATAGGTTGCCAAAGGCGATGGCCTGATCTAATAAGCTCAGTGCGTCGCGAAGGCTGCCGTTGGCGGATTGCGCTAATAAGGCTAGTGCTTTTTCTTCAGCAGGGATGTTTTCGTTTTGGCATATCAGCTTTAAATGCTCGCTGATTTGTTCGGGCAATAGCGCTAATAAATGAAATTGTAAGCAGCGTGATAGTACCGTTGCTGGTAATTTTTCTGGATCGGTGGTAGCCAGAATAAATTTCACATGTTCGGGGGGCTCTTCGAGTGTTTTTAATAGCGCATTAAAGCTGTGGCCTGAGAGCATATGCACTTCATCGATCAAGTAAACCTTATAACGACCTTTGCTGGGTGCGTATTGCACGTTATCGAGCAGGTCGCGGGTATCTTCAACTTTGGTGCGTGAGGCGGCATCGATTTCAAATAGATCGACAAAGCGGCCGCTATCGATTTCTTCACAGCTATTGCATTGACCGCATGGGGTGGCGGACACGCCTTGTTCGCAGTTAAGGCATTTAGCAAAGATGCGTGCAATGGTGGTTTTACCCACGCCGCGTGTGCCTGTTAATAAGTAGGCGTGATGCAGTTTTTGATGGGTGAGTGCGTTAACTAGTGCCGTGACAACATGTTGCTGACCAACGAGGTCGTTGAATTGACGAGGTCGCCATTTACGGGCTAATGCGAGTTGGCTCATGTCCGTTGCCTTTGTTGTGCTTGTATATAAAGGGAACAAATGCCAGCCACACCTCGGCGCCCAAATGGATCACTACCGTTGCTCCCTTCCGGGCCTGGCGGAATTCGCGAGTATTTGTCGCGAGGGGACCGGCAAGGCAACAGTATACTGATTTTGGTGGATTTGTCGAATATATTGTTTGATTAAGTATTAACCGCGTTGGGTGAAGTGTACTTTAATTTTTTCAGGTTATTGTTTAAGTACACTTAAATTATTCCGTCAAATTTTGTACAAGGTGATTAATCCAAGCACGTAAGCGTTTATTGATGTTGCTGTGTCGTGGGTAGATGGCGTGCAATTTATAGCGCGGCAACTGGTAGTCTGGCAATATTTGGATGAGGCTGCCTTTGTCTATGTATCGCTGCACGCTGAGTTCTGAGGTGATTAATATGCCCATGTGTTGGCAGCAGGCGTTGATTAATAAATCCAATGAATTAGCAGTGACATTTTGTTTAAACTGAATGGGGTAGGGCTTGCCACCTTTGCGAAAGGTCCATTGTTTGATGGGTTGGCCGTGTGAGTTTTTTACGATGAGTGCTTTATGTTGGTTTAAATCGGATACAGTTTTGATCACGGGGTGTGACTTTATATATTGCGTTGTGGCGCAAGCGATAATGCGTTGTGTGAATAGGGTACGAGCGCGATAGAGATTACTGTCCCATGTGGTCTGTTGGTCGAAGTGCGCGCCGCGAATGGCGAGGTCTAATTGCTTGGCCAGTAGGTCATGATTTTTGTTACTGAGTGTAATGTCAAAGGTCACGTCAGGGTAGTCTTGTTGGAATTGATGCATTAATTCGGGTAGGCATTGGCTGCCGAATTGCGGTGGTGCTGTCATGCGGATGATGCCGCTGAGTTGGTCGCTTCGGCTGGTTAGGTTCTGCTCGATATCGCTGAGTTGTTTGGCTATTGGGTTGAGGGCATTCAGTAGTTGCTGGCCTTCTTGGGTTAAGCTGACGGAGCGCGTGGTGCGATGAAACAGTGATACACCTAGGCTATTTTCGAGTTGTTTGATTTTATTACCGACGCTAGCATTGGACAGGTCGAGAGCAAGGGCGGCTTGTGAAAAGCTGCTATGCTCGGCTACGCTGATAAATACGGGTATTAGTTGCAGTTGGTCTAGGCTTAGCATTATATCATTCCAATAAATAGTGTTTTTATTATTATATCATAATCAAGCTGTGACGTGGTGTTATACTGGGTTTAGTTAATCAAGACTGAGTTGCTAAAAGGTGTAAAGAAGCTGAATAGTGAAGAATGTTTAGGTTTATCTTTTAGTAAAGTAGTTAAACAAAGCTCAACAGCTAAAGGAATTAAAAAAAATGAAATTTAATAATTTTGCATATGTGTTTTTGGGACCTGATTTAGATTCCAGTAAAGATCGTGCTGAGGTGAAGACTGATGCATTTACTTTTACTACGGTGGGTGTGGACTTTACTAAGAAGGAGCAGGTGATTGAAGTGGCTAAGGAGTTGGTGGCTAATGGTGCACAGACTTTAGAGTTATGCGGCGGTTTTGGGCCGCTGTGGATAGCTAAGGTATATGAAGCCATTGATGGCGTGGTCCCGGTGGGTAGTGTGTCTTATGGGCCTGAAGCGCGCAAGCCGATGTTAGACTTATTAAGTTAAGGAGCTTTGCTCATGAATATTTTATATGTCTATGCACATCCTAATGATAATTCATTCAACGCTATGTTAAAGCAGCAGGCGTTGGATCAATTGCAAAAGCAGGGTGCAAATGTAAAGGTGTCGGACCTTTATCAAATGGGTTTTAACCCAACGGCGAGTTGGCAAGATTTTAAAGAGCGGCCATCGGATTTACCTGAGCAATATTTTTTAGCACAAAGCCAGGCATTAGCTAGCGATCAGTTGGCTGATGATATTAAGGTTGAAATGAAAAAATTGGCTTGGGCAGATCATATTATTTTTCAGTTTCCGTTATGGTGGTTTTCGGTGCCGGCGATTTTAAAAGGATGGTTTGATCGGGTGTTGGTAAAGGGCTTTGCTTATGATGCTGGCAGGGTATTTGATAAGGGCTTATTAAAGGGTAAAACGGCTTCGTTAGTCACTAGCACGCAATCACCTGAAGCGTTATTTCAACCTGATGCGGTACATCAGGCGACAATGATGGATATGCTGCATCCGATTCATAATACGTTGAAGTTTGTTGGCATTGAGCCAAAGGACCCGTTCGTGACTTATGTGGCTTTTCAATTGGATGAGCAGCGTGAGGCTGAAGCTAAAGCAGGCTTTCAGCAATTCATCAGCCGTCAGCTAGCGGGTAATGACACTTAGCTCAACACCTTCTTGATCCGGGTCAGCATCCGTAAGTTGCCTTTGTTCTTCATCATCGGTTAAGAGTGTTTCTCTCAATGCGTCATTGTGTACTGTTCTTGCATCCAGCGCTCTTTTGCCTGCGGTGTATGCCTTGTTTATGACTATTGGTGTTGCAACCAGCAATGTGCAAGTAGCGAGCATGCTTAATATGTCTAGGCCTATGGTGCAACTGCTGCCGTCTGTTTTTTCTGCAGAAATGAGTGATTGCGCTATCGAATTATATAGTGAGGTGCCATTTACGGCTGATGTCCAAAAGTATGCACCAGCACAGTTATTGCTTATTATTGTGAGGGGAGTGTTGACGGCGCATTGGTTGCTGCTGCTAAACAGGGCTAAACCAGTGAGCTGATTGAGTGTTTTGTTGGCTGTAGTTACATAGCTGTCGCTAGCAAATTCCCCTAGATACAGACGTAGGCAAGCTTGTTCAACGGTTGATGTTGCGTTTTTAAGATCAAAATTGTAGCTGTGTGCTTTGAATGCTAGTAGCGTATAGAGAAAATGATAAGTGGATGCGGTAAAGCTTGCCAGCATCACCACCGAGGCTAGTGTGAGCTTAGCGCTTTGAATATAGGCTTCATTCATTCTGTTGCGACGGTATTCCAGGTCTGTCATTCTGCTCATTACTGCTCTCATTTCAATTACTACATATAATAAACGGCAGGGTATCGTTGTTGACTTTCTAGGTCAATCGAAATATCTTGATAATCTACCGTTAATGTTTGCTGCTATCACTTCGTGAGATATAAAAAAACACCCTAAAGGGTGCTTTTTTATATCTGGCGGAGAGAGAGGGATTCGAACCCTCGGTATGCGTTAACATACACTCACTTTCCAGGCGAGCCCCTTAAGCCACTCAGGCATCTCTCCACATTTATAGCAAGCCAACGAAGTCAGCTTCGGTCATCCTGACGCCGAGCCCGGTCGGTCGTCCTGACCTCCCGATCTTTCGCTGCGAGAGTCCACTGGACTCTCGGTCGAAGACGATCCCACTCAGGCATCTCTCCAGGAGCGACAGGTTACCCTAGTCAAATAAATTACGCAATATCTCATGATAAACATCCACCAACGAACGTAAGTCCTCTATATTAATATGCTCATTGACCTGATGAATCGATGCATTGATCGGTCCAACCTCAACAATCTCACAACCCAAAGGCGCAAAAAAACGACCGTCAGATGTGCCGCCTACAGTATTGGCAGTGGTGGTAATCCCGGCGACCTTTTTGATAGCATCGCTTGCCGCTTGACGTAATTTGCCAGCAGGACTGCTGAATGGTAGGGCGCCAACACTCCAATCAATTGAATAATCAACCTCACACTGATCTAAAGTGTTATGTACCGCTTGCTTAAGTGACTCTGCCGTAGACTGTGGATTATAACGAAAATTAAAATCAATCATCATCTCGCCAGGTATGACATTCTTCGCGCCAACACCGGAATGACAATTCGACATCTGAAAACTGGTCGGTAAAAACTCATCACATCCTTGATCCCACTCGTATGCATATAAAGCAGCAATAGCAGGCTGTGCAATCTGAATCGGATTGATCGCTTTTTGTGGATACGCAATATGACCCTGTTTGCCACGTATAGTTAAATGGCCGTGCAATGAACCGCGTCGACCCACCTTAATCATGTCACCAAACTGTTGATCACTGCTGGCTTCACCAATCAAACAATAATCCGGTTTAATGTCGTGCTGTTGTAACCACTCAACAATGGATTTACTACCATATTCCGACGGACCCTCTTCATCACTGGTAATCGCAAACGCAATCGAGCCGCTCAAGGTTTTGTGATCAGCTAAATAGCGTTGCACCGCAACAACCATCGCGGCGATTGCTGATTTCATATCAGCCGCACCGCGACCATATAATGAGTTATCCTTTTCAGTAGCAACAAACGGCGGTGTGTGCCAATTGTCTGCTGGGCCGGGCGGCACAACATCGGTGTGACCACTAAACACAAACAACGGGCCATCGTTACCAATGCGAGCCCATAAATTATTAACATCATGCTGGTTAATGGTTTGAATCTCAAAACCCAGCGGTGTTAGTAGATCAGCGATTAATGTCTGACAGCCGTTATCATTCGGTGTTACAGATTCTTTATTAATAAGTTGACTGGCTAGCTCTACAACATCATTCATTGGACGCACTCGCGTAATAGATCATTGAGTGACGTTTTGGCGCGTGTTTTAGCATCAACTTGTTTTACTATAATCGCAGCTGCCAAACTGTGACTGCCATCTTTCGCCGGTAATGAGCCAGGTACCACGACGGAGTAGGGTGGGACGTGACCATAAGAAGTTTGTTTGGTTTCGCGATTATAGATCGGTGTGCTTTGACTGATAAATACGCCCATTGCCAACACAGATCCTTCACCAACAATAACACCTTCAACCACTTCCGATCGAGCACCAATAAAGCAGTCATCTTCAATAATGGTAGGGGTGGCTTGTAACGGTTCTAATACGCCGCCTATACCGACGCCGCCAGATAAGTGAACGTTTTTACCGATTTGTGCGCATGAGCCAACGGTTGCCCAGGTGTCCACCATGGTGCCTTCATCTATATAGGCCCCTATGTTGACATAACTCGGCATGAGTACGCATTTTTTACCTATAAATGCACCCATGCGTACCATCGCGGGAGGGACGACGCGAAAACCGGCTTCAACAAATTCTTCTTCAGTGGTAACGCCAAACTTGCTCGGCACCTTATCAAAATAGCGCGTTACACCACTGTCCATTAGTTGGTTAGGGTGTGAGCGAAAATATAATAAAATCGCTTCTTTTAGCCAAGCATTGGTGACCCACTTGCCATCAACTTTTTCAGCTATGCGCCATCGACCTTGGTTTAGTCCGCGCACCGCCTCTTCGATCGCTAAGCGATCTGCTTGTTTGATTTCATATGTACTGTCTGTCTGTAATTGCTGATAGATGGCTTCGATTTCGGGTTTTAATTGATCAAAAGTTTGCATGTAGGCTTCCTCGCGTAATTCAGATGCTATCTTGAAGGGTTGAAGCTGCAAAATCAACTATCAATCATTGACTCATCTGAACTTGCGAAGTATTATGGCTCACCTAGTTCGGGGTATAGCGCAGTCTGGTAGCGCGCCTGCTTTGGGAGCAGGATGTCGGGAGTTCGAATCTCTCTACCCCGACCAGTTATTGTCATTCTTACATGGTGGGTGTAGCTCAGTGGTAGAGCCCCGGTTTGTGGTACCGGTCGTCGTGGGTTCAAGTCCCATCATCCACCCCAGATTTTCAGTAATTTTGTCATCCCGGACGGGATCCAGTATTTTGAAAGACTCTGTTGTGATTCTAGTGGCTGTATGAGAATATAGGATCCGCAAAACTTAAGTGCGCCTGTAGCTCATTTGGATAGAGCATCGGCCTTCTAAGCCGAGGGTAGCAGGTTCGAATCCTGCCAGGCGCGCCACTTTATTTGTGTATGGCTGTATGGTTGTACGACTTCATTTTTTAGTAGTTATATAAAGGATTCGAACCTGCCCTGTATGATTTGCGCACGTGCGCTGCATTGGTCCACTGGACCAATGGTCGCAGTTGTGCGTCCGTGCCAGGCGCGCCACTTTATTTGTGTATGGCTGTATGGTTGTACGACTTCATTTTTTAGTAGTTATATAAAGGATTCGAACCTGCCCTGTATGATTTGCGCACGTGCGCTGCATTGGTCCACTGGACCAATGGTCGCAGTCGTGCGTCCGTGCCACTTTTTTTTTGCATATGCTTGATTCCTGAGTGAGTTTACAATCTGATTAACTTAAACGCGCTATGATCGTGCTTGTTCTTCCAGCGTGGTATGCGCAGTAAGAATTTCGCTCCTTTGCGCTTGTAGCTATTGAGTTTTTGCCGGCTATTTATATCGGCGCGTTCGACCACCCAACCCTTGCGATCTAGTGTGTATAAATACATGCGGTTGGGATCATCGATAATTACTAAGGCATTCTTCGGAATGCGCTTTTGCAGTTTTGGCAATATGCGCAGCATCAGGCGGACATTTTTCTCGGGTTTGTATACATGGTTAATGTTATAAGTGGTAAAGGCGTAAATTAATACAAACAATACGGTTAATATAATAGTGATCAGTTTTTTATTGCGGACTTGGTCATAGATAAATTCAAAGCCGAGTGCGCTATAAATAGCAATGGCAGGAAACACGGCCCCTAAAAAATACAAGTGGGGTTTATAATGGCTGCCGACAACAAAAGGCAAAATAATGCACGTGAGAATGGCACTATAGAGTAACTGATGAATCGGTGAGGTGAGGGTTTGCGTCCAGCTCAATCGTGGCTGTTTAAAAACCTTGTAGCAACCCAATGCAAAAAATGGCAGGTAGATATAACCAAAATAATTTTTACAAAGTACCTCTAATAATATCCACCACGATGAACCAATGGTTTTAATCGCTGCTGATAATGGGATGCCCATGTAAAAATAATGAGCGTTATAAATGGTGTTGAGATGAGGCACCCAGTAGTGATACCAGATTACAAAGGGGATCAATGGCAATAAGCCAAATACCGCGGTTAATAGGCTGTGTCGAACGGAGACTCTTAATTGGCTAATAAAAAAGCTGACATAGGGTAGGGCTAAAAATATATAGTAGGGCCTGACTAAAATTGCTATCGCCAAACTGATGCTTGAAAGTACCAATGCCGTGACTGACTGCTTTTGTACGTAAACAAAAAACGTATAGAAGCTGATCAGCATAAGCATCATCGCCATCATCTCAGGCATAAATGACGAACAAAATTGAGAAAAGTATGGCACGCTAAATGCCACCAATAATACCAATAGGTTATTGGATCGATGTTGTGGGCTAGCTTGTTGCTTATTGATTTTGCATAAAAACCACACGGCTAATAATGAAAAAATAAACGATAGGATGCGACCAAAACCAATCCATACGGTGCCTGTAAGTTTATAAATAATAGCGACGCAGTAATTGTATAGTGGAAACTCCATGCCGTTGATGCCGGTCATGTTGCCGCGAGAATCAATCCGCGGTAAAAAAAAGTTCATCGATTCGCGGTAAAAGTTACGAGCAACGGCGGCGGTGTCGCCTTGACGCCAGGTGTGGGGTGGGTGCAAATAAGGGCATAATAGTAAATATAAATGTGTCAACAGGATCACGCCCAATATACAAGCGACAAATAAGCGTAATGGTAGCTCTTGTTTGGCTGGCATATGGGTAACCCTGTGCAGATATGAAAGGGCTGATTCTATCATGTGTTGCTGGTATTATACTAACGACAGCTTGCTTAAAAGATCTACACACGAGTTGGAGGTTATATGAAACGTATTGTCATTATCGGGGCTGGTTATGGTGGCTTGTGGAGTGCCATGTCGGCAGCGCGTCATTTGGATCTTTTGGGTAAATCTGATCAGGTTGATGTGACGTTGATTAATCGTGACGAGTACCACGGCGTACGGCCGCGTTTTTATGAAACAGATCTTGATCAGTTGCGTGTGCCTTTGCTTGAAGTTTTGGGTCCCATCGGTGTTAAGTTGGTGATTGGCGAGGTTAGAGAGGTTAATGCTGAGAGCCATAAGATTCATTATGTTGATCAACAATCAGAACCCCAAGTGCTTACTTATGACCGTTTGATTTTAGCGACCGGCAGTCATTTATTTCAGCCACCTGTTCCTGGTTTAGCCGAATATGGTTTTAATGTTGATACGTATCAGGCGGCTGAAAAGTTGTTTTATCATATTGAAGATTTACCGAATAAACCTGAAAAAGGTCGATATACCGTGGTGGTGGTTGGCGGTGGATTTACCGGCGTTGAGGCGTCAACCAATATCATTGATCGTTTACGACGTATTGCGCCTGATGATGCCAGCCCACGCGTGTTGGTGTTAGATCATAATCAAATTGCCAGTACGGTTGGTGAGCAACCACAACAGGTCATCCATCAAGCCATGGATAAAATGGGTATTGAAATGTGCCCGAATACCGGTGTTAATGTAATTGCTGAAGATCATATTGAATTAGACAATGGTGAGCTTGTTGAAACGCAAACGGTGGTTTGGACGGCGGGTATGCGTTCGAGTGATTTAACTCAGCAGTTTGAGGTCGAGCTTGATCGCTATGGTCGATTACCGGTTAATCAAAAACTTCACATTGAAGGGGTATCCGATTGTTTTGCCGCTGGAGATGTGGCGGAGGCTAAACCTGAACCAGGTCATACGGCTTTATTATCTTGTCAGCATGCGATGCCGCAAGGTCGTGTAGCGGGGCATAATGCGGTCGCTGATTTATTGGGCGAACCATTGGTCGATTATGATCAGCCGTGGTTTGTTACGTGTTTTGATTTGGGTTCTGGTGGCGCGATATACGCAGAAACCTGGGATTCGCAAGTGCGTGATACAGAAAAAGCAGCTAAGGCGATTAAGCTTTATATTAATCATGACCGCATTTATCCGCCGACTAAGGATGGCCGCGAAAGCCTGTTGGCGGCGGGTGAGCCAGTGTTCAAAGTGATACCATTAAAAGTCGAAGATTTTCAATAAAGAGACCGTTGGTCCAGTAGCGACCAACGCAGCTCGCGAACGACTTCATGGATGAAGTCAG
>JARGOB010000004.1:0-21274 GCA_029212925.1 Coxiellaceae bacterium | reverse complement strand
TTAGGTACAGGATGTACCGGTACTATAAAAAAATGTGGGTCGTTAGCTCAGTTGGGTGAGCAAAGAGATCGTTGGTCCAGTAGCGACCAACGCAGCTCGCGAACGACTTCATGGATGAAGTCAGGGTGCGTTAATCGAGGATAAATTTTTAGGTACAGGATGTACCGGTACTATAAAAAAATGTGGGTCGTTAGCTCAGTTGGTAGAGCAGCGGACTCTTAATCCGCGGGTCCACGGTTCGAACCCGTGACGACCCACCACATTTCAATCTCATATGTTCATGTATTATATTGTATTTAATTAAATTACTTTTTATCTCGATACGTTAAGCAGTGTTAACCTTTAATCACCCAGATTAATAACTATTAATTCATATACAAGAAAATTAATGTTCTATTTTAATGCACCGTTAATATCCTACGTGTAAGCTTCCAACATATATTATATATTTTGGGCGAATGTAGATATGAGACGAAGTGAAATTCATGGCGTAGTCGAGCCAGATGAAGAAATACCTAATTTATTGTATGTGCGTGATCGGGCTATGAGGTCGGCAGGCCACTCCCCGCAGTGGGAGGATGTAGATAAAGGTAAATACACCGTTGAAATTTTAACGGCGGTTATGAACCCTGAAGGGTTTGTCAAAAAAACACCAGAAACGCTATGCCTAGGTCAGAATAAATCATCCGACTCTAAATACCTTTTACGTTTAGGTCTCTTATATACGATGATGAATTTAGGTGAGCCAATTCCTGCATTCGAAAATCTTAAGACGCTTTTAGCAAGGGTTGTTGAGCTTATAAGAAATCCCCCACGCATTCCGCCAGTTGCGGAGTTCGGTAATTTTTTGGATGAACTAGGCAATATTTACAATGATCTTAGTCCGCGTATGGACGCCTTACTACCGGCGCAACAAGCGGCAATAAAAGCTATTTTTTTGATGTTAGAGTCAATAAAGATGGAGCTAAGCAAGCTTCCTTGGGTACTAAGATTGACGGTAAACGGTGAGATAAATAAAACCGACACGCTACGCGACCAATTCGCTGCGCTAAAACACAAAGTAGAACAGGCATCCGAGGTAGAGTCACCAATAGTATCTGCAGTGAGCGCTTCTGATGACGAAGACGACGACGTGTTCGCAGATGCCTGTGAGCTAAAGCCATCTGATTCCGTGCCGGGTGATTCTGCTGCTAGTCAGTATGCGAAAAAAGTTAGAGATATAGAGCGCCAGGCAAAAGCAGAGGCTGGTACAGGCGCACCGGCGAGTGCTAAGCAAATAAAAAAACTGGAGCAACAAGTTTGGCGGTCACGACATCCTGGTGCTCATCATAGTCGTAGTCGACAATCATCATTCGCATCAACTCGCTCCATGGCCTCAACTGCGGTATCGGAGGCTTCATCTCCGCGCACAACTGCAAGCCAAGCAGAGTTTTCACTTGAGGACTATAAGCAAGGCATTACAAAATACATCGCCGATAGATGTAAGCGAGGATCGCATTGCGGAAATACGCTATTTGGTGGTACTGCAATGGCAATAAAGTTAATGGCTGCAAATGAATTTCTGAAAGCAATAAACAAAGGTACGCCATTCCTCCCTGCAGCGACTGCCTTGCAGCGTGAAACTTATTGTAAAGCTTTAATGGAAGTAAGATGGTATAAGGCTGGTGGTAAGAGTGGATTGTTCTCTGCTATCACTGCAGGCGCCGGTTCAACCGTACGATTTGATAAAAATGCAACGGCTAGTGAAAATGTGAATGCGTTATTGGATCATTTGCGTCAGCAAAAAGCCCCATATGATGAGCAAAGTAAGGCTCTTATGGCGTAGATTTAAATTATCGAAACGTGCGAGTATTGCTGGTTGGCCAGCTCGACGTATCGATAGGTTTTACTCTGCGTCTATTCGCAAAGATACCCGCAATGCCTGCAACCGTTGGTGTGTTCTTTTGTGTGGAGTCAAAAACGACAACAACCGCATCATCTTCTTCCTCTTCATCTTCTGCTATCGCTAATAACGGGCCGCCGCCTATAGTTGCCATGCTCGTGGTGGGTACTGCGTATAATTCCTTTAAATACGGGTGGTAGTTAGCTATTAAGTTGAATAGGCTTTGATTGTATTCATCAAGCCGAATGGTGTTCGATTGTGTTGTTATTGCGATGGGGGTTGCACTGTGGTTGTAATTAAAGTGTGGTAACTCAGATTTGTTATCTAATAACACTTTGATTAACGATAGTAGGTGTGCTTTTGGTTTGCAAGATGCGTCAGGTAGCCGTTTATAGCTTGCATATAGATCCATAGCGATAGTCATGGGCGTGCCTTTATCGCTAGCAATATTAACCAGTGCGTGATGTTGCTCAACCAGCAATTGAAATTGTTCCGCTGTATAGTCATTTGCGTTTTGTAGTGCACAGGTTATTGGGTGCTGGTAACGTGTAAGGTACACGCTTTGTGGTGCTTTGATGACGCGTTGCAGGTCATGAATTATATTCACAATTTGACAGCGTTCACTGCAATCACCTTCGGCAATTAGCCTTAAATAGGTGTGTAGCGCAAGGTCTAGCAAGCTGAAATTTTCAGCGGTGCGGTATGCCGCTAGTGCGCTGAAAAGTGCGTCACCATCACGATACAGCGGCAAATTAGTGGCGATCTTTGAGTTTAGTAAAGCTTGATCAGCATGTTGTATTGCGGTGACAATGTCCGGGAAACTATCCGCAGCAACAGGTACGGCTTGGTGTTTATCATAGTGTGTCAACAGGTCGAGCAGTGCTTTGTTTTCTGGTGTTGTTAAGTTGAGTGTTACCCTAGTGGTGCTAGCGGTGGTTAGGTTGCCATGAGTATTGCGCGTCAATGCAGGCAGAAAGGCCTCTGCTTTTAATAGGGCGGCAATAATGGCTAAGGCGTTGGATTTTTCGTGGCTCATTCTACTGCGGTGATAATCAGTTTGGTAACTGGAATAATTAAGTAGCGCTGCGGATAGCACAACGCCATGCAAGCCGTCGATATTAACCAGTGCGGGAAATTCCTTTAGTCGCTCAGTGATGTTGCAAACATCTTCTGATGTGGCAGCAAATCCATCTGGCATCAGTGGGTGTGGATTTAATGGGGTATAAGGAACTTGGTATTTTTGATCTAATATTTGTACCAGACCATGCAGTTGATTGCGTTTTTCGGCTGTGCTGATGATGTAAGTGGCTAGTGCAAAATCCAGTAAAGATTGGTTATCGGCCGTACGATAATGTTGTAAGGCTTGTTGCATTTCGCTGGCGGCATCAAAGTCAGTACCACAGATTGCTGCATAATATTCTTGGATTTTATGTATGGCGTGTGAGAATGCTGTTGTATCGCATTTCTCAATCGCTAACTGTAGTCTTTCTGCGTCGTGGGTTGGTAGGCCACGATCTAATACATCGCGTGGACTGGCTGGTGTGATGGCCTGTGCTCTTGACAGCATGAGCCGTAACGCTTGATGCGCAGGCCTCATTAAATCAATGCCGAAGTCGTGGGTATCACTGGGTGGCCTGGCGTTGTTTTCTAGCAGTATTTCAAACAGAGGTAGTAGTGTTGATTTTTCTTCAGGGTGTCGCATATAGCGGTTTAATAAGACAGCTATTGGGGTTCCGCGTCTATCGCTAACATTAATAAGGCAGGGGTTGTCTGCCAGTGCGCGGTTAAGTGTTTCAGCGGTAGCTTCGTCTGCCATGACAGCATTCACAATTGGGTTGTCAGACTGCATGCTGGTGTGATGCGTTACATTAAAAGACTGCTCGAGCAGCAAACAAATCGAACCCAGGTTGGTTTTATGAGGGGCTGCGTCATCGGTCGATAGGTAATGTTGCAGGGCTAGGTCAAGGTAGCTTCGGTCTTCACTACAGCGAGTGCCACTGAGGTTTAATCGCTGTATTTCTTTGTCGGTACCATCTTGTTCATCTGATATGGCTTGACTGATTAGTGCTGTAATATGACTAAGGAATTCAACGGCATTTAGTTCTTCGATCTTTCTCATGATACTCCCACTGCATCTTGTAAAAAGCAGACACTAGTATAATGAATAAAAAATAACTGACAATCGGAATTTGCGTATAATTTGGCTGGTTTTGCGCCTATGGTGTTACTTTGTATTTCGCACTTTCAGCTGGTAAGTGCACACCTCTTCTTCTGGTGTAGCGACCAGCAATACCGACATCGGCAAGAGCAGCTGCAGGTGTTGGTGCTCGACTTGCTGTTGCAGCAGGTGTTGCGGTTGTTGGATTAAGTAGTGCTTCTAGTTGGCGGTTCTGGTCTGATGATAATGCTTTATATGGAACGCTAAAACATTCATGCAGTTGTTTAATGATTTTACCTGCAGCTGCTTTATGATCACTGATACCTTCGAGTGAAAAATACTTATCAAAGGCTAAATCCAGTAAGCTTTGTCCCGCTTCAGTTGTAAAGCCTTTCATTAGCTCTGTGAATGCAGGGGCACCACCTATTTGTAGTGTGATAAATAACATTAATTTGGGGTTAATTTCTTTTTTAAAATCGTCATAATCACCATTGGCAATGGCTCGTTGTAAGCGATCAAAATCTATATTGACTACGCGTGACATGACTATCTCCGCCCAAGAGGTCTAGGTGGTCGATCACTTTTAGTATCCTTGTCATCAGTTGCAGTAGTTAGTGGCACAGCAGCTGCCACTGCACCAAAGCCAGATTGTGTGCGAGAAAATAGTCTATATGAATATTTACGTGCGTGCACTTGGGCAACACCAAGCTTTTCTGCTAATGGTGTAGTTTTATTCGTTTTATGTTCTGGTTCGAATACGGCTAGCAATGCTGCATTTTCACCATGATTGAATTTAATCACATCATGGTTTGGTGTGTGTATCGCCAAAATTCCATGATGTGGACTTTCAATCAGGTAGGGCGGGGTGGCGCCATGAGCTAATAGCAGTTTGATGGCCTGTGTTAGATAGGCCAGTACCGCTTTGCTGTGGTCGTCGCTGCGGTATTGGTAACTGGCATACCAGTGCAATGCAAATGACATTGGTGTATAGGTGTCATGGTGCTCGTTAATTAACTCGCTGTGCTTTTCTAGCGCTGCTTCTAAACTGCTAAGGCTGGCGGTTGTTGACGGCGAGAATGGGTCGAGAGCTTGCAAAATTGGATTTTTTGCTTCCGCACGAGGCACTTTAAAATCTACTTCAAGGTATTCGATAATATCGACAAGCTCTTGCGCTTCCGTTGTGTCTGTTAAGCTTTCAGCTATGTCCAGCAGTGATAAGCCATCAGCTGTTCTATAGGTTTGTAGGCTGTGGTTGAAATCGTTGTATGCTTTGGCAGACGCTGAGAAGGCAGGTTGCAGTTGACGCAAGGTTTTATCAAATTTATCATAACTGTATGATTTAATAGCGGCAATCAGTTCGGCGGCATTGTCTACCGATAATCTACTCATGTTTCTCCCCCAAGCGACATGTTATATATATTCTATGGCGGTAGTATAAGGCAGGTCTATTGAATATAGAAGTTAACATAAGATTAATTGAAGGTGAATTTTGGTTAAGATCAGGTGTTTAGTGTGTTTTTGCTTTGATAGTAAGGGGCTCTGTGAGGCACTCTTCTGGGCGGGGAGCAGGGTAGCGATGTAATTCACCACGAAACTTCGCAACTACATGAGAGCTGTAACGTCGGAAGGGTTGTTGAAATGCATGTAATAAACCTTTGTGCTGATCTTCTTCAATATATACTTCACTGTCATTATTGCTGATGAATAGTGAGCCGTCATCTTCGGAATATTGTTTTGCGGGTAATGTGGCGCCATGAACGAGTAAAATGCGAATCACTTGCAAGCTAAGAAATTTTTCTGATTCTGGATTCGTATGGTCTTGTTCTTGATGCATGATATATAAATCAAGTGCACAGTTCATTGGCGTTTGGTCATCACGATTGGTAGCATTAATTAACTCAGGGTGAATGATGGTAGCGTGCTGTAATGCTTTAATGCGGTCATTAACACTTTTTGTTGGATCAACCGCTGTAATAGCTTCACATATAGGGTGTGATCTACTCATTATTATGTGCCTGCTGGTCTTGGTGGTGCGCCAGCTGGGCTGGGTGCGTCACCACTTGTGTCGCTGCGTGAATCACTGCCACTACCTGAGCGATCGCTGCCGGCTAATTCGGCTCGTTTAGCACGGGCTGCACCCTTGGGGGTTCTTTTTTTTGCGGTTGGTCTATAGCCTGAGCGTACCAGCAACATGGACAATCGTCGGGCTGTATCAGTTTTAGTTTCGGTACTATCGACAGCAGTGGCGCTAGCACCACCCGAACCTGTGTCTGAACGTTTGGTGTGAGCACTCGCTGCTGCTAATGGATTTAACGTTTCAACAGGATGTATTTTTTCTATTTGCTGCTTTACATATTCCAGCTGATGAATTATATCAACTCGTGTTTGTTGCGTGAGGTGTGGGAAAACTGTTTTGCAAAAATTGACAAGATTTTGTATTGTCAGGTGGCCACTAGTAAAGCTATTACCCGCTGTTGGTGGTGTTTTTTTCGATTTAAATAATCTGAATGGTGTGCAACCGCTTGTGGTCGCTACGTCTAACGGATGTGCTGGTATTGCAGAGATACGTTCAGGTATGTCTTCAGCGTATAAAACACCCGAAGTAGTAGGGGCCGATTTGGCGTTGGTTAGTTTTACAATTGCAATCTGACATTGTCTGGCTAATGCTTCAATTTCTGTAACTTTAATTGCAGCACTTGCCCCTGATAAATGATCAGTAAACTCTTTGGATTCGCGACGCAATTGATTGTATAGTACTTTGCCGTATTCACTTTTTTTCTTTTGTGTGAAGTCTCTTTCATGGCTGGTTAGTTCATCTGTAAGTAATGTATCCAGTGGGTCAGCTATGTTCTTAAGTAAGGCTTTAAGCCCTTGGTTATGTTTGGCTGATAAATCAAGTGTTGGTGCGCTGGCAAGGGTTGTTAGGTCTGCAGTTGTTAAGTTCAAACCTTTCTGGTTTAAATTTTGTATCATGAGGAGAATGGTGTGTTTCATTGTGCCTGCATCAGGTTTACGTTCTCGGTGCATGTAGTAACTGGTCAGTAATAATTCTTTTATATACTGCCTGATGGTGATTAAATCCTCTGCTTCACCTGAGTCGTATGGGTTGAATTTTTCGTTAAAATTCATCCCTGTTGTCAATGTATCTAGTTCTCGACCGTCAAGTGTTTGGATGGCTGTTCTAATCTGCTTGGCTGTTGCTCTCATACAATACTCTCTCTAAAATACAAATACTTGGATGAGATTAGTATATATGAACTAGCTTAAGGTGGTATTAATATAATTGAGCAACTGGGCAGCGCATTCTGAGCGCGTAATCAATGAGTTAACCCGGACTTTTTCTTTGGTGGTGTGCATGCCGTCACCGACTGCTCCGAGTCCGCCAATAAATACATTGGAATCCGTGATCAATGAGTTGCAATCAGCTGAGCCATGCGAGACATCAGCGTTAATGGTTTGTTTTTCGAATTTTTTGATGGCATCGATATATACGTCTAAGAAGTGGTTATGCTTATTGCTTAATTCAATGGGGTTGGTGTAATCGGCAATTTCAACTTTAATTTCAGCTGGCTTAAAATCGCTATAGGCAGTCACTTCGACCGTTTGAAAAATTTGTTGAAAAGCTTCTTCTAAGCGCTTGTCTTCAGCGTCAGTTAAGAAGCGTGTATCAAGCATGGCTTCGCAGTATTCGGGCACGGTATTGTAGTTGGGTTTACCACCTTCTATGTGGGTGATAGCAACGGTGGTTCCTTTATTGACATCAGAAAATGTGCGCATTTGACTAAGCTTAATCGCCATGGCGGCAACCGCATTAATGCCCTTAGTAAAATCACGACCGGAATGAGCAGTTCTACCTTTCATGCGCAGCTTATACCAGCGATTACCGGCACGTGCATTTACCACATTGCCGTTTGGAAATGCTGGTTCAAAGCCTAAGATAAATTCACTGTCTTGGCCGTATTTGACTAAGTGATCGTGAAAGTCACGTGAGCCTGTTTCTTCGGCGGGCGATGAAATAAAACGTAATGAGAATTGCGGTTCTGGATTGTTTTTGAGAAAAGCCTTTATCGCGCCGAGCATAACGACTAAACCGCCTTTGCAGTCGATAACACCTGGTCCATGCGCATACAGGGCATTATTTTCATAACTAAAGTTATTGAACTCATCGCTGGCATTCACGGTGTCGCTATGGCCGATTAAAGTGACGTATTTTTTTAACTTGCCAGGTAACTCAGCGACTAATAATTTGCCACGTAATTTGCGATGGCGTTCGTGTGAAATGAATTTAATTTTAAATCCTAAGGCAGATAATTGTTTTGCTACAATGGCATTGACCTTATCATTGGCAGCACCGTTATCACTGACTGATTTAATATCCACCAGTTGTTTCAGCAAATCAATTTGTTGCTGAAGATTGACGGTTACCATGGCATTAAATGCTTGTTTTGACATCTGTATTCCTAATATAAACCCTGATTTACTGTAAGCAGTATAGTTCATCGATATCGATATTCTTTAAGAACTGCTGGTCATGTGAAACTACAATAAGCGCACCTTGATAGGCTTTTAATGCTTGTTCTATGCACTCAATACTCGTAATGTCGAGATGGTTGGTCGGTTCATCGAGAATAAGTAATTGCGGTGGTGTTTCGGCCATTAGAATACAGGCGAGCAGGGTGCGTAATCGTTCGCCGCCACTGAGGCAGCCAACCATTTTTTCTGCGGCTTTATTACGAAATAAAAAATGATCTAAAAAACGATAGGCGCTGGTGTCATCAATGGTTGGATTAAATTGGCGAAAGTTATCAATCACAGGCAGTGTGTCATCCAGTTGACTAGCATGTTGGTCGAGATAAGCGATATGATCGGTGCCGCGTTCGATGCTGCCTGACTGCGGTATTAGATCACCAAGAATCAGTTTAATTAATGTGGTCTTGCCGCTGCCATTGTCACCCTGGATCGCTAAACGTGTAGGGCCTTTTACTAGTAAGTTGCATTTTTTAATAATGCTATGTGGTCCATAATTAAAACTGACATCAGATAACTCTAAAACCATTTTGTTGTTTGGTACTGAGGTTTTGATTAAATCAACACGTAATGATTTTATATGCTCCACCTGCGCTTTGGCTTCGTCTAGCTCAGCTTGTAATGTGGATGATTTGCGTTCTGCTTGGGTCAGTATTTTTTTATTGGTTTTTTCACTGCGGCCTTTCGCTGATTTAAAGCCAAGTTTATCATAACTGCCTTTGGCTTCAATCTCGGCTTTTTTCGCTTTTAATCCTTTTGATGCGCTGCGTTGGTGAATTTGCTTGCGCCGTTGAATTTGCGATAGACCTGTTTCTGCAAGGTGTATGCGGTTGGTCAGTGCTTGCTGTGATGCTTCGGTTTCAATCGCCTTTTGTTGTATATAGTAACTGTAATTACCCCCGTAGTGCTTAACGCCTAAAGATGACAGTTCAATCGTATGTTCCATTAGCTCCAGTAGTTCACGATCATGACTAGCAATCAACATGCCGCGTGATTCACGCTGTATAACCTGGTGCAATAATTCACGTGTTGATTGGTCGAGGTTGTTGCTGGGCTCATCTAATAATAAATAATCGTATTGTGGCAAGAAAGCTCGGGCTAAGTTAACACGGGTTAATTGTCCGCCACTGAGTTGATTCAACGGTGTGTCTAGCAATAAGTCAGTGAGATTGAATTGCGATAATGCGGCTTGTGCTTGCTGTTCGATATCCCACTGATTGTCTAACCGGTCAAAATGGTTAACGTCGGTTGAACCTTGTTGTATGGCTTGGTAAGCGCGCCATTGCTCACCGATGCCAAGCGCATCGGCAATTGTTTTATCAGCGGTTCTACTTGCGGATTGCTGTAAATATGCAATGGTGCCATGGGTGGTGATGGCGCCACTTTGTGGCTTTAGTTGCCCGCTAATCAACGCAAGCAGTGTGGTTTTGCCTGTGCCGTTATTGCCGATTAATGCAGTTTTTTGTTTGTCTAGTGTCAGCGATAACTGTTTAAACAAATGTTTGTCATCAGCTGTGCTGTAATCGATTGAATGTATAATAATTGCTGGTGTTGCCATAATAAAACTCGCTATTTTTAATGACTGGATCCCGGATCGGGGTCCGGGATGACAGCATTTTAGTAACTGGATCCCGGATCGGGGTCCGGGATGACAGCATATTGGTAACTGGATCCCGGATCGGGGTCCGGGATGACAATCTCGGAGCCGGGTGACAGTGCTGTCATGCAGTATTTACGCAAATAGAGGTTTTATTTGTTCACTGGAGGCGAGACCTTTCTTAAATTGAATAGAGTTGAATGGTAACTAATCCTTGATGGAATAACAAGCCAGGGATAGTCTACTGCGTGTCAAACTTAAGCTTTTATTAATGCTAAAAAGGATGTCCTGGCCCCATCAATTCCGTTGTTTCTCTGGTCATAGCTAAGGTTTCGTCAGCTTTTGTATTTTCCACTTGTTTACTGATAATCTTCATTAGCTCAGTAGCGCTGTCGTCATCTACAACTTCCTGCTCACGCTTGAATACCAGCTCTTTGATAGCCGGTGCACCCTCTACCATCTGTGCTAGTTTTGGATCTTTGCCTAGTCTTAAGCTCACACGTATTACGTCAATTGCAAATGATTTTTCACTACAACCTTTAACAAACTGTCGGGTTAAATCATCAAGATCTGCAGACGCAGAGCATTCAATATAATAATACAAGTACGGAGGGAAGAATAATTTTTCTCTAAATTGCATATCTGCTAAAGGGTTTGTATCGAAATCATCGCATGCAATTTGTATGTGTTGTCGCATTATTTTAGCGCTATATAGTCTAGCTAGTTGGTTGTGGTAAGGGTGTACCGCCTCAGTTGCAGTTTTGATGCTGATTTTAAGTGTTTCGTCGCTATAAAGCAAATTTATAGTCATATGCTCGTAGGAATTTTGTGTCAAATAGTCATCATACTCAAGTGCAGTTAGTGACTCATGAGCTAAGACGGCTAATCGCTCAAAAGGTGTAATACTTTGATCGTGTGATGTAACTATTGTTTCTATGACCAACCTGCGTTGAGCTAATTGACTTTGCAATCGAGAGCTGTTCATCCAGTGACGGGAAGATTGCGTTAAGCTTTCGAACCAGTCTAATAAGTGGTGAAAGCTGAGTGATGCTGTTTCATCATACTCAGGTATTGGCTTGATAGGCCAGCCATTGTGTTCAGCTATAAATTCGATTTCGCGTTTGGCGCGCCAATTATGCTCACCCTTGCTGCCAAGACCTTCAGTATACACGTTACCGTTCGCGGCGTAGCGTGACGATATATACCGGCTGAGTTGGTGGTCAGGTTCAGGGATAATACCTGGTTCTATTCCAGCTGCTGTTAATCGTGTTTCAATGCTGTGGAATAGGGTGGCAATTGCTTTGAGTTTTGCTTCGGGCATTTGGGGTTGTGTGGCTTGCGCATGCACATAAAAGGTAAATTGCATGCCTTGTGTTATGCGCTCCATGCGCTGACGTTCTTTTTCATCATCACCGTCATACGTTTCGCTAGTATCAATTACTTTAAAGGAATCAAACGGTGAATCATCGCAGACTAATAGGTCTTCGATACAATCCCAAGCGTCTGCTACCTGATCGGATCTTACGTTAAGGTGGAATTTAGTGCCATAGGTAAGCTCTGATATGGCTTGTTTCTTACGTAGATATAAAAAGACACTGTTTTTTTTGCCGAGCATGTCTTCATCTTTTTTTTCAAGTATTATCGGTGTACTTCATATGTTTCTTCTCTGTTGGGTTTTGAGCGCTAAATTTTATTGACCGAATAATACACAGACCCATGGTTTAAATCAATAAAAACTAGTCTAATCGAAATTAATATTGACTGTTTCCTTAGGCTATTACTTGTTATGATGCGTATTGTGTTGTTAACAAGGACAAAAAAATGGCTCAAGGATCATTTGTGGTGATGGTGGCGGGTATGTCGCCTGCCGATATGAAAGATTACGTCAAAGACTATATGGATCGTATCATGAAGCTTTCACGTAAAAACCCTGGCTGCTTGACGTATAACGTGCATCAATCTTTGCGCAATCCCTGTGAGTTTATGATGTATTCCGTATGGGACAGTGAAGAGGCATTTGAAAACCACAACAAAACTGAAGAGATGCAAGAGTTTTTGGGTGGTCTAGCAAAACATATGTTTGAAGTGACATCGCCTAAGACCTATTGGCAAGTATTACCGGACTAGTCTCACTTGAATACAAATCAACTGCATAAAACACTAACACCCCTTAAGCTATGGGCCTTGATGGTCGGCATGGTGATATCTGGTCAATATTTTGGCTGGAGTTATGGGGTAGGCTTAATCACGCAGTTAAGCAGCTTTTTTTACGGTGTATTATTGGTGGTGGTTTTCTACACTGGCTTAACGTTGAGTTGTGCTGAGTTAGCCAGCTTCATTCCTTCGTCCGGCGGACCGAGTGAATATGCCACGCGTGCTTTTGGGCCGCGGGCAGGCGCTATTGCTGGTTGGTTTTGTCTTTTAGAGTTTTTATTTGCTGTTCCGGCTATTGCCGTATCGATGGGCCACTACATACATATTTTGGTCCCAGCGTTTTCTGATAAATTGATTACGTTTTTAGTGTTGGTACTGGTGTTAACCATCAATTGTTTTAAAGTTGAGAATATGGCGCGTATCGAACTGATTGCAACTGTTCTTGCGCTAGTGGGCTTGTTGGTATTTTATTTTGTTGGCGGCCATTTTGTGCAATGGCATCAGGTGAAAAATATTGATCACGCGTTAAATGTTAAAGAAATTATGCACGTGATACCATTTGCGATTTGGCTTTTTTTGGCGATTGAAGGCGGTGTGATGACTGCCGAAGAATTGCAAGACCCAACACATACGGTGATTAAAGGATTTATTGCAGCCTTGGTAACGTTGATTTTATGCACGATTGCAACAGTGACGATTACCATGTTTCTCAGTGGTCAATTGGCGGCCACAACGGATTCACCGCTGCCTTCAGCATTATTGCAGATTCCATCACCGCTAGCACATGCCGCTGCCAAGGTGGTTGTAGTGTTGGGAGTGTTTGGGTTGTTTGCTAGTTTGAATGGGATTACGTTGGCGTATTCGCGCCAGGTGTATGCCATGAGTCGCTCGGGTCATTTGCCAAAAAAGTTTTCACGTTTATCGAAGCGTGATGTGCCAACCCAAGCGTTACTAGCCCCGGGGGTATTTGCTATTGCGTTAGCGATGTCGGCCACTATTGCCAAATGGTTGGTAGCGGTTTCGGTGTTGGGTGCTGTGTTAATGTATCTAATGATCTTTGCCTCGTTGTTTGTCTTGCGTCATCGTGAGGCGGACGCCGATCGTCAGTTTTGTGTATCTCTACCTCTGGTTGCTGTGAGCCTAGTGCTGGGAGTAATTTTCTTGATTGCTATTTTGCTGTCACTGTTTTCTTAATATTACTTGTTTCCTTAGATAGATAGCGCTAGAATGGCGGACTATTTTTTAAGCCCGTGCGAGAGTGGCGGAATTGGTAGACGCGCTGGATTTAGGTTCCAGTGGGGTAACCCGTGAGAGTTCGAGTCTCTCCTCTCGTACCAACACTATTATATATACAGATATATAAGAACCATTAAGCCTAAGAGGTTGATTAGTATGCAAGTATCGGTCGAGAATTTAGAAGGTCTGTCACGTCGTCTTAAGGTATCTTTGCCTGCCGATATGATCGATAACAAATATTCTGAGAATTTAAAGAAAGCAGCAAAACAAGCTGATGTACCTGGTTTCCGTAAAGGTAAAGTCCCTGCCAATGTGATTGAGCAGAAATATGGTGCGCAAATTCGCCAGGATGTATTAGGTGAAGTGCTCGAGTCTTCATTCCGTAAAGCTGTTGAAGAAAACGAAATTAAAATTGCCGGCATGCCTCAGGTTGAACCTTTGGGTGAGTACAAAAAAGGTGAAGAGTTTGAGTTTGCGGTAAAATACGAAACGTATCCAGACATTGAGCTGAAAACACTTGATGGTGACAACGTTGAAGAAATGTCTGCTGAAGTTCAAGACAGTGATATTGATAGCATGATGAATAAACTGCGTGAACAAAACGCAGAATGGACGCTTAGTGAGCAACCTGCTCAACGCGGTAATAAAGTTAATATCAACTTTGAAGGTTTTATTGATGGTGAAGCATTTGAAGGTGGTAAGGCTGAGGGCTTTGATCTGGAGTTGGGCAGCAATAGCATGATCCCAGGTTTCGAAGATCAATTGTTGGCCTGTTCGCATGGTGATGAAGCAACGATTACCGTCAACTTCCCTGAAGATTATCATGCTAAAGAATTAGCTGGCAAACCAGCTGAATTTAAAGTCAAAGTAAACAAGGTGTTAGTGCAACAACCTGTTGAAAATGATGATAAGTTAGCCGAGAAGTTGGGTGTTGAAGGTGGCGCTGAAAAACTGCGTGAAAAAGCCAAAGAAAATATGGTTAACGAATTAAAGCGTGGTTTATTGCAACATCGTAAAGAAGGCGTGCTGAATCAGTTGTTAGCCAAAAATGACATCATGGTGCCTGCCTCATTGGTGGATGAAGAAGTAAAACATCTGCAACAGATGGCTTTGCAACAGATGAGCGGTGGTCAGAATATTAAAGATTTGGATTTGAGCAAATTAAATCTACCTAAAGAACCCTACATGGAAGAAGCAAGCAAGCGCGTTAAACTAGGCTTGTTGTTAGCTGAAGTGATTAAGATGTTTGAAATCAAACCAGATCAAGACATGATCAGAGCGCGTGTGGATGAGATTGCATCGATGTATCCTGAGCCAGAAAAAGTGGTGGAGTGGTATTATAGCAATCGCGAATCATTGAGCGAAGTTGAGTCAGCTGTGATCGAAGATATAGCAGTTGATCGTTTGATTGAAAAAATGGTTGTGAATCAAAAGCAAGCGACTTATGATGAAGTGATGAATCCGCCGAAAGATGATAAAGCGGATAACAAAGAATAATAGCAGGAGAGTAGAATGTCTAAGACACTGATGTCACATCAAGCCAATTTGGTACCCATGGTAGTTGAGCAATCTTCACGTGGGGAGCGTGCTTATGATATCTACTCCCGTCTATTAAAAGATCGTATTATATTTGTTGTTGGTCCTATCGAAGAGCACATGGCTAATTTAATTGTGGCGCAGTTGCTGTTTCTAGAGTCTGAAAACCCCAATAAAGATATTTCAATGTACATTAACTCACCGGGTGGTGTGGTAACTGCTGGTATGGCTATTTATGACACTATGCAGTTTATAAAATGTGATGTCAGTACATTGTGCATTGGTCAGGCCTGTAGTGCGGGTTCATTATTGTTAGCAGGTGGTGCTGCAGGTAAACGTGCTGCATTACCGCATGCAACTGTGATGATTCATCAGGTGCTAGGCGGTTATCAAGGCCAAGGTACGGATATTCAAATACATGCGAAAGAAACACAGCGTGTTAGTGATATGTTGAATCAGATTTTAGCTAAGCATTGCAATAAGCCTGTTGCCACATTGGAGCAAGATACCAATCGTGACAACTTTATGAATGCTGAGGAAGCGAAGAAATACGGTCTAATCGATAGCGTATTTGCGCCGCGCAGTAAGGCTGAGGTTAAGGAAACCGAAAAAGTTTAGCTTCTTTCATAATACAGGGGCGTATCGGTCATCAAGGTGAGCACCGTCCCTTTTACTTCATGGCTCGCTTCGTTCCACTACGCTGCGCTTTACTTCCGTAAAACAGGGACTTTGCCCACCTTGAAATGGACCAGTGCTTCAGCATGTATCTGTTATTAAATGTTTTGTACAAAGTGTTGAAATAATGAGTACAGTCCCAATATTAGGTCAAAGGGTTTATAGTTAAGCCTATAACAGTTAAACTGATATATAGATAAGTTAACGAGGTTGAATAATGAGTGATAACAACAATGATCAGGAAAGCGGACAAGCGCTGTACTGTTCGTTTTGTGGGAAGAGCCAACACGAAGTCAAAAAACTAATTGCCGGTCCTTCAGTATTTGTTTGTAATGAATGTGTTGATCTGTGTAACGATATCATCCGTGAGGAAGAGAGTGCACAGGACGCTGACGGTGCACAAAAATTACCAAAACCTAGCGAAATTCATAAGCAACTTGATGATTATGTTATCGGTCAAGATTTTGCTAAGCGCGTGCTATCGGTAGCGGTATACAACCATTACAAACGTTTAAATGCCAAAGTGGCTACTGATGATGTTGAATTGAGCAAGAGTAATATTTTGTTGATTGGCCCAACCGGTTCGGGTAAAACACTATTGGCGCAAACCTTGGCGCGTGTTTTGAATGTTCCTTTTGCTATTGCAGATGCCACGACATTAACCGAAGCTGGTTATGTTGGTGAGGATGTCGAAAATATTGTGCAAAAATTACTGCAGCGTTGTAATTACGATGTTGAAAAAGCACAAACCGGTATTATCTATATTGATGAGATTGATAAAATTGCACGTAAATCAGACAGTCCATCATTAACGCGTGATGTATCTGGTGAAGGTGTGCAGCAAGCTTTATTAAAGCTCATTGAAGGTACTGTTGCAGCCATTCCACCACAAGGCGGTCGTAAGCATCCGCAACAAGAATACTTGCAGGTCGATACTTCAAATATTTTATTTATTTGCGGTGGTGCCTTTGCTGACTTACATAAAATTGTGCGTCAGCGTACTGAGGAAAGCACGATTGGTTTTTCGGCAGAAGTGCGTGATAAAGATGAAGCATTAACTGCCACAGAATTAATGGATAAAGTAGAACCACAAGATTTGATTCGCTTTGGTTTGATTCCTGAATTTATTGGTCGTTTACCGGTCATTGCATTGTTAGATGAGTTGGATGAAGCTAGCTTGGTGAATATATTAACTGAGCCACGCAATGCGCTGACAAAACAGTATCAAAAATTATTTGAGTTAGAAGAAGTAAAATTAGATTTTCGTAAAAAAGCATTGCATGAAATTGCTAAGCAAGCGATTAAGCGTAAGTCCGGAGCTCGCGGATTACGTTCAATCATGGAGCATACTTTGCTAGATATTATGTATGAACTACCGTCAATTGAAGACATTGATTCAGTTATCATTGACGTTGGTGTTGTAAAAGGTGAGTCAAAACCGCTGTATGTTTACAAGGGTAATAAGGACAAGTTACATGACAAGGCAGTTCCAGACGATAAGTAATCGTTTGGCATATCTTTATAATCAGCAATAAGGTAACTCTATGACAACTAAGAAATCTGTCACCACCATTCCTGCAATGCCGTTGCGCGACGTTGTTATCTATCCTTTTATGGTGATCCCACTATTTGTTGGTCGAACAGAGTCGATCAATGCGCTAGATAATGCGATGGGTGAAGACAAGCAAGTGTTATTAATTACGCAGCGCGATGCTAAGACCGATAAGCCTGGCAAGAAAGATGTTTATGAGGTGGGTACGGTTGCGACTATTTTGCAATTATTACGACTACCGGACGGCACGATAAAAGTATTAGTTGAGGGTTCATGTCGTGCGAAAATTAAAGATTTTGCTGTCAAAGATGAAGCGTATTCAGCAGATATAGAGCTGCTCGATAAAGAAGATGCTGAAGAAAATCGTGAGTTGGATATCTACAAACGCAGTGTGATGTCCAAGTTTGAAGAATTGGTTAAAATAAATAATAAAATTCCTACCGAAGTGGTGGTGTCACTGGGCGGTATTGATGATCCAGGCCGTTTAGCGGATAGTATTGCTGCGCACATGACCACTAAAATCGAGTCACGTCAAAAATTATTAGAAACCATTAACCCCAAAGAGCGTCTGGATGCGCTGCATGCTTTATTGATTGAAGAGCTTGATTTAATGGACGTTGAGAAGCGTATTCAGGGGCGCGTTAAAACGCAAGTTGAAAAAAATCAACGTCAATACTACCTTAGTGAAAAAATTAAAGCGATTCAAAGTGAGCTCGGTGAAATAGATGAAGGAGCGGGCTTTGATGAAATGGCAGACTTGGAAAAGAAAATTGAAACAGCAGGTTTGTCTGATGAAGCTAAAGAGAAAGCCGATGCCGAATTAAAAAAATTAAAGTTGATGTCACCGATGTCAGCGGAAGCAACGGTATGCCGAAACTATTTGGATTGGTTGGTTAAGGTGCCTTGGAAGAAAAAATCCAAAGTGAATAAAAACCTTAAAAAGGCTGAGTCTGTTTTAGAAGAAGATCATTATGGTTTGGAAAAAGTTAAAGAACGTATTCTGGAATATTTAGCCGTTCAGCACCGGGTGAAAAAACTTAAAGGGCCTATTTTATGTTTGGTTGGACCTCCAGGTGTGGGTAAAACATCACTGGGCCAATCGATAGCAAATGCTACTGGACGTGAGTTTGCGCGTATTTCTTTAGGCGGTGTGCGTGATGAAGCGGAAATTCGTGGTCATCGCCGTACTTATATCGGTGCACTGCCGGGTAAGGTACTGCAAAAATTAGCCAAAGTAAAAGTACGCAACCCTTTATTCATGCTCGATGAAGTCGATAAAATGGCGATGGATTTTCGTGGTGATCCGGCCTCAGCTTTATTGGAGGTGTTAGATCCAGAGCAAAACGATACGTTTAATGATCACTATTTAGAAGTGGATTACGATTTATCTGATGTAATGTTTATTGCGACATCTAACTCGATGAATATACCGCCGGCGTTATTGGATCGGATGGAAGTTATTCACTTGTCTGGTTATACCGAAAGTGAAAAGCTGAATATAGCTACAAAATATTTGCTGCCACGACAAATGGAAAACAGTGGTTTGAAAAAAGGTGAGATCAGTGTTTCTGAAGATGCATTCCGCGAGATTGTGCGCAGTTATACGCGTGAAGCGGGTGTGCGTAATCTTGAGCGAGAAATAGCAAAAATTTGCCGTAAAGTAGTGAAAGAACTTTTGCTCGATGAAGATGAAAAAGCTAAGAAGCGTAAGATTACCGCAAAGAATATTGAAGATTATTTGGGTGTTAAGAAATACCGATTTGGATTGGCCGAAGACCATGACCAAGTGGGTCAAGTCACGGGATTGGCCTGGACTCAAGTGGGTGGTGATATCTTAACGATTGAAGCACAGGTGGTACCGGGTAAAGGTAAATCGAGTTATACCGGTAGCTTGGGTGATGTGATGACTGAATCGATTCAAGCAGCGATGACTGTTGTTAGAAGTCGCAGTGTTGTTTGGGGTCTGAGTGCAGACTTTTATCAGCAACATGATTTCCATGTGCATGTTCCGGAGGGCGCGACACCTAAGGATGGTCCGAGTGCGGGTGGTGCGATGTGTACAGCGCTAGTATCAGCAATTACTCAGATCCCTATTCGTGCGGATGTTGCTATGACGGGTGAGATTACTCTGCGTGGTGAAGTATTGCCAATTGGTGGTTTAAAAGAAAAGCTATTGGCGGCATTACGCGGTGGTATTAAACACGTGATTATTCCTGACGAAAACAAGCGTGACCTAAAAGAAATACCTGCTGAGGTGCTGGAAGGTCTAGAGGTTCATCCAGTAAAATGGATCGATCAGGTGTTTGAGTTAGCGTTACAACGATTACCAGAACAAAAAGGTATCGATAAGATAAATCGCACATTGAAAGGTGGCGGTAAATCGAAAGGTGGCAAAGGCGATGGCCATGATGAGGCGCATTGTCATTGAAGGATAATATCGAACTTCTGCTAGCATTAGCCAAGCAAAACCAATCAACAGCCGAGGTCAGTTTTGATATTGACCGCGGCTTTTCTGTTGATGTGCGCAACGGTGATGTTGAAACCATTGAGCATCATACTGGTCAAAGCTTGGGTTTAAGTTTGTATAAAGATCAA
Source organism: Coxiellaceae bacterium (assembly GCA_029212925.1). Taxonomy (GTDB): domain Bacteria; phylum Pseudomonadota; class Gammaproteobacteria; order Coxiellales; family Coxiellaceae; genus JARGNX01. Next base: position 1,362 of record JARGOB010000004.1, on the reverse strand, counting down.
CGTGTTGCCCATGTAAACAGTTCTGAAGTTTCTACTAAAGCATGTGAACAATTATTCGAAAAAGCGTTAAGCATTGTTAGTTACACAGAACAAGATCCGTGTGCTGGTTTAGCTGAACGTGAATTGATGGCATTTGATGTGCCTGATTTACAGCTTTATCATCATTGGGATATGACACCTAGCCTTGCTATTGAGCAAGCACTGGGATGTGAGCAAATTGCTTTGCAATCTGATGCTCGTATCAGTCAATCAGAAGGGGTGAATATCTGTAGTTACGATGGTGAGCATTGGTATGGTAATAGTCATGACTTGTTGGTGAACTATAAATCGAGTTTACACTCTGTAACCTGTAGTTTGATTGCGCAGAATGCTGACGGCAGTATGCAGCGCGATTATGATTACAGCAAAGCGCGTAATGCTAAAGCGTTAAAAGATTATGACTCGATTGCTAAGGCGACGGTGCATAATACCGTGAGTCGATTAGATGCGCGCCAAATTCCGACCGGTAACTACCCGGTGATTTTCAATCATCGCGTAGCAAAATCACTATTAGGCCATTTTGTTAGTGCCATAAGTGGTTCAGCGTTATATCAACAAAGTTCGTTTTTGTGTGATGCCATGGGTAAAAAATTATTTCGTGATGATGTAACGATTAGTCAGCAGCCGCATATTTTATCCGCTATTGGTAGTTCAGCATTTGATAGTGATGGCGTTAAAACGCGTGAAATTAATTATATTGATCAAGGTGTGTTAACCAGTTATGCATTGAGTCATTATTCTGCGCGGCGTTTAGATTTACAAACCACTGGTAATGCGGGCGGTGTGTATAATTGCGTGTTGGAAATGCCAACGGTCAGTTTTGATGATCTACTCAAGCAAATGGGCACTGGTTTGTTGGTGACTGAATTGATGGGGCAGGGCATTAATATTGTTACTGGTGACTACTCGCGTGGCGCCTTTGGATATTGGGTTGAGAATGGCGAGATCCAACATGCGGTAGAAGAGATTACTATCGCTTCAACACTGCAGAATATGTTTGCAGGCTTAACGTTGATGTCTGATGATATCGATCATAGCAGTGCCGTGCTCTGCGGTTCCATTTTGATCGACAATATGCAGGTCGCTGGTTCTTAGTCTCGACGTTGTCATCCCGGACCCTGACGTTGTCATCCCTGACGTTGTCATCCCGGACCCCGATCCGGGATCCAGTCAAATAGGCAAATAATCAACTTATATTTCACAATCGTATCCCTGCCAGCTTAACGTGCAGCATAGTCGAGCTGTGATTATTATCCCGGATCTCGACGTTGTCATCCCGGACCCCGATCCGGGATCTACCGTCTTGATAGTCAAGTATTTAAA
>JARGOB010000022.1 GCA_029212925.1 Coxiellaceae bacterium | reverse complement strand
CACTGATTTCCAGTGAGGAACTATACAGTATTTTGTTTAATCAAACAGCTTCTTAACATTTTTTATTTCTATAGCTGAATTATATTCATCCGGTATATCTTCAATTTCCTGCTCAATCGTTTCCTTACCGATATCCGCATGATCAGAAATCTTGAATGGGAGAGTTACCGTGAAGCAAGTACCTTTGTTCAATTCACTACTTACCTCAATTTTTCCATTCATAGCCTTAATGTAGCGCTTCACTGTATACAAACCAAGCCCAGCACCTTTGTAAACACCCTCAAATGAAGGTGTTAATCGAGAAAAGTGCTCAAAAATAACATCAAATTTATCTCTTGGAATACCAGCCCCGGAATCTTCTACAATGATTATTAACAGAATTGATGTGCTTTTTATTTTCCTTGAGCTAACACACACCCTTACATAACCTGTTTCTGTAAACTTTAATGCATTACTTATTAAATTCAAAACGCAACGATACAACGGTTAATATAACCCACTTAGATAAATTGGGACGTCACCATCTATTTTTGAAGTTAATTCTAATTTTTTATTTGTAGCAACTGGACTAAATAGCTCAATATTTTGCTGTATTAAATCACGAATACTGAACGACACTGCTTCTTCATTTATTACTCCAGACTCTAAGTTGATTGTTTCTAATATTTCATTACATAACTGCAGAAGCTCATCTGTTGCACTAAGCAATAATCTTCCATCAGTTTGTATTAAATTCACTATATCTAGCAATATTTCATTTGAATTACTGTGTGCACTACTTGATTTAGTGTCACCTACTAAATAATCATTTGTGCTATCAGCCTTGTTTAGTAAATCTTGAACCAACCCAATTATACCCGTTATCGGCGTTCTAATATCATGTGACATATTGGCAATAAACTCTGTTTTTACATTATTAGCGGCCTCTGACTGTTTTCTAATTTTCTCTGCAACCATTACCTCTCTATTTCTAGCAAACACACCACCAACCACAAGTGCCGCGAAAAATGTCCCTAGCGTTCCTGCCAAATTGATGCTACCCGGATCAAAGGCAAGTCCTTTTGGTGAAATATATGAAAAAGCTAAGAAAGCAAATCCTGCACCCAAAACAACTGTAAGACATAGACCAGTAAAATCCAGCAATATAAATATCAACAACAAAGCAAGAATCAAATTTAAAAGCCAAACAACAGCCCCATGATTCATAATTGTCATATATGTAAAAAAGAACGGAAGGCAGAATGTTACAGCACAATACCAATATATTGGAATAAACTTAGAAAGTTTTTTTGGCCATTGACGAACACATATCAATGGTATGCAGATAAAACTAGCAAATATCCTAAGCGTTAAACTCTCATAACTCTGTATGGCCGCATACTTCCAAATCAAGTAGAAAATAGGATAATTAAAGAACAGCACTATACCAAACAAAAAAATTTGCTTTTCAGTCCCCTCGGCTCTTTTCCATAACAAGTTATATGCGTATGAACTAATTTTTTTTATATTATGCTTTAGTGATCGCAATTGACAGGTCCTGCCACATTTCAGCTTGAGTTGAACAAATAAATTCAAAGGCCATAATTACATTATTAGGATCCCTACTCCAAATGGCACCAAGCTCATTAAACGTTCTATCAAAATGCTCTGCCTCTCGATGAACTTTAGAAAAGATATGCTCATCAGGAAAAAGAGTTGTCAATGCTTCATAATCTGTTTTGTCCAAACGCTCATAAGCAGAAAATGCTGCAAACCTTACATCCCATGGCTGTTTATATAACCACTCAATATGTAACTTGTTAAACTTTCTAATCTCAGGCAAATAATCAACTTCATCTACAATAACCTCTGTTAAATCAACCCCCAGCTTCCTTGCAAAATCTAAATACATTTGCTCATGAGAGCTATGCTCACCATTAAACTCTTCTTCAATATTCTTTAAAATAATATCTTTAATATTTTTACTAGGCGCATAGTTCCCAAGATGCCACAAAAAATCTTTAAAGTGACCCCGAGAATGGTAAAATATTTTTACGAAATACTGAAGTTGCTCGTTACTGTATTGCGACGTGACAGCTGAATCAAAAATATCAATATGACTCATCTTCTCTTTATATTCCGCGTCCCAATTGTGCAAATACTCTTGAAGTTCTTTATGTTCTATGTTTATTTTTTGATTAACATTTCTCGATGCTGATGGTGCAGTGAAATCGCTCATCCACTTATCCTCTTGCTAAAGGTAAGAATTTTCGAAAATATCATTACCCGAGTGTTTATTCGATCACACTCCCACACACCGATGTCTTTTTTTTGAAAAAGTGTAACACTTCGAATATGAGAATCATATATCGAAGAAATATATTATTGTTTGATTTTAATATTAAAAATTAATTTGGGATAGAAAAAGTATTTGCATCACTACTATTGCCGTTGAAACGGAAAAATAGTTTTAATGACCGCTTGCGGTTCGATAATGATATCTTGCACATAGGTATAGCGACTAAGTCCTAGTAAACACTCAACCATGTCTGCTATATCGCAAGTTTGGATCATTTCTTCTTGCGGCACATCCATCCCTTTTGTCATGTCGGTGCTGACCCAACCAGGGTGAAGCGACGTCACTTTTACATGATAAGGCGACAACTCTTTATATAACGCTTCAGAAAATCCACGTAACCCAAATTTTGTAGCAGCATAACCGCCCAGTGATTCGCGACCAACAACAGCCGAACGTGATACTAAATTAAAAATATAACCCGACTCTCTTTGCTTCATGCCTTCAGCAACAGCATGGATCACATAAAATGCGCCCAACAAATTAACCTTTAGCATATTTTCAAAATCATCAGGGTCAATCCAGCTGGTGCCCTTAATCGCAATGCCTGCATTATTGAACACCACATCGACGTGACCATATTGATTAACAATCTCACCGACACAATCAAACACCTGCCGCTTTTCAGCAACATCAACCTGGTAGCATTCTGCCTTTACACCGTAGCGATGCTGGATATCGCGCGATACTATTTGCAACTCATCAATTGAACGCGCCAATAAAGCGACATGATAGCCCATACGCGCTAAACGCTCAGCAACCGCTTTACCTATCCCACGGCTTGCGCCAGTGACTACGGCTACTTTTTCATCATCTTCATTAGTTTTGCTTGACATGGCCACACCCATTGAATACTTTAAGACGACTTAATTGTAGCAAATATTTACCTCAACGTAAGCTTAATACCTTATCGTGAAGACTTAGGGCTTAACAACTCATCACTGACCACCGAAGACTCAGCGCTGCTACCCCCCAAACTGCCATACTCCAAGTCACTGCCTTGTCGAGCCAAGAAGCGGCCCTCTCGCTTCAACCGAAACAATTGCGACTTTACATTTTGTATTTTTTCCTCCAGCGGTGGGCATGGTGTAGAACAACGCCGTTTGTATAACATTTCTTTCACCTGCCAAGCCGTTAAACCCGTATGAACATGGCTCGACTTTGTATTTGTAGCTGGTGGAGCTGGTTTAAAATCCATATTATCTGGCTTCTGCTCAGCTTGTTTTAAAGCATGAACACTTTTTCTACCCCTAAACCCTGATCTCGGCCTTAGTTTTGTATCAAACACATACACATCAAACTTATTGCGTATCACCCTATCAATATCGTGCTCACACTTCGTCTTAGCGTGACGGTGTTTGTATTTTATGCGGCGGCGTTTATCTCTCCCCCTATCAGCTCGAGGCCTTACCCTTCTAGCCAACTGTTCTGATTTTTTTGATTCTTCAGATTGCCGCATCGCTTGCTCAACCGCTCTACCCACTTGATTAACAACTGCTAATTTTATTTGTTTATCCACCACCGCCATCACTGGAAAACTATATGAATTTTCTGCTTGCTGAGTATTCGATTGCTGACTTTCTTCGCTGGTTTCACTCAATGATGTTGAATCAACGCTCTTTTCAGGTGTCGTTGATGACCGATTTAAACCAACCGGTGGTGAACTCAGCTTTGGCGCCGCGGGTGAAGCCGTTGCTTGCATGGTGGTCTGAGTGGCACAATCACGCACCTCACGTATTTTAGGCATTGGTCGATACGGCCTATAAGAACCTTTACACCAATCCAAAATATGCTTACCTGCGGCATTTAACACCTCTCTTTTTTGTCCATCCAATGTAAAATAATTCCATCCATTATCATAATATTTCAAACTTCGCCACCGGTTTTGAGTACATGACGGCTGCAATGTTCCCGCATTCGGGCGCTCCCCATTTTTATTACGCATTATTATTCTCCGCTAAGCATACACGAGCAGTATTTGATATTAAAAAACAGCGAATTCTAGAGTCCGTTAGAAATGGCTTTATAAGGCGAACTAAAACGAAAAAATCGACACGACCGAACGATCACGAAAAAGAAATATATACTTTTTTTGCGCACAATGCAAATAGTCAATTGACTACACGGAGACCGCACGCCTCAACAACCCATCGGCCGCAGCATCAGACTCATCAAGCCCTTCAATGCCTGACTTAACATGGCTATGACCCGTAACCGTTTTCATCACACCAGAAAAAGAAGCCAACCCGGTCATCCGAGACCAGAACATAGAAGTCACAGTAACCGCTGCACCAATCAACAAAGCAAAAGCATAAGCCGTCTCTGGCCCCAATAACTTATCACTGCGCCACGCGCTGTCAGTACTATTTGAACCCACCAAACCATAGTTAACACTGTCGAGAAACATACCCAACATCGCTAAACGCCAAGTCCATGGATAAACTTGCGTAGAACTGTCATTGATACGCTTATCTGACTTCCCTTCAAATGAACATTCTAATTTACGATAAGTTTCTAACTGCGTCGAACTCATTGCCGTAGTGATATTACCAATCATAAACCAGCCCACAGCCACATGCCCCATCCATTGCGGCATATCATAAGCCTCTCGACGCCACAACCAACCCGCTTGTTCGAACAATGACTTTAAACCATCATTACCAAAAAATATTGTCATGCTGGTATTAAAAAACATATTGATAGTGATCGGTAATGCCGCCACTGCAACTGCGCGCCAATTCATTGCAGGCTTAATTTTTAATTGACGACGACCATCCAATAAATTGATTTCTTTATATAACTTATGATTCACCAATGAGTTTGCAGCAAGCGCGCGGTAATCACCCACCCCTAATCCAACAATCATCGCAAACCATAAATAACCCGCATGCGATGTGTTTTTTAAACCACACCAACTTTGTAAAATATTATGGAACGAATGGTTAATCGATAAAATAACCGCCAGACTCGCACCTAAACGCAAAGTAAACCACTTAGCACCATAATATAAAGCATCACCAGGATGCTGCCTTAATGTCTGCCAATCACTCAACGAACTTTCATTTAACACATTATCTGTAGGGCCAAATACACTTTGACTATGGTTCAGTCGCAGCTCAATGGGTAATGACGCAGTTGCCATGCCGCCAGCTGCATCCCCCATCGCCACACCGGCCTCACCATCATCTCTCACTGTTTCAGAGTCAAACTCATTGCTCTGCATCGATTGCGTAGTTCGTATCACTAACTTGATTTCATACAACGCCTCTAACAAATTACACATCAGAATAAAGTTACGAGGGTTACGCTGACCACGATAATCCATATCAGGGCATAGCGCCCTTAAATCTTCAGGCGTCATACTGCAATATAATGTATCGCCACGCGCCAATAACAACTTACTCTTTTCAATGCCTCGTTCCACCGCACGATAAATACGCTTTTGTTCCGCATTAAAACCCAAACCATTCACTATAGCTATCAGCACAGGTACTTTTGCAAAGAAATTTCCAACAGCAGTACCAGCCATTAAAACAAACAAGCCGGTAACACGAAAATCATTTAACCATTTACTATGTGCCGTATGACGTTCAGTAAAGGAATCAGCACAATAAAAATTCATCGCCATGTTGGCAACAACCATCAGCACTTCTTTTAGTCGGTAATGAAAATACCAAAGATTTTTTTGTTGGAAAGCCGCGCGATGTTGCGCTTCTTTAATTAAATCTTCACCCGTTAATCCAGCCAGATCTCGACGCACACAGTCTCCCTATTTATTTCTATCAAACAGCTAAGCAGGCTGCTGTAAGCCAAAGTCTAATCGATGCCTCAACCACCACAATAACAACAGCGATGGCATGCCAATCACTACACTTAAAATATAAAAATCAACCCAGCCATAGCCTTTAACCATCACACCAGCCAATGGCCCAATAAACACTCGACCAACTGCAGCCAATGCAGAAAATAAAGCATATTGCGTCGCAGTGTATCGACGATTACAGAGCGACATAAGAAATGCCACAAACGCTACCGATGACAATCCAGCACAAAAGTTTTCTACGAATAACGACGACGCCATCAACACTAAACTCTTCGGCACCAATGCCATCCACATAAAAAATAAATTCGATACCATCTGTGCCACACCGAAAATCATCAATGAACGATACATGCCAAGTATCGGCAATAAAAAACCACCAGCAATACTGCCAATAATCGTCCCAGTTAATCCCAAAGCTTTCGAATAAGTGCCCACTTCTTGCAAACTAAAATGCAAGCCACGCAATAAAAATGCGGTATTCAGCGAAAGTGCAAACGCATCGCATAATTTATAGATCACAATAAAAACTAATATCGCTACCGCATAATCACGACTCATAAAATTTCGCCATGGCTCAATCACTGCTTCGCGCATTGAAAGGTGTTTATGCTCATCGGAAGGCACTCGCGGCGCCCATAACGTAATTAAACAAGACAGCAACATGAAGCCAGCCATCACCAAATACATCACATGCCAACCGGTAACCGCCGCTAAAATTAAGGCACCCGCACCCGCCACCAACATCGCGACACGATAACCGACTGTCACTGCAGCGGCGCCCATGCCGCGCTCCTCATCAGCCAAGACATCAGTTCGATAAGCATCTATCGACGTATCTTGCGTAGCAGAAAAAATAGCGATAATTAAAGCCAGCGTAGCTATCCCCATCGGATGACTAGCGGGGTCCATCACAGCCATACCAACTATCAATGCCACTAACACCAACTGCGTTAACAGCACCCAACTGCGTCGTCGCCCTAATCGCAACGGCGAAAAGCGATCCATTAATGGCGCCCACAAAAACTTATAAATATAAGGTTGGCCAACCAAGCTTAACGCGCCAATAGTCACAATATCGACACCCGTCACAGTAAACCACGCTTGTAATGTCGATGAAATTAAAACAATCGGTAACCCAGAGGCAAACCCCATCAGCAGCACAGCCACGATTCGTCGGTTGAAGTAGGTTTGCATCGAAACGCGCATAATGATCACTCTTATTGTTTAGAGTGCGCCATTATGACTCAGTAGATCGGCTTTCACAAATATCTTGATAAAACTGAATGACTGTTGGTGCCATGCTGTTCTTAATCGCTAAAATAGCTTTTTCAGCTTGCGACAATAGCAATTGCCCATCCCACGAATCATCCGGCGCTAAACTAACACCAATAAGACAGCGCACAGCGATAGTTTGGTTATCCACTTCATACTCGCCATTTATCTCACTTGATATACGACACAACAATTCACGCGCCTTAACCAGCGTTCGAAATGCTGGCAATAATACAACAAACCGGCCCTGCGTCCATCGGCCAATGATGTCAGCTTCCCGAATGGTTTCACCAAGACGCTGCACAATCTGCATCAATATTTGATCACCAACCGCATAACCATACCTTTGATTAACCAACGCCAAGCCTCGCACATCCAACATCGCACACGCCAAGTGCTGTCCCGCTGAACCATGTTGATATTTTGCTTGCTCAAACTGTGCACGCGTCAATATATTCAATTGCCTTTGCAACAGCTCTTGCAACAATTCACTGTTCGCTAAACTCGTCAATGGATCATAAAAACGCATTTGATTGGTCTGCAACGAAATAATGACCACATAACAAAAGCTCATGCTGGCAGGGTCTTGCACCTGTTGAATACGGTATTCGCTGGTAAATACTGTGCCATTTTTATGCCGCTGCCATAGCGGGCCAGCCCAATAGCCCTGCGTCTCGACCCATTTTTGCACTTGCTGCAAATAGGCGGCCTTATCTTGATTAGGCTGAAGTAACTGCGGCGAACTGCCTATCACCTCACTAGCCATATAACCGGTTAACGTTTCAAACGCTGGATTAACGGCAATAATACGATAATCCGCATTAAACACCATTACAGCATCATTAACATTCTGAAAAATATTGAGATTGATTAGATCACCGAGCCGAGATATCGGTTCTTTCATGCTTACTCCCTTAACTTTTTTCTATTTGAGTATAGAAAAGTATTGGAAAGTTGCAATAACTGATCAGTCTGTAGTGATTATACGCATAGAAAGGTCGATAGCTTGAATGTTTTTGGTCAAAGCACCAACAGAAACATAATCAACACCGGTTTCAGCAATGTCTTTTATGGTTTCTATATCGACATTTCCCGATACCTCGAGCTTAGCTCGCCCTTGGTTCATGGCAACGGCCTGTTGCATATCGATCAAACTGAAATTGTCTAACATAACAACATCAACTGACTCGTTAAGCGCCATCGCCAGTTCGTTCAAATTCTCGACTTCAACCTCTAACAACTTATCAGGGTGCAAAGCACGCGCCTGCTTAACCGCCTGCGCAATCGAACCGCAACTGATAATGTGATTCTCTTTGATTAAAAATGCATCATATAAACCCAGGCGATGATTGGTGCCACGGCCACAACGTACCGCATATTTCTGCGCATACCGTAAACCCGGCAACGTTTTTCTGGTATCTAGCAAAGTGCATTCAGTACCCGCCAAGCAATTAACGTATTGACGCGTTACCGTTGCTGTCGCCGATAAGGTCTGCAACCAATTCAGCGCCGTACGCTCACCGGTTAAAATTGAACGTGCGCGGCCACTGATACGCAAAAAAACATGGTCCGCATCAATGCGATCACCGTCTTTTGCCAGCCAATCCAGTTCAACGTTGGGATCCAACTGCCGATAACACGCATTAACCCAAGCCGTTCCGCACAATACCGCCTGCTCACGACTAACCACCTCAGCCACCGCCATTTGGTCTGCCGCAATTAACTCAGCTGAGATATCGCCCGCACCGACATCTTCATCAAGACATGCGCGCACATCAACCTCTACCAATGCCTGCTCCATTACTTATCCTTCTTCGAATTCTTTTTGGCTTTTTCACCACGACAGAAAATTTTATGCCAAACGTATAACACAGGGCCATACAATGCATAACCAGCAAATAGAACAAACAACACATGCGGCGGATTAAATGAAATCAACACCAACACCAACAGCGCAATAAAGATAACAATAAACGGCACCTTGCCTTTAAGGTCAATATCCTTAAAGCTGCGATACGGCACAGAACTGGACTTCAATAACGCCAACACCACTGTAAACAAAGCCACAAGGTAGGCATAATGGGTGCCAATCACTTCATGGCCATAACACATCCAAACAAAACTGGCGACTACCGCCGCGGCAGCCGGCGTACTTAACCCATAAAAGTAATGTTTATCCGGTTCTTGTATATTAAAGCGCGCCAACCGCAACGCAGTACACGCCGTATAAAAGAACGCCGCCAACCAGCCCGGCTTGCCTAATGCTTGCAATGACCACTGATATAACAGCAACGCTGGTGCCAAACCAAAACACACCATGTCAGACAAGCTGTCATATTGCGCACCAAACTCACTCGATGTATGTGTTAAACGAGCCACCCGCCCATCTAAAAAATCAAATGCCATGGCAAAAAATAACGAGATTGCCGATAAATCAAAATAACCTTTCATCGCCGCAACGATTGCATAAAAACCACAAAACAATGCTGCCGTGGTTAATAAATTAGGTAATAAGAAAATACTGCGCGATAAACGCGATTTTTCTTGTGGATTATTTTCTTCTTCAGTAGCCATACGCCGCCCAAAATGTACATTTCACAGCCAAGTAGTATGCCATTATCATCAAACTTTTGCTACCAATTAAAGCTGTAAGCTGCACAGTCTAGCATGCTATAATCCTCGCTATGGCAGATCAACCACAAGATAAAAAACCTTCAAAAATCATTATTGAAGGCGTCACCGAATCAGGTGAAAACTTTCGCCCCAGCGATTGGGCCGAACGCGTCAGCGGCAAATTGTCGACCTTCCGCAAACGTCGTTTACAGTATTCGCCTCTGCTGCAACCCAGCACAAAAGATGGACACAAATGCGTCGTACTCGACGAAAAACTCAAACAAAGCAACCCCAAACTCTACGAGTCCATTTTAGAGTTTGCCACCATGAATAAGCTGAAAATCTGCAACGACGATGACAATCAAGAAAAAAAATAGACGCAAACGCAGAAAACATATAGCGGCAAAGGTACAAGTGTCGCGCTCCGTCTGGAAAGAGTTCAAACTGGCCACACTAACCTATTGGGAATATATTTGCGGTTCTTTCAAATACCGCAACACAGGCCCGGCCATCACCGTATTTGGCTCAGCGCGATTCAGCGAAAACCACCCTTACTGCCACCTAGCCAGAGTCATGGGACGCGAATTGGCTGAAGCCGGCTTTACCACCTTTACTGGTGGCGGCCCCGGCATTATGCGCGCTGCGCACCAAGGCGCGAATGAAGCAGGTGGCTATTGCGTAGGCGCTAGCATTATCGTGCCCTACGAAGAAGAGCTCAATCAGCATATGCATTTAGCGCATTTCTTTCGCTATTTCTTTATTCGCAAAGTCATGCTGACCAAATACTCCTGCGGATTTGTTATCTTCCCCGGCGGGTTAGGCACCATGGATGAACTGTTTGAAATCGCAACACTAATGCAAACGCGTAAACTACATACCATCCCAATCATACTGATGGGAACCGATTATTGGCTACCGCTATTCGATTTTATAAAAAACACCATGTTAGCCAACGGCACCATTAATGAAGCAGACCTCGACCTCTTCACATTAACCGACTCGCCCGAAATAGCTATGCAAGTCATTGCTAAGCATGCCGAGACAAGTCAATGCTAGTACAATCTAAAGAAACCATTTTTACTAATGGCAGTGATTACTTTAATCATTTGATTTGTGACCTCCACCAAGCGAAACACAGCATCGACTTAGAAACGTATATATTCAGCAATGACACCATCGGCCGGCGTATTATGGAAGCATTAATACGAGCCGCAGAGCGCGGTGTCAATGTACGCGTACTGGTCGATGGCTGCGGCACACCGCAGTGGGGAGCCACGATGGCACCGCACCTCGAACAAGCCGGCGGTAAAAGCAAAGTATTCCACCCATTCCCTTGGCAAATATGGAATTGGAGTCGCTCGGTGGTAAAATTACCATCAATGGTCAAAGGCATTTATTTATTTTTAAAAGTAAACTCACGCAACCATCGTAAAGTTTGCATTATCGATGATAAAATTGCCTACACCGGCAGCGTTAATATCGATAAGTCGCATTTAAGTTATAATGAAGGCGGCGACGACTGGCGCGACACCGGCATACGCATCATGAACGCCAACCTACATGATTTATCAGCCGCGTTTAATAGTGCATGGACACATCAAACAATTAAAGAACGTATTCGTAATATCTTCTCGGACGTTAAAGCCAACCCCACCGTTCGTCTAAACTACAATCGTCATCGCCGACGCATCCTTTATAAAAATTTATTACGCCGCATTGACCGCTGCAAACAACGCGTTTGGATTACCAACGCCTACTTTGTACCTGATAACTTTTTATTAAAACGCTTAAAAGACGCAGCGCAACGCGGCATTGATGTACGCATTCTATTACCACGAAAATCGGATCACTTTATCATGCCGTGGGCATCATCAACCTTTTATGCCAGCCTGTTAAAGTCAGGCATTCGTATCTTCGAGTACCTACCCAGCATCTTGCATGCCAAAACATTAATGATTGATGACTGGATGCTAATAGGCTCCAGCAACTTAAATCATCGCAGCCTATTACACGACCTCGAAGCCGATGTGCATGTCGAACAAGAAGCGTCAAAAAAAATACTCGCCAAACAATTTCTCAGCGACTTAAACCATACCGCCGAAATATCACTAAAAAATTGGTGGCATAAGCGCCCTTGGTATCAACGATTTTTCGGTCGCATATTTCTGTACATGAAATATTGGGTTTAAAACACTTTCCACTAAACGCAAAAGAGGGCCATCAGGCCCTCTCTTAAAACTACAGTGTTTTGAATAGCTCAGTAAGCTAGGGGGATGATTACATCATGCCGCCCATGCCTCCCATTCCACCCATTCCACCCATGCCGCCCATATCACCAGCGCCACCAGCAGCAGTTTCTTCTTTAGGCTGCTCAGCTACTAAACACTCAGTAGTGATCATTAAGCTAGCTACAGATGCTGCATTCTGCAATGCAGTACGAGTTACCTTAGTTGGATCCAAGATACCCATATCCATCATGTCACCGAACTCGCTAGTTGCTGCGTTGTAACCGTAAGTAGCGCTTTTGTTTTCAGCTACTTTAGCAACAATAACAGCTGCTTCTTCACCAGCGTTAGCCACGATTTGACGTAATGGAGCAGTCATCGCACGACGTGTTAATTCAACACCAACACGTTGATCTTCGTTAGCTACTTCCACTTTATCAAGCGCATCAACTGCACGGATCAATGCAACCCCACCACCAGGTACAACGCCTTCTTCAACCGCTGCACGCGTAGCGTGTAATGCATCTTCAACACGCGCTTTCTTTTCTTTCATTTCGATTTCAGTTGAGGCACCCACTTTAATCACAGCAACACCACCAGCTAATTTAGCCAAGCGTTCCTGTAATTTTTCTTTGTCGTAGTCTGAAGAACTTGCGTTGATTTCAGCACGGATTTGTTCGATACGCGCCTTAATGTCACCCGCTTCACCAGCACCATCAATAACCGTTGTGTCTTCTTTAGTAACAACAACACGTTTCGCAGTACCTAAGTCTTCTAAAGTAGTACCTTCTAAAGATAAACCAACTTCTTCAGCGATCACTTTAGCGCCAGTCAATGTAGCAATATCTTGCAACATCGCTTTACGGCGATCACCAAAGCCAGGTGCTTTAACCGCAGCCACTTTAACAATACCGCGAATGCTATTAACTACTAAAGTAGCCAATGCTTCACCTTCGATGTCTTCAGCGATAATCAATAAAGGCTTACCAGCTTTAGCAACGTTTTCTAATACCGGTAGTAAATCACGGATGTTAGAAATTTTCTTGTCGACTAACAAAATAAATGGTGCGTCTAATTCAGCACTCATGTTTTGTTGGTTGTTGATGAAGTATGGTGATAAGTAACCACGATCAAACTGCATACCTTCAACCACTGACAATTCATTTTCAAAACCTGAACCGTCTTCAACAGTGATAACACCTTCTTTACCCACTTTAGCCATAGCTTCAGCGATGATGCCACCAATTTCAACATCAGAGTTAGCAGAAATCGTACCCACTTGTGCAATCGCTTTATCATCAGCACAAGGAATTGAAGAAGCTTTTAATGCTTCAACAGCAGCAGTAACCGCTTTATCAATACCACGCTTAAGATCCATTGGGTTCATACCTGCAGCAACTGCACGAATACCTTCAGTTAACATGGATTGAGCCAATACTGTCGCAGTTGTTGTACCGTCACCAGCAAGGTCAGAAGTTTGTGAAGCCACTTCTTTAACCATCTGCGCGCCCATATTTTCAAATTTATCGGCAAGCTCGATTTCTTTAGCAACACTCACACCATCTTTAGTAATGGTTGGCGCACCAAATGATTTTTCTAAAACTACGTTACGGCCTTTAGGACCCAAGGTCACTTTAACCGCACCGGCTAATACGTCCACACCCTTAAGCAAGGACTGTAAGGCTTCTGAGCCTACACGAAATTCTTTAGCTGACATGTTTATTCCTCTTAAATTTCTATATTTATATGATTAAGCAGTTTCACCAACTACTACACCCATGATGTCGTCTTCACGCATCACAACATATTCTTCACCAGCAATCGTAACTTCTGTGCCAGCATATTTACCAAATAACACACGGTCACCAGCAGCTACACCCATAGCACGTACACTACCGTCTTCAGCCACTTTACCAGTTCCCACTGCAACTACTTCACCCATCATTGGTTTTTCTGTTGCTGTATCAGGAATCACAATGCCACCCGCAGATGTACGTTCTTCTTCCAGACGACGGATCACGACACGGTCGTGTAATGGTCGTATATTCATTCCTTATTTCCTCCAAAAAGGTTAATTCTCTTATGTAAAAACACGCTTAAAATTCAGCATGCATTTAACGTTACAGCAACACATATTGGGCTACGCATTGGGTTTTCAAGGGGATAAGTTAAGATTTTTCTAGCGCCACACTAACCAGCTGAATTCACTGCTATTTTTTATCGTCTTTACGTTCGAATTCGCCTTCGATCGTTTCACCATGATGCACCTTATTGTGCGTTTCGACAGGCTCGTTCGCTGCTGCACCCATGCTACGCGGATCAATAATATGGCCACTGGCACATAACTTGCGCTCAAAGGCTCGACGAATCGGCGCAACCAGTAATATCAAACCCAACAAGTCAGTAACAAAGCCTGGAATAATCAATAACATCGCTGCTATGGTTTTGAGTGGATTCGGTAACTGCTCAGGATCTAAGGCGCGACCACCTTGCATCATCGCGATCGACTGCGATGCCGTTGCCATGCCTTGCTGCTGCAGCACTACCACACCGAGAATGGTCGTTAATACCACCAATAATAAAGTAACCCATAACCCCACCAACTCACCAACAATAACAAAGCCGGCAATTTCAATCAGAAAAAAGGCGATAAAGAAATATTTAATCTTGTTCAGCATAGGTAATCACTTTAATATATGGTGCAAAACCGAAGTCTATCATAGCTTAATCAAAAGGAAAAACGATGCAACTGACCCGGCAACTGCTCAGTTATATTATCTTACTTGGGCTGGTAATCTGCGGTCTGGCCACATCCACCGTTGTCGCCAGCAAAGTCTTGCACATTGGTATCAACTTCCCTGCCTCCAACTTAACCTTCTCGATACTCAGCTACCCAATGATTAATTGCATCTGCGAGTTGTGGGGCAAGAAGCTGGCCAAACAAAGCTTAATCATAGCCGTCAGCTGCCAAGCACTTATCGCCCTGCTAATACGTTTAATTATTGCCCTGCCCGGCGCGCCTTATTGGAATTTATCAATTGAATTTCACGAAGTGTTAGCCAGCAGCAGCGCTGTATTATTAGCCAGCTTATTGGCATTCGGTATTTCACAATTATTGGACATTATGATTTACCAAGGCATCAAAAAAATAAATAAAGGCCGCTGGCTATGGTTGCGCACCAATGCTTCCACCGTGTGCGGTCAAACAATCGACGCTGCCATTTTTGTCGCCATTGTGTTCCATGCATCCACACACAAGTGGAATATCTTTCTGGGCGCTATGACAGTGAAAATAGTGCTATCCATTGTAATGACGCCGATAATTTATTTAGTCGTCATTGCGGTTAATCGCTGGCTACGCGGTAACACCCTTGCGTTTAAAGCAGTGTGATTCCACGTCAGATTGATCCAGTTATGCTATTATGCTACTCTCTAGCTCCAAAATTTCTTTCCTAAAATGATCAATTAAAGAGGCAGATCATGAGCAATTCTTACGATTCCTTACGCGACATCAGCGTAAACGGTACGACTTACCACATCCACAATATCGAAGCGGCTGAGGCAGCCGGCTTGGGCGATGTGACCAAACTTCCGTTTTCGTTAAAAATATTACTTGAAAATATCTTACGCCATGAAGATGGTGAAGTGGTAACCAAAGCCGATGCCGATGCATTTGTACAGTGGTTAAAAGATAAAACATCCAATCATGAAATTGCATATCACCCTGCGCGTGTACTGATGCAAGACTTCACCGGTGTACCGGCTGTAGTCGATTTAGCCGCCATGCGTGATGCCATTGTTAAACTCGGCAGCGATGCAGATAAAATCAATCCGTTATGCCCTGTTGATTTAGTTATCGATCACTCAGTTCAAATCGACAAGTTCGGCACATCTGATGCGTTTAGTGCCAACGTGCATATCGAAATGGAACGTAACAATGAACGCTACCAATTTTTAAAATGGGGCCAAAAAACATTCGATAACTTCCGTGTTGTTCCTCCCGGCACCGGCATTTGTCACCAAGTCAACTTAGAGTACTTAGCACACGTTGTGCGTTCCGGTGAAAAAGACGGCAAAACTTATGCTTATCCTGACACCTGTGTCGGAACCGATAGCCACACGACCATGATTAATGGTATCGGTGTTTTAGGCTGGGGTGTTGGTGGTATCGAAGCAGAAGCCGCGATTTTAGGTCAACCGATCTCTATGTTAATACCTGAAGTGATTGGCTTTAGGCTTGAAGGCAAATTACGTGAAGGCATTACTGCAACCGATCTAGTCTTAACCTGCGTGCAAATGTTACGTGAAAAAGGCGTCGTCGGTAAGTTCGTTGAATTCTTTGGTTCAGGTTTGCATGAACTGGCATTACCGGACCGTGCAACGATTGGTAATATGGCACCTGAATACGGCGCA
The DNA here is from genome assembly GCA_029212925.1 of Coxiellaceae bacterium. Taxonomy (GTDB): domain Bacteria; phylum Pseudomonadota; class Gammaproteobacteria; order Coxiellales; family Coxiellaceae; genus JARGNX01. Next base: position 31,374 of record JARGOB010000022.1, on the reverse strand, counting down.
ACTTGCGGCTTATTCCCCATCGATCAAGAAACCATTCGCTATATGGAACTGTCTGGTCGTGATGAAGAAGTGATTGCATTAACAGAAGCGTATGCAAAAGCAACCGGCACATGGCACGATGAAAACACACCTGAAGCGGTGTATACCGATACCTTGCATTTGGATTTAAGCACAGTAGTACCAAGCGTCGCTGGACCCAAACGTCCACAAGATCGCGTAGCTTTAGGTGACTTGCGTGAAGTCAGCGAAAAATTCATTACCAGTATTAATAAAGGTGATCAATTAGATGAAAGCTATACCACCGACGGTGGCATGGAAATGCATCACGGTGATATTGTAATTGCCGCGATCACCAGCTGCACCAATACATCTAACCCTAGCGTAATGATTGCCGCTGGTCTATTAGCACAAAAAGCTAGCGAGCTAGGCTTAGAAGTAAAACCATGGGTAAAAACATCGTTAGCACCGGGATCAAAAGTGGTAACCGATTACTTACACGCCACCGACCTAATGCAATACCTAGAAAAACTCGGCTTTTACTTAGCCGGTTACGGTTGCACCACTTGCATCGGTAACTCAGGTCCATTACCGGATGCTGTTACCAAAACCGTTACTGAAAATGATATTACTGCTAATGCGGTGTTATCCGGTAACCGCAACTTTGAAGGCCGTATTCATCCATTAGTGAAAGCCAACTGGTTAGCATCACCACCATTAGTAGTGGCTTACGCTTTAGCTGGAACCACACGTATCGATTTATCTAAAGACAGCATCGGCACGAATAAACAAGGCGAAGCGGTTTACTTAAAAGATGTTTGGCCAAGCAATGCCGAAGTGGCAGCAGCCGTTAGTAAAATTAACCGTGACATGTTCCGTGAACAATATGCCAACGTGTTTGATGGTGATGAAGACTGGCAAGCCATTGAAGTAACACCTACCGAAACCTATAGCTGGGATGAAAACTCCACTTATGTGCGTAACCCTCCCTACTTTGATGGCATGGGACCGAAAGCGGGCAATGTGGAAAACATCACTGGCGCACGTATTCTAGCCTTATTTGCTGACAGCGTAACCACCGATCATATTTCACCTGCGGGTAGCATTAATGCTGAAAGCCCTGCCGGTCAGTACCTGCGTGAACACGATGTTAAGATCAAAGACTTTAACTCATACGGGTCACGTCGCGGCAACCACGAAGTCATGATGCGCGGCACATTCGCCAATATTCGTATTCGCAATGAAATGGTTCCGGGCGTTGAAGGTGGCTTCACTAAATACGTTCCTACCGGCGAACAAATGCCTATCTATGATGCGGCAATGAAATACAAAGCCGATGGTGTGCCTAGCGTTGTGATCGCGGGTAAAGAATACGGCACAGGCTCATCACGTGACTGGGCCGCTAAAGGTCCTTATTTACAAGGTGTGAAAGCTGTATTGGCTGAAAGCTATGAGCGTATTCACCGTTCAAACTTGATTGGTATGGGGATCTTACCGTTAGAATTCAAAGATGGCGTTAACCGCAAAACATTAAAGATGACCGGTAACGAAATCGTTGATATTCCTAACATCAGCGGCGGCATTACACCGAAGATGGATGTTGAAGTAGTGATTACCCGTGAAGATGGCAGTAAAGAAAACGTCACACTATTGTGCCGTATCGATACCGCTAACGAAGCGGCTTACTACACCAACGGTGGTATTCTACAATTTGTTTTGCGTAATATGCTTTAGCCTTGTCATCCCGGCCCCCGAGCCGGGATCTAGAGAATGTGATATGGATCCCGGCCCCGAGCCGGGACCCAGGCAATACCAGGTATTTTACCTAAGCAATTCCTCCCAAAGGACCCGCAAGATAATCATCATCTCTACTACCCACACCTTGACCACCCACTTCCGCCGGCGGCTGGTATCGAGGACTTTTCGACCTTGCACAAAGCTCAACACCGTCTTCTACACCAGCACCCTCTCCCTTTATTCGCACACCAAGCAGAGAGGCTGTTAGCGTTTGAGTACGCGCAACAGAAACATTAGTCGAATTTACACCTAAACAACACAGCACACGGGCAAACCTTTTCATCAATCCTGGCTCAATAAGCGGCGCTGATTCAAACGAACTGTCAATCACTTGCTGTAAAGCCGCACTCAATTGTGCTAAACCGGCTACTAGCTCATTTGAGAAAGAACAACTTTGGGACTCCATATCACCATCTTTAGAAGCTTGATATGCCACTTGCAAGTCACGCTTAAAAACACGTAAACGATCGAGTACAGGCTGCTTATCAAAACCACCACTGAGCAACTCAAACTGTGAAGAACATTTCCTTGCAAGTGGCAACACTTCACCATAAACCGTTGCGTTGTCACGAAAATAAAACGTTTCACGCTCTGTCAGTTTTAACTTTCCTGCTTTCAGGCCATTTAGCAGCAGATTGCCGGCATGCATTTCATGCGCCTGACTGTGTGAATGCGCAAACGCCAAACCAGCTACCAAACCGAGCGAGCCCGCCACTACCAACATCCAGCCCTGCGTGGCATGGTCTTCCTCACTAAAGTACTCATTACCTGCAGCATAATTGGTCGCCACCATCACTAATTCAGCTACACAACGGCCGCAAGACATGCCGATAAATGCAGATGAAAAATACAGAAAAGAATGCCAATGTGACTTCTTGACCGCCTGAGGATTTGATTGTTTGCTTCGCATAATACTATTCCCACTTTTTCTCTGACATCAAATTCTACTATGGTAGTATTATGACACTATTAACCGAATGTATCTAAATGTACTTCTAGTACTGAAAAGCAGTAAAAAATCACTATCTACTTGTGATATCCTGTGCCGCAATCGAATGCAACAAGGATAGACATGCGTCAATTACTACCACTTTTCTGTGCCAGCACCTTACTAAGCCCAACGATTTTAGCAGGCCAAGCCGACAAAGCAATCACCATTTTAAAGGATCAACCCGCCACCTTACGACTCAGTTACGAGCAATATAAGCTGCCCGATAACTACCCATCCATGGGCGTATTGGGTGCCCATGCCCTCATCAACCTCACCCCTTATTGGTATGGCGGCGTCGCATTTTATGGTGCAGTCAACGGCCAATCCGGTGGCTACTTTGCGATGAGCCTCGATGGCGGCTTGCAACATCCTATCTATAAAAAACTATGGCTCGACGTCGGTGGTAGTATTGGCGCCGGTGGTGGTCGACACTCGGCTGTCGGTGGAGGTTTCTACGTGCAACCACGTGCAGGGCTTAGTTATCACTTCACATACTTTGATCTCGGCGTAAATTACAGCTACGTAAAATTTGTTGATGGCAATATTGATAGCCATCAATGGGGGGCCACATTATCCGTTCCGACCAATTTTAGTTATGCCAATCCAGCACTGGCAGGTAAAACCATACACTCGGCCTACGGCTTAGCGCTATCACGCAACTATATCGCACTACTCGCCAATGCTTATTTTCCCAATAAAGGCACACGCAGCACATCCGGCCACATTAACGATAATACAACTCAGCTTATCGGCATGGAGGCCGGTCACTTCTTCACACAAAACTGGTTTATATTTGGTCAAGCACAAGGCGCCTACCATGGCCGCAGCAATGGCTTTGCTGATATCCAACTCGGTCCAGGCTTCAAATTACCAGTGGCCGCCAATGGCAAACTCAGCGTTATTGCTAAAGTTGGCCTAGGCTCCGGTGGTGGTGGCGCAGTTGAAACCGCTGGTGGTTTTATTATGCAACCGACACTCGGCTTGGAGTATCGCTTCAATCACAACATTGCCATTGAAGCCAATGGTGGTTACTTTACCGCTCCCGCTGGCGATTTCAATAACATCACTGCTGGTTTATTACTCAAATATTATTTTGACAAAGCTAACCCAGCTGCTCACAACACCGATACCATTGATCAGCCACTGACCTACCAAGGTTGGCGTGTGCGATTACTTAATCAAACCTATTTCTCACCACGCAATGATCAAGGCGGCATTAACCCCAATATGCAATTAATGGGATTAGACATCGATCGCTGGCTCAATCACTATTTTTATGCCACCGGTCAAACCGCTTTTGCTTATGATGGTCGCGCTACCGGCGGCTATTTCTCCGGCATGATCGGTGTTGGCACACAGTTCTCTATCAGCCACAGCAATCGCTACAGCTTATTTGCCGAAGCATTAGTCGGCACTGCCGGCGGTGCCGGTTTAGACATAGGCAGTGGCGCACTGTATGAACCTGTCGTCGGATGCAATGTGCAAATAAATAACTACTGGGGGATTCAAGCATCCGTTGGTCGATTAATGGCCTACAGTGGCAAGTTCCATTCCACTACCTTAAACGTAGGCTTAAGCTATAGCTTTGCTACATTGGATTAGCAACGAGCAAATGCTACACTAAACGCTATGAAAACTCGCAGCCAATTTTACTTCGCCTTTTTATGCATCGTACTGACCACCAGTATCTTTGCATTAGCATTTGGAAAAATGGAATTATGGTTTCTGCTGTGGCTGCTACCACTGCCTGCGATGCTATACAGTCAAATTGCAACCATACGTCGCACGATCTTTGTCAGCTTACTCTCTTACATTATTGGCTGCACGGCAGTCATTTTTCACCGTTACTTACTGTCAGTCTACCCAGTACCCTTTGCATTAATTCCCTCATTACTGCATGGCATGGTATTCACTATGATTATTGTGCTATTTCGTATTAGTTTGGACCGCTTACCTGTTTGGCTACAACCTTTTGTCTTTCCAACATTTTGGACTGGCTATCAATTAATATGGTCTTATACCGACTACACTTATTTTATCCATTTCGGCTTAAGCACTCAGGCTTACTTTCTACCGCTATTACAACTCACCAGCCTTACTGGCATCTGGGGTATATCATTTGTGCTCTGCTTGTTTTCAAGTAGTATTGCAACTGCAATTTATCATATCAAAACCCCTCTAAAGGCATTAATTCCCCTTGCAATAGGCGCTATTATTATTGGTGCAGTACTTGGTTTTGGCTATCATCGTTTAGCTCAGCCCGAAAAAACACGTCATATCAGAGTAGCCTTAGGGGCACATAACCCACCCCATATGCATCAAATTGGCTACCCCTCTAAAATTCAAATGGCCATGCGAATTCAACGCTACCCTAAACTGTTAGAACAAATGGCCAGCATGAAACCATTGTTTATGCTCACGCCAGAAATTTGGTTACAGTTAAATGATAATAACACGCTCAGCACACTGCATACGATTAAACAAATCGCCAAACAAACCAAAACCAATATCATTGCCGCAATCAAACTACTCGGTGATCAACAGCCGAAAGTCAATGCCGCTTGGCTAATCAATCAACAAGGCAAATTGGAAGGACAATACAATAAAATACATTTGATCCCAGAAGTTGAAAATAATCTGGTCGCAGGCGATAAAATGCATACCTTCACATTGAATGGCGTGAACTTCGGTGTTGCTATCGGTGACGATCCATTATTCCAACAACCAATACATAGTTACGGTAAATTAAATGGCCAAATCGTATTTATTGCATCGGCTGATAATGGCATACAACGCACTGGTCGTGAACTCCGACAAATTGCTATTATGCACGCTGTTGGCAACGGTTTAGCGCTAGCACGCAGCGCAACTTTCGGGGAGCTTACCTTAGCTGACGCTTACGGACACATCATTGCCAACATGCCCACTACCGCTAACGCAACAACGGTATTAACCGCTGATGTACCACTCGGCTTTGGTAATACCTTTCATTCCAGATATGGTAACTGGTTTTCATGGGTGTGCTTGGCATTTGGTCTGCTCATCCTGCTGCTATTAGCATGGACAACTAGAAAAGATCATAACTCAGCAATCAACTGACGATAAGAGGTAATAATTTTTTTCCATACTGGTCCAGGCTTACCGTTACCAATCACATCGTCGTCAACTTGCGTCACTGGCATAATTTCTTTTGACGAACCGGTTACCCACACCTCATCGGCGTCTCGTAACTCCGCCTCAGTAATCACAACTTCTTCCGCCGGTATTTTATGCTGCTTAGCTAACAATAATGCCGTACTGCGCGTTACACCACCGAGCAATTGACTGGATAGCGGTCGTGTTTTGATTACACCATCTTTCACAATAAATACTGCACTGGTTGAACCTTCGATCACTTCACCTTCATCAATAATTATCGCTTCCCCGGCACCGGCTTGTTTGGCTTCACGCTGCATCATTGTCGTTGCCAAAAGATTGGTTGACTTGATATCACAACGACGCCAACGAATTTCTGGCACAGTAATCACCTTAATACCATCATCATGTCGCTTTACTATCGCCGGAGCACATTTAACATAAACCGTCGGCTCAAGATTTTCTGTTTCTGTATAACGTCGACGCGTCGGCACACCGCGCGTTACTTGAATATAAATGGATTGTTGATCACAGTCATCGGCCATACCCAACAACTCATTAATAATCTCCTGCCACTCCTGCTGAGACTTAACGCACTCAATACCTGCTTGCTGCAAGCTATAAGCCAACCGACCTAAATGCTGCTCTAAATGAAACGGGCGACCATTATAAACCGTCACCACTTCATACACAGCATCAGCAAATAAAAAACCACGGTCCATCACCGATACTTTTGCTTCCTCTGGCGGCATAAACTCACCATTAAGATACACAGAGATATTCATTTAACTGACTCCTCGATAATTGACTGCATGAAACAAAGTATCGATGCATGGCTACATCTTGACTTAACTCAGGATGAAATGACGCAACCAATATATTTTTTTGTTGCACCATCACCGGCTGTTGCTGATGCGCAACAACCACACGGACATTACTGCCAATGTTTTTTATTTTTGGCGCACGTATAAATACCGCTTCAAACTGATCAACACCAACAGCGGGATCAGCTATTGTAAGTGTTTGTATAAAACTATTGCGTTGACGCCCATAGGCATTGCGTTCCACTTCAATATCAATCAAACCTAATGAAGCTTGCGCTGGCACCACTTTTTTCGCTAATAAAATCATACCTGCACAGGTGCCAAAAATCATCTTACCTTGCGCGGAAAAATCACGTATGGCTTGCAACCAATCAAATGGCTGCATTAATTTTAGCAATGCACTCGATTCGCCGCCCGGAATTATAAGACCATCGAGATCACTTAATTGCGCTGGCTTACGTACCTGGCAATGTTTAACGCCAAGCCGCTCAAGGTGTGCTTGATGCGCGGCAAAACCGCCTTGTAATGCAAGCACACCTATCATGATTAGTCGCCTCGAGAAGCCAGCAATTCTTCTTCTGGCAATGTGCTAATGTCGATGCCAACCATTGGCTCACCCAAGTTTTCAGATAGCTTTGCTACTAAATCCGCATCGTGATAATGCGTCGTGGCTTGCACAATCGCATGCGCACGTTTTGCCGGATTGCCCGACTTAAAGATGCCCGAACCAACAAATACAGTTTCCGCACCCAGCTGCATCATCATCACGGCATCAGCAGGCGTCGCAATGCCACCCGCTGCAAAATTCGGCACTGGCAACCAACCGGTTTTAGCAACCATTTTCACTAACTCATAAGGCGCACCTAAGTTTTTAGCCGCCGTCATTAATTCTTCATCACCCATGGTGGTCAACTCACGCATTTCTCTTTTCATTTGACGCATATGACGCACCGCTTCAATCACATTACCCGACCCCGCTTCACCTTTGGTACGAATCAGTGCCGCACCTTCACCAATACGGCGTAATGCTTCACCCAAGTTACGCGCGCCACAAACAAATGGCACCTGGAAATCATGTTTATTAATATGGAATTCATCATCAGCCATCGTCAATACTTCGCTTTCATCAACGTAATCAACACCTAAGGATTGAAGAATTTGTGCTTCAGCAAAATGGCCAATACGCACTTTTGCCATCACCGGAATAGTCACCGCCGCCATAATCTCTTTAATCATCTTCGGATCACTCATGCGTGCAATACCACCTTGTTTGCGGATATCCGCCGGCACGCGCTCCAATGCCATTACCGCTACCGCACCAGCATCCTCGGCAATTTTTGCTTGCTCGGCATTAGTGACATCCATAATCACTCCGCCTTTTAGCATATCGGCCAAGCCGGTCTTTAAACGCAGTAAACTTTCGCTCATGATACTCTCCTGTGATGGCATTATAATTGCGCCGTATTGTTCCACAGGCATGACCATGATGCAAACATTACAGAGATGGAACAGATGACGGTCGAAACGAACAAATAAGCAATATTAACAACGCCAACATATCAGTATTTGTCGCAAACATGTCGACATCTTCGTTAAATGTGCCTATAATTTCTTAAAATTAACTGAGAGCATGTAGATGGCAAAAATTCTAGTCTTACATGGCCCAAATTTGAACATGCTGGGCCGGCGCGAAACGCAGCACTATGGTACCACGACACTGGCGCAAATCAACCAGCAATTGGTCGAACGCGCCCAATCACTTAACCATCAACTCAGCCATATACAATCCAATGCCGAACACACGCTTATAGATGCCATACAACAATCCGATGCCACTATACTGATCATCAACGCCGGCGGCTACACACATACCAGCGTAGCATTACGCGATGCGATCCTCGCCAGCCATATAGCTACTATCGAGGTACACCTCAGCAACCTAGCGGCACGCGAGCCTTTTCGCCATCACTCCATGATCAGTGATATCGCTATCGGCACAATTCAAGGTTTTGGTGCGCACAGCTATCTACTAGCCCTAGAAGCTGCTCACCATCATGTATCAACCCAAAGCAGTCAGAAGGACACTATCCATGGATATGCGTAAAATTAAAAAGCTCATCGACCTCATCAACGAAAGTGGTGTAGGCGAAATCGAAGTCACCTCTGGTGAAGAGTCCGTGCGCATTAGCCGCATGCCCAACACCACACAACAGGTAGCCCCCGCGCAACAGCCGGTTATCATTCAAGACAACGCCGCACCAGCCGCCAGCGCGCCACAGAAAAAAATGGATACCACCGGCGAACCGCCACAACAACATGATGGCCACACCTTAGAATCACCGATGGTGGGTACCGTCTACCTAGCCGCCACACCCGGCGCTAAACCCTTCGTTGAACTCGGCCAACACGTCAATGCCGGCGATACCGTTTGCATCATCGAAGCGATGAAAATGTTTAATCAAATTGAAGCCGATAAATCCGGCGTAATCAGCGCACGACTCATTGAAAACGCTGAGCCCGTAGAATACGAACAAGCTTTGTTTGTAATCACCCCTGACGACGAATAAACCGAGGTTAGCCATGTTTAGTAAAGTACTCATCGCCAACCGCGGCGAAATCGCGCTCCGCATCCATCGTGCCTGCAAAGAGCTCGGCATAAAAACGGTTGCAGCCTACTCCACCGCCGATAAAGAATTAATGCATGTTCGCATGGCTGATGAAGCAGTATGCATTGGACCCGCCAACAGCACGAATAGTTATTTAAATATCCCCAGCGTAATTAGCGCCGCCGAAATCGCACACGTTGATGCCATCCACCCCGGCTACGGTTTCTTAGCCGAAAACGACGAATTCGCCGACGCTATCGAACAAAGCGGCTTCACTTTTATTGGGCCTGATGGCGACACCATCCGACGCATGGGTAACAAAGTATCCGCCATTAAAAGCATGAAAGCCGCCGGCATCCCTTGCATACCAGGCTCCGATGGCGAACTCGGCACGGATGAAGCCACCAATAAAGCCATCGCACTACGCATTGGTTACCCCATTATTGTTAAGGCAGCAGGTGGCGGTGGTGGTCGCGGCATGCGAGTCGTACACGAAGAAAAAGAATTAATTAAAACCATTGCCACCACAAAAACCGAAGCTGCTGCCGCCTTTGGCACCAGTACGGTCTATATGGAAAAATTCTTAGAAACTCCTCGCCATATCGAAATTCAGATACTCAGTGATGGCCAAGGCAATGCCATCCACTTAGGCGAACGTGACTGCTCAATGCAACGTCGCCACCAAAAAGTGATTGAAGAAGCACCGGCACCCGGCATTACCACCGAAGAACGTAATAAAATTGGTAAGCTATGCGTCGATGCCTGCTTAGAAATAAACTACAAAGGCGTGGGCACTTTCGAATTTTTATATGAAAAAGGTGCGTTTTACTTTATAGAAATGAATACACGCATTCAGGTCGAACACCCTGTAACCGAGATGGTTACTGGCATCGATTTAATCAAAGAACAAATCCGCGTGGCTGCCGGTATCCCATTACGCTTTAAACAATCCGATATTAAACTAAAAGGGCACGCGATCGAGTGTCGCATCAATGCCGAAGACCCGAAAAACTTTACTCCATCACCTGGCAATATCACCATGTTTCACAGCCCAGGCGGTCTCGGCGTACGCATGGATTCACATATTTACACCGGTTATCGTGTGCCACCGTATTACGACTCACTCATCGGAAAATTAATTACCTGGGGTGAAACGCGAGACATTGCCTTAGCCCGTATGAACAATGCCCTCGAAGAATTATTTATCGATGGCATTAAAACAAACGCGGCATTACACGATGACCTTATCAATGATGAAGGCTTCCGTTCCGGCGGTCAAAACATTCATTACCTTGAAAAAAAATTACAACAAGAATCCTAATGACCGATAACAACCCACAGATATGGTATCAGCTCAGCATTTTTAGCAATGCTGAGCAAGCTGAATTTTATGCTGATATTTTACAAGCAATTGATGCCTTAAGCGTTAGCCTAGTTGACGCCAAAGACCAGCCATTATTTCAATTACAACCGGAAGACCAACCTTTATGGCAGGATACTCAGGTCGTTGCGCTATTTAACACACAATCTGAAGCAAACCAGGCACTCGATATCATCAGTTCACAAACCACAGACACACTAAACACAACCATCGAAAAAATCATCGATCAAGACTGGGTAAGAAAAAATCAACAAAATTTTCCAGCCAAAGCATTTGGAACGGGCAACAAACCATTATGGGTAATACCCAGCTGGGAAAATAACAAAGACTACCCTAGCCCTCAAATACGCATTGACCCCGGCCTCGCATTTGGTACCGGCACCCACCCCACCACATCATTATGCTTACAATGGCTTGCTGATCATGCACCTAAAGACTTGAACGTAATCGATTACGGCTGCGGCTCTGGCATTTTATCACTGGCCTGCTTAAGCTTAGGGGCGAAACATGTCACTGCGGTTGATCATGACTCACAAGCACTCGAAGCCAGCCAAAACAATCTAGCCTTAAATGCACATTTACCAGCTGACACACTGACTGTGTATTCACCTGAAGCTTGTCCTAAAGCAGCGGTTGATTTAGTAGTTGCTAACATACTCGCCGCACCGCTGATTGAAATGGCTAACAAATTAACGAGCTTATTAAAACCCGGCGGGATATTATTGCTATCTGGTGTATTATCCGAGGAAACTCACAACGTCATTAAACATTACCCAACTTTATCTGTAATAGAGCAGTGGAACTTGGATGAATGGGCGTGCGTTAGTTTAAGCTGTTAGCACCACTCAATAATTGTGCGAGCTTATCTGTCATATATTCCATTGAAGGCACTGTAAAACTAATTAATAATGTACCGGCAACATCACGCTTATAAGCTTTCATTTCCGTATTCATAACTATTACTGTATTGTAGGTCTGACCATTATCACTAGACACACCATGAGCCAATCCTCTGGCGTCTGATTCAAAAAAAGTTGGCACTGTAAAGCCAATGTCTTGGTTTAAAAAATTACTAATAGCACATAAACAAGCAGAGATAATAATATTCCCAACCTCCGTTACTGCTTCTTGTTCAAAATTGTGCGCTTCCACACCAGAAAGCGTTCGTATACTTCCTACCAATGATGAGACCAGTGCCTTGCTTTCTTCACTATGAAACATTAACAAAGCCGACCCAGACAGATCACCCTGTAACATTTGCTTAACGCAACTCACTGTTTCATCAGGCTGGATTTTTAAAAGTTCAGGCAGTTTTTCAACATCCGCTAACTCAACCTTAGGTATTGTAATAACAACCTCATCGTTAAGTAAAATAGATAATTGCTTAGCGGCTTGACTCACACCAATATTACACACCTCGCTTAAGGCATCTCGCTCCATCGCAGTCAATGGTCTCATTAGGATACCTCACTTGCAACACAAACACGGTTGCGCCCTTGGTTTTTAGCCTGGTATAAAGCATCATCAGCCATTTTTAAAAGATGACTATAATCACTGTGGTGCTCACTATCCCAGCAAGAAACACCAATTGATGTCGTTAACTTACCTGCCGGCAACCCAGCCACACTTAAATTTTCAATACGCTCGCGTATCCGTTCCGCTGCTTGACGAGCCATCTCTAGCTCTGTATGTGACAACAACACCAAAAATTCTTCACCACCATATCGCACCAATATATCACTGTCACGCAATGTCGTTTCTACATATTTAACAAATGACACCAACACTTCATCACCCTTATCATGTCCATATTCATCATTGATCTTTTTAAAATGGTCCAAATCAAACAACAGGCAAGACACAGAATAATGATAGCGCTCAATTAATTTAGCCTGTTGTATTAACCACTCCGTTAGAAAACGCCTATTGTAAGCGTTAGTCAACGTATCCCTGTGCGAATCTTCTTCTAACTTAAATGCGACTTGCAATAACGTATTCGAGCGAATAACATTTTCAGTCATATCAAGCAATAATATCGTAGCTGCTCGGGTACCGTCTTCCAGCTGCACAGATGATAAATAGACTTGTTGAGGCATAAATTTCACTTCTTCTTCACCGGCATAATTAACCGGTATAGGAATAAGGTAACGATTTAATGCATATGACATAACTTGTTCAGCACTGTGCGTAATCACTTGATCTAATGCCCAACAAAAGCGAGCATTCTGGAATGCTGGGAATAACTCTTCTAATGTTTTACCAGTGGCTTGTTGAGATGAAATTTTAGTGTGCTCTGCCATCCAATTATTCCAAGCATGCACACGATGCTCTAAATCTATGATAAACATCCCTACTGGGACAATATTGAATGCATCCTCATACATGTTTGTCATGAGGCATTACCCCTACCTAATTCAGCAACCATTTCCAATAGAACATCAATAGACTCACTTTCAAAAAGGTACAATAACATACCAGATACCCGCTCATGATCAGCATTTAATTGGGTGATAATGGCGACTATAGGTAAATCCTTTTTTTCATTTTTAGACAATAACTCTCGAAGTGAATATTCATGATAAGTGGGAACGGTTAATAAAACTTCCGATTTCAACATGTCAGCTAACGAGCTAATACTAGCCGACACAATAATGTTTCCAATTTCAATCATGGATTCTTGCTTATAAATATCTGCTTGTGGCGTATCCATTCCACCAAAGCCTTGTAAGACAGATTCAACTAACACCTTACAATCCGCATTGGTAAATAATAATATTGCCTCCCCCTTAAAACAACCCGTCATGTTTTGGCTAACCGCCACAAACACCTGACTCTCATCTTTTCCTAATATTTTTGGCAAATTTTCCAAGGTTGAAAGTGTCACAGTTGGCACTTCAACTAATATGTTATCTTTCAACAGTATTGACAATTGCGAGGCGGCGCGACTAGTGCCAACGTTACACACCTCAGTTAGGCTATCACGCAATTGATCATTCATTATCATGGTCTAACCCCTCTAATACTTGAGAAATTTTCTCGGGAGTTACTGGCTTTTCAACAAACGCAACAAAACCAATAGACTTTGCACGATCCACAACACCTTGTTGCATATTGGCCGTCATCAATACAAATTTAGTAGCAAAACCAGTACTTAAAATTGACTCTGCAATTTCAGTACCAGTCTTACCCGGCATATTATAATCCATCACACAAATTTGTGGGGAAACCTGCTCAACTTGTTTTAGTGCAGTCGTCTCATCATTTGCATCATATAGTTCATATTCACCGTCTTTTGGCATGCATGCACGTAATATCGCTCTTGATGTAGCACTATCGTCTACGACCAATATTTTTTTCATACTCTTCCCCTTTTGCGAGAATCTTGAACATTAGTTAAATTGTCTCGAATAGCCTGCGCAATTTGATAATCAGGTAATTGCAAACAAGCAGCATCTAACGCCATTGCTTCTTTAGGCATGCCATAAACTATGCATGTTTCTTCATCTTGAGCGATCGTCATGCAGCATGCATTACGCATTTCAAGCAAGCCTGCCGCACCATCTCTACCCATACCAGTTAATATAATCCCTAGTGCATGCCCAGGACAAACATCAGCAACCGATTTAAACAGCGCATCAACTGATGGACAGAAGCCTGATTTCTCGGCTGGCGTAACCAATGAAACATACAATATACCGTCTCTGCGCACTACGTTTGTATGCTTACCATAGGGAGCAATATATACAACGCCTGGGCGTAATACCTCATTTTGCTCAGCCACTTTAACAATTAACTGACTAACGTCATTTAACCAAGTCGCCAAACCATGAGTAAACCCTTCTGAAATATGCTGCACAATCAACACCGGACTTGGCAAATTCACCGGTAACTCATGCAAAATATCGCCTAATAATGCCGGGCCACCCGTAGATGAGCCAATTGCCACAACCTCATTTATAACTCTACCAGTAGCTAGATTTTCTAGACCATCATTTTCAGATCTCTCAGACGTTTTATCTTTTGTTACAATTAGTTTGCGTCTAGTTACAACTTTAATATCATGATAAGCACGCAAACAAGTAATCAAGTCCTGCTTTACCGTATCATAGTCATCGCCATGCAGCCCTGGTGGTTTTTCAATAACACCCAACGCACCCGCTTGCAAAGCATTAAATGCAATCTTAAGATCTTCATCATTGACACTAGCGCTAACAACCAAAATCGGGGTAGGACACTCAGTCATTATAATTTCAGTAGCCTCGAATCCGTCCATAACAGGCATACGGATATCCATAGTTATAACATTTGGCCTAAGTCGCTTAGTAAGCTCTACAGCCCGTAGACCATTCTCCGCTTCACCAACAATTTCAAAGTCTTCTTCATTCTCAATTAAAGCGCGCAGTAGCATTCGAACAACTTTTGAATCATCTGCGATCAGCACTCTTATCATATCAATTGCTCCACCGTTTTAATAAGCGCTTTGGTTTCAAAAGTATTCTTAACAATATAGGCATCCGCACCAACCTCAATACCTTTACGTTTATCCGAATCACTTTCTAGTGAAGTCACAATAATAACTGGAATATTTTTATAGCGCTCATCATTCTTAATTAACGAGGTTAGCTCAAAGCCATCCATGTGTGGCATTTCCACATCTGTAATAACTAAATCATATTCGTGTTGATTGATATTTTGCCAAGCATCCTCACCATCGATTGATGCATCTACTTCATAGCCTTGAATATTCAAAATATTTGTTTCTAGAGTGCGGGTTGTGATTGAATCATCAACAACCAATATACGTGCTACTTGTAAAACCTCTGTATCCTCTAGTTCTTTATCTATTAATTTGGTATGGCTAAGCGCTAAAGCCGAATCAACCAGATCCATTGGATTAAGCACTATAATAACCTCACCTCGACCTGTAAGCGTAGCACCAGAAACATTACGAACTGAAACTAATGGGTTAGACAAATGTTTAATGACAATTTCACGCTCACCATGGATCATATCTACAACTAAAGCCACCACCTGCCAACCTTTTTGTAAAACAACAACGGGAAAGTATTTTCTATTTTCAATCATACTTTCAATTTCTAAAGTATCAGATAATTTACGTAATGGAATAGGTTTGTTTTCATACATAATTGCAAGTCCTGCCTCAACCTCAATCACGTCTTGTTCGCCCACTGATAATATACGACCAATAGATGTTGTTGGAATAGCAAAATCTTGGTCATTTACTTGAACGATAACTCCTCGATCTGAAACCAAGGTTAATGGCAACGTAAGCGTAAATGTTGTTCCCTTATTCACCTCTGTTTTAATAGTTACCGTACCCTTTAAGGTTTGAATATTTTCCATAACCACATCTAGCCCAACACCACGACCAGAAAGATTTGTGATAATTTCTTTAGTTGAAAAGCCAGGTCGAAATATCAACGAAAGAATATCTTCATCACTATACGCTGATATCTCTTCGTCCGTTATTATTTTCCTATTCATTGCAATTGTTTTCACTTGATTGACATCAATGCCTTGCCCATCGTCAATAACCTCAATTACAATACGATCACTTTCATTTGAAACAATAATTTCAATATGCCCAACTTCCGGTTTACCCAATGCTTTTCTCATCTCCGCACCGTCAATGCCATGATCAATAGCATTACGCAATAAATGCATTAATGGGTCCTTTGCTTGAGCTAAAACAGATCTATCAATACGAATATCTTCACCCTGTAAGGTAACATCAACTGGCTTGTTAAGGTCCCGTGACATGTCACGTGCTGAGCGCAACATGGGCGTCAAAACTGTAGCAACAGGCACCAACCTCAGCGTTCGTACTTTATCTTGTAATGCAGCTGATACTAAGCCGAGTCCACGCGCTGTATTATTTACATTACCATTCATTTTGGTGAGCTGCATTGATGCAGATAACACTTCATCCATGCCATTCGTAAATAATTCCGTCAATTCATCTGAGTTTTGCATATCAAGCGTACGCTTACTTAAATTTGACGCGGCACACCACATACCGGTAATAACTGATAATTTAGATTTAAGCGAAACCATCTCATCATAATAATCATCCAATTCTAGCTTCACACCTTGCAGCTCATCTGATAACACAGTCACTTGATCAATTTTATTTACATCTACGCGAATTACATCATTGGTTATATCAGAATCAGCTACTGCATCCTTTGAATTGGATTCGTCTTTTCCATTACTTTTACTAGATTGCTCAGCACTTGGCATGTCATTTTTTTTTGCGCTATCAGTATTGCCATCTTCTTTAAGAATCATTCCCAATTTAACTACAATTTCTTGGTGATCTACGGCCGGTTTTTTATTATCAAGATGCGCATTCAACAACGATTGCATAATATCGATCGCCTCAAAAAAAACATCAATAATGTCAGAATCTACTTTTTTATCACCTTGACGAATAGAAGAAAAAATATCTTCCATGTGATGAGCAACATCACCTATAGAATTTATCTCCACACCTCTTGATGAGCCTTTAATTGTATGTGCAATCCTGAATATTTTGTTAATTAACTCATCAGTTACATCGATATTTGTATTTTTCTCCAACTTCAATAGTGATTCAGTGAGCTCTTCGACTTGCTCATCAAATTCACCCTTAAAGGTTTTCATTAATTCCTTATAAACATCAGGATCAAAATCCATCACACTCTCACTTATTTTATGTTACTTACCTACCTGCCCTTCAGAAGCTGCTAACTTATAAATACTGGCTGCTGAACGTAATTGATCAACAACCACACCGAGATTTTCTGCAGTTTGTTTGGATTGCTCTGAAGCGGAAACGAACTGACTTGTAACTTTGTTAATTTCAGACATTGCCTCAGCAATTTGATCAATCCCTGTTGCCTCCTGCCTAACTGCTGCAACAATTTGTTGAGATGAAATAAGAGACTCTTGGATAACATCACTCAATGAATGAACAACTTCACCAGTTTCCTCAACAGCATGGATACCTGCGTCCACTTCTTTATTTCCTTCTTCAGTAGCCATCACCGCTTTATCAGTTGCAATTTGAATTTCTTGTAATATTTTTTGCACTTGCTCTGTTGCTTGCTGTGACTGTTCAGCTAACGCCTTAACCTCTGACGCGACAACAGCAAAACCTTTACCTGCATCACCAGCTTTAGCAGCTTCGATTGATGCATTTAAGGCCAACAATTTAGATTGTTGAGCTAGTCCACCTACAGCTTCTGTGGTTTCGCCAATCTGTTGAGTTTGCTCTGAAAGTGCAAGAATAGATTCAGCAATCGCTTCAACTTTCTTACGGATAGTACGCATACCGGTAACTGCATGCTCGATGGCATCCAGTCCTCGCTGACCTTCAGCTTTAGTTTTCTCAGCTGAATCACCCAAAGATACTGCTTTTTCAAGCGTTTGTTTCGAAGTGGCTCGAATTTCTTCAATTATGGATGTTGTCTCATTCACCGATGAAGCTTGCTGAGAAGCACTCGATGCTTGCGCTATTGCAGTATTTTGAACCTCGTCCAAACTACTGCCTAATTCAACAGAGACCCCCGTTATTTTACTTGCGATATCAGCAAGCCCATCAGTCATAGAATTAAGATGAATTCCCAGCTGTGTTAAATCATCATCATTAGTATCATTTAAATTTACTCGCTCAGTTAAATCTCCGCTGGCAATTTGGCCAACTAAACTGCGGTATTCTGCGATTCTCGCCTGAGTAATCTCTAATAATTGGTCAGCTTGTTCTTGTGCTGATTTTATTTTTTCGCGCATTTTGAAATCTTCAGTTACATCTCGCGCGATCCCAGTAAAGTATCGTACACCCGCAATTTTCATTTCACCGATCGACAAATACAACGGGAATGTTGAACCATCTTTACGCAAACCTTCAACTTCACGGCCTATACCAATCACCTTTTTGACACCGGTATTAATATAGTTTTGAACATATCCATCATGTGGCTTCGCAAATTTTTCTGGCATAAGCATTTTGATGTTTTTTCCTATCACTTCGTCAGGATTGTAACCAAACATATGTTCAGCACCCTTATTAAATGACTGTACAATACGCTCTTCGTTAATCGTAATAATCGCATCAACAGCTGTATCAATAATTCCTGCCGTCCGTTCTTTCTCTGCTTCTACCTGCTTTCTCACCTCAACATCAGCAGTAATATCACGCGCAATACCCGCAAAATATCTTGCTTCACCTATTTTTACTTCACCGATGGATAACAAAAGAGGGAATGTACTGCCATCTTTACGTAAGCCTTCAACTTCACGTCCAATACCAATCACCTTTTTAATACCAGTATCTAAATAATTTTGAACATACTGCTCATGATGAGTCGCATACTTATCTGGCATTATCATTTTAACATTCTTGCCTATTACCTCCTCCGCCTTATAACCAAACATTTTTTCTGCAGAAGCATTAAACGACAGAATAATCCTATCGACATTAATTGTGATAAATCCATCCACTGCTGCATCAATTATGCCACGAGACATCGCCTCTTCTTTAAGGAATGTTTCTTGCAAACTATTCATCTCATACAGCAATTGTCCCATTTCGTCATCACCATCAAGTGACAACTCTAAATCCCTTTTTCCTGATTGCAATTCTTCAACATTATGCCGCAGTTTTGAAACTGCGGTTCTCACACGTTTAGACATTTTATATGCTACACCAATCCCAAACACCCAAGCTAAAACCAACAATCCCCATTCAACAACCAACATAGCGCTATACGAGGCTGTTGACTGCATGGACCAATCTATGGTTGACAGCACAACTGTCACAGTAAATGCCAATAGTATTGCACTGATACCAATAAACAGTTTAGTCGTCAGTGACCACATATTCTTTCTCATGACACCTACTCCTCTTTAAAATACTTTATTTTGATACCTTTAAATTATCGTCAGATAATATTACCGGCACATCAAGCAAAGTAATTTTTCCATCAATAATTCCTTTAACATAACTGAGGTTTTTTACACCCGCTGATTGTAACGGCGAAGCTAAATCTTCAATTACATAGTTTTCATTACCATATATCTCATCTGCTAAAATACACGCGCTGTAATCTATTTCATCGCACGATATGACGATAACCCATATATTCTCAGGCTTCTCTACAGGCGTATCCAATGAAAATAACTGCTTTAAATCATATACAGCCAACAGTGAACTACGTCTATTAACTACTCCAGCGATGTGACTCGGAGTACATGGAACAGAGGTGATTTCACTAGGGTTTAAAATTTCTTCAACATAGCGATAACTAATTGCATATGACTCGGTCTTACCGAGCTTAAAATGAATATATTCTTCTTCATGTACTTTTTCATTACTTTCTTTTTTTATATACTGTTTAGCACGCTGATCCAATATCGATAATTCATCGTTACAATCAAATTGTTGCAAGAACCTCTGATGCTTGTTTAACTGTTCCGATGCATGCTCTGTCATTTTGTCTCACCCAAGTTTTTACTTCCTAACTCAGCTTGCAGTATGTGACAGAAGTCATTCATGGTTACTTCTGGTGTATCAATTAATTTCTGTTTTGGATTTAAATCATGCGCCATTGATAACGCTGACTTCATCATTTTGTCGCCAGCCGACATATCGCCCTGTATTTTCATGCATACACTAAGCTGATAAGCGGCCTCGGCAAATTTATTATTGAGAAACAATGCACTCTTAAAGTAAGCCGCTGCATCTGTGAATTGTTTCAGCCCCAAACAAATCAATCCTTTGATATAGTAACTATCAGCATTAAACTCATCTTGTTCTATACACTTTTCAATCATTTCTAACCCTTCTTCATAATCGGCTAAATTGGCGCACTGCAGAGCCATGGTTCGTAGCTTCACCACATCCATTGACTTGTCAGCTTCGTCTATTTGTCTACTGCCACTGTCGACATGCTGGCGTAAGGTGCTTATCTTCGGAACTTCCGATTCACCGCTCGACAATGTGTCACTGATTATAGGATAGATACTTTGCTTTTTCTCAATAGCTTGCCTCTCTTTAGCTTGCTTATCAGCATTATTATTCGCTGGTTGATAATAGATAACTCCACTGGCACGACACAGGTCAGCTCCCTCGATTTGATTATGGATAATATCTGAAGGCCCTAATAATATAACTCCTTCTTTATCAAGATAGTTAACGAAATTAGTCGTAATTTTGTTAACTAGGTCATAATCCAAATAAATAAATACGTTGCGGCATATAATTAGGTCTAACCCTTTACCAAAATCTATAACAGACATGTACTGGTCAAAATTCTTTAGGTTTAGATATGAAAATTTTGCACGCTTTCGTATTTTGTCATCTATTTCGCGCATATTACCACTCACCAATTTAAAATACTCATCTTGAATTTCTTCAGACGTTGTTCTATATGATAAATAAGAATATTTACCTGCTCTGGCTTTGGTTAATACCTCCTCATTCAAATCAGTGCCAATTGCATAGATATCCCATAGCTCATTATTTGGTATCAACTGATCGATCATAATCAGTAGACTATATAACTCCTGCCCGCATGAACAACCAGCACTCCATATCCGTATCTCATGGCGGCCCTGTTTGCGACGCTTATTAATTAACTCAGGAAAGAAGTGCTCTCTCAAGAATGTCATTTGTGACTGATCCCTAAAAAAATAGCTTTCATCTACTGTAATATTGGCACATAAGTCTACTAGTAATGGTTTATTTATCGATTCGTCATTCAGCTTTACTAGATAAACATCAAGAGAAGGCAAAGAATTCTTCTTACATATTTTATTTACATATCTTTTAAGTGACTCTTTTTGATGCGGCTGTATAATAATTCCAAACCTGTCACTAATTAATTGACATAATAGCTCAAGGCTATTTTCAGGTATCTGATCCACCAGTAACTCCCTCTTTCATTACTGATAAACTCATCAACTCAGGAATATTTATCATCAGTGCTGAGTCAGTGCTTATATGAATAGTGCCCTTTAATTGCGGCTTAGCGGTAACATCGGGTAAAGGTTGTAAGTCAGCTTGATCAATATCATACACACCTAATACCTCTTCAACAATTACACCTAATAAATGTGTATCATGTTGCAACAAAATAACTGGTGTTTCTAACGTATACGTTAGCTGAATTGATTCATCTAAATACTCAATCAAATCTACCACAGACACTTGAGTGCCATAATAATCCATTAACCCTTTATAATAACTCGGCATCCCCGGCACCGCCTTAAGCTGCAGTATTTTAATCACTCTTAACACGTAAGACAAATCACAACAATACAATTGCTTAGCGGAACTGAAAGTGAGTACTTGCATAACAGCTCTCCTAAAATCACAGCTATGATTATAGACTATAATACCCCAACGACTGCAGAGGGGTTCGTTATTGAAAATATTAATCGTTGATGACTCGAAAACTAGCTTGCTAATCACTGCTACACAACTAGAGAAATTTGGTCATACAACTGTGTCTATTAGTGACCCCTGCGCCACATTAGAAACATACAAAAATGAAAAGCCTGACCTTATTATCTTAGATGTTCTTATGGAAAAACAAAGCGGCTACGATTGCGCAAAGAAAATCACCGAATATAATTTTCAAAAAGATGATTGGGTGCCAATTATTTTCTTAAGCGCCATACTAAATGATTCAGCAATTGAAGATGGCATTAATGCTGGTGGTGATGACTACCTTACAAAACCATTAAATACCACCATTCTTAAATCTAAAATTCAAGCCATGGAACGCATTGCTCGTATGCGTCAAAAATTACTTGAATCAACACAAAAATTTGAAAAGCTATCCTTAACAGATTCTCTAACTTCCTTGCCTAATCGACACTATTATGAAGCCACTATTAAGCAAGAGCTTGCCAATGCTGAACGAGCCAACAAACCCTTAGCATTACTCTTTTTAGATCTAGATAAATTTAAAGATATCAATGATACTCTGGGGCATCACTTTGGTGATTTATTACTACAACAAACCGCTGAACGCATTAAAAACGAATTACGCAAAGGTGATTATGTCTCTCGCTTAGGTGGCGATGAGTTTTCTATTATCCTACCTAACATTAAACAGCCAGAGGACGCCGCACCTGTTGCAGAAAAAATTAATCTAGTTATTTCAAAACCATTTGATTTAGACGGCAACGAAATACAGATTTCTTCAAGTATTGGCATAGCATGTTACCCTGAAGCAGGCCGCGATGCTGAAACTTTAACTAAGCATGCTGATATTGCCATGTATCGCGCTAAAACTTTAGGAAGAAATACATTCCAATTCTTCACTTCTGAACTAAACACTGCTCACAGCCATAAAATTGAAATGGAACGATCCTTAAGTAAAGCCATTAGCCTTAACCAACTCACATTAGCTTTACAACCAAAATACCAATTTTCACCAAAAAAAATCATTGGCTTTGAAATACTACTACGCTGGTGTCATCCGAAGCATGGCCAAATATCACCTGATGAATTTATACCAATTGCTGAAGAAACAGGTTTCATTATTGATATTGGTGAGTGGGTGATTACACATGCGTGTGAGGCCTTAGATGCGCTCAGTAATTACACTAACCAGGAGTTAACTTTCGCTATCAATATTTCACCGATCCAAATTAACAAAGGCTCCATTCTTGCATTACTTGAACATGAAATGCAACAACATCATCTATCACCTAAGCAACTTGAGATTGAGATCACTGAGACTGCCATTATGGCCTACTCAAAAACAACGGAACAAGCTCTGCAGCACTTACATGATTTTGGCATCCGCATAGACATTGATGATTTTGGCACTGGTTATTCATCGTTAAGTCACTTAAAACGCCTACCAATTGATGGTTTGAAAATTGATAAGGGATTTGTAATGGATATCCCTTCTGATGAAAATGATGCAGCCATTATTCGCGCCATCATATCACTTGCCAAAGGACTCGATTTAGATGTTATTGCAGAGGGTGTTGAAACAGAGGAACAATTGCAATTTCTTATCGACAATGGCTGCAATCAAGGGCAGGGGTACTATCTCAGTAAACCGCTCAGCTTTGACCAAGCCATTGAACTTTTAAGGCAACAATCGTCACATTAAAACTTACACCACCCTTTTCATTAATGGTACCGCTTGTGCCAATGCTGAATACAAATCTTTTGGATCTGCGATATCAGGAATCATTGGCAATGTTGTACCAAAACCATGATCATTTGACAATTGATGGATATAACGCAGCACTGAATAATCTTCTAATGAAAAACCCACCGAATCGTATATAGTAATCTCATCATCGCTCTGTCGGCCAGGTTGTAAATCACGAATGACATTGTGCATTTCAATGCAATGTGAAATATCATCAAGGTGCTGCACCTCACCTTCAATATGCGTCTGCGGTGCATACTCGATAAAAATTCTACCGCGGTCTAAAATACTCGCTTCAAATTCCGTCTTACCCGGACAATCGCCACCTAAACCATTAATGTGCTGCCCAGGCTCTAACCAATCATTAAATAAAACTTGTGCTTTACGCTTATCCGCTGTGCACGTTGTAATAATATCTGCACCTTTAACGGCTTGGCGGCCACTCTCACAAGCCACCAGCTTAAGACCGCTGGTTGCCATATTACGCGCGAATTTTTGCATGGCTTTCGGATCAACATCATAGTACTGAATAGTCTCTATGCCACACGCCACCTTCATCGCTTGCGCTTGAAACTCGGATTGGGCTCCCGAACCAATCATAGCTAATACTTTTGAGTCTTTTTTAGCAAGGTATTGTGAAAATAACGCTGCAGTTGCCGCTGTTCGAAAGGCGGTAAGTAAGGTCATTTCGCTTATCATTAAAGGGTAGCCCGACTCAACATCGGCTAGCATGCCCATCGCCACAATTGTCTGTAAATCTTTTTTTGGATTGCCGGGGTGCCCATTTACGTATTTATACGCATAGTACTTTTCACCGCAAATTGGCATTAATTCTAAAACGCCATAAGACAAGTGTGTTGCGTGACGAGGAGACTTTTGAAACTTCTCCCAATCAGCATAATCGGCACGTAAGTACTCGATTAAATCCAATAAGAATTTTTCGATCGTAATATCGTGGACAATTCGTGTTACGTCATCAACAGTGACTAGCTTTACCATAGGATTAATCCTTGCTCATTATTCTTCGTGGCACATGATATCACAAAATTCATGCATTACCGACGATGACCTGGCTTATAACAAAACATAAAGCTAACCGCTTGCTGCTATGATCATTTTCCGTCGCCATAACCAGTAGCCAATCACCGCAATCAACACGTACGCTGACATCTCAATGCCATGTGCCGGCAAACCCTTATGAAAATACAAGCCAATATACATCGCATCAACTACACCCCATAAAATCCAGTTTTCAATATACTTACGACACACCATCCATTCCGCAATTAAACTTAACGTAGTGGTTGATGCATCCCATAACGGTACTTTTGATGATGTAAAGTGTGATAACAATGCATATACTGCCGCGCAGCCGACAGCAAATACAACGCATAGTATGCCCACTTCACGCCATGAAATATGGCTAATTTTAATCGGCTGATGATCTTTGCCACCACGCAACCATTCATACCAACCGTATAAGGTTAGTGCTAAGTAAATTATTTCTTTTGTCATATCGGCAAACAAGCCAGTACTAAAATACAAATATCCATTAATTACAATAGCGATTAAACTGGCTGGCCAAGCGATCCAATGCGCTAACACATAAAACACGGTAGAAACCGATGAAAAAATTGATCCGAGCGGATCTAAAAAAGTATGATGCTTCATTGAAGGTCCTTACGCTGGCATTATCCAGATCAAGTTATACGGGTATCATCTCAGCCGTTTTGCAACAGCACCCCAAAATACGGTATTGAGCCATTAATAAGCCAGGAGTATACTCTTCAACTGCTAATAATTAAAGCATCTGTCGCATTAACCACAGAAGAAAATAATGATAAAACAAATCTCTCAAGCAAATGTTGAAGCTAAAATCATTACATTTAAAGGAAATAATGTCATCCTTGATAGTGATGTAGCTAAACTATATGGAGTAGAAACTAAGCGTGTTAATGAAGCAGTAAAAAATAACCCCACCAAATTTCCTGAAGGCTATCTCATTGAATTAAGCCAAAAAGAATGGGCGCAATTGAAGTCGAATTTTTCGACTTCAATAAAAGGTGGCAAGACCAAGCCACCAAAAGCTTTTACTGAAAGGGGCTTATATATGCTGGCAACAATACTAAAGAGCAATCAGGCGACACAAACAACTATTGCAATTATTGAAACCTTTTACAAAGTAAAAGAAATAACCAAATCAGTTCATCAACTTCACACAACAAAAGAAAATACACCAAACCACCAGGCAATTATGCAAAAAACTGGCGAACTGATTTCAGATTTAATTGCGCCAGAAAAATTAGACACATCAGAATCTGAATCAAGCGTAGAACTCAATCTCGCTATCGTTAAATTTAAATACCGTGTAAAAAAGAAACCAAAAATAACAAGGGACTGCTAAAAAAATTCCTTTTACACCCACTCACGCGCGGGTAAAAAGTCTGTATATAAAGCAGCTTCTGCACTGCCGTCGGATGGCTGCCAATCGTAACGCCATATCACTTGCGGTGGTAATGACATCAATATCGATTCGGTGCGCCCATTCGACTGCAAGCCAAACAACGTACCGCGATCATACACCAAATTAAATTCAACATAACGACCCCGGCGGTATAATTGAAATGCTTTTTGTTGCACATCACACGGGTGATCTTTGCGTTTCTTTACAATAGGTGTATACGCAGGCAAGAAATGATTGCCAACATTTTTCATAAAATTAAAGCTGGTATCGAAATCCCACTCATTAACATCATCAAAGAATAAACCACCAATGCCACGCGCTTCGTCACGATGTTTTAAATAAAAATATTCATCACACCATTTTTTAAAACGCGGATAAATCTCACCGCCAAACGGTTCGCAAGCTTGTTTAGCTGTTTGGTGCCAATGCACGCAGTCTTCTTCAAAACCGTAATAGGGCGTCAAGTCAAAGCCACCCCCAAACCACCATACTGGATCCATGCCTTCTTTTTCGGCAATAAAAAATCGAACATTCATATGGGTTGTTGGAACATATGGATTCATTGGATGAATCACTAATGACACACCTAACGCCTGAAAGCTGGCGCCTGCAATTTCAGGACGATTGGCACTGGCAGAAGCCGGCAGTTCCTCACCAAACACATGTGAAAAGTTCACCCCTGCTTGTTCAAACACTTCACCATCGGTAAGCACGCGAGTTCGCCCACCACCGCCGGTTTCACGTACCCAGCTGTCTTCACGAAATTTTGTACTGGTATCGAGCTCTTCTAATGCATTGCAAATCGTGTCTTGCAAACCTTTTAAATAGATCTCTACTTCTTCGACCATGGTCGCTGCATTTGGCGATGATACACCCACGTTAACTACCCCTTAAACTAAACCCAATTCAGCAAAGCGCTCTTGGCGATACCCTTCTGCTGTATAATGTTCGGATAATACAACATCATCCTGTGGATGTAAAAATAATGGCATCGACAACCGTGGTTGCTTAGCCGCCTCACCCACTGGATTAGCCACGCGATGCGTTGTTGACGGGTAATAAGACTCGGTTGCCTCTTGCAACATATCGCCGGCATTGACGACAATCCAATTTGGGTTAATGGGTACATCCACCCATTGACCATCCGCCAATTGCGCCTGCAAACCTTCTGCCGTTGCTGCTGGCAATAAGGTTAAGAAATCAATATCTTCATGCTTAGCAGCGCGCACAGCACCCTCAGGCTCATCACCACGTAATGGCGGATAATGGATCAATCGAAATAAGGTACGATCACTACCCTTTAACATATCAGACAACGGCATTGATAATTTTTCATGCACACTGGCTGGCAAATGACGTTCCAACCAGGTCAATAATGTAACAGCCATAGCACCCAATTCATCCATCAATTGAACGGATTGCTCGCGCAAATAGTCTGGACAACGCCCCCAGGGATACAAGTGATAAAACTCTTTTAAGTCTTGAATCGTATTACCTTTCGCGGTTTCAGATAGTTCATAACTGACATGACCATCATGCGTCGCCGGATCAAATTCATAGTTATATTTATCGTCTGAAGCAAAGAATACCGCCCAATCGCGGTAGCAATCGTTGATTAACCGCTGATTCACCGGATGGTTTTGCAGCACACCAAAACCGGTTTCACGTAATGATGTGGCGAACTGCGTGGCAGCATTGGCTGCATTGAAATCGACTACTTGGATTGACATAGATCCTCCTTAATCTATTAGCGCCTTCCACCGGCTTGTAAGTAACAGCAGCAAATTACCATAAATTTCTGCGAGTGAATATGAGATATCAATAAAGTCTTAACCTAGATCAGCTAACAGTTAACAGCTCACTGCCACACACGCGGTTAAAAATTAAATATTACATCAACTTGTAACATTTTTGTAAGAACTTACTGCCATAATCTAAATCCTCAAACTAACCAAAGGACTGGTCTGTTAATTTAACACCGGAAATACATAAAATGATGATCATTAACTTTTTTACACAAACCCCGTTCGATAATCACCCCCCGCAAGGAGAAGCGTATGATGATTTGCGAAGTCAACATGATGATAGAACCGTGCATACAAGCACGCGTCTATGTCAGCCTGCAAAGTTACGCCAAACAAGTGACGGATCACTCCGGAGCTCTGTATAGTCGCATTCAGCGCAATCAAGATTTACCTCAGCAAATCACACTTTACTTTGCGTTCGAGGATCACTTTGCGCTGCAACTATTCTTAAAAGCTTATCCAAGCTGCTTGCCACAAGATTTGATGCAACAATTCGGCAGCCAAGTGGCTGCCAATCGTCGTGTATTTGAAGTTGCTGATGAGTATGTGGCTTAGAAAGAGAAATGGTAAGCCAAGTCGATATAACCTTGATACAAGAACGGCACGTACTTAATCACAGGGCCGTCTGCTGCTTTACCATAACCGGTATAATACTGAAATGCTGTCTCAGCGGTGAAATGGCGATTAATTACAAAGATCATACCAACACCGAATGTGGCACCCACATGATTAGTGGCAGGAAAAATATCTTCATACTCCTCAAAGCTACGATGCACAATACCCAAGCCTGCGCTTGCAAAAGCAAAGAAACTATCAGTATCTCTCACGGGCACAATAAACTT
Organism: Coxiellaceae bacterium; assembly: GCA_029212925.1. Lineage (GTDB taxonomy): Bacteria > Pseudomonadota > Gammaproteobacteria > Coxiellales > Coxiellaceae > JARGNX01. The sequence continues at coordinate 2,354 of JARGOB010000022.1, read as the reverse complement.
ACCAACAAAACCAAATGCATCCGTATTAGTATGAAGGTAACGCGTTGTTGCCGTATCATCCTGCCTTAGGTCGTTATTCCAGTAGATACTCCATGGATCAAACTTTAACGTTGTGCGCGGAAAATGGCTGTAGCTAAACTCAAAAGCAAACATTTTGCTAAACTGATAACCGACCATAAAGCCACCAGTAACACCGGTATCATCAGCCGACACGGGGCTAACTGATGCAGCTGCTTGTGTAGGCAAAGCTGTCAACATACTCCAGTCAGTCGAACCGTAACCAACCGAAGCACCTATATAAAAGGGATAAGGGGTATTAAAGTCAACCGACTTCCGAGCTTCTCTAACATTAATCCCACCCGCAAAAGCAGATAAAGATACACCAGCTATCATAATAGCCAAACAAATACGCGCTATTTGTTTCACGCTCGCCCCTTAGTATTTATATTATGCTAATTAAAACCCACAACCGCCGTTGGCTACTGCAGTAATCGCTTGATTTTGATAATTCACACAGTTGCTGTAGATAGTATTCGCATCAGCATCACTCAAGCCGGCTGCTGTTGCATAACGCTTCTCAAAAGAACAACGAAAGCCAACACTACCACGGTGTAAATTACCCTTAATAAAGCTCCAATTACAACTGCCCGGAAGAGGTATTTTTGTTTTCATTTGAATACAGCCATTCACTGCCACTTTAGCAAAACAAGCAACACTTCTATCATTCATATTACTCAAGTCTTGCGAACAGAAATTAGCCTGCTTAAGTTGCGCACCAGTACAGGTCATTTCCAGCAAAGGATCACCAGCTAGAACGCTCCCAGCCAGTATACAACCTGCCACTGCAGACAATACTGCCATTGAAAATCTTTTCATCAATTATTCCTCATAATTTTTCGTTAGACTTAATCTTACTCACCACGCTAACGTCACGACACAAAAAAAGGCTTTCAAGTATGCCACAGCAAAAATCAAAAGCAATAAAAAATATTTTCTTTGCGTTCAATTTATACAACGCTTAAAAATAACGCCAGTTGTCTTTACCCAGGTGAGCCGCTACAATGAGTTAACCAACAGGAACGCTTATTAAGGAATCCCATGCGCTCAATCGCTCGCCGACTTTTGTTGATTGTTCTCGCTACCGCTTGTGTACTAGGCTTAACCGCTTGTCATAAAGGGTTGCAGTTACCGTCACCTCGCCCATATACTGGCAGCACAACCGAGCATTACAATATGCTAACTGAACTGCACAGGCAGGGAGTTGGTGTCATTGAGGTGGGCTCTACGTTGACATTGATCTTACCGACAGACTGCTTCTTCCTGAACACTTCAACTGAAATGAAGCCTTATCGTAAGAAAACGATGATATTAATTGCCAAGTTGGTTAAAACATACCCGCAAACACCCATTACTGTTTCCGGCCATACGGACCTTGTTTACACAAGACAACAGCAGCAGAAGAATTCTTTCTACTACGCACGCGCGGTGGCTGCGTATTTGTGGAACCATGGAGTACCAATGCGTTATGTTCGTGTAATTCCTGATTCGGCTAAGGTCAATGTATCCACTAATAAGAACCCTCGCGGGGCGGCGGATAATCGTCGAGTTGAAATATACATTGGGCTAAAACATGAAACTAGGTTAGTGCAAACTGATAATGTCGAGCTAGCAACCCACAAGTAACCATATTAAAAAACTGCACCAATGCTGTGAGGCCTTTATAGTCATAAGGCAGCATTGCTGGTGTTGAGCTCTCTACGGTTACTGCTGTTACCTGCCTTTCAGCTTCACTGATGATCGTGCTTGCCGCAATGACCACCTGTTCTGCTGTCATTTTCAGTTGCTTACGAATTTCCAGCGCGGCCATCTCCATATCACCACACGCATGCTCCCAGCAATCGCGCATTTGATAGAACGTATTCACTACATTATTGTAAGTGTCTCGACTGAGATCACCGTTATCTTCTTGAACTACCGCTACTTCTAGCTCATGAACCATCTTATTACTAATTACACTATGTGTATGTACCATTTGAGCACCTATTTACCAACAACTATTCACACATATAAATCATTAACACCAGTGTAAGACTCGAAGATTAACGAATACTTAACAAACCTCAGATGTCCGCAGATATTTAATAATATTATCAATGCATTATATTACAGTGATAATGTAATTTTCTCAGCCAACGCGAGCACTTTCAGCGTATATATAATGACTTAGTCAAGGACTTAGCTGCCGTTCCGCTGCACTATGGTTATTACCAAGGCGCACAGCAGGGATCCATATATTACGCCTGGATTGTATCTTAATCATTCTGCAGTTCTGGGGACAAGTTTAAGTTAAATAA
>JARGOB010000021.1 GCA_029212925.1 Coxiellaceae bacterium | reverse complement strand
TTCTTCCCTTAAATCGCCGTTCACGCGGATTTACTCCGCGTAGGCGAAATCATATAAGAAGCGTTATTCACGATAGTGAATAAAAGCGATGTAGGCGAAATCATATAAGAAGCGTTATTCACGATAGTGAATAAAAGCGAGAGCTCGAATTAATTAAGCCATAATGCTACAATCACTTGTCCAAACCTAGAACAGCTACGCAAGGAACAGCATGCTACCCGACGCACTCGAACCTTATTCCATATTGATTGTGTTATTGCTAGCCATGGTTCTGTTTATTTCTAACCGATTACGTTTTGATATTGTTGCGCTGCTGACACTCGCTGTGTCAGTCATCATTGGTGCGGTGCCGTTTCACTTGGTGTATAGCGGCCTCGATAACAGCGCGGTGATTACTGTTGCTTGCGTGATGGTGATTTCTTTTGCACTGAATGAATCAGGCATCTTGAACAGTGCTGTTGATAGACTCAGTCACGTCACTAAAAATCAATTTCTGCACATTACTGTTCTTTGTGTTATCACAGCCATACTGTCTGCTTTTATGAATAATGTCGGCGCACTGGCGTTATTAATGCCGATAGCGATTAGGACATCAGTAGAAAATAAACGTTCGCCGGCAATTATCCTGATGCCAATGGCACTGGCTTCTGCCATGGGTGGCTTAACCACGATGATTGGTACTCCGCCCAACCTGCTGATCTCGAGTTTTCGTCAACAAGCCTTAGGGCAACCGTTTGCCATGTTTGATTTTGGTAAAGTAGGCCTTTGGGTAGCTATTGCTGGCGTTATATTCATCGTAATTATCGGCTGGCGACTATTACCTATTCGTAAATCCGCGGAACATACTGAAGATATTTTCCAAATGGGTGACTATATCACCGAGCTAAAGGTGACTGAAAAATCCTCGGTGATTGATCAAACCATTGGTGAGTTTGAAAAATTACTCGATGCAAATTACACTGTGCTTGGTATTATACGCAACCATCAAAAACGTTTTTCATTAAAGCAATCCACCGCAATTGAAGACAATGATATTTTAATTATTGAGGCTACCAGTAGCGTCATTGAGAAACTACTCAGTAAAGCCAAACTTGAAATATATGCCGGGAAACTTAATACCAGCGAAGACTTACGTAATGATGATATCGCCACCATGGAGGCTGTAGTACCACAAGCCAGTCGTATGGAGGGTCGCTCCTGGCAAGCATCACGTTTACGCTCACGCTATCAAATTAATTTGCTAGCTATTGCGCGAGAAGGCAAGCCATTTAAGGAGCGCATGAACCATGTTGTGCTGCAAGCCGGTGACGTGGTTTTGCTACAAGGTCCTCAAGAGGCCTTACAGAGTACTAGTCATCGCATTGGTTTGCTGCCTTTAATTGGTCGTGGCATTAGCACACAGAAAAAAAAATTGGCTTACCTGCCGCTGCTTATCTTTATTGTAGCCATTATATTAGCCGCTGTGCAGTGGGTGCCAGTCCAAGTCTCTTTTGGTGGCGCCGTGTTATTGATGGCTTTAACACGCACCATACCCATCCGCCAACTGTATGACAGCATTGAATGGCCGATTATTATCTTGCTTGCTGCCATGATTCCTGTCGGTAATGCATTAGTTACCACTGGTGGCACAGATCTCATTACACGCAGCTTACTGTCTGTCGCTCATATGATCCACCCAATAGGTATGCTGACTTTACTGCTCATCGTCACCATGACCTTATCGGACTTTATGAATAATGCCGTGACCACAGTCGTCATGGCGCCGATCGCTATCAGCATCGCACGTGCGCTCGGCGTTGCGATAGACCCGTTTTTAATGGCGGTTGCAGTCGGTGCGTCATGCTCATTCTTAACGCCGATAGGCCATCAAAATAATACGTTGGTCATGGGGCCTGGTGGCTATAAGTTCAGTGACTATATCCGCATTGGGTTACCGTTAGAAATTATCGTTATCGTCATTTCTATCCCATTAATCGAATGGATGTGGCCGTTATAGTAGCTATACTGGATGGTATTATATAAAAGATATGGAGCAAATATTATGAGTAAATTAGCCTTAATAGTCAGTGTATTGGCCATTAGCTTACCACTCACATGCTTTTCGGCGACGGCACAAAATACCTCAAAAAAAGCAGCAACAACACAAACCGAAAACACAGATTCCAACGAACCCATGCTGCATCGCGGCATTCAAAACAAACAAGAGCAATGTCAATTGCAATGCCCTTATGTAGCACCCACCGCTTCTGGCGCCATAGGAAAATCACAAGCCAGTACCGATCGGCAAAACTGCATGGACCGATGTCTGGCCAAGCCATAGCTCCACCATCTTTAAACAAAATTGAAAGAAAACTTACTCCAAATCAACATATGTTGATTTGGAGTAAACACCTAAGACTTAGAACCGCGGCTGATAACTGATCGCCTCAAGCAAATGTGGCTTTTGGATCTGCTGCTCGCCCTCCATATCGGCAATGGTGCGCGCGACACGCAATAAACGATGATAACGTCGTGCTGATAATTGCAGTTTTTTCATCGCCGCGAGCAACCACTGGTTATCTTTTTTTGTTAGGCTGCAATATTTTTCAATTTGCTTCGTCGTCATCCGCGCATTAGGAACGCCGTCACACTGCTGCTTGGCATACACTTGCTTAACACGTCGGCGTACCGTCTCACTGGTTTCAATATCATTTTCCTGATGACTCAACATCACTTCATACGATTGCGGTAACACATCGACATGCAGATCAATACGATCCATCAGTGGCCCCGACAATTTGTTTTGATAACGCCTGATTTGCTCATCACTGCAGTGACATAAACCACGTTCATCACCAGCATAACCGCATGGACATGGGTTCATCGCAGCTATCCATTGTGCTTGTGCAGGAAATTGCGCCTGTGCCTTTGCCCGAGCAATAGTAACTGTGCCCATTTCCATCGGCTCGCGCAAGGCCTCTAATACTGCACGCGAAAACTCCGGCAACTCATCTAAAAATAAAACGCCGCCATGTGCTAATGAAATTTCTCCCGGACGTGGTGGATTACCACCACCTACAATCGCCGGCATCGAAGCACTGTGGTGCGGTGCGCGAAACGGTCGGCAACCCCAGCGCTGCGTGATAAAACCCGTGTTCGTCATCGAATGTACCATCGCTACCTGCAATGCCAACTCGTCATTCATCGGCGGCAAGATGCCAGGCAGCCGACTAGCCAGCATTGTCTTACCCGTGCCCGGCGGGCCTTTTAATAACAAACCATGACCGCCCACAGCCGCCACTTCCAACGCACGTTTAGCCTGTTGCTGCCCTTTCACATCGGCTAGATCAGGATATTGCACGGGTGATGCTGCCTCACGATTAGCGCTGACAACAGACAATAATTCCACTTGTCGCAAATGCGCCAATACCTCAAGCAAATGTGATGCCGCAAATACACTGGCTTGCTTAACCCACGCAGCACTTTCTGCATCTTCAGGACACATCAGCACCGATCGTTTTGCTTCGCTAGCGGCACTTGCCACCAGCAAGGCCCCAGGCACAGGTCGAAGCTCACCGGTTAAAGACAACTCAGCAAAAAATTCATATGCTGCTAAATCAGTTTGTGGGCATTGATCGGAAGCAGCTAAAATACCAACCGCAATGGCTAAGTCAAAACGACCACCGGATTTCGGTAAATCGGCCGGCGAAAGGTTAACTATGATTTTTCGTTGCGGAAAGGCTAACTGACTATTATGAAACGCCGCTTGCACACGGTGCCTGGCTTCTTTAACTGCTGTTTCAGCTAAACCAACAATAGAAAATGCCGGCATGCCCGGCTGAATATCGACCTCAATGGCCACCGGCAATGCTTGTATGCCTGATAGTGCGCGCCCATAAACAGTGGCTAACGGCATCGGTTATTTTTTAGTGGTTTTTTTGGCTTTTTTCGATCCTTCGAGCTCATCGACTTTCTTCATCAACGCTTCCAACTTTTCACGCGTACGCGCCAATACTTTGGCTTGTGCATCAAATTCATCACGTGTCACTAGGTCCATTTTCTGAAAACCTGCGGTAACAGCGGATTTAACATTTTCTTCCACATCTTTGCCCAGATTTTTTACCCCATCAGGCATCGAATCTAATATGCCTTTCACGGTATCGTTAATGTCTTTGCGATTAATCACGTTTAACTCCTCATGGCTCTTGCTGTTTCACTATGAGATACTACCACCTTCCAGAAATAAAACACATACCGTAGTTAAGGGTCACATCATGCAATGTCCTTGTGGGTCTAATAAAGCCTATTACAAATGCTGCCAACCTTATATTGATGGCAAAGAAACAGCGCCAACCGCCGAAGCTTTGATGCGTTCGCGTTACAGCGCTTATAGCCAAGCTAATACGGTGTATATTCAGAAAACTATGCAGAGCAAAGCTGCTGTGGGTTATGATCCACTGCAATCAAAACAGTGGGCACAACAAGTTGAATGGCTAGGATTACAGGTCTTTGATCATTCATCGACTGGCACTGATGCAACAGTCACATTCGCCGCCCGTTATCGCGATACTAATGGTATACAGTTTATTTATGAGCAAAGTTTTTTTGAATACATTAATGGCGCCTGGTATTACACAGACGGCAAACAACAGCCACTGCCGCAGCGCAATCAACTCTGCCTATGCGGCTCAGGCAAAAAGTTTAAACGCTGCTGCGGCTAAGCTCTATCCAACACACCTAAGATCAAGCTTGATATTTCTTGAGCATAATAATATCATTCCATAAAATTATTAATGATGAGAGGGTGGAGTCATGCTAAACGTCAAAAATGATGAAAATCAAGCAGCACCGCGATGCTAGATAGTACTGACAAGCAAAAACCATTGCGCTGGGGATTACTGGGAACCAGCTTTATTTCTGGTGTAATAGCAGAAGCCATACAGCAATCAGAATCAGGCAGCGTTATTGCTATCGGAGGACGCAACCAACAAAAAGCTGATGCGTTTGCCAATCAACATAGCATTCCCCATGCCTACGGCGACTACAGTGACTTGCTATTAAACGCTGACATTGATGTCATCTATATTGGCTTACCAACGCATTTGCATGCTGAATGGACCATCAAAAGCGCTCAAGCAAACAAACACATCCTGTGTGAAAAGCCGTTTGCACTCAATGCGGATGAAGCAAAAAATGCCATCGCTGCTGTCAAACAAGCTAACGTATTTTGCATGGAAGCCCAAATGTATCGCTGCCACCCACTCATCAAACAGCTACAGCAAGTCATGACCGAAAACAGCATCGGTCAATTGCGATCAGCTTCAGCGGTGTTTGCAGATAAAATCATTCACCTTGTAAACCCCACGACTGGCTCGAGCATTTTAGATCTGGGTTGCTACCCTTTGTCTTTGTTGCGCTTAATTTTTGGTGAACCTGAAAAAATCATTGGTCACGTACATCATGATGACACTTATAATATGGTGGATACGGCGAAAGCTACTGTTGTGTTTCCAAATAACTGCAGTGCCATGGTGACGGTCTGCAGCAGCATGGGACTCTACTGGCATTTTAAAATATTTGGCACCGATGGCTACATTGACGTATCAAACTTATGGCAAACTGACAGCGATGATACCATCACCATTCATAAGTATGACAACACGCCACCCCAGGTCATTTGTGTTAATAGTGACAAGTCGTTTTATGTCGATCAGATCAATACCGTGACGCAACATATTCTGAACAACGAGCAGCAGGCTGCATCGCCAGCCATGAGTTGGCAAGATAGCTTAATGAACACACAAGCGCTGGATTTATGGCAAGCAGCGGCTGGCAGCGTTTAACTCTAGAATCCTAGCTACATTGTAACCCGGCATGCGGATAATGATCTGGATGGCACTTTAGCTTTCCGATCAGTCATTCCACAATGAGCTAATAAACTGAAGCTTATAGCCCAAAATCCCTCAATAATTGGGCTATAAAAATTGCTTTAGAGATGCAGCGCTTTTTTGATTGGTATAATCAAGCAGATTTATCACCATTACTGCATGCTGGCATTAGTCACGTATACTTTTTAGCGATTCACCCCTTTGAAGATGGTAATGGACGGATTGCACGCGCCTTAACAATCAAGTCATTATCACAACATATCCAAAAACCGTTGCCTCTGATGCTTTCATCTGTTATTGAAAAAAATAAAAAGGCTTACTATAAGGCACTCGCATCAACTAATCACAGCCTTGATATCAACCAATGGCTGCAATATTTTACAACCACTATTATTTCTGCACAGAAAAAAACGCAAGCATTCATTGAATTATTAATTATGAAGGGCAAGCTTTTGCAACAGTATCAAGACGAGCTCAACGATCGCCAAATCAAAATTGTACAAAAACTATTTGATGCAGGCCTGGACGGCTTTAAAGGTGGATTGAGTGCAAAAAACTACATGACCATTAATGACTGCGCTGCATCAACAGCAACACGTGATCTACAGCATTTAGTCGACTTAGGCATTTTACAAACACAAGGCAAATTAAAAGGAACAAGATACTACTTGCAACTTGGCTAACGCTTTAAGGCACAACCATTACAGAGGTAACTCGTTCAGGTTAAGGTCAAACTCGCACTATCACCAGGGAGGCATCGCTTAAACGAACCAGCCTATTTACCAACAATATCCAAACCAAGCCTAATGCTTTCGCCTGTTAGCAACGGCTGGTATTTGATAGGATTGATCTCGCCAACGTTTTAGGTTTGGATAGTCACCAATGGCTTAGCTACATTGAAATTGGCCAAAACTATTCACTGAGCAATTGCGCCCACAACGCACATCACCAAACGCATTGCTCACGCAGTTATCATTGCGATGGCTTGCACAAAACACACCCTTAATGGTTTTAACACAATTAAAACCGCATGAAATATTGCCAAAATCATCAGCCAAACAAGCCTGACCACGACGTGAAGCACACTTCACCCCTTTAATGCTTTTAACGCAACCATAACCGCACGCTTGATTACCAAAATTATCACTTAAACAAGTACGCTTAGAACGATTGTGACGATGGTGATGACTGCGACCATGTGAATTACTCGGTGCACCATTTAATTGATAGATGTCAAAATGACGCACATAAATTTCTTTGCCTGCATACGGGAAGTTACACTTGTTATAGCCACGCCATGTTTTACCCGGTTGAATACCACCCTTATAATAGGCACGACATAGATACAACGGCGCACCATTTGTATCACTACCCACTTTCATTGCACCCTCAGGAATACCGTGACCCCCACGAATCCAGTGCCCTTCCTTATAGCTTTGTAAATAAACCGAATAATCCGTTGTTTCAATTTCTCGCCCGCCAAAAGGAATGTTACATTTATCATAACCATGCCAAATTTTTCCTGGTTGCTGACTGCCCTTGTAATTGGCACGACACAGATACAAGCCTCGGCCACCCGCCTCATGACCCACCCTAAACGCATGTTCGGCGGATTTATAACCAACGCCCCAAGTAGCGGCTTGCGCTGTTACAGCAAGGGTCAACAAAATTAACAGGATGATTTTTTTCATGTAGCGGCCTCAAAACATAATTACACACTGTGCTGCTTTGCACTATACCAACTGTATCAATATCGCACAACAAAAAAAGCCCAGCGATAACATAACTGGGCCAATAGGTGGGAACTAAATGAATTATAGAAAGTTTCTTAGATCAGTAAAGTGTTCATCTTCAAGCGGCAATGTACACCCTTGAATACCAATGATCTCCCCGTGTTCATCACGTAAGGGGGATTTATAGGTAAGAAATTGCTTTTCCTTACCATCGGTGTGCACCGTTTCAATACAGGTTAATAATTCTTCGCGATCGATTACTTGCTTATCCATTGCTTTGATATGCTCTACGTCCTCAGGCTCTTTGATGACCTCCCAATCATCCTTACCAATGACATCATCCATTTCAAAGTGTAATATTTCCAACAGCCCTTGGTTAGCCCAAATATAACGGCCTTCCAAATCCTTACAATATAATGCCCCTGGCATATGGTCAAAATCATGTGTAAATTTCATCACTTTTCTCCAACGTAAAATACAATATGAATTAATTATACCGCTCAATTATAGTCTATTTTTTACGTTAAATTGTTGAGATTACACGTTGAGGCTTCCTTACTAAAATGCAATACATACAAGGTACTATAAACAGTGTCATTAATGAGCCGAATGACAACCCGCCAATAATAACCCAACCGATTGCTTTTAAGTTTTCACTGCCTGCACCACTGGAAAGCACCAACGGCACGGCACCAAAAACCATCGCACACGTTGTCATTAATACCGGGCGCAAACGAATCTTAGCAGCATCTAGAACTGAACTAATAATTGATTCGCCTTCAAGTTGTTGCTCTTGGGCAAAATTTACAATTAAGATGCCGTGCTTGCTAATAAGGCCGACCAACATCACCAAACCAATTTCGGTGAAAATATTCAACGTATTACCGGTAATAAACATCGCGGTTAATGCACCCGCCGACGACAATGGCACGCATAGCATCACGACCAATGGCTCAACGAAACTATTAAATTTAATCGTAAGTAATAAATAAATCGCTGCTAATGCAATCATAAAGATCACCGCCAATTCACCTTCCGACTGCACGTATTGCCGTGAAGTACTGGCAAAATCATAGGTCATATTATTCGGTAAAATGGTATCAGCTTTTTTAATTAAATAATTTAACGCTTGACCTATGGTATAGCCTTGTGCGAGCTGTGCCGTGATAGTGGCTGAACGCACCTTTTGAAAGTGATTCAATTTTTGTGGCATCACTACCGTTTTATAATTTACTAAGCTGGAAATCGGCGCCAGCTTGCCGCTAATAGTCCGCACATAAATATCCTGTAGCTGATTCGGCTGAATACGCAGCGCGTTATAGACCTGTGGAATCACTGGGTAACTCTGACCGGTCTTGGCATACCAACCAATAATCGGTTTAGCAAATAAATACTCTAATGTATTGGTAATTTGTTCTATCGCCACGCCCACTGTTCCCGCGCGTTCACGGTTAATCGTAATATCAACTGCTGGCTTGTTGATACGCAAGTCAGTATCAACATTCAATAGTTTGGGATTTAATTTTGCCGCCGTTTCCATTTCATGTACGACCTTATCCAAACCAGCATACGTACCGGTAGTTTGAATTACAAACTGCACTGGCGCATCAAAACCGGTGACATCCGCCAACGCCGGACGATTAAAGGCAAACGCACGCAAGCCAGGAATTTTAGCCACCTTCTTACGAACGATAGGTATTAACTGACTTTCGGTTAAATCGCCCGGCTGATGCGGCCGAATAATAACAAAGCCTAAGTTTTGAATATAGTTACCACCAAAACCGGTCACCACTCCCCAGTCCTTACGCTCTTTTACCGTTTTAAATACATTACCAATTAACTGGGCGTGTGCATTCATGTAACCAATACTGGCTGATGTTGGCGCCATGCCATTAACAAGAATCACCCCCTGGTTTTCATCTGGCACTAATTCGGAAGGAATTTTAGTTAGCATCCAACCGCAATAGCTCAGCAAGGCAACGATGACAACGATGGCAAAATAACGCAGATGCAAAATATTTTTTAACAGTTGGCGGTAACCTTCAGAAAAGTGCTCAACAAAGTTTTCGATACGGTTCGATAATGCCTTGGGATTATCACTGACTGCCATGGTGCGTGCTGCCAACATTGGCGTTAAGGTGAGTGCAAACACCATCGAAAGAAATACCGTTGATGCCAATGTAAACGCAAACTCTTTAAATAATGCGCCGGTTAGCCCCCCCGAAAAACCAATCGGCACAATAACCACAATCACTACCAGCGTCATGGTCACTACTGAATTATTAATTTCACGTGTGCCTTTAATCGCAGCACGCATACGCCCAACACCCATGGCCATATTACGATGTATATTTTCAACAACCACAATGGCATCATCCACCACTAAACCAATCGCTAACACAAATGCTAATAGCGTTAATGTATTTAGGCTAAACCCTAAAAACGTCATTAAAATGCAGGTACCAATCAACGAACAAGGAATCACTAATATCGGAATAAATAACGATCGCATTGAACCCAAAAATAAAAATATCACCACTACCACGCAGCCAATCGCCAACCATACAGTAGAAAACACCAGCTTAATCGCATCAACACTGAAGGTGGTCGTATTCCAAATTACCCGCTGATGCAAGCCCGGAGGAAATTTGTCGCTAGCCTTCTTCAATAAAGCCAAACCCTTCTCGGTCAACGCAATGCTATTCGCCGCCGGGTCCGGGATCAAACCAAAAACCATCACATTTTTAAAGCCAGGCACCAAAAAATTCTCATTATCAAAACGTGTGCCATAAGCCGCATGTCCGACATCGCCTAACTTAATATTTTGGCCCTTGACTGATTTGACCACTAAATTGTTATAACCCTGTGCGGTATTAATAGTGCTATTAATCGATAACGTATATTGTGCCACGGTATTTTTTAATTGGCCTACGGCTGTTTGTAAACTATTGGCCGTTACAGCATTAACCACTTCCGGCATGGTCATGTCATAGCGCACGAGCTTTTTCGGATCAAACCACAAGCGCATAGCATAGTCGCGCTCACCTTGCACAAACATATTCATCACACCGGGCAAACCAGAAAATTGCGGTTGCAATATACGCTTATAGTAGTCGCTGATTTGTTCGACACTTAAATCATCACTGCCCAGCGCCACAAAAAATACCGGTGTGCCTTTAGTTGTTCTAACAATGGCCGGTGTTAATGTGCCCTTCGGAAACTTCCATGACACGGAACTAACGCGACTCATGATTTCAGTCATGGCATCATTAATATTTTGATTCATGTCCAGCCACACAGTAACAATACTATAGCCTTGTTCATTTTGCGTTTTAATATAATCGATGCCCTGCACACCCGTCAGTGAATTCTCTATAGGCGTGGAGATATATCCCTCCATGGTTGAGGGGCTAGCTCCTGGGTAGTTAGTTGTAATCGTGACAATCGGTAAGTTGATGACAGGAAATTCACGCAGTGGTAATTTAAAATAACATAACAAACCGATAAGCAACACCGCAACGGTTAACACCGTAGCCAATACCGGCTTTTGAATAAAGGTATCCGTAAATTTCATTGGCCATTCTCTTGACGAACAACACTGCCCGTCCTTAGCTTAAAGCCACCGGAAGTCACAACAACATCTCCTTCCTTCACACCGGAAGTAATAGCCACCATGCCTTTACGCAAATCACCCGATGTTACTGGCACTTGTTTAACGCGATTATCTTTTACTACAAACACGGTGGGACCAACCAAGGTAAACACTAATGTATCTTGCGGCACCACAATTTCTTTTTGATCTAAATGGTATTTGACCAATACCTTAACCACCAACCCCGTCATTACTTGTTCGGTTGGATCATTAATCATGGCGCGCGCCGCCAATAAATCTGTGCTGGGGTCAATGCGATTATTCACCGCATAAATTTTAGCGCTAAAGGTTTTACCGGGTAATGCTTGTGAGGTAAAGGTGACTGTCTGACCCACTTTTAAAACATTAACGAAGCTGCTCGGCAATTGAAACTCAACGTAATATTTATTATGCATTTGCATACTGACTAAATTACCGCCTTCCGGCACATAGTCACCTAAATGCAAAATGCGCAGACCAACGGTACCATCGAATGGCGCTGTCACCAAGGTCAACGCCAAGACTTTATCTATCTTGTTATAATTAGCGACGGCAGTTTTATAGTCATTCCTGGCGGCTACCAATCGATTTTCGGAAACGACATTCTCTTTATACAGTTTTTGTGCTTCTTCATAATCGAACTTTAAGCGTGCAACTTGCGCTGCTGCTGCATCGAGTTGCTTAGCTAATCCACGTGGATTGACCTGATAGAGTGGCTGACCGGCTTTAACCTTCTGACCCGATTTAACAAACACCTTGGTCAGGTAGCCGGCATAATCGGATTTCAACATAATGCCGTGTAAGGCAGCAATATGACCAATGACTTTGGTTTCACTCGGCCAAATACGTTTTTTGGCTACAACCGTGGCTACACTGATCGGTGCGCGTGGCGCTGCTGGCTTTGGCTTCATCGCTTGCCAAAACAAATAAGCCACCACAGCAATAATGACAATGACTATAAAAACAACAATAGAAATGATAATCCGTTTACGCATGCAGTCCCTTCCCTGTCTGCTGAGACTCTATTGTAACTAAGCTTGGTGTTAGAACCAAGCTCAAGCATAGCTATCGTTTTTATCTAGCTAAATGTAAACCGTGATCCAGAGACAAGCACTTCCCGTTGCTCACTGCAGCGAGCTATCGATGGTTCCTTAGGCGCACCACCGGTCATCATGCGGTAAGGCAGAGTTTGTGCCACTGTTGATGGTGAAGCAGGTTGCCTATAATCACGAGGCGAATCAGCTGGTGGAACGGGTGAAGCACACTCAAGTGCCACCTCAACACCAGCAAGTTCATCAGCATAACGATCGAAAGCAGCTACAAGCTCTTCTTCGTAAGCATCAATGTACTGATGTAAAGCAGCTGGGCTTTTAATATTACGCTGAACGCCACGATCATCTAAATCACTTAAAGCCTTAGGGTAGCTAAGTAAACGTTCAAAAGCCTCCACCGCTTCTGTTGTAAAAGTTGTTCTATAGGTGAATTTTGACATCAAGTGCGACTTCTCTAGATCAGGCAGTCCCTTGGCCAGTTTTTTAAACGCCAATATTGCAATATTAGCTTGGTTGATACCACGCCCTTCTATTCGCTCAAATGTGGAAGTGATATAGGAAGCGCGTATCTCATCCACCGTTATGGTTCTATCGAGCAGCCCACGAAGCAACTCTGGCTGGAAAGACAGCGCATCTTGCAGCCGGCGATCATGAAACTCTCTGTAAAGGCCTTGGTTTTGCTGAAGATACAATTGATCTAACAGTGCTAAATCAGCCTCAGCGGCATCATCACTTTTAAAGGTTTTAAACAATTGATGTGTGCGATTAAAGTCTAAACCTCGTATTAGGTGGCTATACACTTGTTTTCGGCGTTTAGCCCTAGCTCGTTTTGCTTGTTGCTCCACAACGTAAGTGGCAAGATCGTGACTGCCATTACCATCATTAGCATGTAAATGCTTTTCCAGATCAGTTAATAAGCGCAATAGTTTCGCACGCGATGCTCTGCGGCGCAGATGAAAACCGGAATGCAGATCACGACAAGCACGGATTGCTTGCCTTAGCTTTGTGGCATTCAGCACATTACGCTGGTTTTCATCGTCAGGCTGTCGGGTACAACGCGTTGCGGTTAAATGCCTAAGCTCATGCTTTAACGAAGTCGTCGGCCTGGCATGCCTGGAAAATGGTCTATCTCTGTACATATTGTTAGTTAGCACTAACAGCTCATTCATAATGGTACGTGCTGGTCTCATTTCTCTCCCCAAGGCAATCTACATCAATGAACGTTTACCCCTAAACGCTCATATAGTCTGTTCATTTATATTGATTTAGTGATCGGCAGTGTACCAATCAAGTATTAAGAATTTATTAAATTTAAGCCTAATTGTTACTCAAGCAATGCTGATACACACTCCGGGTTAGCCAGTGTCGATATATCACCCATTTCATCCGGCAAACCGGCGGCGATTTTACGCAAGATACGACGCATAATCTTACCTGAACGGGTTTTAGGCAAAGCACTGGTAAAGTGAATATGATCAATAGTGGCAATCGGGCCAATTTCCTTACGCACCGCTTGCACTAATTGTTGCTGTAACCTGTCATCGGCTGTTTGCCCTTGCATCAAGGTAACATAGGCATAAATGCCCTCACCTTTGATGTCATGTGGAAAACCAACCACTGCCGCTTCCGCCACTTCCGGCTGCAACACTAAAGCACTTTCGATTTCAGCGGTACCCAATCGATGACCCGACACATTCAATACATCATCCACTCGGCCAGTAATGGTGTAATTACCTTGCTCATCTCTTTTAGCGCCATCACCCGTGCAATAACACCCAGGAAACTGAGTTAAATAGGTATCAATAAAACGTTGATGATCACCATACACACTCCGCATCATCCCCGGCCACGGTTTCTTTACTACCAAATATCCTTCATGCGCTCCCGTTATCTCCACTCCCTCATTATCTAATAATGCAGGCGCAACACCGTAAAAGGGGTTCATCGCCGCCCCCGGAATGATCTCATCGGTCATCGGCACAATCATCGCACCGCCGGTCTCAGTTTGCCACCAGGTATCAATCACCCGACAACGGCCGTTGCCGACCTTGTCGTGATACCACTGCCACGCCTCAGGATTAATCGGTTCGCCGACCGTGCCTAAGATTCGCAAACTATCACGCTGCGTTGATTGCAACGGTTGGTCACCCGAACACATCAAAGCACGAATCGCTGTCGGTGCCGTGTAAAAAATACTGACTTGATAGTCATCTACAATTTGCCAACAACGCTCTGATGTAGGGTATGTCGGTATCCCTTCAAACATGACCGTGGTAGTCGCATTGCATAATGGTCCATACACGATATAAGAGTGACCGGTAATCCAACCAACATCAGCCGTGCACCAATACACATCATCATCTTTAAGATCGAAAATTTCTTGGTGCGTAAAGCTGGCATATAATAAGTACCCCGCTGTGGTATGCAACACCCCCTTTGGCTTTCCGGTGGAACCCGAGGTATATAATATAAAGAGTGGATCTTCAGCATCCATCACTTCTGGCGGGCAATCAACATCCATCTGCTGTACTGCTTGATAGTAATCAACATCTCTATCAGCTACCCACTCGCATTGATCCGATTGCTTTACAACAATCACACTGTGCACGTTATCACACACTTGCAACGCTTCATCGACGGCGGTTTTAATTGCCACCGTTTTACCACCGCGCTGACCAACATCGGCTGTGATCACACAGTGACAATCGGCATCTAAGATGCGGCTCTTTAATGCATCAGCTGAAAACCCAGCAAACACCACCGAATGAATTGCGCCAATACGCGCGCACGCTAACATAGCAAATGCCGCTTCAGGAATCATCGGCATATAAATACAAACGCGATCACCTTTTTTAATACCACGAGATTTTAATAAGTTGGCAAAACGACAAACCGATTCATATAACTGATTAAAACTAATACGACGCTCAACACCCGGCTCATCACCGACCCATAGAATGGCGGTTTTTTCGCCATGCTTGGCGAGATGCCGGTCGATACAGCTCAGTGTGACATTAAGTTTACCCTGCTCAAACCAACGGATATCACCTTTGGCCATATCACCGGAAAATGTGGTGATAAACGGCTCGATCCAATCCAAACGTTGAGCGACATCGCGCCAAAAATCGTCGGGTTTTTCAATAGAGTATGCGTAACCTGTCATGCCGGACTCGATCCGGCATCCAGCCTTTGTCATGCCGGACTCGATCCGGCATCCAGTCTTATAGCTTTTACCCTGCTCATCCATAAAAAATGCCTCCATGTGGGAGGCATTAGTGTAGTCGATTAGATTAAATCTGGAAAGCTAACAGTGACTTACGCGCCACAACCACCAGGCCTAACATTTCTCACCGCGTCAGCATAACTGACTGCACGAGTTGTTTTTGCTTCAACAGTTTCGACCCTTTTGGGAGACGCACCACCAACAAAACGAGGGGAATAACCGCCGCCGCCATCACTCGACACGGCAACCGAGCTAAATGAACCAGTCGTCGCAACCGATGTAGGTGTTGATGCCGGAGATACATCTGCATTAGGCACCTGACCATTGCGCGCTAACGCGTCAGCCACTTGAGCCTCTAAATCATTTACCGCCTGCAATCGCGATTTACCCCTAGGAGTAGTTTGTCTTGCGATATACTGCTGTCGATTTTTCGCCATTACATCGATTGCCGGATGAGACGATTTAGACGATTGCACGGCACCATTTGCTTCTGCTGCATTTTGCACCTTATCTAACAAATCAGCGGAGTGTGTACGGTTATGTCCATTTCTTTTCGTCACATCATACCAGGCATAACGCTTACCTTTAGCCAGGCGATAGGCACCATACAGGCCACCAACAACTGATAACGTTTGCGCCACTTGTAAAAAAATCTGCAAGGTTTTGCGATTGCCATTACGTGGCTGCCGCGCAAGCTTGTTAACATCACGCACTTGTTCGGATTTATGGAACATCTTCATAGCCGCATGCATTTTAGTATATGCCGCTTTATACTCTGCTTGTCTACGATTCACTTCAACCTGGCAAGACGGCTCATCGGCTTCTTTCGCTTTCGCTAATGCTTTCTCTGCCTGCTGCAATGCGGTATAGGTTTCAGTAGCGTGTTTTGAATATCCGCTTATAGCACCCACATAAGACTTAATATTCACCGCTTCTCTAAAATAACCACGATCCATTAATGCATTAGCATATTGCTGCAATGCAGTCATGGATTTGGTGAGTGTCTGGTGCTCTTGCTGCATAGACTTTATCACTGGCGCATAACGCAATGCAGCTAGCCGCTGTAATCGTTGCAACTCATCTAACTGCGCTAGTTTAGTTTTCTCAACATCATCACCTACCTTGAAGTGAGAATTTGTTCGTAAGATATCGTATACCGCACGCTGGTGTTCATTCAACGCCTCAACACCATTACCGTTATCTTTATGCACAGCAATCATCAGATCAAAATCTGCAGGTAAAAGCTCTACAGAAGAGTGCTCTAACCAGGCTTGACTATTGATTTTCATAGCAGCATGACCAGTACCCGTCATAAAGCTCGACTCAAGCAAACCGATAGCTGTATGGCGTTCAACCAACAAACGATAAAAAGCTGCCATGTCATCGCTAACAAATAAACGGCGTTCTTGTTCGGTTGTAGGAGCAGTAAATGCTGAAGAAAGCATAGTGCCTGTATAACCCATGCCATCACCATCGACACCAGCATAACTGTTCATTATGCGTAATTCTTCAAATAGGTCATGCCACTGATCAGCAGACCATTGCTGCATTTGAGGACCGTACTTTCCACGAACCACTAAAGCCACAAAGGGCACCATATCTTCAGCACCTAACCCCTTATCGCGCTCAAGTGCGTGTGCAACCTTTGCTTCATAATTTGGATCGATTGCGCGATACTGCGCTTCTAATGCCGCTTGCTCGGCTATAGGCAAAGTTATAATACGCGCTATATCACGCAACATAACTCTCACTTGAATCTGTGATTTATTCAACATGGCTCTCCCCAGCAAAAAACCTGCTATTTATTTATATATGTTCTCCAGGGTAATGTATTATTTAGCAGCACTTTATGCAAACCAAATATGCGCTTTTAATGTGTTGTTAATGTTTCTTTATCTGTCTACAATGGCAGGGTTCGACCCCACTGATGAAAGGAGATCGGTCCGTGGCTAAACTCTCATTAAATCCGCAACTTGCAAAACTCTCAGCTTCCGCCACTTTGGCCATTAATCAACAGGTGATGCAACTCAGGCAAGAAGGTCAAAACGTCTATCATTGGGGTTTTGGTCAGTCGCCATTTCCAGTACCTGAACTAATTGTACGTTCGTTACAACGCAATGCCGACAAAAAACAGTACTTACCTAGCCTGGGTTTAGCTGAATTACGTGATGCCGTGGCTGAATATTACCTGCAAGAGTTTAATTTCGATATCGAAGGTTCGCAAGTGGTAATTGGCCCTGGCAGTAAAGAACTGATCTACAACTTGCTGTATCTGATCCCGGGTGAATTACTCCTCCCTGCACCGAGCTGGGTGAGCTATGCACCGCAAGCCCAATTACTGGGTAAGCCTTACCGCTATATACAAACCGATAGCGCCAATAGCTATTGCTTAACAGCCGATGAATTAGAGCAGGCTTGTCAACAAAGCCAAGTGCCCGGCACAAAAATGCTTATTTTAAATTCACCGAACAACCCAACCGGTACGATTTACAGCCAACAAAACTTAGAACAGCTCACCGAGGTGTGCCGTCGACACAATGTGTTGGTTATCTCTGATGAGATTTACGCTAAAGTAGAATTCAATCATCAATTCAGTCATAGCCTGGCGCACTGCTACCCCGAAGGCACATTAGTCACTGCGGGTTTATCAAAATTATTTGGCGCCGGTGGTTATCGCTTAGGTGTTTGCATTGTGCCTGATAACTTAACATCCACCTTGATGGCACCATGGTCAACACTGATCAGCGAAACTTTTAGCTGTGTTAGTGCACCGATTCAATATGCCGCCGTTACTGCTTATCAAAACTTCGATCAATTACGTGATGGCTTTACTGATAGGGTAGCGATTCAAAAAATCGCAAGTGAAACGATTTATCAATGCTTGGTTGATAATCATATCGATTGCCCACGCCCGCAAGGCGCCTTTTATTTAATGCCTGACTTTAAACCCCATCAGGCGCACTTAGCAGAAGTAGGTGTTACCGATAGCAATCAATTGGCCTTGTGGTTATTACAACACGCCAGTATTGCCGCCTTACCTGGCAGCGCATTTGGCATGCCGGCCGAACAACTGTGTTTGCGCATTGCCGCGGTGGATTTTGATGGCGGTAAAGCTCTCGACATGTATCAAAATGATCGCAATATTGATCCAAAACAATTTGCCCAACAGGCACTACCAGATATCGTGGCAGCCTGTCAGCAGTTATCGGCATTGATGGCAAAAAATGACACCATTGCTTGCAGCTAAAACACTTTAGATCAAATTATTTTGAATTGTATAATTAGACATTGACAGTACAATTGTACTTCGCTAATCTAACTTGCGCACTTATACGGCAATCAACTATGTAGGCCTAAATTCAGCAGCTCTTTCATCATCTGACGTTTCACAATCAGGATCATCAAAAACTGCCTCACTCAATAGCGCACCTGATCGCGCCCTTGTTGTTGCATCACTTGGCGAATGTCGGCCGCCATGATAAGCAGTCGAACGATCTTTTATTCTCGCTCGTTGACTAGACCGAAAAAATCTTGCATCTGCTTCATAAGTAACATCGGATATTTCATCATCGACATTCCCCACCTCCTGCCGATAATGATTAATCTCTCGTATATTTTTATCTATTGCTTGTTGTAACTCATAAATCTCAGGAAAGGTTTCATAGTCAGCATATTCTAATAGTTGCAATTGATATTCTGTTGTATCAATCTGGCAAGATAATTTAAATGCTTTGTTGCTTGATGTTGCTGAACCACTGCATTTACTTTTTTCTATATACAATGTTTCAAGCTTCTTTTGCAATTCATCTTTTTTATCAGCAATTTTTAGTTGTAAAACTTTGGCATTTAGCCTAACAAATTTTTCTTTTATGTCTAACCTGTCTTTAGCAGGCTGTCGCAAATTCTTTAAATCAAATAAGGCACTGTGCTTTAAGGCCAAAGCCTTTAAATCAGCAGGGAAAATATCACCCAAATTAATAAAAAATTTGGCGTACGATTCGGTTATATAATAAATAGCCCTCGAACGTTGGAGCGGCTCTACAGCATCTAACGGATCTGTAAATCCTCCTCGCTCAATAAGTGCAGGCAGGCATGCTACCAACGCTGGTGCTTGGTCATTAACATCGAGGTATGATTGAAATAGTGTTTCCATCAGCAGATCCAGCTGTTTACCCGCAAAGTTTTTAATTAACTCACGAAAATTTACTGTCACGGTCCTATCTAAATGGCTCGCAATATCATCAGCACCAATACCACCCATCTTTTTTTCGCGAGCCTCAGCTAAAGCAGCATCATATGCCTCAACATACGCTGCTAAAGCCGTTAGCAAAAACGTCTCATCAAACTTCGGATCACCTAATAAATACGCTCTAGACATTGATACAAAAACCATCGCTTATATACACTAAACGTACTTTTTATCACATCCGGAGTATGCTGTCTAATATTTAATCAATTGCTGGCTGCGTCGTCACTTATCAACAACTATCTTATTGATATTAATGAATATTAGTGAAACCTTGCACCGAGTCTCAACCAGAAAGATGGGCTCTCATCCCCCTCCGTTTCAGCATCGCTGCTTGGCTCTTCATCGGAATGCCCCCAGCCGCCATCATCCGACAGTGCCACAGAAGGACTCGGCGGCGGAGGAGTGCCCCCACCTGAAAAGAGTGATAATGCGCGAAATAGACCAAGGCCGTGGCCACGGCCAGTAGCTGAACTTCCCTCACCAACTGCTGCAGGCGGTGAGGAAGGAGAAGTTAGTTCTGCCACTGTTAGTTGCGGTGCCATACATGCGTGATACACCAACATGCTGCGTATTGCACCCTCGGCAACACCATGCGCCAACTGACGCACCTCTTCCACTCTCACTTGCTCATGCCGCTTTGCTTCAATTCGCTCTACTGTTTTCGTGGTGTCTTTCACGACAGTGCTCGCTATAAACTGTGCCATCCACCGCACATACGCCGTCTTATCTTCTGCTGCTGATGCTTCAGGTAATGCAGCAGCTGCTTCACCACTAACTCGCTGTGCAACTCGCTCATAGACACCCATTAAAAATACTGTGGACACCAATGCTTCTTCATTGCGTCCGATCTTTGCCGCTAACTCCCGCTGTCGATTTGCGTATTCGACTTTGTGTTGGTGCAACGTTTTCATTGCTTCATTTTGCTTGCTAATCGCCAACTGCTTTGCTTCCATTTGCGCTTCAATTTTTTTCTGCCAGTTGGGCCAGCGCTTTCTCGGCTTTGCGTCTTTGCTAAAAGTAAGCCTGCCGACAAAATTACCAACCGATTGGTCCATCGCTAATTTTTTTTGTAATCGAGCATACAGTGCCAATAAACCTGCGTTCAACGCGTCTATTTTTACTTGAATTGAACTTTCACGCTTTAAAAATGAATAGGCAAAACCTTCATAATTAGCTTGTACCGCCATATAATCTTGTTGCAAATGAAATTTCATCGCGTGCAATGCGGCCAACTCGCGATAGTGAACGGGATATAATTTTGCTAATTGGTTAAAGCCACGCCCAGGCTCATATAATGTGAGCACACTAATCACTGTCACTAATTGATAACGTGCACGCGTCACTTCATCAGCAATTTCATCAGGGTCGTCAGAGGCAACAACACCTGAGTCACGTTTCATTTTAGCTACCACACTGACTAACAAGGGGTCATCTTTACTGGTAATTAACGCTTCAAAGTAGTAACCCATCGTCGTAATAAAGCTGCCTAGCTCCTCAACACCAAGCCGCTTAAACATCGGTCCAAATTCAAATACAGACATTTGATGCAACACTGGGATAATATCTTCGGCATCGGGACGTGGGCGCTCAGAAGACACCAGCAACTTCACAGCCAGTTGAAATGTACGCAACGCCTTCTCGGTAAATTCCCGATGAAATGCTTGATCATATAATAAAAAAATGCGCGACATGCGCTGCCTCTCTTCTATCTCCCAAACCTGTTTGTAACATAATTTGTGCACTTTGTCTTTATCCTGGGCAAGCTGAATACTCGATTCGCTATCCGGCATCTGCTACCATGTGGCCTCACTATATAGTAAGAGGACAGCTATCCATGATGCTCGATAATATACTGCAAGCCATTGGCAACACACCGATTGTTAAGCTCAACCGCATCGGTAGCGACCTTGACTGTCAACTCTATGCCAAATGTGAATTCCTCAACCCCGGCGGCTCAGTTAAAGACCGTATTGGTTACCAAATGGTCGAACAAGCTGAGAAGCAAGGCCGCATTAAACCCGGCGATACATTAATCGAACCCACCTCTGGTAATACGGGTATCGGCATTGCATTAGCCGGCGCCGTTAAAGGTTATAAAGTCATCATCACCTTGCCGGAAAAAATGAGCCACGAAAAACAAGTGGTGCTTGAAGCCCTAGGCGCAAAAATTATTCGCACACCGACCGAAGCAGCATGGGATGATCCCGAGAGTCATATTGAGGTGGCTAAACGACTGCAAAAAGAATTACCCAATTCACACATCTTGGATCAATACGCTAATCCGGATAACCCGGATGCGCATTACCAATTTACTGCGCAAGAAATCATTGACGATATGGGCGATAACCTTAGCATGGTAGTGATGGGGGTAGGGACGGGTGGCACTATCACCGGTGTTGCCAAAAAGCTCAAAGAGTTTAACCCCAACATTCAAATTATCGGCGTTGATCCTGAAGGGTCTATTTTAGGTGGCGGCACGGAAATTAAACCGTATTTGGTTGAGGGCATTGGTTATGACTTCTTCCCCGACGTGTTAGATAATAATTTAATCGATGAATATATTAAATCCAATGATAAGGATTCATTTTTAATGGCACGCCGCTTAATTGCTGAAGAAGGTTTGTTGTGCGGTGGCTCATGTGGTTCTGCTATGTGGGGTGCACTGCAAGCTGCACCAAAACTCAAAAAAGGCGAACGCTGTTTAGTGTTATTGCCCGACTCGATTCGTAATTATTTGACCAAATTTGTTGATAATAAATGGATGCATGAGCATCAGTTCGAAAAGGAAAACGCATGAATAAAGATAAACTCGCTTTAGATAGCCGCGTCGTTCACGCGGGTCAACAGCCTGACCCTAGCACTGGGGCAATCATGACACCGATTTATGCGACATCCACTTACGTGCAAAAAAGCCCGGGCGAGCACCAAGGTTATGATTATTCACGCAGCGGTAATCCAACACGCACCGCCTATCAAGACTGCCTGGCTAATTTAGAGTCTGGCACACAAGGCTTTGCATTTGCATCCGGGTTGGCTGGTGGTAGTTGTATTATGAAATTATTACAACCGGGTGATCATGTGATTGCGATGGATGATTTGTATGGCGGTAGCTTTCGATTATTCGATAAAATTTATTCTCGCAGTGCCGGATTGAAATTTGACTTTACTGACTTGACTGATTTGTCGAATTTAGAAAAATCCTTAACCCCCGAAACTAAAATGATTTGGGTGGAAACACCGACCAACCCGACATTAAAGCTGGTTGACCTCGAAGCGATTGCCGCATTTGCTAAAAAACATAATCTGATTAGCGTTTGCGACAACACCTTTGCTACACCGATGCTGCAAAACCCATTAACGCTAGGCTTTGATTTAGTCACACACTCTGCCACCAAATACATCAATGGTCATTCGGACATGATTGGTGGCATGGTTGTTGTTGGTGATCGACCTGATTTAGCTGAACAATTAGAGTTCTTACTATTTGCCGACGGCGCAATCGCCGGGCCATTTGATTGCTTCTTAGCATTACGTGGCGTTAAAACATTAGCTGTGCGTATGCAACGTCACTGCGAAAGTGCGATGAAAATCGCCCAGTGGTTAGAACAGCACCCGAAAGTAAATAAAGTGTATTACCCCGGCCTAGCCAGTCACCCGCAACATGAACTCGCTAAAAAACAAATGCGTGACTTTGGTGGCATGGTGTCGTGCGATTTGGATATGGACGAAGCAGGGGCTAAGCGCATGCTTGAACGCTGCAAGATCTTTGCACTGGCCGAAAGCTTGGGCGGAGTTGAAAGCTTGATCGAACATCCAGCGATTATGACCCACGCTTCGGTACCCAAAGAAAACCGTGAACTGCTGGGCATTACTGATGGCTTTATTCGTTTGTCAGTCGGCATAGAAAATGTTGATGACTTGATTGCGGATCTAAAACAAGCTATCGACTAGCCCTCATAACACCATTCCAACCCCTGGGTTTTTACCCAGGGCAGGTTTTTCGTCCTCCAAAAAACAATTAATGTATGCTGTCACTCCTCTTGCAATGACTGCTCGGCAGCCAGCTATATACCTGATATAAAATGCTTTATTCGCATAACTGAATAACAACCTAAAAATAAATAAAACCAAACCCACTATTTCCATAAACCTAGGATGACAAGATATATTTAATAATATATCATTACAGGCATAGGTAATATATTAACAATAAAGCATAATAAATTGTAATAGGTATGAAGTCAGATGAGAGCACAAATACAACAAGCAGCCATTGCACAGGTAGTTATAACAGCTCAACAATTAGGGTTGAGATTTACTGAACTCGTTGACCTTGCAACTAACTACACACCAGCGCAGGTCTCACAATCAACCGATACTGAACGTCAATTGTTTTTAATCGGGCTTGCATTGCTCTCACAAATACCAACAAAGGCACGATTCACATTGTGCGCCACAGTATACCAAGCTTTATTTAATAACGTTGAGCGTGCGAGAGCACATAATTACAGAATCAATGAAATAGCTATCATCCCAGCAGCAAGAATGCCAAAGGTCGTTTTCATTTGCCACAAAACGGCGTTCTTTAGCAATCTAAAAAGCATGCAACAATATGCAGCTCAATACGGTGCCGCAATCATACGATCTACAGATAATGCACGCACGCTAAAAATTCTGC
This sequence comes from Coxiellaceae bacterium, assembly GCA_029212925.1. GTDB lineage: Bacteria > Pseudomonadota > Gammaproteobacteria > Coxiellales > Coxiellaceae > JARGNX01. The sequence continues at coordinate 24,121 of JARGOB010000021.1, read as the reverse complement.
AACAACTGAAGTCGCGCTACTATAACAGTGCCATTGAATTTCCGGGAAAAGACATCAGTGCTATGCTCGGCGATTCACGCGACCCATCAAAAGAATTCAATAAGCACATATGCTTTTTGCTTGGCAGTGAAAGTAACGGTGTTGACCCAGAAATTTTAGACAGCGATCATCTTGACGCTATCATTCAGCTACCACAATGCGGCCCCACCGTATCATTTAATGTCTCTGACGCTATGATATTTGCGCACCAAACATATGTAGATGTTGGCGAGAGAATGTTTTATGCAGAAAACAACCCAATAACCATGCTAAGCACACCTTCATTTGAATCACAAGAGCTTGCGCCATTTGGCAACCCTGCCGTTGCTTACTCACTCGAACCAAGAGCAACTGATGATCCGACTGTTATAGCCCAACTTGCCGGGACGCTCACCAAGAACATGATAAAGAGCCTGCGATCACAGCCAGAGCCTGGCACTGAACAATTATTTACTGTGCGCCGGCTGCTGCACTATGTGCCTTTTCAAATTGCCATTGGCATTTATGCCCCCATAGCCGCAACAAAAAAACAAGAACGCGTAGTCGTCAAAGCTTTCTCGGCCTTAATAAGAACATTCGTTACTTTCCAATATTTTATCTCTAAAGTGTTCGTTGTTACACAAGACAACCAACCAGAGCCGGTACAAAGGTGGTCGGGGCGCGCCTTAGCAAGGGCTCCCAAGATATCGCCAGCCTTTCCATTTCCAGGCTTTCTTTCCGTAGTATCACAGCAAGAGTTTGCCGATCAGGTTGCAGCCTATGGCTTATTATTGACGCACATAACGTGTGCTAAACCAAAAGAACCTACACTGCCTCAACAAAACCTTACGATCGGCAGTGTTCCATTTCTTGCCAGTGCCGGCCGCCATGTCTTGTTCTTCAATGACAGCGATACCTCGCTAGCAGCACCTGCTCATCGGCAATTGCGTTCACATCTTTATCTAAAAAGCACAATGGCTGCGACGCTTGCGGGCTTAGCATCAGAACAACAGCAACCACCACAAAACTTGCCATTATTTTCAAGCTCTCATCGCCGCTAAGTATCGAACGGTTACTATTGTGATATATTAGCTTTATGAACCTGAATAATATCCTACAAACCATTGCAGTAATGGCTTTGCCACTGATTTTTGCTATCACACTGCATGAGGCGGCGCATGGCTGGATAGCCGCGAAGCTAGGCGACAAGACCGCACTAATGATGGGGCGGGTGACACTCAATCCAGCCAAACACATCGACCTATTTGGTACCATTATTTTGCCGGTGGCTATGATGATCTTTAGTGGTTTTTTATTTGGTTGGGCAAAACCCGTACCGGTCACTTGGAGTAACTTACGTCATCCACGACGCGATATGGCACTAGTGGCACTGGCCGGGCCGGGTGCTAATTTAGTCATGGCACTATTATGGGGTGGTATTGCAAAAATTTGTGCGGAATTATTAATCGCAGGCGATACACTTGGCATTACACAAATGGTTGCTACGTATTTTTTTCTTGCGGGCAAGTATGGCATTTTGATTAATTGTATCTTGCTTATCTTAAACCTCATCCCAATTCCACCGCTGGATGGTAGCCGTGTGGTCAGCAGCATCCTTACCGGCCGTGCCCGCTATTATTATGATCGCATTGAACCTTACGGCATCTGGATCTTATTAGGCCTGTTATTCATTGGCTTATTGGGAAAATTAATTCAAGTTCCCACCTACCTATTGATGAACAGCATTATGCAAATGCTTGGTTTACCTACTATTTAAAACTGATATTAATCAACATATTACAGCGCAATGTGTATAGCGTTCACCGCATTATTCTGGTCTATAATTGGGAAACGAATTTAAATACACAGTGAGAATCAGTCATGTCAGAATCAATTGATCATAAAGATAAACACCTTACGATCAGGGATCTTTGGGCCACGATGTCAAGCTATGTCGATGACAACAATCCAACTATTCAAGCGGCCAAGCAACAGCTCGAAGCCTCTTATAAGGCTTATGAAAAAGAACCCGAAGACTACCTAACGGCTGAACTAGCCGTCGCTTCTGCGAAATCAATGATCGAGGCTATTTTTACTGAGGCTCACATTGATAATGCACAACACGCCAGTCCACGCAAGCTACATGAACTGTGCGAAAAACTGCAAACTAAAGATGCGGATTTAATCCACAAAGCATTGCATGATATCGATGACTATACCTACTGGCATCGCGAACATGAGTTTGATGATCGCTCGCGCCCTATTGATGAATAATAAATGTCTTGACCCCCTACAACCAACGCCTGGATGTTATTTTACTAGGCGATAACAGATCACTCATCATCCCAAGGTGGGAAACCAATAGGGCGCTTCTTACTTTCTTCTGCAGGCAGCATCAACTGTTTAATCAACTTAAAAACCACATTGAATTGTTCATCATAAGTTTGCTCTAGTTGCTCAATTTTGCAACGCTACTTGTCGTTACTATCAAGCATACTTCGCAATCTTACAAATGCTCTCATAATTTCTATATTAACCTTTACAGCCCTACTGCTGCGTAATACTCCTGAAAGCATAGCTACACCTTGCTCAGTAAAAGCAACGGGAAAGTATCGGCGGCCACCCCAGCTTGAGGTCACAAATTGTGGCCTCAAGATTGCATATTCTTCTTTATTTAACTGAAACATAAAATCACTGGGAAACCTATCTATATTACGCTTAACTGATTGCACAAGCACTTTTGTTTCAACCCCATAAAGTCTTGCAAGATCAGCATCAAGAATAATCTTCTTACCACGAATTAGCAGAATATTATGCTCAATAATAACAGTAATTTCAGCCAAATCTTCTGATGTCATTTTTTGCCTTAGCATTAAATTAACCAGCCAATGCTAACATGATTATGATTTTTTTAAATACCGTATTAAACAAGCAGACTACCAGCCGCCACCGCCGCCGCCACCGCCACCCCCTCCGGAGAAGCCACCACCACCGAACCCAGAACTGGACCCAGGAGGTGACGCGGATGAACTGACGGTTTGGCTAAATGAATCGGCAAAACCTGAAGCAAATGATGTGCCGGCATAGAACATTAAGTAGTTACCGGTATACCATTGAGGCTGGTAATTGGCTTTGGCTAACACATCGGCAAATTGCTCGCCCCACTTTTGTTCGACACCCAAGGCTAGCGCATAGGGTAAATATTTTTCGAATAACTCCGGTGTTTTATCGGGTGGATTACGAAAGTTCATGCGATCTTTTTCGGTGGCACCGAGAAACATTTTAAAGCCTTTTACTTGGCGAATTAGATGCGCACCTGCCACAGTTAATCGCTTTAATAAGCCTACAAAAACCAGGTTAAATATAACCAACAGAAAGCACAGTGACACGTAAATCCACGGATACATAATATCAAGCTGCGAGACATTCGGTGCAAATGAAACAACGATAAATACAATCACTAACACAGTAAAAATATTACTCCATCCGCCTTGACGCAACTTAGTTTTGAACGACTGCCTAACAGCGCCTTTATTCCCCATGGAGACAAACATAAAAACTAACATAAATATAGCGGCTGGCACTAAACTAAAATTTAATAAAATACCTAAACCAACTGCCAATATCGATATAACCGCACCAATAACTGCATAAGTGTTGTTTGTAACAAAATAGGTTTTTTCAAATTCCTTTTTTAACACTTCTTTATAGGCTTGGACTGCTGCGGTTAATGTTGTGCCTTTTTTCAAATCAATCCTGCAGGGTGCAGCTGTTTTTCCGGGAGCTTCCGGCAGAAGCGTATTCATTAATACCGATTCGGCTGGTGTTAATTCGCCTTTGAAATCATCTTGTTTAATCAGGGTATAATCTTTCTTGGTTTTTTGTTCAATCTTTAAAGCACCTTTCACCGCTAAATTCAAAATCGCTGACGCCAACACACGATTGTCATAACCCATATCTAAAATATATCGCAGAGCAGCCGGTGTGAATCCTGTCGGCGGAGTATACTCCGGCATAACCGCACCAGCATGAGGGTCACGGCCATGACGCAACCACATCATCATGTAATAAACAAACACAAGGATAACACCAACAACAAGAATCAAATAAACCAATAAATCTTTTGCATTGGCAGCCCAGAAGCTAGGTTGCGTAATAAAACCCGGTTTCCAACCAACGACAATGGTTAGCCCCTGGTGTGCTGCGAGCGGTTGCGTTGTCACAAACACGACCTGTTGCTTGCTGTTCACATTAGCTTGATAGGCTGTGCCACGCTGTCCTTGTGCACCGGTATAGGCCGTGTATTTTAAAATATTGTTACGCGCACCGTCCGGCAACTCCACCCACGCTTCCACTTGATCAATGGGAAACGCCCAACCATTGCCGGTTACATTCCAATACAATTCATCATGGTCTTTAAAAAACCCTAATTGACCTGTTGTCTTATACGTTATTTCAAATGTGTATTTTCCCGCTGGTAGCTCCATGCTCTTACTGCCTAAATACACACGAATACCATTACTTAGTTTTTTAGTGTGATGAGCCACTTTTTTACCATCGAGTTTCGTACTAATTACATCGAAACCCACTTTAACCGTACCACCATGGCGACCACGATAAAGGGTAGGGAAATCACGATAAATACCGTGACGCACTGTGCGGCCTGCTGTGGTGATAATTACTTGCTCCGTCACCACTAAGCTGGCATCTTTTTGCACTTGAATAATGCTGCTGTATTCATTGATAACTGGTGGTAAAGCACTAGCGGCAAAACCAATGAGAGGTAAACACAATAACAATGCCAAACATGAACGTAAAATTGTTTTCATTAGAATGACACCTTGGGCACGGCTTTTTCGGCTTTGCTATCCAATTCAAAGTAAGGTTGTGAGGTAAAGTGAAACATACCAGCAATCACATTATCGGGGAGCGACTGCACTTTGGTATTAAAGTCACGCGCCGTCGCATTATAATAGCGACGTGCATTTTGCAAATTGTCTTCAACTTCACTCAGGCTTTTTTGCAAGTCTAAAAAGTTTGCACTGGCTTTTAAGTCAGGGTAATTTTCAGCGACAGCAAATAACTTACCTAAACCGAGAGACAATGCTGACTCTGCTTTGGCTTTATCGGCAACACTGGATGCTTGCATGGCATTCGCACGTAACTTCGTCACCTCTTCTAACGTGGAACTTTCGTGCTCTTTATAACCCTTAACTGTTGAGACTAAATTAGGAATTAAATCATGACGACGCTTAAGCTGAACATCGATACCACTCCAGCCCTCTTGCACTTGATTTTTCAATCTAATCAATGCGTTATATATACCAATAACCCATAAAATCAACAGCACAATGACGACGACAATAATAATCAATGCAATCATAACCCCAACCCTCTCAGTGCAAAACAAACCAACTATAGCGCGTTTTTGAACTAACTGCATAGTGCGATAAGCCTGGCAGAAGTACCTTTCGAGCGGCGTGTGGTGTAGGGATGTAAAGGAACACGAAGGTAGGGATGCCTGTTCGCGAGAAAGAGTACTTCAGCCAGGCTTAAGTGTACTAAGTTAGTTACGTAGAACAGCCTACTAGAGCATTTGCAACTGATAGTTCAATATATTGACATAAAGAATGACCAATCAAAATATGTGCTTCTTGAATACGAGCCGTATCTGTAGATGGCACTAACACACAATGATCACAAGCCGCTTGCAACTTTTGTCCGTTGGCTCCAGTTAGTCCAAGCGTTAGGGCACCGCGTTGTTTAGCAACCGCCATGGCACGCAGGATATTTTCACTGTTACCGGAGGTAGAAAGACCAATCACCACATCGTTGGCTTTACACATGGCCTCGAGTTGACGCGAGAACACTATATTATAATCATAGTCATTACTTAAACAGGTCAAGATCGACGTATCGGTATGCAAAGCCATCGAAGCAATGGCAGGGCGCTCCAGTTTAAATCGACCAACCAATTCAGCGGCCAAATGTTGTGCATCAGCAGCACTGCCGCCATTACCCAACCAGTAAATCGTGCCACCTTCCGCTACGCGATCGGCTAACAAATGAGCCAACAGATGGATTTGCTCCACCATAGGCTTTAAGCCATCAACCGTTGCTTGATGTTCTTCAATATTTGATAAAAAACTAAAGTTCATGCTATCCCTTAAATCAAGGCAAGCTCCGATGGTAGCAAGCCCCTATCGTACGGTCAATCAATGGAGTATAATCCCGCAACATGAATAAAACACCCATATGCGTTGACCTTGATGGGTCACTTACTTATACCGATACGTTGTTTGAAACGTTTGTTAATGCGTTAAAGCACAATCCGCTAACGGCCTTTTTAGCTGTCTTTTGGTTACTGTTTAAAGGAAAGTCATATTGCAAACAACGCATTGCTGAAAAAACTAATTTTGCTGATTTTCATTTACCTTTTAACCAGCCTTTAGTGGAATGGCTTACTCTCAAAAAGCAACAAGGGCATGCGCTGTATTTAGTCACCGCCGCAGATCAACGTATCGCTCATTTCGTTATTGAAAAATTACCAATGTTTGATGCTGCTCACGCTAGTGATGGCAAGCGCAACCTAAAGGGGCATTACAAACGAGACTTCCTGGATCAACAATTCGGCAAAGGCGAATATGTATACGTTGGCAATAGCAAGTGCGACATCAGTATCTTTAAACATGCCAAACAATCCGTGGTAGTACATAATAAAACAGCGTTTATCAATAAAGCCAAACAAGTATCAGAAGTTACTAAAACCTTTACGTCAGGTGCTAACAACTTACGACAATTTATTAAAGCCGCGCGACCACACCAATACGCGAAAAATGTTTTATTGTTTTTGCCATTTTTACTGGGTCATTTTCTGACTGATTTACACTTACTGTCATTAGTGGTACTGGGTTTTATCAGTTTCAGCTTACTCGCCTCTAGCGCTTACTTATTAAATGATCTGATTGACCTGTCATCAGATCGACAACACCATAAAAAAAATCGACGGCCTTTTGCCAGTGGTCAGCTCTCACTCAGCGTTGGCCTGATTGGCTCACCGCTATGCTTTATTATTGGATTTAGTTTAGCCGTATGGTTATTACCGATGGCGTTTATCGGTGTGTTATTGTTTTATTATGCATGCACACTCGCTTATTCATTCAAACTAAAGCGCTTATTGCTGATCGATGTATTCACGCTTGCTTTGCTCTATACATTGCGCATATTTGCCGGCATGGCGATACTCGGCGCCATCGGCTACTCCGATTGGTTGCTATTGTTTTCGTTTTTCTTTTTTACTAGCTTGGCGTTTATCAAACGTTACTCCGAATTAGCAGCATTTGATCAACAAACTAAAACACAGCTACCAGGACGTGCTTACCACAGTGATCATAGCAGCGAAATAAAAATCATGGGCATGTGTAGCGGCTATATCTCTGTTCTGGTATTTGCCTTATACATTCAATCAGCGCGCTCAATGGCACTATACCAATTGAACGAATTGCTTTATTTGATTTGCCCATTGCTACTGTACTGGATTTCACGTGCTTGGATAATTACCACCGAAGGCAATATGCATTCCGACCCAGTGGTGTTTGCTATCAAAGATCGTGTCACTTATTTTGTGGTCGCGATTATTGCAGCCATTATTTACAGCGCAACGCTTTAACGAGGTCTCAATGGAATTCTCCGATAAAATAGTGATTACTGGTGCCGCAGGTTTGGTTGGCCAAAACTTAATATTATTGCTGCGTGAAATGGGTTATAGCCATATTGTTGCGCTGGATAAGCACCCGGAAAATTTAGCCACGCTAGCTAAACTAAACCCTGGCATCACAACGCAGCTAGCTGATTTAAGCCAAGCAGGGCAGTGGATAGATTGTTTTGCTGATGCACAGCGCGCTTTAGTATTGCATGCACAAATTACCGGACTGCAGTCGGATGTGTTTATTAAAAATAATATCACCGCTACTAAACACGTGCTGCAAGCGATCAAACAACACAACATACCTTTTACAGTTCATATCAGTTCATCCGTAGTTAATTCCGTAGCCGATGACCATTACACCAACACCAAAAAGCAACAAGAACAAATGGTGATCGACAGTGGCATCGCCTGTTGCATACTAAGACCTACCTTGATGTTTGGTTGGTTTGACCCTAAACACTTGGGTTGGTTATCACGTTTTATGGCAAAAACACCGGTGTTTCCGATTCCAGGCAATGGTAAATTTTTACGTCAACCGCTATTCAGCCGTGATTTCTGCAAGGTAATTATCGCTGCCATGCAACAGCAACCCACCGGTGAGATTTATGATATTGTTGGCCAGGAAGAAATCGACTATATCGATATGATTCGCAAAATCAAATCCGCCAAAAAATTATCAACCAAGGTGGTTAAGCTACCATACCCTATTTTTTATGCGCTACTTAAACTGTATGCACTATTCAGTAATAAGCCACCCTTTACTGCTGATCAACTAACAGCTCTAACAGCAGGCGATTATTTTAAGGGGTGTGACTTTGCCACTATATTTAACGTCACACCAACGCCACTACAACAAGCATTTGACAGTACGTTCAGTGATCAACGCTACTGCGATATCGTCATCGAGAGATAAATATGAACAAAGATACAACCAACAAAAAGAAAGTCGCTGTTATTGGTGCCGGCCCGATGGGGTTAATGACCACCTATGACCTATTAAAAAAGGGTTACGATGTAACGTTATTTGAGCGTGATGACCGTATCGGTGGCATGTCAGCCTCATTTGATTTTGATGGCACAAAGATAGAACGCTTTTATCACTTTATTTGCAAACCTGACCAACCGATGTTTGACTTATTAGCCGACTTTAAATTGCAACATAAACTCAAGTGGCGCGATACCAGCATGGGCTTATATTACGATGGCAAATTGTATAACTGGGGAAATCCTGTCAGCTTATTAACCTTTCCTAAATTAGGCTTTATAACTAAATTACGTTATGGGTTGTTGGCCTGGACAACTTGCCGCATCAAGGACTGGCGAAAATTAGATAAAATCGACGTGACCACTTGGTTAAAGAAATGGTTAGGCAAGAAAGGCTATGATGCATTATGGCATAAATTATTTCATTACAAATTTTATGAGCATAAAAATGACTTGTCTGCTGCTTGGTTAGGCACACGCATTAAGCGAGTAGGCCTATCGCGTCGCAGTTTATTTCAAGAAGAACTCGGCTATTTAGAGGGCGGGTCGGATATACTGCTAGACGTTATGGAAAAACGCATTCATGAATTCGGAGGCAAGATTCAATTAAATGCCGACGTGCGTGAAGTGGTTAGTGAACATGGCAAAACTATAGGTGTTCGCGTCAAAGATGAAGTATTGCCTTTTGATTCAGTAGTTTCAACCATCCCTTTGCCCTACACCAGCAAGCTCACCCCCGGTCTTTCGCAAAAAACTCGAGATCAAATCGATGCCATTGCGAATGTTGGCGTGGCGTGTGTGTTATTTAAACTAAAGAAACCACTGACTAAGCATTTTTGGGTCAATATCAATGATGAGCGCATTGAAATACCTGGCGTCATTGAATACAGTAATTTAAATCCCGGACTGCAAGACCAAAAAGAAAAAATCCTGTATGTGCCTTATTACATGCCCAGTACTCACCCTAAATATGGCTGGAGTGATCAACAGTTTGTTGATGAAGCCACCCAGTATTTAAAAATGATTTCTGATCAATTTAATGCTGACGATGTCATCGCCACCAAGGTAACACGTTATGCGTTTTCACAAACCGTCTGCGGCCCTAACTTTTATGACAAACTGCCGCCGATGCGCTCAGAAATCGAGGGATTCTATATGGCAGACACCGCATATTATTACCCTGAAGATCGCAGCATTTCTGAAAGTGTTCAGGTCGGTTCAACATTAGCGAGCTTGGTACATGAAGACTGCGTTTAAACAACAGTTTATTAATAAGAACTTTATGTTGTTCTTGGTGTCAAATACCTTTGCAGCCGCGATGAACTTTGGTTCACGCATACTGTTTGGCATATTTATGCCCTATGCCTGGTCGATTGTTGCTGCCTATATCGTCGGTATTATCACCGCCTATTTGCTGTGCCGCCAGTTTGTGTTTGAATCGAAAAAAAATAAAACGCATCATGAAGTGTTTTATTTTGTATTGGTTAATGTTTTCGCCATAGGCGTTACACTGGCGGTGTCGTTAGCACTATTTAATTATGGGTTAGCCTTTATCGTTGATCGCTTTTTACGTGAAGAGGTTGCACACTTTATTGGAATTTGTGCGCCCGTATTTTTTAGTTACTTGGGCCACAAATACATTACATTTAGGTAAATAAAACCATGACCAATAGCTGGGGAAATTATCCAACACCGCAACACAAACAAGCAACAGCTGTTTTGTGGCGTGATCAATTGGATGTGTTTGATCAATTACCCGTGTTGGCCTATGGCAATGGACGCAGTTACGGTGATCAATGTTTGAATAAAGACGGCATCCTATTGCAAACCAAAGCGCTTAACCGCTTTATTGCCTTCGATGCAGACAGTGGTATGTTGCGTTGTGAAGCCGGTACGCTACTTGCCGATATATTAGCGTTTGCAGTACCACGAGGATGGACTCTGCCCGTAGTGCCTGGCACACAATATATTACCGTTGGCGGTGCAATAGCTAACGATGTTCACGGTAAAAATCACCACGTACGCGGTACGTTTGGGCGCCATGTAAAACGCATTGAGTTATTTCGTTCTGATGGAAACCTACACCAATGTTCCGCAACCGAAAACAGCGGCCTATATAAAGCAACGATTGGTGGCCTGGGGTTAACCGGGCTCATTTTGACTGCCGACATCCAGCTCATCCCTCAAGCCAGTCAATATTTAACCGTTGATACCCAGGCATACCACAGCCTCGAAGAATTTTTTACACTGTCGCAACAAGCTGAAAATGATTTTGAATACACCGTGGCTTGGCTGGACTGCCAAGCGAGCGATAAACAATTGGGCCGCGGTCTATTTATGCGAGCCAATTATACCCAGCAGCCCTACACCAAACCCTACCGCACGAAAGCGCGCAGTGTGCCGTGCTTTTTGCCTAGTTTTGCCTTAAACCCATTAACGGTACGATTATTCAATCATCGCTACTTTACACAAGGTGTAAAAAACAGCGGTCGACAAATCCAGCACTATCAACCTTATTTTTTTCCGTTGGATAGCATACAACACTGGAATCGCATCTATGGCAAACGTGGCTTTCTACAATACCAATGCGTGGTGCCATTGTCGGATGGCTTAGCTACCATTACTGAGCTGTTAAAAACCATCACGCAATCTAAACAAGGGTCTTTTTTATCCGTATTGAAAATTTTCGGTGATCAAGCCTCTCCCGGAATGCTGTCATTCCCGATGCCGGGAGTGACATTGGCATTGGATTTTCCGCAGCGTGGTTCAAAAACCTTTGCGCTATTAAACCAACTGGATGACATTGTCATGCAAGCCAATGGCCGCGTTTATGCTGCTAAAGATGCGCGCATGCAACCCAAGCACTTTAATCATTATTACCAACACGCCCTTGAACAATTTAAACAATACAAAGATCCGGGATTTTGTTCGGATTTTTGGCGTCGAACGATGGAGTCAACATGAGCAATAAAACAATTATTATTGGTGCAACCTCAGCCATTGCACAAGCCATGGCTAAACAACTGGCCTCAGCGGGACATCAATTATTTTTGGTGGCACGCAATACAACCCATATGCAAACATTGGCCGATGATGTAGCGGTACGTAGCCAACAAACGTGTGAAACCTTTACGTTTGATGCCAACTCAAATGAGCTGTATCAAGACTGCTTAACCCAAGCTACTGCATCATTGGGGCACATCGATAACGTGATCATCGCTCACGGCACATTACCCAACCAAGATGATTGCCAACAGAACCTTACGGCTACGTTACAAGAATTCCAAGTCAATGCCACCAGTTATATTGGCTTGATGACGGTGTTTGGTCAGTACCTAGAACAACAAGGGGCAGGGCACCTGGTGGTATTCTCTTCATGTGCTGGTGATCGTGGCAGACAAAGCAACTATTTATATGGCGCCACCAAAGCCGCTATCAGTGCCTTTAGTGCGGGCTTACGCAGCCGATTATTTAAAAAAGGCATTTCCGTCCTAACCGTCAAGCCTGGCTTTGTTGACACCCCAATGACCAAAGCGTTTAAAAAAGGCTTTTTGTGGGCGCAACCCGAAGATGTGGCTAAGCACGTTATCCAAGCCATGCAAAATAAAAAAACGATTGTTTATGTACCCGGATTTTGGCGCTACATTATGATGATCATCAAATGCATCCCTGAAAACCTGATGAAACGATTGGCGTTATGAACAAAACGATACAGACCATTAGTCAAAAACTTTGCTGGTTAGTGATACTGCTTGTTGCAGCTATATTACCGCTAATGATGATTGCGTTTTGGCACTATCATTTGCCATTTGGCGATAGCTGGGATGATACGATTGCCCTATACCTTAAGCAACTACAGCACAACGCACAATGGCAGGATTGGTGGCGACCACATAACGAGCATCGATTAATTCTAACTCGCTTATTGTTTTTTATTAATACTCAATTCTTCCCGCAATCATCAGCCTTTATGCAGCTGATCAGCTATGCCTTATTTGTTGCCAACTACGCTTTAATCGTTCAATTCTTTAAGCGCTCAACCAACGCTTTAACCACCAACTCGAATCAATCTCATATCGCATTTTATGCCTTACTGGCTCTAATGATTTTTCCTGCAAACAATATCGATATCTGGAGCTGGGAATTTATCACCCAATTCCCATTAACCTTATTTTTTACGCTGTTAGTGCTATTTGCTATTCGCCAAAATATGGGCTGGTTACGGCTGCTTATTATCGCCTCACTCACCTGCTTTGCTACGCTTAGCTCTGCCAATGGCCTCATTGTATGGCCACTGAGTATTCTGCTGTTATTGGCTTATCGCACCCCAGCTAGCAAAATATTAGTATTCAGCTTGCTTGCGGTCATATCGATTGCTACGTACACCCATGGCAATAATTCGCAAGGTCTAATTTTAAATCAACCGATTCGCTCAAGCTTATATTTCTTTGCCTTCCTCGGCAATCCCATTGGTTTTTTAACACCGCATGCTATACCGCTGTTGTTTGGTGTTACCGCTTTAACGCTTTTTTCTACCTTAACGCTACATGTTTTTAGAAAGTCACCACCCGACCAACGTTACGTTTATTATCCTTGGCTTGTGCTCGGCTTATTTACTATTGGTAACGCACTTGTTGCTGCATTAACACGTATCGCATTCAATATCGGTCAAAGTTTATGCACACGATACGCCTGCATTACAGAATTACTGTATATAGCGATAGCCGTCTTAGCCAAACTGCAATGGCCGAGCTTATCTACTCGATTCAAGCGTATTTTAAAAATTACACTTATTGCTTTCATTATTGGTTCATTAGCTGAGTTTCTGGCGCTAGTATCGGCCTATAACTCACACCGCCATTACAGCGCGCAAGGAATTGCACTACCCTACAATATATTCTTACCGCAAGATAACAGCACCTACCCTCCGGGTAATAAAGCAATAGCAAATCGTCTCATGGCATATAAAGATTCGCCTGCCTTTACGCTGCAATCACCTCAGCCTAATTATTTCAAACAACAACTCTCATCCTCCTGGATACAACAACACGGCGTACTGTTAAAATCTGTCGACAAGCTCACCTTTACACCACCTTTAGCATCAGCCCATTCAGACCTAACAACAGCCAATCTGGTTGGTGGCAAATTAGCATTACCCCCCCATGAGCAGCCGCTATCAAACGCCATATTGCTGCTCAATCAACAACAAGCAGTGGTTGGCATTGCGTTTGTTGCATTGCCGTATTGGCAAATAACACAATCTGACGCCTACCCGGCTTATGGCTTTGCTTCCAATAATGAAGCGGTTAAACAGGTTGTTTGGCTTTACTCTCGCTATGGCATTCAACAACAATTGAGCTCGCACATTGATGGCCGATAACACAAACAAACAACTCACACTATCACTGCATCTACTGTTACTGAGCGCAGTGATTGGTTTTCTATTACTGCCGCTATTCCAACGCGGCATGTTTTCCGATGGCGTTGCGTATGCAACAATTGCGCGTAATATGGCAATGGGCGTTGGCTCACTAAAGACACCTTATTTTACTTCAGCCGTATTCCCGCATTTCTTTGAGCACCCGCCGTTAGGCCTATGGCTGCAATCATTCTTTTTCAAAGCCTTTGGTGATCACTACTATACCGAGCGCCTGTTTTGCTTAGCTGAAATTGTGATTACTTTTTTTGCCACCGCTTATTTATGGCGACGTAGTTTTCGCGATCGCACTATGCGTGCTTATTATTGGGTGCCGATCGTGTTGCTGATGCTAAATCCACTATTGGTCAGCAACCTGTATTCCAATATGCTCGACAGCACTGTGCTGTGTTTTGGGTTACTAACCACCGCGTGCTTAATTGATACCGCGCGCATGGGGCAGTGGCGCTATTTGGCATGTATGCTAGCGGCTAGCTTTATTTTAGCTGGCTTCTTAGCCAATGGACCCGTTATTTTTTTTACGTTAACCGTCCCATTACTTAGCAGCATCACGCGCAAAGATCGCTCTTTCAAAACCGCGCTATATGAAACAATCGTTGTTGTTCTCACATTAGCTGCCATGGCCCTTTGTGTATTTACATTAAATCCGGGGTTATGGCTAAATATTAAAACTTATATCAGTAGCCAGGTATTGCCTAGCACAGTGGGTAACCGCATTAATCCTGATACTGTTGGGCTAGGTCGTTTATTAATCGTTAAAAAAATTGTTGAAAAAATACTACCAGCCATGGGTCTATTGGTAATTCTGTTGATTTGCCGTCAAATTAAATTAGCCGGCTTTAATCGGCTATCCCTTAAGCGTGATGCTATTTTTTATTTGCTGTTGGGATTAATGGCTTCATTACCTATTGCGCTTGCACACCGCCAATCATCCAACTATGTACTACCCGCCATGCCTTTTTTTGCATTAGCCATAGTACAATATGTCACACCAGCATTTTTTACCATCAGCCAGAAACTCAATCGTCACCGAATGATGGTTCGTGTTGTTTTTATTGCCAGTATTATCTCACTGTCTGCCGCGCTGTGGCTATTTGCGATCAAGCATGGCGAGCTTAAACGCGATCAAGCCATGATTACAGATATTAAAATCATTAGCGCCGTCGTTGGTGAGGGCAATAGCTTAACAGCAGCACCCAGCATTACTCATCCCTACTGGGTACTGGTCGGTTACTTTGGGCGCTATAGCCGCATTAATGTAGTACGTGATCCAGCTGCACGATATTACCTAACCTATAAGCACCAAACGGCGCCTACGGGCTATCATCACATACCCTTAAACACTCACGACTACTCTCTGTACGTTACGACCTAAGACATGGTACTATGTCGGCCTTGATTAACTGTAGCGAAGACGAATCACCCATGAATCAATCACGCCTTACGAGTTTCACATCGGAGTCAGTGTCCGAAGGCCATCCTGATAAGATTGCTGATCAAATATCTGACGCAGTACTAGACGCTATTTTACAACAAGATAAACAAGCCCGTGTGGCTTGTGAAACGTTAGTAAAAACCGGCATGGTGTTAATTGCCGGCGAAATTACCACTAGCGCATGGGTAGATGCCGAGGCGCTGGCGCGTAAAGTCATTAACGATATCGGTTACAACCATTCAGATTACGGTTTTGACGGTGACACTTGTGCCATCATCAATGCGATTGGTAAGCAGTCGCCTGACATCGCCATGGGCGTTGATCGCAGTGACGAATCACTCGGTGCCGGCGACCAAGGTTTAATGTTTGGCTATGCCAGCAACGAAACTGATGTATTAATGCCTGCGCCGATTACTTATGCGCATCGTTTAGTCAAACGCCAAGCAGAGTTACGCAAAAATGGCTGCCTCACCTGGTTACGCCCCGATGCCAAAAGCCAATTAAGCTTCCGCTATGAAAATGACAAGCCGGTAGCTGTTGATTGCGTGGTGTTATCAACACAGCATGACCCCGATATCACTCAAAGCACACTGCAAGAAGCGGTGATGGAGGAAATCATCAAGCCCGTGATCCCTGCAGAGTGGCTCACCAAAGATACCATCTACCATATTAATCCGACCGGTCGCTTTGTGATCGGTGGACCTGTTGGCGATTGTGGCTTAACCGGACGTAAAATTATTGTTGATACCTATGGTGGTATGGCGCGTCATGGTGGTGGTGCGTTCTCAGGCAAAGACCCGAGCAAGGTTGATCGTTCAGCCGCTTATATGGCACGTTATGTGGCTAAGAACATTGTAGCCGCTGGCCTTGCCGAACGATGCGAGATCCAAGTATCTTACGCCATTGGTGTTGTTGAACCCACATCGATCAGCGTTAACACCTTTGGTACCGGCAAAATGGCCGACGAACAAATTGCCGCCTTAATTCGCGAGCACTTCGATTTAACCCCACAAGGTATTATTGAAAGCCTGCAATTATTGCAACCGATTTACCAACCTACAGCTGCCTATGGCCACTTCGGTCGCACAGAAGACAGCTTTACGTGGGAAAAAACTGACAAAGCCGATGCGTTAAACGCAGAACTCACCTCTTTAGACCAAAAGGAAATGCACTCATGAGCACTACAGCCCCCCTTACTAGCGTAGAAGCTGACTACAAAGTAGCCGATATCACACAAGCTGATTTCGGTCGTAAAGAAATAGCGATTGCCGAAACCGAAATGCCAGGCTTGATGTCACTGCGTAATAAATACGGTTCAGATAAACCATTAACTGGCGCACGTATTGTTGGTTGTTTACACATGACCGTACAGACTGCCGTATTAATGGAAACCTTGGTAGCACTCGGCGCTGAAATACGCTGGTCTTCTTGTAATATTTATTCCACGCAAGATCACGCAGCTGCTGCCATGGCTAAAGCAGGTATTCCAGTATTCGCTTGGAAAGGTGAAACCGAAGAAGAATACAACTGGTGTATCGAACAAACCGTTACCGGCCCCGATGGTTGGAAGCCTAACTTATTATTAGATGATGGTGGCGACCTTACCACCATGGTTCACGACAAGTTCCCTGAATTATTAGCGGACATTAAAGGGTTGTCTGAAGAGACCACTACGGGTGTGCATCATTTATATGAAATGGTAAAAAATGGTACGTTAAAAGTGCCAGCATTTAATGTCAATGATTCGGTGACTAAATCAAAGTTCGACAACCTATATGGTTGCCGCGAATCTTTAGTGGATGCTTTAAAGCGTGCCACTGACGTGATGATTGCAGGTAAAGTGGCTGTTGTTGCGGGTTATGGTGATGTTGGTAAAGGGTGTGCCGCTTCATTAAAAGCCTTAGGCGCTAAAGTAATGATCACCGAGATCGACCCTATTTGTGCATTGCAAGCCGCGATGGAAGGCTATGAAGTAGTCACCATGGATGACATCGCTGCACGCGGTGATATCTTTGTCACCACCACCGGTAACAAAGGTATTATTACTCATGACCATATGGTTGCAATGAAAGACCAAGCGATTGTTTCTAACATTGGTCACTTCGATTTAGAAATTGATGTTGCTGCCATTGAAAAATACCAGTGGGAAAACATCAAACCACAAGTGGATCACGTGATCTTCCCTGATGGCAAACGTATTATCTTATTAGCGCGTGGTCGTTTAGTGAATCTAGGTTGCGCCACCGGTCACCCAAGCTTTGTGATGTCTAACTCCTTTACTAACCAAGTGTTAGCACAAATGGAATTGCACAAAAATCATGAAAAATACGATAACGAAGTGTATGTGTTACCTAAAATCTTAGATGAAGAAGTAGCACGACTGCATTTGGAGAAAGTGGGCGCCAAGCTTACTCAGCTTACACAGGAACAAGCCGAATATATCGGTGTGAAAACGCAAGGACCATTTAAACCTGAACACTATAGGTACTAAACGTAACAATGAAAAAACTGTCCGTATGTTTAATCGCAGCAGCCACAGTCGGTTTAACCGGCTGTGGCCCCATTTATAAAACCAGCTACACCTACCAGCCACCGAAGAGCAATAAAGCACGACGTTGCGTGGTAGCGTGTCAACGTAATCGTTTATTGTGTGAAAGAACCGCGCAAGACAGCTATCAACGTTGCGAAGATCGCGAAAGTTCGGCCGCGGAAGAAGCGTATCATGAATACGCTGTTAACCAACGCCGCACACACCAACCGGTTGATCGCAGTGTTGGTGACTTTAAAAACGACTGGAGCTGCAGCTCAGGCAACCATTGCGCCGCCATGTATCGCCAGTGTTACTCCACTTGTGGTGGCACGGTGACTACTCATCGCGTCTGCACCGCGTTTTGTGATAAAGCCAAGAAAAAAGCTAGCTAGCTAATGAAGGTGCCAGAGCAGCAGGGACTTCCAAGCCCAGCTGCTCTGGCACCTCCGTTGGGGACGAAAACAAACGTGGCTTCACCGACTGTTTATGTATCCAGGCCGCTGTTCTAGGTTTGTTATATCGTCTAGCACCAGCCAATGGCGTTTCACCATTATAGGCTGGTGCTTCAATGCTTAATCCAATGCCACTTGCGCGACAAGCGGCTCGCAGAGCACCAATAAACGGAACATGACCGCGGCAAGCGGCAGCATATTGCGCTTCAACTAATATGCCGGGCTCTACAGACCCAACTAAAGCATTCACATAACGGGTATCGCCACTTTGCGCATAGTACATCAACTGCATATCAGTAATACCGCATTGCGCCTCATGAGGCGGCACATTGTCCCCAACAAAAGCACTCACCTTACCAATATCCATTTGCATTACAGCCACGGTTTCCTTAACACCCCTATTGGCTTTAACATAACACTTAGTTTTCGGTAAAATTAAATCGTTTTGAAAACACAATAAATAAGGCAGCAGCATGCCATAAACAAAATCATTACCGGTTTCATACGGTTGATACTGCAACATACCGCGACAATACTTTACAATCGCCTGCAATTTTTCACGATCACTGGTGGCCATAGTAATTTCTACATTATAAAAACTCACTAAGTGCTGTAAATCGGTAGATACCTCAGCATCACTAACAGGAAATGAGCTCATCAACTCCACCTGCAGTTCTTTCTGTTTAACTGCGATCATGCACTCTTTAACTAAAGCAGTCAGGCTTTTAGCTTTACATACACTATCACGATCAATATAACGCAGTGGCATGCCCCCAGACGTAGATATCTTTAACCGGCTTTTGTTAATGGCATCAAACCGCATAGCCATGAATAACTCATAAAACCCGGCTTCACTCGTGTTAGAGGTTACTAAATTCAATTTGACTAGGCAGCCCTTGGTCCGGCGCGCGCCGATGCCTGGCAAATCAGAATAATCAAAATCTTGGGTTAGTGGCACATATCGCATTATAAATTCACAAAATCACAGTTAGTACGTCGTCTTCCATAATATCGGAAGCCACCTTATTATAAATCCCAGGATGGGTCAAATAATAGACTGGGTGGTTATTGGATCGGCTATGATTTTCTACGCAGCAGCCAATAGCATTCTCAGCTCAACAAAATATGCTATTAATCAACAATATACTAAGCAGTGTTGTCTACTATACTAGCCCTATCTGAATCGATAAGGCAGGACAAATGAGCGAGTGCATGATTGCTGTCAATAAGCTAACAAAGCGTTATTCCGGCAACACAGAACTGTCTTTGAAAGGCGTGGATCTATGTGTTTCGCAGGGTGATTTTTATGGATTGCTTGGACCTAATGGCTGCGGAAAAACAACCTTAATCTCTATCATGACGGGTTTAATTACCCCCTCTTCAGGCTCTGTCACTGTCCAAGGGTTCAATATCAGCAACCAAATGAGCCACATCAAACCAATGACTGGTTTGATCCCGCAAGATATCGCTATGTATAGCAGCCTCTCCATTATTGATAACTTGAAATTCTTTGGTCGCCTGTATGGCCTGCATGGCAAATTGCTCAAGGAACGTATTGATGAATGTTTGACAATTGCGCACTTAACTCACGTTACCAAACGGCCCATTATGAACTATTCAGGTGGCATGCAGCGACGCGCTAACTTAGTAATTGGTTTAATCCACAAACCACAAGTGATTTATTTGGATGAACCAACCGTTAACGTCGACCCGCAATCAAGGAACGTTATATTCGAAATTCTAAAAGCACTGAATGCTGCGGGTACAACGATGCTCTATACCACGCATTATTTAGAAGAAGCGCAAGAAATGTGTAATCGCGTAGCGGTAATGAATGATGGCAAAATTATTACTGTCGGCTCACCCAATGAATTAATTGCCGACAGTAATACCGCTAAAGACTTGGGTGACGTTTTCTTAGAACTTACAGGGCATCACTTAAGGGACTAACAACATGGTCATATTTGCAATTATCATAAAAGAAATTCGACTATTAATCCGCGACAAAATCGGTTTACTCATTTTATTTATCCTGCCAGTATTTTTATTGGTGATGGTGAGCTTAAGTCAACAGAATACAGATAATCCAGCAAAAAGCCTAAGTGTTCTACTGCTCAACCAAGATACGGGCAAAACAGGCAAAGAAATTGCAAAGCAATTGATAAAGAAAGCTGATTTTAAAATTACCGAATATCAATTAAGCGACTCAAACACCAAGGAAAAAGCTGAGAAGCAAGTCGCGAAAGGCCACTATGATGCATTTATCATTATCGATAAAAACTTAACTAAGGACATCAAAAAAAATCTGCGTCAGTTGGCGACTAAACGCGCCAAGGCTAAAATAACGTTAAATTCTGTGTTGATATATACCGACCCAACCATCCCTAAAAGTGTCGTTAAAAGCTTAAAAAGCGGGTTAGATTACATGCTCCAGACCATTCAGCTGGAAGCCACACAAAATACGCTTATCCGCAGCCGTCAAATCACCAACTCAAAATCGGTTACGCAGTGGTTCAACCTGGAACAACACTTTGCATCCACATCTCAAAAAAATACCAAAGAAGCCCCCGCGGTAAGTCCGAACGCCGTACAGCAGAATGTTCCTGCGTGGACATTGTTTGGCATGTTTTTTATTGTGATTCCACTGGCAGGGCAGATGATACGAGAACGCTCCATGGGAGTCATCCAACGCATTCGCATTGCTCCCGTTTTGCAAATAGTGCATATCATTGGGCGCGTAATTTGTTATGTAGTATTAAATATTGTGCAGATGAGTTTTATGCTGTTAATAGCAGTATTTCTGTTACCGCATTTTGGTTTGCCAGCACTTAATTTAGGCGGACATGTAGGCTTTGTTTACCTCGTCGGTTTTTGTGCATCACTGGCAGCCATTGGTTTTGGACTGTTGATTGGCATGTATGCCACCAGTTATCAACAAGCGACAATCTTGGCCCCATTCATCATTATCATTGTTGCAGCCGTCAGTGGAATATTTGTTCCGATGTACTTAATGCCTGAAAGCTTAAAGCATATCAGTGAATTTTCACCGCTGTATTGGGCACAAAGTGCTTTCTTAGATATCTTTGTACGCAATGTTGGGTTTGCAAGTCTGTGGCCAAACATGCTGAAACTGATTGGCTTCTTTATACTCATGCTCGGCCTTTCATTATTACCTTTTACTCGATTGATGTCTCATCGTAAAGTAAAATAGCCGCCTTCGTTATTGAAGTTATGGTCTCAGTGGAGGTGAACAGTAAGCAGGCTCATCATCTAGCCCATCCAGCAACTCGTTGATAGCAAACTTATCACTCCTCAACATATCGGATGTCGCTAATATTCGACGAATTTCATTTTTCACATATTCCTTAACCGCTGCATTACCGATATTTTTAAATGAGCTAATAAGCACCTTTAAACAGTCAACTTGCTTTCCTTCAATTAATGCATTGGATGTATAAGCGCCAAGTGTTGCTTGAGACCTTGGGGAAACATTAGCAAAACTAGCATCAAATAGCTTCAGCTTTGTCTCTGCTGTCACTTTCGCAACCACATGGCTAGTTGGAATAATTTTATAAAGCTGCGCAGGTAAAGCCGATAACATTCTTACCGCCGACACGGCATCACGCTCTGCTATATCTGCGACCTTATCCAATAGCCGTAACGCAGAGGGCTGGTCTTTTATAAAATTACCAACCATTAAGGGTAATAAATCAATCTGGCATTCATCGGCCATATGATGGCATAAAGTATCCATGTATTTATCAGCTTCTGGGGATAAAGAAATCTCACCCAAAGGGCAAGTGACTCCATCACTTTTATATGCAGCCAGCATTTGCATAATCAACGGTTCATTTTGATTATGCACAGCATGAATAAATGCTGTAAGACCATCGTGCAGAACATGCCTATTCGCACCATGCGATTGCAGTGCCGTAATAACGTGCCTTTGATCAAAACGCACGGCGCCAATAAAAGCTGTTTCACCATTGTACGCACATGCATTAATGTCTAGAGCAGGACATGCTGTACGCAACGCGGTCACAAACCCCACATTCCCATGACACGCAGCCTCATATTGCGCTTGTGAAAATACTGCCTTGGGGTCTTCGCACTCTTTTTCTATCTCTGCAACCAAACTTGCCATGCAAAAAGGCATACCATCAACCGCATGGCGCAATAACTGCAAATCCGGCGATGCCTCTTCAAACAATTGCTGCGAACAATTAAAAGCGTAACTGTTACGAACGAGATGAAACACCTTGGCCTTAGCGTGAGTACTTGATGAAAGATATATTTTTTTCATGTCAGGGCATAATGCTGGATCATCTTTTATTACTGCCGCTTGTAATTGCATCCAGGCACTAGGCTGCTTCTCTGCGAGTTGCAGTAAACAGGTATTCGTTACCGCTGCATATTCTGCATTGTCAGCTGCTGTTTGTGGATAGGCAGTGGTCGTTTGTTTTTGATGCAACACTGATCTTGTTGCAGTCATACCGTTCTGCATCGCAACCACAATCTCTTCAACACTGTAACAACCAAATTTATTCACCTGATCCATCATGGGCATGGGGAAACCGTTTTGCATACATAATAAATAGGGCAGCTGCATACAAAACATTCGTCCATTGCCGTCCACATAAGGATGCAATTGCGCTGCTTCGCGACACAATATTGCAATTGCGGTAATTTTGTCACCGACTGATGTTGCCACATCAATAGCCGTATAATAGGTATCTAATAAATTTTGCAAAAGGCGCGGAACGTCCTCATCACTGCGGGGCAGCGGCGCTTCAAGCTTTAGGTATACCGCACTATCCTGCAGCTCAGCATATAATTCCTCCGCCATTCTCTGCAACTCACTGTCCGAATTAGAACTAAGAGCAGCCGGCATAATATAGCTTTTGGCAGATGCAGTTGGGGAACTTAAGACATGTACGATATTGCTTTTTTCGGTGTTATCACGCATATTTTTTAATAGTTCAAATAAACCAGCCTGACTGCAGTTTTGTGTCGACAAACCAAAACCAATTTCTGAAAACTTCTTACGACAACTTCCCGGAACATCCTCTCTGGCTTTAGCGCCATCTTGGTACAACGTGCCACCCACAGAGCCAATAACATGCTCATGCAGTACATTTAAATCATCAACCGTTAAGCGCTTATCAACCAAGTGCGGTAACGTTACTAAACTATGCATTAAAGCAGGTAAATAGCCTGTTTCGTGGTATTTTAGTCGACCCACAGCTTGATGTGGCCCATCAACAAAATAACGCCAGGCCTCGCCGGATTGCAAGATACTGGCAATATGATTCGTTGCGAATTGATGCCTGCTATAACTGTCTGACTTATCACGCATTATATATACATACTCTTAGTTAACGTTTTCATATACAGCAGCAATATCTTATTCTACAACACTACAATTACAGCATTATTAAGGAAAACTGGGTACCGGCTCGGTGGCCGGGGTGACAGGGCAGGGCCCGATTCAAGATCTATAGATTATTCTGGATTGTATCTTAATCATTCTGCAGTTCTGGGGACAAGTTTAAGTTAA
>JARGOB010000020.1 GCA_029212925.1 Coxiellaceae bacterium | reverse complement strand
AATGTGAAGGAATTTAGCTTTAAATACTTGACTATCAAGACGGTAGATCCCGGATTAAGTCCGGGATTGTAAGTAACCAAGTCCGGGATGGCATGCTTTGGTGCTTGTCGGTAGAGGGATGTAAATAACGAGTGATAAAAATACGAGCTGCGGAATCGGATTCTTGGGGTGAGGTTGTAAAGTGCTCATCTGCTGAAGGATGCAAAAAGAAAGGGGAGGCCGAAGCCTCCCCTTATCCCGCGCTTACAAGCCCCCCGGCATGTAATCGGTTAATGTACCCAGTTTTCGCATTTTAGCCGTGGTACATGTTCAAACTGTTGTGGTCGGTTAGTAACGAGTGTGGTTTTGAGTGCGAGCGCTTGAGCTGCTATCCACAAATCGCTATTACCAAGCATTTGTTTTTCTTTATCGAGCATCGCGCGTAGGGCGCCGTAATACTTTCCTGATTCCATACAAATAGGTAGTGGTGGTATCAGGCTAGCCAATTGTTCGATCAGTTGGATCGATTGTTTCTTTTGGCTGCTATTCTCTGCTCCAAATAATAATTCTCCGTAAGTGACTGCTGACATACTGACCTCACCGACCTTGAGTCTTTCGAATCGAGCCAGCACTTCGTGCGGTCGATGTTGGGCGATGTGGATACACATATGGGTGTCCAGTAAGTAGCGTAATGTCACTCAAAATGCCCTCTCTCCTGTGGTGCCGCATCATTGCGGCTCGCTGCGTAATAATCGGTTGGCAAATTTTCTACCAGGTCGAACACTTTGGCCAAGCTTTGTGGGATTTCCCTCAATATTAAGGTGTTGCCCTTTTTAATAATTTCGACGGTGTCTCCGTGCAGATGGCAATCTTTTGGTAAGCGTACTGCCATGGAGTTGCCGCTTTTAAACACTTTCGTGGTTCTCATGTTGTTTACCTCCAAGCGACAATGTATATACTTTTAGTATATACAATTTGACGTTAACGTCAAGACTTTATTGCTATACCATGAGCACTATCTATTATCCGGTGCCGAAGGATCCGGCTAATGTGAGGAAAGCCTATCCAGGCATAGGTTCGGCTACTTTTCTGGGGGCTAGGCTATCTACGGATGCTAACAATTGTGGATTTTTGCTATAACGACGCACTGCTTCCGCATAAATTTGATTGTCTATAGCGCAAGCATCAGATTGCATGATGTAATTGATGCAGTCTGCTTTTGATGAAAAACCATTTAGCTGCCATGCTTCTTTTTTTTCAGGTTTTAGATGGAACTCTTTAGTTAGGTTTTTAGATTGGTGCGCTTTATGGTTTTTTACGCAAAAATCGGTAAATCCGTATTGCTGTTGAATAAAATGATCAAAAGTCGCTAGGTCTTCTACAAATCCTACAAATTTGAACTTTTCGAGGTTTTTTAATGCGGAATCTATATAATGACTTTCGCAGTATTGCGAGTTTTTGAGTTTTTGTGATGTGTTTAATACGTTATCAGAAAGTAAGCGTGCTAATAAATTGTCGTGATAGCTATGCGCTGTAATGGGGTTGGTTTCAATGAATTCATGAATGCTGATATCTTCAAAGTAGTTATAACCAAATTTTTTATCGAGAAAGAGCGCATCAGCTGTTTTGTCCCGTCGTCGGTGAGCGTACAGTACTTTTAGATAGTTAAATTCAGAATATAATCGTTCTGCTGGTGATCGAAGTAGTGTAACAAAGTCGAATGCCTCTGTGTATTTTTCTACCAAATGATAGGTGCAGTGAATATTAACAAAGCGATACCAGTAGGGAGGGAATTGGGTTAAATATTCTTCGTTGGTAAAGCACTGTTGCTTGAGGCCGTAGCGTATAGCAGACTCTGACACAATGTTTTCATAATCAAAATCCATTAGTACTTTTTGTGGGTACAGACTTAATGGGTGATAGTGGTGTAAAAACTGCTCATTTACAGAGGTGCCTGCTGATTTGGGCACATGGAAGAATAAAATTCTAGGCTCGGTGTTTGGGGTAATCTCTGTGTTACCCCCAAACCCTGTGTCTGTCTGCTTTAATACGTTTTTTTTGATGGCATTGGCGATGTCAGTGCCGCTTTTTGCAGTGGTGCCAATAGCTTTCAGTAAGCCTGTTATAGCGTCACCATTGGGTGTGATTACTTTTAAGTGTTCAACTTGTTGGGCTAGCGCTTCGATACGATTGTTTTGTATGCGATAAAAGGGGTTTAGTCGCATGACTTGATGTATAAAGTGTTTTAATTTACCTTTCATCGTAGTACTCCATTTAGATAGCGCGACATTCTATCAGATATTTCTGAGTGGTTGGAGGGTATATATACAGTTTCTGTTTTTTTTCGTATTTTAGCAGGGGTTTTGGTTACTCTATAAAATATAAAGTCGAAAGCAGTTTGACGGATGAGCAAGAACTATCTACTATATTGCAGATTTTGCAATGACATGGATACTAATAGGATGTTGCCAGTTGATAGTAGCGAGATATTTAAAAAAGTCGCCTGTAAATCTGGCTGAGTCGATAATATTACTTTGTTTTGCAATATGTGCATTCACTGCGGTATTTCTTTATTTTTTTAGCGCACGGAACGCGGGCCTTTCCGGCTACTACGATACTATTGGTTATCCGTTATTTTGGAATTTTAATAATTATGCGTTATTAAAGGCTTATATATTTGGTACTTTTGCGGGTTTATTGGCTATTGGTATTGGTGCCTTAGTATCGAAGCACTCAAATTGGTCTGGCCTTATAATTTTCCATTTTTATACAATGGCCTGCTCGGTGCTGCTAGGGTGCTATGTTGCTTCAATCTTTGATCATAAGGCATTGCTGGTTTGGGTCATCGTTACATTTGCTTTTATTAATAGTATTAAGGCTATTGTCTGCTTTAAGCACCAATCCGCTGAACGCTATGTTATCGCGCTTTTACTTATTTGTTTGCCAGTTATTTTTATAGGGCATAGTAGAGTTGTTGCTATCACATTAATGTTATTGATGTTATTTGCTGTTGGCTATGCTTTGTTGAAGTCTTCGGATCAGGCACGATTTATGCGCTTTGCTCATTGGGCGGTTATGGCGATGGTTGCGATGAGTGGTTGTTTTGTTGCGCATAAAATCGCCAAAAAATATGCCGTGGGTGGTTTAACGTTGGTGATCGGCTTAGCGGCTATCTACTTTATGGCCTATATAATATGGCGATTGCGTTATACTTTTTTTCGAGTAGCGGTGGCATTACTGCAGCAGATTGGTCATGGCATGCAATACGTTGAAGTGAGATTAACCCGCTATAGTGCTGAGTGGCAGGAAGCATATTCGTTTTCCGGATTTTATTTGGTGGCAGCTTTAGTAGCTGCGATTTACATGAGTTTCAGTTTTCAATGGAATTATATACTTAGTTTTTGTTGCAGTTATATTGGCTTGCACCTTATCCGTATGTTATTACCTGCCAAACCCCAGCTTGAACACGTTTGGGTATTGTTGCTAACGCTAGCAATGCCTTTTGTGTTGTTTAGTTTGTCGACTAAAACTGGTTGGATTGATCACGGTAAATTTGTACCCTTGCAATGGTTTCCCCTTTCATTGGCAGTCATTGTTACAGCGACTCAGGCGCTGATCTTTTTTATACTTACTCGTCGACGGTCCAGTATTACACATATTAAGCGTATATTGGCAGCTTATTGCTTTGTGCCAGCTTTGGTATTTTTGTCTTTAACAAGGGTGCTTGGGCCCTTAACATTTGCTACGGATTTTGCTTTTGGGGAATGGGTGTTACCTGTAATACAAGGCATGCAGGGTGATCTGCCTTGGCGAGATTTTTTATTTGTTCATGGTGTATGGTTTGATTTCATTAACTATTATTTAGGTGCAGTGCTATGGGAGCACTCGATAAGAGCGGCCTATAGTTTTAGAGAGGTTTTAAAAATACCAGTTTACTGGGTTAGTATCTATTATTTCTTTTTGGTTGCCTTTCGAAGCAGTGCATTGAAGGCATTGATTGCGTTAGTTTTCTGCTTATCAATTTTGACCAATACTTTTCGTATACCTTTATATGCATTCATCCTTATTTCGCTTTACCAATGGCTGCGCTACCGCGGTCTGCATTGGTGTGTGATTTATGCTGTATTGACCACTATAGAGGTAGCTATTTCACCTGAATACGGTGTGATAACGGTCGGCGTTAGTGCAGTTATATTACTCCGAGATTATCTAGATAAAGACCCACGTTATTTTAAGTTTTGCTCGAGTGTGGTCTGTGCATTAACTGCCGTGGTGACAGTTTCTGCGATATTATTATGTTTGCATCACTATGGTATGTTAAATGGATTTATCATCAGTATTGTAAATTTTTCACATGACCATTTAATCGATGGTGGTATCCCCATCTTGGCGTTTAAGGGTGTTTATACCTTTATGGCATTATTGATGGGCTTTGGTCTGCTGATTGCAGTGTTGATGATCCACAAATGGCGCCAAAACCACTCGCTCAGCGCATTTGAATACATATTACTGGCAACAAGCTTAGCGCCAGCACTCTTTTTTGTTAAGTTTATTGGGCGAGCGGATGAGCATATTTATCAGGTAATTGCTGTTGCTCAGCCCGCACTGGCTTTGTTCGTAGTTTGGGTGCTTGAGCAGGTATCGCTCAAATGGTTATCAAAAAATTTGAAA
This sequence comes from Coxiellaceae bacterium, assembly GCA_029212925.1. GTDB lineage: Bacteria > Pseudomonadota > Gammaproteobacteria > Coxiellales > Coxiellaceae > JARGNX01. The sequence continues at coordinate 45,122 of JARGOB010000020.1, read as the reverse complement.
CCTTACCGATATGTTTTTTATGGGGCTGTCTTTATTGCAATGTATTTTTGCTTAATACCTGAGTTATGGCAAAATATTTCACATTTGAAGTCTCGGCTTACCGTTGAAAATAATACACTGAGTAAAGATCAGCAGTGGTGGCCTGGAGTATACACGCCTGGCTTGAATAAACGGGCGATGGTTTTGCAGTCATATTTCTCACATCGATTGAATAGCAACGATACAGTTTTCGATTTTGCAGACTCGACTTTGTTGATTCATCCAATGGTTGGTGTAAAAACAGCGAGTCGTTTTGGACATGTTGCAATGGCAGGTCCGCCACAAACACAGCGCTTAGTGATTGCAGATCTTGAAAAAGCGCGTCCAAAGTATGTCATTTACCATTCGATTAGTGGTGAGAATGGTTGGGATGGGGTGCCAAATGAAATTAGACATTATGCTATTGCACACTATATCAATGCACACTACGCCTTTGCTAGTGAGCAAGCGGGCACCATAATTTTTCGTCGAAATGATGTTGTTAGTCCGGTATCAAAAGAAGGTAAAACACCTGGCGAGCTATTATCTTGCCAAACGGGATATGTTTCAAACTTCTTTAGACCGTCTAATCCAGTGACCTATGCGGCATTACCGTTTCAGGTTCAGCGTAATGGTATGTATACGTTAAAGCTACAAGGCTGGGCTATTGCGAAACAAGGAAAGCAATTGCCATTAGTTCAGGTGGTAAGCGATGGAAAGGTGGTTAGCCAGTTTAAACCTGATCAACACCGGCAAGATATTACTCGTATATATAACTGGCAAGGTAATTCTGGTTTCGATAAAACAATTCGCCTTTTAAGCTCGCACTATGAAATTAGACTTGTTGATTCTAAAACAGGCAGTGTGAGTCAAGTTGGGCGGGGACCTTGGCGGGGGGCTATAGATATATTGAATGTGACAGCAAGGCAGCATGTGACTCTCGGTGAAGTTCCTAAAACGCAAGGTGTTCCTCTGTATCTTAAAATTGATTTTGATCCCGACGCCAAAGTATCTAGTGGCGCGGTGACTATAACCAATCACAATGCGCAGCCAGATATTGTTAATATAGAAAAATCTGCGGATCATAACCAAATTGTTGTACCTATTGGTGGTTGTTATGCTTGGAATAGAATGGTGGCACAACAGTCGAAGAGTAAACTAGAAATTCATTATCCTATAGGCATGCGTATTAAACATATATCAGTCAGTAAAGGAGCAGCTTAGCATGAAAATTTTTGTATCAGGTGGTGCGGGTTTTATTGGATCGCATTTAGTTCAGAGGTTGATTGACACACCTAACATAACATCCATTGTTGTCTATGATAACTTCACCTCGGGAAGTATGTCGCATCTGAGCGCTGTGAAAGACCATAGTAAGCTAACGGTAGTCGATGGTGATATTAAACACCTTGGCATGTTAACGGATGCAATGAGGGGGGCTGACCGAGTATTTCATTTTGCAGCAAACCCAGATATTGCAAAAGCAGTAAAACAACCTGATATCGATTTTTGGGAAGGGACCTACTTGACGCAAAATATTTTGGAGGCCATGCGTGTAAATCAAGTAGGTTCGTTGTTATATACCTCGGGAAGTGGTGTTTATGGTGAAGTTCCTGCTGAGTCTTTTAAAGAGTCTTTCGGTCCTTGCTTTCCTATATCAACCTACGGTGCAAGTAAACTCGCTTGTGAAGCACTCATATCATCTTATTGCTACATGTTTGGTATGCGTGCGCGTGCGTTTAGATTTGCAAATGTAGTTGGGCCCAAACAAACGCACGGTGTCGGTTATGACTTTATTCGGCGTTTATTGGATGACCCCTCTACGTTGCGTATTTTAGGTGATGGCACTCAATCGAAATCATATATTTATGTCGAAGATGTTATTCGGGCAATGCTGCTAGCTGCCGAGCAGTTAGCAGGTGAAGCTCAAAAGCCAATGGATGTGTTTAATGTGGCAACAGATGATTATATTACAGTCACTGAAATTGCTGATATAGCGTGTAATGTTGCTCAGTTAGATACGAGGACAGTTGGTTATCAATATACCGGTGGCGATCGTGGCTGGAAAGGTGATGTGCCTTGTGTGCTATTTGATGTAGAAAAAATTAAAGCATTGGGGTGGCAGGCGCAGCGTAATGCCCGCCAAGCCATTCACGATTCAATTCAATCGATGTACCAAGAATTAGTGGGTGAGGTGTTGGTATGACCGTTAGTTTATGTATAGAGCCCGTTGAAACGGAAATGGTTTTGCCGAAGCAGCCCAGTCAAATGGAGGATTGTTCGCCAGAAGTCAGTATTGTGGTGCCAGCACTTAATGAGGAAATTACCATTGGTGAATTTGTAGATTGGTGTTGGCAAGGATTAAAAGAGGCTGGCGTCACGGGTGAGGTGATCATAGTTGATAGCTCATCAGATAAAACACCGACAATTGCCTTATCTAAAGGCGCTCGTGTACTACGTACGCCTAAGCGGGGGTTAGGGCAGGCTTATTTGGACGCGATTCCTCATATTCGTGGCAAATTTATTATTATGGGCGACTGTGATCTGACCTACGATTTTCGACAGCTTAAAGGGTTTGTTGATAGTTATCGTAATGGCAGTGAATTTGTGATGGGGTCGAGATTTAAAGGGTCGATTGAAAAAGGGTCGATGCCAGGTCTCCATCGTTATTTTGGCACGCCATTGACGACATGGATATTAAATCGAATTTATGGCAGCAAATACAGTGATATTCATTGCGGTATGCGCGGTTTGACGCGTGAGGCATTAGATAAAATAGATTTGACATCGCGTGATTGGGAATATGCCTCTGAGATGGTGTTGAAAGCTTCTCGTCTGGGATTGAAAATCAGCGAAGTGCCGGTGACATTTTATAAGGACCGTGAAGGTAGGTTTAGCCACCATCGGCGTGCTGGGTTTTGGTCGCCATGGCAGGCTGGGTGGATAAATTTAAAGGTGATGCTGGTATTTAGTCCAGATACCTTTTTACTTAAACCCGGTATATTGTTCATGTTGTTAGGTTTATTGGTTACTGTGTTATCCAGTTTGGGTTCAGTATCAATTGGACCAATTGGCTTTAACCTTTATATGCTGTTGTTTGGGATGGCCAGTACTATTTTCGGTTATTCACTGTTTCAGGTGGGTGTAATTTCGAGAAACTTGCATGGTTTGCGAAAAGGTATCGAGCGTAAAATTATTCGCAAATTGAGCTATAACCGAGGGATGTCAATTGCAGCGGTGTTGGTATTGTGCGGATTTTTTATTGATGTCAAATTTATTTCACATTATGTTAGCAATGGGTTTAGTTTGAGCAGCATATCACGTAGTGCGGTATTGGGCCTGCTAATGATAATTTTAGGAGCGCAAACATTTTCGTTTACGTTATTACTTGAATTAAAACGTCGTCTAGGAAGGATACGTGCATGAATGAACAGCCCGAGTCGGTTTGTCGAGAAACCTCGTTTGGTGCCAATGGAAAGTTAACGATTGTTGATAAGTTCGGCATTTGGCTTTCACGTCGAGCGATTTTACGTGAAATATCAGGCCGTAAAAACTTGGATGTGTTAGAGCTGGGTTGCGGATATGCTGCCAATAATTTATTAGCGATCAGTGACCGCGCTAAGCGCTTAGTGGGTGTGGATCTTAAACTTGATGATCGTTTAAAGTCCAATGAGCAGTTTACGGCGATTGAATCAACCATTGATGAGTCACTTGTTCAGCTTGAAAATCAGTCGTTTGATTTAATCATGATCGTGTCGGTGCTTGAGCACTTGGTAAATCCAGTAGATGTACTGAGAAAGTGTTTTAACTTATTGAAGCCTGGCGGCGTGCTATTAATTAATGTGCCCACATGGCGCGGTAAGTTTTTTCTCGAATACTCGGCATTTCGTTTAAAGTTGAGTCCGCAAGAGGAGATGGATGATCATAAAATGTATTATGATAAACGCGATTTATGGCCGCTAATAATCAAAGCCGGATTTATGCCAAGTTTAACGAAGCTGCGTTATCATAAATTTCGATTGAATTTATTTTCGGTGTCAAAAAAACCGAGTGCTGCAAGATCTATTGATACGAATCAGGATGATTGGTCTGAGCATTGGAGTAGTTATGCGGATTCGGCCTCTTCAAACCCTGCGCAATTAATGAGGCATCAATTAATTATCGGTGAGGCTAAAAAATTATCACACCATCAGTCATTGTTGGTTGATATTGGCAGTGGCCAAGGTGATTTCATAGCAAAAGCGGTTGATGCATCATTAGCACATCGATACGTTGGCTTTGAGCTGAGTGAAACAGGTGTCAAAATATCGCAATCAAAGGTTCCTGGAGCGGAATTCTTCCAAGTGGATTTGTTTGATCCGCCATCCTCGGCGGATGTGTTTAGAAAGCAAGTAGACATTGCTATTTGTTCAGATGTTATTGAGCATGTTGATCACCCTGTTATCTTTTGTCAGCAAGTAAAACAGTTTTTAAAACCAAACGGTAAACTCATTTTAACTGTGCCAGGCGGACCTATGTCAGCATTTGATAAACATATTGGGCACCGTACTCATTATAATCGCCGCACAGTGACACATGTGTTAGAGCAGGCGGGGTATGCCGTTGATAAGGTGATGATGGCGGGTTTTCCGTTTTTTAACTTGTATCGGTTAGTTGTTATTTTGAGAGGGAAACAATTAATCCAAGATGTGGAGTCAACAGAGGATAAAGCCACAATTGGTAAATTGGCGCGTGTTGTTATGTATCTTTTTAAAGGGTTGTTTTTATTTAATATTAAAAATTCTACCTGGGGTTGGCAGGTGGTGGCTGTTGCAACGCCAAAATCAAATACAGATAAGGATACTACTTGAGTTCATTTTATAATATAAAAATCGTTCGCTATTTGTCTGTGGGTGCAATGACATTTGCCTTGTATTATTTACTGTTATGGTTAGCCTTTTCAGTGATGCAGTGGCAATATGCATTGTCAGTAACGATAGCCTATCTTTTTTCCATATTGTTTCACTTTGTCAGTAACCGCCACATTACTTTTCGCGTAAAAAAGGGCGGCATTAGTCGGCAGTTTATGCGTTATTTGGTTGTTGTTTTTGTTAATTATATTATACAGCAGCTGTCTGTCCGTGTGTTGTATAAGGTCTTAGCTACAAATTTCTATTTTAGTAATTTTATTGGGTTGGTTTTAACTACACTGGTTGGCTATGTGTTAATTAACTATTGGGTATTTGCTAATGACCAGGAATTAATGAAGTCGAAGGAAGCATTATGATTATCGTGCGAAGTCCATTAAGGATATCACTGGGTGGGGGTGGGACGGATCTCCCGTCGTATTATCGCCAAAACGAAGGCTTTTTATTGGCTGCAGCTATTGATAAATATGTTTACGTGACGGTAAATCGCCCCTTTAAGCAAGGCATATTTTTAAAGTATTCTGAAATTGAATCGGTGCCTTCTGTAGATCAGATTCAGCATAAAATTATTCGTGAAGTGTTGGCGATGCAGAATTTAAAAACGCCGCAAATTGAAATTACAACGCTTGCCGATATTCCCGCTGGTACCGGGCTGGGGTCTTCAGGGAGTTTTACAACAGCTCTGATATCTGCAGTGCATGCTCATAGAAGAAAGCCTATGCAGGCTGAGCAGTTAGCTGAAATGGCGTGCCATATTGAAATAGATCGCTTGCAAGAGCCTGTGGGTAAGCAGGATCAGTATATCGCAAGCTATGGTGGGATTTCTTGTTTTACCTTTCATGCGGATGATCGAGTGACAGTGGAGCCTCTCAAAATTTCAATGGATACTTTATTTGACTTGGAAGATAATCTTCAGCTGTATTTTACGGGCTACAGCAGAAGTGCGAGTCACATTTTGAAAGATCAGCACGTACGCTCCCAGCAAAGCGATCAAGTCATGCTCGATAATTTAAGTTATGTAAAAGAGTTGGGGTATCGTAGTAAACAGGCGCTTGAAGAAGGTGATGTCACCCAATTTGGTGAGTTAATGCACGAGCATTGGGAGCATAAAAAACGTCGTTCAAAAGGAATGAGCAATCCACAAATCGATGAGTGGTATAACCTAGCACTGAGCAATGGAGCGTTAGGCGGAAAGTTAGTTGGCGCTGGTGGCGGAGGATTTTTAATGTTCTATGCGAAAGATCGCAATAAGCTGAGGCATACAATGACTCAGGCGGGCATGGAAGAAGTACGCTTTCGATTTGATTTTGAAGGCACTAAGGTGGTGCTAAGTTGATGTTACCCGTAGTTATATTGGCGGGTGGTCTGGCCACTCGTATGCGACCGATGACGGAAACGATACCTAAAGCATTAATAGATGTGGCTGGAGAGCCTTTTATTTTTCATCAATTACGTTATCTCAAGCAGCAAGGTGTTGAACGAGTTGTTCTTTGTGTAGGTTACTTGGGTGATATGGTGCGAGAGGTCGTTGGGGATGGTGCTCAGTTTGGTTTAGACGTTACCTATTCATTTGATGGCGAATGCTTGTTGGGTACAGGTGGAGCAATCAAAAAGGCGCTACCATTGCTAGCTGATGCATTTTTTGTCTTATATGGCGATTCATTTTTGCCAATAAATTATCAGGATGTGTTTAGAGCATTTGAGCGTCAAAGTAAACCAGCATTAATGACTGTGTTGGCAAATCAAAATCGCTGGGATAAAAGTAATGTGCTGTTTCAAGATGGTCAGTTATTGAGTTATGACAAAATATCACCAACCACGCAAATGGATCATATTGACTATGGGTTGGGTATTATATCGTCTTCTACCATAGTGTCTTATCCAGATGATGTGGTAATCGACTTGGCAGATGTTTATCATCAGCTTTCTGAGCAGCACCAATTGGCGGGTTTTGAGGTTTTTGAACGGTTTTACGAAATTGGTTCACCCACAGGGCTTGAACAAACAACAAACTATTTTAAGGTAGGAGAGGACATGCTGTATACACAACAACATTTAAATGAGGCAGTAGAAATCATTAATCAATTAGATGTTGATGCAATTGAGAGAATGGCGGATCTACTTGCAGAAATTAAGCGTAAAGAAGGCCGAATATTTTTCTTGGGTGTTGGCGGAAGTGCCGCAAATTGTTCGCATGCAGTAAATGATTTTAGAAAAATTGTTGGTATTGAATCATATGCACCCACGGATAATGCGTCTGAATTAACAGCTCGTACTAACGATGAAGGTTGGGCAACTATTTTTGCGACTTGGTTAAAAACCAGCAAACTGTCAGAGAAAGATGCATTGTTCATATTGTCAGTGGGTGGCGGAAATTTGGAAAAAAATATTAGTCCCAATTTAGTTGAGGCATTGAAATTCGCCAGTTCAGTCAATGCAAAAGTGACTGGGATCGTAGGGCGTGATGGAGGTTACACTGCAAAAGTTGCAGATGCCTGTGTGATTGTACCTACCGTGAATGCTGATACGATAACACCACATGCTGAAGCCTTCCAAGCTGTTATATGGCATTTATTGGTGTCACATCCTAAATTAAAATCGAATCAGACTATGTGGGAATCAACGGTTGAGGCTCCTGCAAAAGCTCAGGTGTGCTGATGAGGCCTGCTTTTTTTCTTGATCGGGATGGTGTAATTAATCGCTCTATTGTTCGTGATGGTAAACCGTATCCACCAATAACAGTGGGTGAGTTGGAAATTTTGCCTGGTGTAAAACAGGCGCTGGAAGCAATAAGGCGCGCAGGATTTCGCGCTATCGTTGTGACTAACCAGCCGGATGTTGCCCGAGGCGCTGTATCACAAGCTTCTGTTGAATTGATCAATCAGGAGTTAATGAAGCAATTACTTATCGATGATGTCTATGTTTGTTATCACGATGATGTTGATGGATGTGTGTGCCGTAAGCCAAAGCCTGGCGCTATACTTTCCGCAGCGCGAACTTATAATATCGATTTATCGAAAAGCTATATGGCGGGCGATCGTTGGAAAGACATAGAAGCGGGTATCCAATCAGGATGCAAAACTATTTTTATTGACTACAACTATGATGAGCGACGTCCAGCAGTGTATGATTATCGTTCAACATCATTACTGGAAGCCGTATTAACAATTTTGGAGAAACAAGATGCAAGTGTTAGAACAACTTAAGGTCAAAATTTTTTCGGATGGTGCTGATAAAGAAGATATGCTATCAATGTATAGCAAGCCGTATATTCATGGATTGACAACTAATCCAACACTGATGAAAAAGGCAGGTATTACGGATTATCGTGATTTTTGTAAAGATATATTGGCTACTATTTCAGATAAATCTATTTCTTTTGAGGTGTTTTCAGATGATTTTGCAGAAATGGAGCGGCAAGCATTGGAAATTGCTAGTTGGGGTGAAAACGTTTACGTTAAAATTCCTATTACGAATACAAAGCGTGAAAGCAGTTGTGGTTTGATTAAGCGTTTGGTAGAAAAAAACGTAAAGGTTAATGTAACGGCTATTATGACCTTGCAACAGGTGGAAGAGGTTGCCTCAGTTTTATCTACATCTGTACCGAGCTACGTATCAGTGTTTGCAGGTCGCATTGCGGATACTGGATGTGATCCAGTACCCATTATGCAAGCATCGGTAGACTTGTTAAGTAATAATCCAATGGCTGAGTTGATTTGGGCAAGTCCTCGAGAGTTACTTAATATTCTTCAGGCGGAGCAAATTGGCTGCCATATCATTACAGTTACTTCGGCAATTTTAAATAAACTTTCTTTAATTGGTTATGATTTGAGTGACTATTCACTAGATACAGTAAAAATGTTTTATAACGATGCGCAATCGGCAGGTTACAATTTGGCCGTTAGCGAAGCGGGTGCGGTAGTTGTATAGTCATGCCTGATTTATTATAAAGGCACTATTTTGTTATAGTGCTTTTATGAAAACTGAGCAGTTACAAAACTTCTTTCACTTGCTCAAGCGTTAGCGGTTGATCTTTGAGCTTTTCATACAAGGCGTGGCTGTCTTGTTTGGCACGCTCAACGCCCCATTGATCAAATGGGTTGATATCCAGTAGGAAGCCGAGTGTAAATACGGCATGTTCATACATTGCAATTAAGCTGCCAAGTGTTTTAAGGCTGAGTTCTTCCAATACAAATAGATTAGCGACCTGTTGGCCGCGAATGCTTTTTTGCGGTTGTTGCTCATCGAGGGCGCCGTTACGCAATGTGCGCAATTGGGTTAAGCAGTTAGCTGTGAGTAAGGCTTGTGTATTGCTGTCACCATCAGATTGTTGTAGCGGTAAAATAAAGTCGGTCATGATCCGATGATTGCCTTGCATCATGAGTTGTTGATAGCTGTGTTGACAGTTGGTGCCGGCGCCGCCAAATACAATCGGTCCAGTGAGTGTGCTAATGGGTATGCCATGACTGTTGACGCCTTTGCCTAAGCTTTCCATAAACAGTTGTTGCAAGTATTCAGTTAGGCTACGTAAATGATGTGAGTAGGGTAGAATCGCCACATTGCTGAGTCGCTCGGTGCGGATTAGGTGAAATAACTGCGATGCATAGACTAGCGGTATGTTCTCATTGGCCTCAGCGTTTAAAAAATGCTGGTCCATGTGGTGGGCACCAGACAACAACTGCTCAAAACGATCAAAGCCTAGGGCGATTGCTGCTGTTAAGCCGACCGTGGACCATAATGAAAAACGACCACCTACCCATTCGGGTAAATAGAGCACTTGGTCATGCGCAAAGCTTTGCTTGGCGGCAGTTTCGGTACTGTTGCTAATTGCAATCATGTGTTTTTTGACTTCAATGCGATTTTTCTTTAGCCAGGCTTTGGCTAACTGCAGGTTTTCTATTGTTTCGAGTGTTTTAAACGACTTACTGGCGACAACAAATAACGTGTGCTTGGGATTGAGTTTGCGTAGTAGTCCGCGCATTTGCGAGCAGTCGAGATTGGATACAAAGTGAGGGCGCGGCCCATCGATTAAATGATTAAACGCTTCACAGACGAGCTTGGGGCCAAGGTCAGAGCCACCGATACCAATATTGACTACATCGGTGATGATGAGCTGGTTAAAGGTTTGTTGGCGGATGCGCTGGCATAAACGTTGCATTGGCTTTAAGTAAGCTTCAACGCGTTCGTTGGGCTTGGGTTCGCGGCAGGCGGTATGCCAGGCGGGTCGATTTTCGCTGAGATTGACCACGTCACCATTGACGAGTTTCTGGCGCCATTGTTTGAAGCTATCTTTTGCCAGTGATGCGAGGGTTTGTTCGATGTTAATGTTAGGTGATGCAAAAAAGCTAATACCTGCATGGCTAATAGTGGTTTTTTGTTGTTGTTCTTGTTCAGCAATAGCTGTAGAAGCATCGTCCATATTTTTCACAGTGGTTATTGCCTTGGTTTTGTTAATGAATGTATTTTAGTCTAGACAACATTGTAAGTGAGCTGTGTGGCGTGTCAATACTATTAAGGAAAGGCGGTTGCAGCAACTGATCTTTTTCTATATCATTTCGCTGATTTCACCTTAATATTAATGTATAGGTTTTTTATGAAAGGCATCATCCTCGCTGGAGGGTCAGGAACGCGGTTATATCCATTAACGCAGGCTATTAGTAAGCAATTACTACCCGTGTATGATAAACCGATGGTCTATTACGCGCTATCGACACTAATGCTGGCTGACATTCGCGAAATTTTAATCATCTCAACGCCGCGTGATTTGCCGGCTTATCGAGAATTACTTGGTGATGGCTCGCGTTGGGGTATTGATCTTTCATACGTTGAACAAGCGTCGCCTGACGGACTGGCGCAAGCGTTTATTTTGGGCGAAGAATTCATAAAAGGCGATTCGGTCAGTTTGATTTTAGGTGATAATATATTTCATGGCGCAGGGTTTGAAAGTATTTTGCAAAATGTGCGTAACGACTTAGCTGGTGGTACAGTATTTGGCTATTACGTTAATGATCCTGAACGCTACGGTGTTGTTGAGTTTGATCGCGATGGTACGGTAATCGATATTGTTGAAAAACCGGAGCAGCCGAAATCAAATTATGCTGTTACTGGCTTGTATTTTTACGACAACCAAGTGGTGGATATTGCCAAATCGATTAAACCGTCGTGGCGTAATGAATTAGAAATCACGGATGTTAATAAAGTGTATTTACAACAAGGATCATTGAAGGTCGAATTGTTGCAACGGGGCTTTGCGTGGTTAGATACCGGCACTCATCAATCGTTACTAGAAGCGAGTCAATATGTATCGGTGCTGGAAAAGCGACAAGGACAGCGCATTATGTGCCCAGAAGAAATCTCGTGGCGAAAAGGTTATATCACGTCAGAGCAGTTATTAGCATTAGCACAACCAATGAAGAAAAATGGTTATGGTCAGTACCTTGCCCAGCTACCACAACATCATAAATCAGCTGCGTGTGCTGTTGAGGCTGTGTAAATGACGAGCCATCAAGCAGATATCTTAATTATCGGCGGCGGTGTGATTGCATTAACGCTGGCGCGTGAGCTATTAAAACACGGCGTTGATGATATCCTCATTATTGATAAGGAACCTGAACTGGCATTACACGCCTCTGGGCGCAACAGTGGCGTGATGCATGCGGGCATTTACTATGCGGGCGAAACACTCAAAGCTAAGTTCTGCCTTAAGGGTAATTTAGCAATGCAGGCGTATTGTGAGGCTAATGGTTTGCCGGTTGATCACAGTGGTAAAGTGGTTGTGGCTAAAGATGCCTCTGAACTTTCAACCTTAAAGACCATCTTTGAGCGTGCGCAGGCGAATGGCGCGAAGGTGGATTGGATTGATGAAAAACAATTGGCTGAAATTGAGCCTTGGGCCAAGACAGCAGGCCGCGCGATTTATTCGCATTATACAGCTATGGTAGATCCTAAACGGATTATGCTGTGCATGCGTGATGAACTTAAAGCTTCAGGTAAAGTGCGCTTTGTGATGAATTGTCAGTTTCAATCATTAAAAAAAGCTACCGTGGCAAAAACTACACAAGGTGATATTGCATTTCGCTATGTGATTAATGCGGCGGGTACCTATGCGGATCAAGTGGCGCATCAATTTGGTGTGGCAAAACATCTGGTTATGATTCCGTTTAAAGGCATTTATCGCAAGCTAGTGAAAGAACAAAAACATCGTGTTAATGGTAATATTTATCCGGTGCCAAATATCCAAAATCCGTTTTTGGGGGTGCATTTCACCAAAGGGATTCACGGCGATGTTTATGTGGGGCCAACAGCAATTCCAGCGTTTGGTCGCGAAAACTATGGTATTTTAAAAGGCCTTGATAAAGAGGCGTGGTCGATTCTCTATAGATCAGCAGAGTTATTTTTTACCAATAAAAAATTCCGCCAAGTGGCGTTGACCGAGCCGCGTAAATATATATCACGTTGCTTTTTTAATGATGCGAAAAAATTAGTGAAGGATTTAAAACCTGAATGGTTGGAGGGTTCGCCAAAAGCTGGGATTCGTCCTCAGTTGGTGGATTGGAAAAACAAAGAGCTGGTCATGGATTTTTTGGTGGAGACTACAGATAACTCAGTGCATCTACTGAATGCGATTTCACCGGCGTTTACGTCATCGATGGCGGTAGCTGAAGATGTGGTGAGTCGGGTGATCTTTAAGAACAATAAATTGGGCTCGGATGCTTGTATGGGGTCAGTAACCAAGCAAGTTGAGACTGGAGTAATAAAGTAACTGGATACCGGCTCGGAGGCCGGTATGACAAACTGAGGCTCTGTCATCTCGGACTTGATCCGGGATCCAGAAAAATAATAAGAGGAATAAAAAATGACAACTGTATTAGTAACAGGCGCCGGCGGTTATATCGGTTCGGTATTAACACCAAAATTATTAGACCAAGGTTACCAGGTTAAAGCGGTCGATCGTTTTTTCTTTGGTGAAGACAAATTAAAGCAGCATGAGCATTTGGAAATCGTGCGTGAAGATGCGCGCCGATTAACGCCGACGCATTTTGCGGATGTTGATTTCGTTATTGATTTGGTGGCGATTTCAAATGACCCAGCGGGTGAAGCATTTGATACCGCGACATGGGCGATCAATCATCAAGCGCGTGCGAATACAGCACAGATGGCCAAGCAAGCGGGTGTGAAGCGTTATATTTTACCATCGAGTTGCAGCATATATGGTTTTCAAGATCATTTAGTTGATGAAACGGCGGATACTAATCCATTAACCACTTATGCGAAAGCGAATGAAAAAGCTGAGAATGATGTGTTGCCATTAGCGGATGATAACTTTGTTGTTACTGTTATGCGTCAATCGACGGTGTTTGGTTACAGTCCGCGTATGCGTTTTGATTTGGCGATTAATGGCATGACTTATGGTGCGTGGCATACTAAAAAATTACCGTTGATGCGTGATGGGCAGCAGTATCGTCCGATGGTGCATGTGCAAGATACGACGGATGTGATGGCTTTATTACTGAAAGCCGATGCAGAAAAAATCAATGGTCAAATTTTCAACGTGGGTGGTGAAGCGTTGAACTATCAAATTGGCCCATTAGCAGAGATCATTACTAAGATGGTTGCTAAGCGCATTGGTGAGCCGGTTGAGATTGAGTGGTATGGTGATGTTGATCATCGCAGTTATCAAGTGAACTTTAGTAAGATCAAAAACACACTGGACTGGACGCCGCAATGGGATGCTGAAAGAGGTGCATCTGAAATTTTAGAGAAGTTAATCTCGGGTGAGTTACTGCGTACGACGCAAACCATTACATTGGATTGGTATAAAGCCTTGGAGCAGTGGTCAGCTATTGTTAAGCAGACTGAATTACACGGCGGTATGGTAAATATCGTATAAAGCTGAAGGACACAAAAGAAGTTGGATAGTCCTTAACTGGGCAGTTAGAAAAGAATACTGAAACCGAAGGAAATAAAAAATGCCATTTGAGTTTAGAAGATTAGCGATACCAGATGTGATATTAATTGAGCCGCGTGTATTTCCGGATGACCGTGGTTACTTTCAAGAAACGTATCAACGCAGCAGTTTTGAAGCGAATGGGATTGTTGGTGATTTTCGTCAAGACAATCATTCGTTTTCTGATAAGGGCGTATTGCGTGGCTTGCATTATCAGCATGACCCGATGGCGCAGGGTAAGATTGTACGCGTTGTTTCGGGTGCAGTATTTGATGTTGCTGTGGATATTCGTAAAGGTTCACCGACCTTTGGTCAGCATGTAACGGCGACGTTAACGGCAGAGAACCACCATTGTTTATGGGTGCCGCCTGGTTTTGCGCATGGAGTTTTGGTGCTCGAAGATAATACCAACTTACTTTATCGCTCGACTAATGAGTATTCACCGGCGCATGAAGGCCATATTCGTTGGAACGATCCTGCGATTGGTATCGAGTGGCCAATGCCCGAGTCTGAAGTTTTATTGTCCGATAAAGATCGTGAAGCGGCTTTGTTGAGTGAGGCAGAAATCCATTATGTCTGCGAAGTGTGATATCGAACAACAACCCCTTATTATGCCGGGATTCAAGCCTGCATTTTCAGTTAAGGGCACTTTGTTGCGTCCGATTTACCATATGCCGTTAGTTAAAACATTATGCCATTGGGTTGATCGACTCTTTGCTAAACGTAAAGTATCAAAGGTGTTGCTTGATTGGCAGTCGGATCAATCCTCACAAGAAAAGTTATGTGTATTTGCTCACTACGATGCACAGGGTGACGTTCAGTCTTATGTATTGAACTACCTTGAGGTGTTGAATGCACATCAGTTCTCTATTGTATTTGTGACGAGTGGCGATTTGACGGAGGCGGCACAGCAGCAGTTGCGTGGGCTTTGTCATCGTATTATGTGCCGCAATAATATCGGTCGTGACTTTATGTCGTATAAAGTGGGCTTGCAGGCCATGGGTGACCTGACTATCTATCAGCAGCTCCTAATTACCAACGATAGTTTTTTTGTGTCTAAGCACTCGATTAGTAAAGCACTGCTAATGGCGCAACGCAGTGATATTGATATGTTTGGCTTAACTGATTGTGAACAGCATCAATATCATTTACAGAGTTATTTTTTATTATTGAAGCCCGCTGTATTTTTAAGTGACAGGTTTCAGCAGTTTTGGCGTCAAGTATTGCCGTTAACGGTAAAGTCGAATATTGTACAGTTTTATGAGATTGGTTTTAGTCAACAGTTAATCAAAGCAGGATTTAAGCTAAAAGCATTATGCTCGGTCGCTAAGATGAAGCGAGATTTGGCCAGTAATCGCTTTTTATTGCCTGAGACTGCGCGCCGACAACTAACGAAGTGGTTGAGTAAAAAATACAATCCTTGCTTTTATTGCTGGTGGCTAATTATTAAATATTACGACTGTACGATGATTAAGCGCGACCTGTTGCAACGCAACCCAATGGGTATGAACCTCGGTAAATGGCAGCAAGTATTTAAATCGCACACAGATTTTCCCGTTAACACGATTGAACAAGCCTTGGAAGGAGTAAATCAATGAAGGTTTTATTATTAGGGGCTAATGGCCAGTTGGGCATGGATATTCGCGCAGAGGTAGAAAAGCACGCAGATATCGAGTTGCAAGCGTTGTTACGCAGTGACTGTGATGTTGAGCAATATCAAACCATTGGTACGCGCTTGACCACTTATGACTTTGATGTGCTAATTAACTGCACGAGTTATCATAAAACCGATGAGGTGGAAGAGAATACTGACAAGGCCTTTGATATTAATGCGTTTGCTGTGCGTGAAATGGCTAAAGCATGCCAGGTGAAGTCAGCGCAATTTATTCATATTAGTACTGACTATGTGTTTGGTGGCCCTAATGCTAAACAACCTTTGGTTGAAACGGATGTGCCGAGCCCTGTTAATGTTTATGGAGCTTCAAAATTGATGGGTGAGTCCTTGGCTCAAAACCATTGTGATAAAACTAGCATTTTACGTGTCGCTTCTTTATTTGGTGTTGCAGGGGCGAGCGGTAAAGGCGGTAACTTTGTTGAAACCATGATTCGCTTGGCTAAAGAACGCGGTGCGTTAAAAGTGGTTGGTGACCAGTGGATGTCACCTACATCGACAGCAGATGTGGCGTGGATGATTTGCCAAATACTTAAGGCGAATGCTGCCCCGGGTGTTTATCATGCGGTGAACAGTGGTCAAGCCACGTGGCATGAGTTTGCTAAAACAATTATTGAGGCGGCGGGGATTGATGCAACAGTTGAGGCAATTACTGCCGATGAATTTCCGACAAAGGCTGCGAGACCGAGTTACAGTGTATTGAATAACGCGAAATTAGCTCGGGTCATCGGTGATATTCCGCATTGGCAGCAAGCGTTAGAGCAGTATTTGGAAGCTAAGGGTTATTGTACACATGAGTGCAGTCACTAATCGATTATAGTAGAGGGGGGGGTGCAGTGAAACGTTCGAAAACAGTTAACATACATCAAATATACTTTGACCCAGAGCAGCTGCGGGGTTTGGACCCTGCATTTATTCCCTTTGATAATTGCGATAATCCGAACCCTGAACTGAGGGAGTATTATGTTTTTAATAAGATGTATGAACAGGGTGCCTATAAATCAGCGGATTTAACTGGCTATTTGTCGTGGAAATTCCAGGATAAAACAGGCATTACTGGTGCTGAGTTTGTACAATATATACATAAAAAACCGGGTTATGATGTTTATTTTATTAATCCTATGGTAGAGAATCTGCGTTATAAAAATGTTTGGGTACAAGGCGAAGATTGCCACCCTCATATTACTCGACTCGCTAATAAAATCATTAATGCGGCGGGCTATGACATTGATGTGAATGAGCTGAAGATGAGCCGAAAGAACACATTGTATTGTAATTATTGGGTGGGTAGCCAGGCTTTTTGGCAGCAATTCATTCCTTTTTTGCAAAAATGCCATGATGCGATTTATACACATTTGGGTGATGAAGATAGAACTTTACTCTTTAAGCGAGCAGATCCTGTTATTGATGCGAACTACTTCCCTTTTATTTTTGAGCGATTATTTTCTACCTTTTTAGTGCTTAACCCTGATATCAAATCAAAAAGTTTTTCATACCCGCCTAAAGTCCATAAGGGGCGCTTTTTGATGCAGCTCTTCTCACATCAGAAATGGATATTGACTGTGAGTAGAAAATTTAATTTAAAGCATCAGTGGCGTGTATTTAAGCATTTTTTACGAGCTCAATACAATATTCGAGCGAGGCGATTGGATTTTCACCTTATGCACCTGAAATTGCGGTTGAAGTACGGTATAAAGCGCGATGAAGACGATGCAGGTTAGTGGGTTTGGTTGAGTAGGTTCGTGTCGTAAACGGATTGAATTTCATGTAAGCAATATTTGAAATGGTCCGGGTTGAATTTTATACCGGCAGTGACTTCTTTTTTTAAAAAAGGGAATTGCTCGGTTTTTATCAGGTGGTCCCAGAAATATATTGTCGGATTACAGTATTTGCCTCTCACACGATTATTTAATAGATAGGCGTCCGGAATTTTTTTGTAGATAGTATTGTAATGCCAAAGTGCGTTGCAACGAAAGCCAGCTTGCATCATGTCACTTGCCAGTGGTAGCTCGAAGCTGTCAATAATGTGTTGTTTAAAGTGAAGAATAGTGACGTTGTGCCACCATTGTTTAAAAGCTTTAGAGCATATAACTTTCTTGTTAAAGCCAATAAAGTAGGTTTGTAGGTGGTAACCATTTTCAAATGAATCGGTTGCTCCCCAAACATCTAAGGAATGTGTTTCACCAAAATGAAGTATATTGGATAGGTGAGTAAAGGGGCCAAATACACTGTCATTTGCAATAACCAGTTGGTCATATTGTTCGAGTCGCTTCCCTATGTAATCGATGCCTACCTTATAGGAATAAAAGTCGCGGCCAACGTTATCTCGATGAATGATGGCTTTACAGTAGCGTTTGGTTTTAACTAGCGCCGTTGAAGTGAATTGAGGCGATGTGCTGACGAGTACAATATCGCAGCCTGCTTGCTGTAGTTGCTGGAGGTAGTATGCACAGTAATCGGCGAGCTCACCCTTGGCGTGGAACTGTGAGAATACACACAATATTTTGCGTGAGGGTGTTGAGTCATTTTTGTATAATAGCGTTTGTTGATGTTGTTGTTCGCGCTTTTTAGATAGCCAGCGGTCAATGGGGTACAATGTGCAATGGTTTAGTTTGTTAAAAATAAATAGCCTAGTTTGGTTAATGGCGTGTGTGGTGCGCAGTTCAGCATAAGGGTTAGCGCCGAATCGTTGCATGCATTTCCAAAAAGCGTCATAGGGGGTTCGCAGTGCGGCTACAATTAGTGACAGAGGACTCATTAGAGCTCAGCCGTTTCGGTTTCTATTATTTTTTGTTTTACTTTCGGCTCATATGGTATGCCAATGAGGTCATGGTAAAACAAGATGGCTTGTTTAGGCTCACCATCAAACACGAGTTCACCTTTGTGCATGACAAAGCAACGGTTACAAATTTCTTCGAGTGATTCGAAATCATGGCTAGCAAAAAACATTAGCTCAGCGTCATCAATTAAAGAGGTGATGCGCGCTTTGGCTTTTTTGAAAAATTTAGCATCACCAGCGGCTAATACTTCATCCAATAATAAAATATCACCAGTAACGGCTGTGGATATAGCGAATGCTAAGCGCACGACCATGCCGGCAGAATAGGTTTTAATCGGGTAATCAATAAAGTTGCCAAGCTCAGCGAAATCTACAATTTCTTGTTCCAGTGCACGGACTTCTTTCGGTTTTTTACCGAGTAATAAGCCGCGGTACATGATGTTTTCGCGACCGGTAGCTTCTGGTTCAAAGCCAATGTTTAATTCAAATAAAGAGCGGATCACACCACTTACGGTTCGAGTGCCGGTGGCAATCGGATACAACCCTGCAATGGTTTTGAGCAGTGTGCTTTTACCGGCGCCATTGTGGCCAATTAAGCCGATGCGTTCGCCATGTTGCACATTGAAGCTCACGTTTTTTAGTGCATGCACATCTTCAACGCAGGCCTTGGTTTTCTTTCGCAGGATATGCTCTTTTAAAGAATGCGACTTATAAGCCAATGATGAATAATACACATTAACGTTGTCGAACTGAATGTAAGATTGATTGCTCATAAATAGTGTATCAACATGTTTTCATTTTTAATTAAGCTGCGTATAGCAAATAGCCATAGCACGATGCCGGCGCCCAATACATATAAAAAGTCCATTTCTGTCGGTGCTTTGCCTGTTAATAAGGGAGCGCGATACAGCTGCAGTAAATGGTAGATGGGGTTATAGGTAACTAAAACATATAAGTGCTTGGATTTTAATAATACATCAGCTGAAATAAAGATCGGTGACGCATACCACATGGCTTGGAATGTGAGTGTTAGTATTTGTGAAAAATCGCGGAACTTAGTATTAGCCATACCGCATAAGATGGCGACAGGCAATGCCACAAAAAATAGCATGATGGTTGAGGGAATAAAAAACAGTGCCATCACGAGTAAGTGTGATGGTGCAATAAACATTTGCCAGCAAACGATGCCGATAAAGCCAAACAACATATAGACGATCGATACCAGTGTGGTACGAATGGGGTAGATGATCATTGGCTGTTTAAATTGTTTAATATAACTTTCGGCTTTGATAAATTCATCGCAACCATTGTTGCCGCTGCTCATGACGACTTCCCAGACGACGAGCCCGACGAACACATAGATGGCGTAGGACAGTGGCTGTGATTTGAATATGAAGCTCATGACACCGGTGAGTAAGAGGGTAAAGAGCAGTGGTGTTAGTATGGCCCAAATAATACCTAGATAAGAGCGCCTAAAGCGTGAGCGCGTATCAGACATCGCCAAGTGCCACCAAAAGTACCGCGCGCCCCAAACGTTGCCGATGTATTTGTTTATTGATTCCATACTTTATATAACTCAACTAAAAAGCAGCTGCAAAGATACCTTAATCGCTACGGAATTTCCACCAGTAGCGTAAGCATGACATGCTGTGTATCCAGCGGTATTTCAGTTTACTGCCAGACAGCTTGGCCCATGCATGTACAATTTGTGCGGTTGGTAGGTAAATATTATCGCCGAGCTCAAGTAACCGGCGTGTGAGATCTGCGTCTTCAACATACATAAAGTAGCGATCATCAAAGCCACCGATATCTTTCACGGCTTGGGTTTGCAGTAGCATAAAGCAGCCGGTCATAAACTCGACATTGTGCATGGGTTGCTCATAGTCATGGTCGCGGTACTCATCGTTATGCAATCGCTGCTGGAAACATTTTTTTAGCGGACCAGGTGCGAATGATCGCAAGAATTGAGTGAGTGGACTTAGGTTTTTGCGACATAAATACTGCCTATCACCATTTTCATAGGTCACCGATGGAGCGAGTAACAGGCACTTAGGATGCTGCTGCAAATAAGTAAACGCTTGCTGTAAGCAGTCTTCAGCTACAAAGGCATCGGGGTTTAGCACTAAATGATATTGTGCCTTCGATGCCATTATGGCTTTATTATTGCCAGCACCGTAGCCAGGGTTTTCCGGTAGTGCGAGATAGCTAATCGCTAGGTGAGGGTGGGCTTGTGCAATGATGCGCTGTTCAACTTGCTGTTGCCAGCTTGCTGTATGACCATTATCAATAATGGTTAACGCGACGGGGGCGTTTAGGCTTATAGCTGCCACTGCTGCATCGAGGTGACTGGTGGTTTTGTACAACATGTCTATGTCAGGGTGATAGATAACAATCGAAACGCTGAGTAGTGGTTGTTCTGCTTGCAATGGACGGCCTCTTTTAAAAGAGGTAATTGTAACCGTACGTAGGGCGATGTCAATTCAGCGGAGTAATCACTGAAAAGTGTTTGACCCGTCACAGCTAATCGATTAGTATTGCCAATTCAATGGATCAAGAACGGACCAAAGAGTATGAAAAGAACATTTCAGCCAAGTAATCTGAAAAAGAAACGCACACACGGCTTTCGTGCCAGAAAGGCAACTGTTGGTGGTCGTGCGGTATTGAGAAGACGTCGTGCTAAAGGCAGAAAACGTCTCTCCGCTTAATAAGCGTTTCACCCCGCAAGATCGGCTGCGCTCCAAGCAGGATTTTCAGCAGGTTTTTCAGGGGGATAGGGTAGGTAGTAGACAATTTGTGCTCTACTATCGCCTGGCATCTCATGCCAAGATCGGCATCGTTATCAGCAAAAAAAACATCAAGCATGCAGTAGATCGTAACCGCATAAAGCGTGTATTGCGTGATTGGTTTCGGTTAAACCCCATCGAAGACCTTGAGATGGTGTTTATTGCCAACAGGGCTTCTAACTCCTTAACTAATAAAGAAATTCGTCAATGTTCAGAGCGATTGTTACAGCGTGCCAGAGCGCACCTCGCCAAACCTTAATCGGTTTAGTCTGGGTCTATCAGCGGGGCTTTAGTCGCTTTAGCCGCAATCATTGCCGTTTTCATCCCAGCTGCTCGGAGTATGCCAAGCAGGCTGTTATTCAGCATGGGGCACTATTTGGGCTGGCTTATACAGTGAAACGTTTGCTAAAATGCCACCCTTTACACGCAGGCGGGTTTGATCCCGTGCCTAAAAAACAAAAGAAGTGAAACTCAATGACTGCAGAAATTAAAAAGTACGTACTTTATGCCATTTTGGCTGTTTTGGCTGTTTTTATTTGGAATGCTTGGGATAAGCAGCAAAAAGCGACCAGCGAATTACCGCACAGCCAACCAGCTGCACAAGTGCAGTCTGCGACATCAGATCAAGCTAACGCAAAGCCTAGTTCATCGGATTACACGCCGCAGGCATACCAGGCCAAAGACGCTACTCAAAGTCAGACATTAGCCACAGCGGCTAAATCCCTAACTAAAACAGCCGCTGTAACGGGTGAGTTGGTGAAAGTAAAAACTGATGTGTTTGATATTGCCATCGACATGAATAGCGGTAACTTAGTGGACTTGGCTCTGCCAAAATATCCGGTGTCGGTAAAACAAAAAGATAAACCGTTTGTGATGCTTAATTCTAATAAGCAAACTTTGTATGTAGCACAAAGCGGTTTGATTGGTGCGAACGGTAAGCCGGTTAAGTTGAAGTACAACAGCAGTCAATCCAGCTATAGCATGGCGCCGGGTGAAAAGCAGTTAGTGGTCACGTTGAATGCGACGACGGCCAGTGGTTTGCAAGTGAAAAAGATTTATACCTTCGTACGCGATAACTATTTAATACACGTTGGTTACCAGCTGACTAACGGTGGCACGCAACCATGGAGCGGTAGTTTCTACGGTCAGTCAACGCGTCGCCCTGCCGGTAAGCATGGTTTCTCGATGACCTCTCGGGCTTATAATGGTGTATCGATTTCTTCAAAGGCAAAGCCTTATGATAAAGTTAAGTACGATTGGTTAAACACCAATATGATTAGTCGAAATATTCAAGGCGGTTGGTTAGCTATCCAACAGCAGTATTTTTTAACGGCTTGGGTACCGAATAAAAACCAAATGAATCACTACTACAGTCATACTGCATTTGATACCAATGCGGAAGGCAAAGAAGCGAATACCTATACGCTTGGCATGATTACGCCTGAAACTACTGTAGCGCCAGGTAAAAGCACAACAGTGGGCGCCGAATTTTATGCCGGTCCTGAAATTGCCAAGGTGTTAAAAACTATTGCGCCAGGTTTGGATCTCACCATTGACTACGGTTGGTTGTGGCCATTATCTAAAGCCATCTTCTGGGTGATGGGATGGATTCACAGTTGGATTGGTAACTGGGGTTGGTCAATTGTATTGACGACTTTACTGATTAAATTAATTTTTTATAAATTCTCAGAGTCCAGCTACAAATCAATGGGCAAAATGCGAGATTTAGCGCCGAAGATGACGGCATTAAAAGAGCGTTATAAAGATGATAAGCAAAAACTTAGTCAAGCCACGATGGAGCTTTATAAGAAAGAGAAAGTGAACCCGGCCGGTGGTTGCTTGCCAATGCTGATTCAAATTCCATTCTTTATTGCTTTGTATTATGTGTTAATCGAAAGTGTGCAGTTGCGTCAAGCGCCGTTTATCTTTTGGATTGTCGATTTGTCAGTAAAAGATCCTTACTATGTATTGCCGATTTTAATGGGTATTTCGATGTTTATTCAGCAAAAGATGACACCGACGCCGATGGACTCTGCACAAGCGAAGGCAATGATGATTCTGCCGGTAGTATTTACCGCGATGTTTTTGAATTTCCCAGCGGGTTTAACACTGTACTGGTTGACGAATAATGTATTAACGATAGCGCAACAGTGGCTAGTGATGCACCGGACAGAGAATGCCAAAAATAAGCCAAAAAAACTTAGCAACAAAAAAGCTAAATCAAAGTAACGAGACTATTGTCGCGATTGCAACGCCACCGGGCTATGGTGGCGTTGGTATTTTGCGGTTATCAGGATCGCTTGCATCAACCATAGCTAAGCATATGTTGGGTGAATGCCCGAAGCCACGTTATGCTGGCTTGCATCCTTTCGCTAATGAACAAGGTGACGTGATCGATACCGGTATCGCGATATACTTTAAAGCGCCGCATTCTTTTACTGGTGACGATGTGTTGGAACTGCAAGCGCATGGTGGCCCAGTCGTGCTGGATGAGTTGTTGGCGACGGCACTGCATTTCGGTGCGCGTTTAGCGGAGCCAGGTGAATTTTCTAAGGTTGCTTTTCTCAATAATAAAATCGATTTAACCCAAGCAGAAGCGATTGCTGATCTGATCAGTGCCACGTCACGCCAAGCGGCGCATGGGGCTATGCGATCACTGCAGGGCGAGTTTTCACAAGCAGTTTCAAAGGTGTTACAGCAACTCATTCATTGCCGTATGCAAGTAGAGGCAGCGATTGATTTTCCGGATGAGGACATTGATTTTGTTGCAGAATCGACAGTGATTGCGGATTGTGAAGCCATCGTTGCTCGCATTAATCAATTATTACAATCCGCTCAACAAGGCGCCTTATTGCGTGAAGGCATCACGGTGGTGATAGCAGGCCGGCCGAATGCTGGTAAGTCGAGTTTATTAAATTACTTAAGTGGTGAAGATACCGCGATTGTGACTGAACAGGCTGGTACCACGCGCGATATATTACGCGAAAAAATTCATATTGACGGTATGCCGTTGCATATCATTGATACCGCTGGTTTGCGTGATAGCGATGATGTGATCGAGCAAGAAGGTATTAAGCGCGCATGGCAACAAATGGAAAAAGCGGACTTGGTGTTGTTTATGTTAGATGCCCAACAATTACAGCAGCAGCCGGATCAGTTACTGCAAGATTTAAAACCATTCGAATCGATGGATGTACCAATATTGTTAGTAAAAAATAAAATTGATAAAACCGATGAACAACCAGCAGAATGGCTAGCGCATGAACATAAAGGTGTCGCTATTTCCGTGACATCGGGTATAGGGTTAGAGCAGTTAAAAGCAGCTATTAAAGCCTTCGCAGGTTATCAGCATCAAGGTGAAGGTAACTTTACCGCTAGGCGTCGCCACGTCGATGCACTGCAACGCGCCACAAGTGCAATTACTGCTGGAATTAATCATTATCAACAGCAGCAAGCTGCTGAACTATTAGCAGAAGAACTAAAGCAAGCGCAGCAGGCATTGTCAGAAATCACCGGTGAGTTTAGCTCGGATGATTTATTGGGCGAAATTTTTTCGAGTTTTTGTATAGGAAAGTAATAATCAATTTCATTTTCAAGCGCAAGAAAACCACAAAACGTACGCTTCGTTTATAATGATGGTGTAATTGCCTAATTTATAGGCGTATTTCGAGTTTCACTGTCGGACCTTCAGGTTTTCTTAAGGTTTCCTTAAGGTTCAGTGAATAAGATTGATCTTGTAATTAATGTGTTTGTTTGGGAAGGACATTATGTCTCTCTTACTCCCACAAAAGAAACTTCCCAGATAGATTGATTACATTGCTCACCCCGTTAGAGCTGAGATTATGGAATGCGAACCTTAGCCCAGCTCTAACATTTTCCTTAAAGAAAAGCCCACTGATGGAATATCTTGATCAAAAATAACTGTTAAATATCGGTCATTTATTAAATATAAACTCCCTCCATTTAACAGTTATTTTTGACCAACCTATTCTCATCATTGAGCTTTTCTATGCAGCTGAGCTTTTCAGTAGCATGGCAGGTGGTCAATAAATATCGGTCATTTCTTTTTGCGCGTAATGTTGAGTAACTGTTGTGTCAGTTGAGAGGCTGTTTGTGTTGTGCTCATGATGTTTTGAATGTTTTTTAATTGTTGCGGTTGATTTTGCAAGTCTTTAGACAGTAGCTTTCCACTTGCTTGAATGTCTGCGAGTAAATTATTAAATTCATTCGCTATATCTGCGGCTGATTTATCGTTCGATTCTGTTTTTTGGGCTTGTTGTTTTGTCGCTTGTTCAAATTTTTCAGTGATTGAAGCTTTTTCTTCAGTGAGCGTTTTTATTCTCGATAAATTGCTTATTTCACTATCATAGTAATGTTCGTTTTTCGTGATAAGTAATAATAATTGTTTGAGCATACGGTTAAATACAAATACCGCTTCAAGAATTAATATTAAAATAATAATGCCCAATAGCCACCATTGCGCTTCAATAGAAAATGTTAGCCGTCTCTCACTCTCTTTTTGAAGATATTTGACTGATAAATCTAGTTTGTTAAGTAGGGGGGTGTTTGCAACAATAATAAGTTGGCTTAAGGTTTGTCGGTATTCAGGGCTGTCTGTATTGTGGCTGAGTAGGTTGCTTACGTTTATGGTGAAAAGATTGGCATCATGCTGCAGTGAGTCATTGCTGTCTGAGTACAATTCGCGCAGTGCGCGCATAGGTGCAGAGTCACTGTTTTGTTGGTGAACAAATTGTACCAGTGTAGTTTGCGTTTGTTTGAATGACTGAAGGGCTTGAAGAATTTTATTTTTTGCTGTTTGGTCACCCGATTGATACTGCTGAGCAAGGCTGACGATACGCTGAGAAAACATGCGTTGTCGGCCGCTGATGTTAATGTATTGCGCAAAGCCTTGTTCTCTTGCTAGTGTCATATTCAAAAGAAGATGAGATAGCAGCGAGACGACAGCAATCAAAGTTAAAGCAGCCACATACCATAACGTGTATTTCTTTTTTATACTTAAATTCATTGCATGTCCCTATAGTCCTGTAAGTTTTATCTGCGGCCATATGTGCGGTAACAAGCTAATTACTATAGACAATGTAATAATCAAAGCCAAGGTTGAAATTAAAATTAATGATGCGACTATCCCTTTTTTCGTTTAATTGTTGCGCTAAAATATTAAATAACATTAATGTGAGTAATCACATGCCCTTTTTTTGTTTAAACAATATTGAGAAATGCACCTCTAAGGTCATCAGCAACGATAGGGTTTGCGCCGGCATCGGCACAGTTTGTTAAGTCACCAGTGCTGCCAAAGGTGCACATGAGTATATAAACATTTTCATAATCACGCGCCAGATAGGCAAACTCACCGCTTCGATATATTGATAATCCCCACACGGATTGGACGACTGCGGCGCTGCTTGCAGTAGCATCTGAACAAGTGCCTATGCTGCCATCTGAGTTGATACTGCATTTTTTTGGCTTGGCAACTGGTGTACTGTCATCGTCCCACTGTGTGACATAAAGCCAGGTGCCAGCTGGGTTAAGCGCAATTTGACCTATATCGTAGGAGCCGCTGAGTGATGTGGTTGTGCAACTGCTAAAACCTCCGCTGTCACTATAACTGCAGTGAGCCACTTCATTATCAGAGTAGTTTGCAATATAAGCTTGCGTGTGTGCGCTATTAAAAACTAAATCGCCAACATCACTAATGCCCGACGTTGTGATGTTGGTACAATTTGATACGCTGCCATCGGTGGCAACATCACATCGATTAATGGGCCCAGCGTCGCTACCAGTTGTGAAGAATACCTTATCCCCCGTTTGGTTAAAAATAGCATTTGTTGCGCCAGAACCGTCTGATAAGGTGCTGCAATTTTCTAATGAGCCGTCAGAGGCAATATCACATTTTTGAGGAAATTCGAATAACTGACAAACATAAGCGAGAGTGCCTGCAGGGTTCATCACAATGGCATTAAGATCTTCAGTGATACCAAGCGGAGTTGTTGAGGTGCAATTGCTGAGTAATCCGGTGGTGGCGTTTATTTGACAATTTTGCACAACACCTGTGTATGAGGGCACTGGGATAAGCGTATGCATTACACCATAAGTAGTCGTTGAAGTGCTGAGTGCAACATCTGTTCCTTCATGAAATGAATAAGTGGCCTCCACCGTGTGTGGTCCAGTTGCTGTAGGGGTAAATGTACCGGATACCGTACAAGTTGAGTTCGTTTGTAAGCTTACTCTCGCACTGGATGTGCCACAGGTATTTGTCGATACACTGAAGTTGCTGCTCAATGTGACAAAACCAAGGGAGGCAGCATATGAACCACTATTAGTAAAAGTAAAAGTCACAGGGTTGGATTGTTCAAAGCTGGTTTGAGCTTCAAGCTCTGTAGTAACGGCTCCTGTTATAGTGACCGTTGGGTTGCTAGATAAAACAGTTACAGTAATGGGAGAGGTTGTTTGTGAGCAAAGATCACCGCCATAACCACAGAACCGAGGGAAAAAATTTCCTGACCCAGTTTTACCAGCCGTGCCAGTGAATTTTGTGATAAAGGTGCAGCTTGCATTGTTAGCCAGAGATTGTGTTTGTACGCATGTCCCACCCGTAACGCTGGACGTGGTCACATCAACTCCCGTTGCAGTCGGTGCATTAAAAAAAGTATTTGGCATTGTTGTGCCGCTGGTATTAGTCACCGTAGTAATCAAGTTGGTGCTGGTGTTACTGGCAAGCGTTACACTGCTTCTGCCCGCTGCTAGTGTAAATACTTTTTGTGCCATAGCTGGTGTGAATATTGCTAGGCTGAGTAGCACTACCAAAACACCCCTGTTGAATACCAATTGAAGCATAGTGCCATCCTTGTTGTTTTAAGCTAGACAGAAATTCCAAAATCCATGGTGAGGTAGTGCCCTTGTAATATCGCGCTTTGCAAGCGCGTTGAACTGGTCTGCACGCCATTGACATTAAGCTGGGCACGATCGGCATTGATGTATTGATAGCCGAGTTCAACCCAGTTGGTTTTATGCCAGTGATACTGAACGCCAAGGCCAAAGGTGTAGGCTAAATTAGCTTCGCTATCATTACCAAATGGAAAGGCCATGGGTGAGGCAGAGCTGCCGGCGGGTGTGGTTTCGTAATAGTGCTGCATTTTGACATAAGCGATACCAGCACCTGCTAAAAAATAAGGCTGAAACGTTGAAACATTCCAGGCAAAGCGTGTCTCAAACATGCCCAGTAAAGTCGGCTGAATAGTGTAGGCATAATTCAGTGTATCGAAATTGATATTAATATTAGCGGCGGGTTTAACGGTACCACCACTATTGCCAAAATCGACCAAGTAAGCGTCAGCGGTAAATTCAATTGTAAACTGCCGATTAACCGCTGCAAGATAACCAAAGCCGGTATTGAATTCGAGTGATCCGTTGGTTGTGCTGTCATTGATGTAGCGATTAAACAGGTTGGTATTTAATTGAATATTTTGCGTTTGCTGGTTAAAGTGGCTGACGCCAGCTCCCAAGCCAATGCGCATCAGAAAATGATTGCTAGGTGTATTATTGCTGTTGGTTTTGGCGATGAGTGCGACGGGGGTGAGCAGTAGTAACAGGGTGATGACGGTCGAAAAGCGAAGTAGCATGTGTACCGATTCCTTGTAATCTTGCATGATTCCATTACTAGCTGCATTTAAAATATAGTATTCGGCTGGTTGAGTCAAAAGCTGCTCCTGTAACCATATCCATTTTGGTCATCTTTTGTTAAAATCGCCTGTCTAGACCAGTGAATACGTTTTATTCGATAGATGATATGAGATAGGCCGGTGCAAAAGAAGCAAAATATACTAGAAAATCAATCATATGACGTGATTATCGTGGGTGGTGGCCATGCTGGAACCGAGGCGGCGCTGGCGGCTGCACGTACCGGTGCGAATACGCTATTACTCACGCATAATGTCGATACGCTGGGTCAGATGTCTTGTAATCCTGCCATCGGCGGCATTGGTAAAACCCACCTAGTTAAAGAAATTGATGCGCTTGGTGGCATCATGGCTACGGCAGCTGATCATGCCGGCATTCAATTTCGTGTGTTGAACTCACGTAAAGGGCCAGCCGTTAGAGCGACGCGTGTACAAACTGATCGTACGTTATATAAAACGTTTATTCGCAACGCATTAGAAAATCAACCAAATTTAAAAATCTTTCAACAAGCCGTTGATGACTTGATGGTTGAGGGTGAACAAGTCACCGGTGTGGTTACCCAAATGGGCCTTAAGTTCTATGCGCGTCAAGTGGTGCTAACCGTTGGTACGTTTTTAGGTGGCAAGATTCATATTGGTGATATCAAACAAAGTGGTGGTCGGGCAGGCGATCCACCATCGATTGCATTGGCCAACCGTTTACGTGAATTACCGTTTCGCGTAGGTCGCTTAAAAACGGGAACACCACCACGTATCGATGGGCGCACGATTGATTATGCCAAGTTACAAGCACAACCAGGCGATGAGCCACGGCCAGTGATGTCGTATTACGGTAACCGTGATCAACACCCGCGCCAAGTGCCATGTCATATTACTTATACCAATGAACAGACGCATCAGATTATTCGTGATAACTTTTCACGCTCACCTATTTTCGCTGGTGATATTGAGGGTGTTGGGCCACGTTATTGCCCATCGATTGAAGATAAAGTGAATCGTTTCGCGGAGCGTGATCGTCATCAATTATTTTTAGAGCCGGAAGGTTTGCATACCACTGAAGTGTATCCAAATGGTATTTCAACTAGCTTGCCTTATGATGTGCAAATGGCGTTTGTGCATAGCATTGCCGGTTTGGAAGATTGTCATATTGTACGACCCGGTTATGCGATTGAATACGATTACTTTGATCCGCGTGATTTAAAGCCCAGCTTAGAAACGCAATTTATTAGTGGTTTATACTTTGCTGGCCAAATCAATGGTACGACGGGTTATGAAGAAGCGGCGGCGCAAGGATTGATTGCTGGTTTAAATGCCGCACTTAAAGCGCAAGGTAAAGACGCTTGGTCGCCACGTCGTGATCAAGCCTATATCGGTGTGTTAATTGATGATTTAATTACGCGCGGCACATTGGAACCCTACCGTATGTTTACTTCGCGTGCTGAATACCGCTTATCATTACGCCAAGACAATGCCGATGCGCGTTTAACGGAGATCGGTTTTGAGCTGGGTTGTGTGCCTGAATGGCAGCGTGATATTTATATGAAAAAAAGTGACGCGGCTGATACAGAAACCTCACGACTAAAAGCATTATGGTGCCGTGCGGGTACCGACATGGCACAAGCATTTACACAACAGTTCGATCAAGTGTTAGAACGTGAATACAATGCCATGGATTTATTAAAGCGCCCGAACGTAACTTATGATGCATTGATGGCGGTTGATGGTTTTGGTCCAGGCATTGCTGAAGAGCTAGCGCGTGAGCAAGTTGAAATTCAAGCCAAGTATGCTGGTTATGTCGCACGCCAACAAAAAGACATTGAGCGTCAACAACAATCTGATTTACAAGCCTTGCCTGAAGATCTCGATTACGACGATGTCTATGGTTTGTCGAATGAAGTGCGTCAAAAACTGCAAAACGTTAAGCCCACAACGATTGGTCAGGCCAGTCGTATTCCCGGAATGACTCCGGCTGCTATCTCTCTACTTCTGCTCCACCTAAAAAAACAAGCCGCTTAAGAACGCCATATTTGGCTTATCTTGGACCAAAACCATTTCTTCGAAATCCTCAGGTATTAGTTATACATTCCGGTTTCTCAGAAAAGGTTTTGGCCCAACCTAAGCTTAAATCTGACATTCTTACTGATGCCATATTACGCGATTTATCGTGCAAATTTATGATTGAATCATAAATTTGCACGATGTTTATCGATATTCCGTTAAATATCGTGTATATTTATGATTCAATCATAAAATTGCACGATTATAGGGTAAAATCAATGAGTTACATAGAGCGATTACAGCAACCGCGACTCCAAGAGTATTTGCAGCACTTCCCAGTAGTGGGTATCACTGGACCGCGTCAGTCGGGCAAGTCGACGATGTTGCAACACCTATTAACAGACTATGAGTATGTTACTTTTGATGATTATGCGGTTACGTCTGAATTTGCCGATGACCCAGAAGGTTTTATGGCGCGCTATAACAACTGTGTGATTTTTGACGAAGCACAAAAAGCACCGGAAATTTTTAACTACGTGAAAATAGCGGTGGATAATGATCGTCAAAATTACGGTAAGTATATTTTAACCGGTTCAAGTCAGTTTGCATTCGTAAAGGGTATTACGGAGTCATTAGCAGGGCGCATTGGTTTGATGTCTTTATTGCCACTCAGTTATCAAGAGATGCCAGCGGATTTAAGAGCTAACTCTATATATAAGGGCAGCTATCCAGAGTTAGTGGTGCGTCATTACGCGGGTAATGATTTATGGATGTCATCGTATTTGCAAAACTACATTACTAAAGATTTACGTGATCTGGTGAGTGTTGGAGACTTGCGTGACTTTAGTCGCTTTATTGAATTATTGGCAGCGAATGCTAGTCAAGTGATGAATATGTCGCATTATGCCAATGATCTGGGCGTTACGGTGCAAACAATTAAACGTTGGCTGTCTGCATTAGAGGCCGCCTATATTGTTTTTTTATTGCCGCCATTCCATGACAATTTAGGTAAACGCATTGTTAAATCGCCTAAGATGTATTTTTATGATACGGGTTTAGTGTCATACCTCACTGGCGTATCAACACAAGAGCAATATGAGAAAGGCCCGATGTATGGTGCTTTATTTGAAAATTACGTAGTCTCAGAATTAAAAAAACTATCTTTATTAGAAGCAAAACATAACCAGTTATATTTTTATCGTAGCAGCAACGGCAGTGTCGAGGTGGATGTCATCTATGAGCATGGACAGCAGCGTGAATTTATCGAAATCAAAGCATCATCCACATACACGCCGCGTATGTCAAAGCACATAAAGGAAATCATGGCTGATAAGGATAAAGGGTTTATTTTGTACCAAGGCAAGCCACGTAAAATCAGTGATAATTTGTTGGTGCAATCCTATGGTGATTATTTGCAGCAAGCATCAGAAGCTATCAGTGAGTCTGGTTGAGTGAACTGACTCGTCATGCTAGTCTGATATCCATGACAGCAAAAAAAAATAAAACACACAGAAAATCTTCCATGCACTTTATGTATGCCGGCTTGCCGTTATTTATTGTGCTATTTCTGGACGGCATGGGTCTTGGTATCGTATTTCCGATATTAAATGGTATTTTGCAAAGCCCAGCTTCACATTTTTTTAGCGATGCATTTTCTGCGCAAGAGCGCAGTTTTTTATATGGCATTGTGATTATGGTATTTATGCTGTGCTGGTTTGTTGGTTCAACTGTACTGGGTGATTTTTCCGATAAAGTGGGTCGTAAAAAAGCATTGATGTTTTGTTTAGCTGGCTCGGCGTTAGGTTATTTTTTAACCGCGTTAGCGGTGGTATGGCATGCGTTGTGGTTGCTCATACTGGGCCGAGTGATTGATGGTTTTACCACCGGTAGTCAACCGATTGCGCAGGCGTCAATTATTGACATGAGTCACGACGATCAGAAGTCGCGTAATTTGGGTTTGATTTTAATGTCGATGTCGTTGGGTTTTGTGTTGGGTCCAGCGTTAGGCGGTTTATTGAGTGATCCGCATTTGGTCAGTTGGTTTGATTATAAGACGCCATTGATACTGGCGGGTATTATTTCGGTATTGAATATGTGGTTATTGCAGGTGATGTATAAAGACACATTTGCTGGTGAAATAGCCGGTGCTAAATTACGCTTTAGTCGTGCATTTACCTTAATTATTCAAGCTTGCAAGGATAAACGTATCAATGCATTGATTGGATTTTTTCTTATCAATATACTGAGCTGGAGTTTTTACTATTCATATATCTCACCGTTTATGATGTCGCGCTTTGGTTTTACCACTTCAGCAACTGCTTGGTTTATGGCTGCGCTGGGTGTGGGCTTTGTGATTGGTTTTGGTTGGCTCAATGGTTTTATCGCTGACCGCTTTTCGATTAAGGCATCGTTATGGATTAGTATTCCGTTGTTAGGTGTTTTTATTGCATTAAATGCTTACGTGCCATCATTAACGGTAGCTTGGATTTGTGTGATTCTTGCAGCAGTATTTCAGTGTGTGGTATATGCGCAAGGGTTGCGTTGGATATCGGATCAAGTGAATGAAAGCGAGCAAGGTTGGGTCATGGGTGTGACCGGCTCAGTGACCGCGTTAGGTTATGCTATTAGTGCTTTCTTGGGTGGGGTGCTTGATGAGTGGAGTCTCTTTGGTGCGTTAACGGCCAGTGTGGTTTTGGTGCTCATCTCGTTAGTGGTGCTATGGCTTATTCAGAGTCCTGAGCAGCGTTCAGATTCACTTTAATTTGTTGTTGCCACCAATCTTCTAAAGCGCAGGGCGTTTTACTTTGGCCCATCATATCATTCAATAGCGCAACGGCTTCTTTATCTTGGCCGCAATGAATTAAACTTTGCAAATACGATTGCCAAAGCACACTGCGCTGCTCGTCGCTACCACCGGTTTCAGTGCTGTCAAACTTTCCAGATAATAGTTTGCAGGCGTGACTGTAGTCTTTTTCAGCGAATGCTTTACAGGCTTCAGCTAACGGTATACCGCATTGCTGCCAGCGTTGTGCATCAATGCCTTGTTGTTGCTGAGCAAATTGCTTTAGTTTTTGCAGTGCTTGTTCAGCCTTGAGATTTTCACCAGCACGAAAATATGCATATATGAACATGATATTCAGCAGTGGAAAATTGAATTCAGCAGTATGCTGTTCAAGGTAGGGGGTGATGCGTTGCCATTCATAGGAGAGATTGCGACCAGCCAGTTCAATAGTCCATAACAATAAAATAGCGTCTTTTTGTTCGTTTATGGTTTCGGGTTGTTTATCCCACACATATTGGTGATATATATTAATAGCATTATCGTAATCGAGCTCGGTTAAATACAAGGCGGCCAAATGGAATCCCATATGCGATTGAATGAACTGAATGCCTTGAGACCAAATCGCTTCTGTTTCACGCAATAAGCGAATGCCATTATGGTATTGGCCATTACTGGTGTAAGCATGAACTAACGCATGGAAGGCCCACGGGTTATGCGCAAATAAATCGATCGATTCGTTAGCCGTTTGGATGCATTGATCAACTTTTCCATTTAACTCATAAGCAAAAGCCAGCATCGCTAAATAATGTGGTTGTTCTTTATTATCATGTTCATGGTTTTTAAAGTAGGCTAGCTGGCGTTTATATTCACCGGTTTCATAGCAGTGGAATTCAATCATTTTTGCAGCAACAAGATCACGCGGCCATTGCTTGCCTATTTTTTCATAAAAACTCAGGGCATCCTCCAGGCGATTTTCCATGCTGGCTTGAACCGCCTGAATAAATAACTGTTCACGTGGGGTAAGGTCATCATAATGGTTAAGCGCGCGATCAATAAGTGTATTAGCTTTTAATGCCTCATTTTTTGATAAGCTACAAATATGCATTAATGCGGCATAGCATTGTAATATAGCGCAATCAGGTTTATTGTCGGCATGTTCAAGTACTTGAAGCGTGTTTTTATCGAGTTGCAACCAGCCATCAACAAAAGCATTTATAAATTCGATGGCTTGATCATCATCGGTTGTGACTTCTAATTGATGTGCGTCATGCTTCATTTTAACCCCGGGCAACAGCTGCTGAGGTCAAATTATAGCAGTGGATTGTGAGTTTGCTCATCAATATAAATCTAGGGTGTAAGGCGTTTTTCTAAAGTCGCTTTCACTTTGGGCCATTCGAAATCAAGGATGCTAGAAATAGAATAGTCGCAACGGTGACCATCGTAATTAATGTGTACCGAGCGCAATATGCCTTCTTGTGTGGCACCAATTTTTTTGAATGAATTAATGGCTTGTATGTTGCGTGTGTCAACACACATTTGTACGCGATACATTTGCAAGTCACCAAATACGTAGCCGAGTAACAATAGTTGGCTTTCGCTATTGGTGGCTGTTCGCCAGTGTTTAGGGGTGAGCCAGTTCCAGCCAATTTCGGCGGTGCGATTATTCATATCTATATTAAGGAGTCGGGTGCTGCCAACCGCCATGCCGGATTTTTTATCGATAATAGCGAATGGTAGGTCTTCGCCAAGCATCGCCATATGATTAGCGTATTGAATCCACATTTTGGTATCATCGACACTTTCAAACGCTGAGCGAGTCATCCACACCCAAATTTTAGGGTCTTTGCCGGCGTGATAGAGTGATTCGGCATGTTCTTCTGCTAGCGGCTCTAGCCGTACATGCGTCCCTTCGAGTACTGTTGGTTCAATTTCCTGTTTCATGCGGGGATATTAACATACTTCGTGTTGCTAGCACACTATGGTATAGTCTCGGCCATGAAAACATTAGATCAAAAACAGTTCAATACGGCGCTACAGCAACTGCCATTTGCTATTGATGAGAATCAAACAAAGCAGTTGGCTGAGCATATTCGATTACTTAACAAGTGGAACAAGGTGTATAACCTGACGGCTATCACTGATATTGAGCAACAGATCAGTCATCATGTGCTCGATAGTTTGGCAGTGGCTCCTTATATAAAGGACGGCAGTGTGCTGGATGTTGGCACCGGGGCGGGTTTCCCTGGTATAGCGTTAGCCATTATGCGGCCTGATCAGAAAGTGACACTGTTGGATAGTAACAGTAAGAAGACTCGCTTCTTGGTGCAGGCGGTTGCCGAGTTGCAGTTGTCATTGGTTGATGTGGTTCACTCGCGTGTGGAAAGCTATCGCGCCGATCCCTTGTTTGATGCTATCATAACGCGGGCTGTGGGCAAGATAGCGGATACCATTGCTTTAGCGCGGCACTTGCTGCGACCGGGTGGTCGTTTTTACTTTATGAAAGGTAAGTTACCCGAACACGAGCTCGATACGTTTGATGACCACGTTATTTGCCACAAAATTGATGTGCCTTTATTGCATGAAGAGCGCCACTTGATAGAGATTCAATTATGACCAAAGTAATTGCAGTAGCAAACCAAAAAGGCGGTGTGGGTAAGACCACCACCAGTGTTAACCTGTCTGCATCGTTGGCAGCGATCAAGAAAAAGGTGTTGTTGGTTGATTTGGATCCGCAAGGCAGTGCGACGGTGGGCAGTGGTTTAGATAAGTCGCAACTGCAGTTATCGGTAAACCAAATTTTATTGGCAGAGTGTTCTGTGGCTGAGGCGTCGGTGACTACCGAATGGGGTTATGATATTTTGCCATCGAATGGTGATCTTACAGTTGCTGAAGTGCGGTTGCTTAAATCAGAGCAACGCGAGTCAGCCTTAAAGCGGGTGCTTGAACAGGCTAAGCAAGCCTATGATTTTGTCATTATTGATTGCGCACCGTCGTTGAACATTGTCACGGTGAATGCGTTGGTGGCGGCTGATAGTGTGTTAGTGCCGATTCAGTGTGAATACTATGCGCTAGAGGGGTTGGCTAGCTTGTTGAGCAGCATCGATAAGATTCGTAAGACGGCTAATCCTGACCTTAAACTCGAGGGCTTGCTGCGTACGATGTATGACGGTCGTAATCGATTGACGATTGATGTATCGGAACAATTAATCAGTCACTTCGGCGATAAAGTGTACCAAACGGTAATTCCACGCAATGTTAGATTAGCAGAGGCGCCGAGCCATGGCGTTCCAGTGATGTGTTATGATAAGCGCTCTCAAGGTGCGGTGGCTTATTTAGCACTGACTGGCGAGTTGATGCGTCGTCAGCAGGGTGGTGAGACGGCGATTGTAGATAATGCAGAAGTAGCAGAGACGGCATAACCAAGGGGGCGCACATGTCGCAAGTAAAACGTGGTTTGGGTAAAGGGTTAAGTGACTTAGGTTTGTCTGAGTTATTGGGTGGCATGGATTCAGCGCCAAGCGAAAGCAATGAAAGCAGTGTAAGCACTGAGGCCAGTAGTGATGCCGGTGCTAAACAAGCGGATACAAAAAAAGTAACACTGAATGCCGAGTTGCGTCACTTATCGGTTGATGAAGTCCAGCCTGGCAAATACCAACCACGTCAGCAGATGTCAGAATCTGCATTACAAGAATTAGCGGACTCCATTAAGTCGCAAGGCATTATCCAACCGATTGTGGTGCGTACCTTGCCTGAAGGTAAATATGAAATCATTGCGGGTGAGCGTCGCTGGCGTGCGGCGCAAATGGCGGGGCTAACAGAAGTGCCTGCCGTTGTTCGCGCTATAAAAGACGATGCGGCGATAGCGATGTCGTTGATTGAAAACATTCAGCGCCAAGACCTCAATGCAATTGAAGAAGCGCAAGCTTTGGCGCGTTTGATTGAAGAATTTGATATGACGCATGATGCCGTGGCGAAAGCGGTTGGTAAATCGCGTGCGTCGGTGAGTAATTTATTGCGCTTATTGCAGTTGCCATCGGTAGTACGTGGCATGGTTGAGCAAGGCCAATTGGACATGGGGCATGCACGTGCATTATTGTCGTTGTCACCTGCTGAACAGGTGGAAGTCGCACAGCAAGTTATTGAGCGCTCATTGTCGGTGCGTCAAACCGAAGAGTTGATTAAGCAGTTGCAGCAACCGCATCATGCGCATCATAACAACCAACCTGCCGCGATGGATCCGGATGTGAAGCGCTTACAAAATAATCTGGCTGAGCGTTTAGGGGCGATAGTGAATATCCGTCACACCAATGGTGGTAAAGGCCGCTTGGTGATTCATTATAATAGTCTTGATGAGCTTGATGGCATCCTTGGCCATATTCAATAGAATTTGTTAGCGGGGCTATAATGCAAGCAGCGCCCTAGGCAAATAAACCGTTGGAACACCCTGTATCTCTTTTGATAATTTTGATTTAGATAAAATGCGTGAATTTTTGTATTTTAAAATTTGTTTCAAATCTTTTGGTCTAAGCTGGTTTGCCCACTGACCAAATTTGGTCAATGGCCATTATCCAAATTTGGTCAATACAAAAAATCAGTGTAGGATCAGCATGCTGCGGCTACAAAGTCTATGCGCTCAATAGCAATAAAATGACGTCGGTTATCAGAATAAAGTGTTGGTGTTTAAATGAGTAGTGTATTGGCCCCTCGTTTTGGTGATTCGCATATTGCGTTTCACATTATGTGAATCGCAAAACCGGAAGTGCCAAGAAGTCTTTATAATTGACTAATTTGAAGCTATTTTTTGTTTGGTAGTGGGCTGGAGAAGTCCGCATCAGCTTTGATTTTTCCCGCTTTAATAAGCTGGCATGCATCTTTATTCCACGGTGACCATTGCTTACAAACATGAAAGTAGTTGAGATCAATAGTTTCTTTAACGGCAGCAATTACCACCCATGGTCGTTGTAGTTGAATAAAGTGCCCGGTGTCTGCCCAGACCAGTTGTGATTGCGGTGACAATTTAGCTAAGTTATTTTGTGCAAGCCAAGATTGTTTGAAGTTATCCGCTTGTCGTGATTTGGGTTGGTAGTGATAAGTGGCACTTAATACCATTAAAGGCACATTAGGAAAAGCAGGCAATTTCTTCATTTGATCCAATGTGTCTGACATGCCTAATCCTTCCGGGTAATAATCAACATTCTTCGGTGGTAGGTCCAACACATGATGGCCGCCGCGTTTCTTTTGTAATAGGCGCAGTGTTTGTGGTGATGTGGCATCGACTAACACCACAGACTTTACTTGTTTTGGGTATTTGCGCGCAAAATAAATAGCTAGTGTGCCGCCATAGGAGTGACCGACAATAATGTACGGTGGTTTAAGTTTTAGTTTATGCAAAACGGTTTGCAGGTTTTGCATGATTTGTTCGCCAGTGAGTGGTTTGGTTTGCCAAGCTTTATTAATTCTACTGCGGCCACGATCAGAGGCATTATTGGCTCCGCTAATATCCAGGCGATCATATAGCACCACATGGGCGAATTGACTGATTGCGGGTGCAACACGTCGCCAAGTATATACGCCTTCGCCACCATAACCAGCTAAAAAAACAACGGTTGGTTTGGACTTGCCATAGTTTTCAACGTAGATTTTACCACATGGTACTTTTATGTATTGACCATGATGGTTTGTTGAAGCAATAGCTGTGATTGTTGCAGTTGTTAGGATAACTGCAGAAGCAGCGTTTATTAATGTGCGATAAATTGACATAATTGGTTAACCATTTAGAGGAATAGTAGTAGCATACGCCAGGTTAGTGCGATTGTGAAATGGGGTAACATCATTCTAAATAATAGGAGATAGCAGGTGATATATTTCATTATCGGAGCAAGTGGTAGTGGTAAATCAGCATGCTTAGTGGAGCTACAAAAGCGATTACCTGAATATAAGATGCATGACTTTGACGATATCGGTGTGCCGGATGATGCGGATAGGCAGTGGCGCCAAAAATCGACTGAGAAATGGATCGCTAAATTAGCGCCCCATAGCCAGACAGAAAATACCATTTTGTTAGGTCAAATGGTACCAGGTGAAATTCTAGCATCACCTTCCGCTGCGCAGCTGAATAAATTCAAAATTATTTTATTGGATTGTTCAGATCAGCAAAGGGTGCAACGCTTAAAGCTGCGCGGAGATAAATTTATAACTCAAGACGTGCTCAATTGGGCTTCGTGGTTACGCATGCATTGCAGTGATCCGCAGTGGCAACCGCATGTTATTAAACAGGATGCTTGGGGTGATATGCAATTTGAGTGTTGGCAAGCATTAAGGACATGGCCTGGTAATGTACAGTTAAATGCAATAGACACAACGAACTTATCGATTAAGCAGGTGGTAGATACGCTATACAAAATTATTGATTTGGCAGATGTTACTATAAAAAAGCTAAATAGCACTGATATTGAAGCGCTATCAAAGGCATTTATAAATGAAAATTATTACAAGCCTGTTGAATTATTTCAGCGTTATTTAACTGAGCAGGATGCTGGAATGCGTTCGGTTTGGTCAGCCTTAAACAAGGATGGTAGATATTTGGCATATGTAACAGTGCTTTGGTCATCAGGTTACGCTCTATTTGCTGATAACAATGTGCCTGAGATTAATGATTTTAATGTTGTTCCGTCGCAACAAGGCCGAGGCATAGGGAAAAATTTGTTAGATTTTATTGAGGGCGAAGTTGCACGTGAACATAATCGTGTTGGTTTGGGGGTTGGTCTTTTCAAAGATTATGGTATGGCACAAAGTTTATATGTCAGGTGTGGTTATGTGCCAAATAAAGATGGTGTCACCTCTCACCTTGAGCCTGTAGTGGCTGGTAAGTCATATGCAATGGATGATGATTTAATACTTTGGTTAACAAAAGAGCTTAATAGTTAAGTGTGAGTGTAAATATGTAGATGGATTTTGTGCTTCAAGTTGTGCGTCACTACAACAAAATGAAGCATTTGAAGCAATAAATCGATATATAAGTAATTTTATGCTTCAATTGCTTCATGCTATAAATTCATTATTAATCAATGTGTTAGATTGATGCGCTTCTGATGGTTAATATAAACCATTGATTTAATCTAATTTGTTATTGCGTCATTTTATGCGTCATGACGAAAAAGTTGAAGCAATTGACGCATAAAATGAAGCGATTAGTACACTTTCGCGGTGGTTCGTTGGCATAGACAGGTAAGCAAAGCGATTAAGCCAATAAGGCCACAACCATACCAAAGCCAATAGGGTGATAGGTGATGATATATCAGGCTGCCAACACTGGGGCCGACAACAAGGCTTGCAGCGTAGGTTGATTGAAAAATGCCTAACGTATTGCCTTTATGTTGCGGTGGCGATGACTCGTAACATACGTATTGCGCCATCGAAAAAAATAACATCTCACCGGCGGTATACACCATATAAGTAAGTGCGGCAAAAACAAATGAGCTTACAAAGTTTAGTAGCAAACAGCCCGTACCCATTAAAGCTACACCAATGCCAATAATATCAAATTTATTAAAGTGTCTTATAGCGCTGGTGAGAGGCGTTTGAAATAAAATAATCAGTGCTGGATTGAGCGCCAGTAATAAACCGAGGCCATGCATGCCGAACTGTGGGAACAGATGATGGATGTAGATAGAGTAGGTAGTTCGCAGTTGGGCGATAATAAGCCC
Source organism: Coxiellaceae bacterium (assembly GCA_029212925.1). Classification (GTDB taxonomy): domain Bacteria; phylum Pseudomonadota; class Gammaproteobacteria; order Coxiellales; family Coxiellaceae; genus JARGNX01. The sequence goes on along the minus strand of JARGOB010000020.1, from coordinate 3,833 downwards.
AGTAATAAATAGTGAGAGTAATACGGTTACAAATATTTGCTTATTTTGACGGGTGCCTTGCTGAGTATTGCTATGTTTATCGGTTGTTTGATTCGTTTCGGTATTGCTTAAATAAATTATCTGATAAATCGCAAGTAGTAGTGTCAGCAGACCCCCAGCATAAAATAAATAAGCGAATCCCAGGTGTGCTAATAAGCCAATAAGCAGAGCTGAAGTGCCGATTCCAATATTTGAAGCAGTATAGAGAATATTGATAGCGGTTAATCGGCTATTGTTGTCACTGCTTGAGCTGCTGTTAATCAATTGAATAGTGTTAGCCGTTTTAAACATATACGCACTGACCCCGAGCAAAGTTGTTATCAGCATGATAGCGTGTAAGTTGCTAAAAAATGGCAAGGCACTAAACAGCACGCATTCGAATAGCAGGCTCATAATAACAACTTTATGCGCTGCTATTTTATCTGATAGCTTGCCGCCTACGACGCCACCGACCATTGTGCCAATACCATAACAAGATAAAACAATCCCTGCGGATACCACGCTGTAGTGCAGTGTTGTGACTAAATAAATCGATAAGTAGAAGGCCAGGCCAGTTGCGAGTGATTGAACCAAGCGGACAAGTATGACATGCCAGCCATTTTTTGAAACTATCTGATAGCTTTGTCTGTATGACGAAAATAGTCGGCTAAATAGAATATTGATTAATGGCATATTGGCCTTTGTATAGTAAATAAAACACTGCCTGCTAACAACGGGCTATTCTAGCTGCATTGATCGTGAGGTTCTACCCGTATTTTAAAATAAAAAACTAAACCAATTGCGATGATATAAAATAAGTAGATTTAGTATTGCGTTCCAGCTTTTGCGTGAAAAACTTTTATGGCTTTATGTATATAAATGCATAGTCTTGTTGCGTTTAATTTCAATGGTTGACATTACATCGTATGCGACGTTTAAATGTTACCAAAATTTTTCGAGGTATGGATAGGTTAAAGAAATGAATATAGATTTTCTTGCGAATAAAAAAGAATATATTTCAGAAATCTTTGAGTGGTATAAGCAAGAGTGGGGTTATTTAAATCCTTGTCGGACAGATACGCAGTTACTTGAAAAGATCAGTTCTAGGCTCAATAGTAAGAAAGCCCCCTGTATATTAGTTGGAAGTTCTGGAGAGGAAATTGTTGGGACTGTAACTTTATGTTTAGACGAAGTTGAAGAGCTGCCGCAAACATTTCCTTGGCTCTCAAGCTTATATGTTAGTGAGAAGCATAGGCGTCAAGGTTTTGGTGAGTTGTTGGTGCACGCATGTATACAAGAAGCGCGCAATCTAGGTTATAAAGAAATTTATTTACTTACTGATAAAGAAGAGTTGGTAAATTGGTATAAAGAAATGGGATGGAAGCATTATAGATTTGTATATTATAAAAAAGCAAATGTACAGATATTTTTTTACTCGATGGTATGAAAGTTTTGTATTTTGATCATGCCACTATATTAATATAAAAAATGAGGGCTTTAACATGGAGTTTGATTTTGAAGTTACGTATACACCTGTTAGTTTAGCTGGTAGTGCAATGCCATATTAAAAAAATATGGGTAACATTTATAAAAATCCAAGACTAAAATCATTGGTTGAATATTGCTGGAATAATGAGAAAGCTTTGTTTTTTATTAGGCCGGGAGTCTCGATTGATATACGAGATCCTAAGAAATTTGTATTTCATCTCTGTAATATAATGGATGGGCTCAAGGGTGTAGTAGAGATTGTAAAAGAGTTGTCTGAGCTATTTCCTGTAGACACCAAAGTTGTGCTTTCTCTCTTAGATGTCCTAAATCACGAGTATTTATTGGAAGATAGCTATTATAATGCATCTGATTCACTGGACGCATATAGTCTTCGTAGGTGGTCGTGTAATATTGAATTTCTTAGCACATACTGCCATTTTGACGAAAATAAATATTTACTACAAAAAAAATTGATGGATGCATCAGTATTGATATTGGGGCTTGGGGGAGTCGGTTCTAATATGTTGCTAGCATTGGTAGCTTTGGGTATAAAAAATATAACCATAGTAGATTATGATAAGGTCGCGTTAGAAAACTTAAATAGACAGATTTTATATAATGAAAAGGATGTTGGTAGGAAAAAAGTTACGTCGGCTGTAGGTAATATTTGTAATTTTAACACTGATCTTAATATTACGTATAGAGATTTGAAGATAACCTCTGCTAAGCAGTTAGATGATTTGGTTTGTGGTAAAGACCTGGTGGTAAGTGCAATAGATGAACCCAGAAATGAGGTGCTTGACTGGGTGAATCTCGCATGTGTGAAATATCAAACACCCTACATCGCAGGTGGCTTAGATAGTCGCTGGGCTTCATATTTTACTATAATTCCTGGCGTTACTGGATGTATGGAGTGCTGGAAAAGCAAGGCTGGGCAAAACAGCTTGCTTTATCAAGATTTGAGTCGATTTGATAGTTTTCGACCATCAAAGATTTCAAATGTCGCAGTTATGCCTCTAATTCAAATGCTAGTAGGGTTGATGAGCACAGAAGCGATGAAGCTGTTAACTGGTATTGAGCATCCAGCCTCAAGAGGAAAGCTTTCTGTCTATGATGTTTCGGATTCTAATATTAAGGTAGTTGAAGAATGGCAGTTGTTAGAAAGTTGTAGTATATGTAATGAGATTAGTATGGTCGTCTAAATGGGTTATAACTAACATTATAATCATATGTATCGATTCCTTCTTTTCTTTTTATAAAATTTGCTATTAAATTTGCGGGAAACGAAATAACAATTGCAAAAATAACTTTATAAGAATAAGCATATCCTATTAAGCTAAGCATTTCTGTAGTAGTTAATACGCCATATAGTGCAATTGGTACTGAAATAAAAAGCATGACACATTCGCCAGAGAGTGTGGAAAAAATGCTTCTTATCCAAAATATCTTTCCTTTAGCAAGTATCTTCCATCTTGAAATGATTACTGAATTTATAAAAGCGCCAGCAAGTACGCCTAGCATTTCACCTGATAGCGATCGCCATAATGGCCCTAGAACTTGAGTATAGCTATGTTGAACTTGAGGATTGGAGGTGGGTATCTTTATAAGAAAATATATCATAGCCACAAAAAAATAATCACAAATAAAAACCATCCAAATAGTCTTTTTTGTTGTTGTGAAGCCGTATACTTCAGTAATGACATCATTCCATGTGTATGTTATTGGGAATATAAATGATGAGGCAGCCCCAAAAAAGAATTTAATGTGCACGATTTTATATGATAAAACTAATGAGGCTAGCTCACATGTGAGATAGAGCATAGATAAAATAGTTAAATATTTATACTCTGCGGTTGACTTCTTATTGAATTGAGAGTTTGTGTTGATTATTTTTTCCATACTATACTAGCAACTCTATGAAAATTACCGCCTAATATCTTGTTAATTGATTGTTTTGAAAAGTTTCGAGTTAAAAGCTGATTTATTATTTCATTGATAGAGTTCGGCTCAACCATCTTTATTTCTTTGTATTGTTCGATATTGGTAAAGGATTCTGGGTGTTGTTGTGCAAGTTTTAGAGTTTTTTGATGATCAAAAACATAGTCTAGGCCTAAGCCTACATGGTCGTCGCCAACTAGTGAGCATAGGTATTCAATATTATTTATAACTTCATTTAAAATATTTTTCTTACTGCCATTAAAAATACTAATGCCATTTATACCGATCACCCCCCCCTTTTTCGAGCATTCCTGCGCTATTGTATTAGAAATGTTTGACCTGCCCCCATTTCTTGAACCGTCAATTTTAGAAAAACCTGACGTCTGGGG
>JARGOB010000019.1 GCA_029212925.1 Coxiellaceae bacterium | reverse complement strand
ACCTCCGGGTTAAATCATTGTAATTTATTTGTCCGGTTTAGTGTAGCCCCATCAGAAATATCACTACAGGAAAGTGCTTAGTTGAAGCATCGACCCGAATGGTGTGTTTCGACTTTAAAAAGCAAAAGGTAGCGCGTATTCCCAGTAATTTGCTATCCTATCTACCGATTTAATTGAGTGCGGCTGCTTGTTTATCTCGTGATTTACTGAGATAAACATCAACCAAGTTATAGCCATTTATTCTATAATTAGCGAATAAAAGAACTAATAATCAATGAGATGAGTGCTCTTGTAATACTCAACTCAGCTACTTCATTAAGCATGCGTTAAGTATCGACCAATATACTCTAAGCTATATGTGTTGTTGTGAACTTTGGTCTAGTAATAAAATGAGTCGAGAAAGAGTATGAGAAAGAACAACAGCGGTGGTCAGGTGCCGCCCCAAGATCCATCGAAAAAGTCGCATCGTGAAAAAATCAACGGTATTAAACAGCAAGCACAAGCTAAAGATAAAGAACTAGTGGAACAGAAGAATGTACTGCGTGAAAGGATCAGTGCCCTGCAAAAGAAGCCAAAAAGAAATAAAACAACAATTGAAGCACTACAAAAACGCGTTAAAATATTAGAGCTGCGTGGTAAACATAATGAAAATATGAGAGACCGTGAACTTCAAGGTCAACGTAACATACGCAAAGTACAAAAGCTAGGATCTAGCCTCAAAGCAGCGCGCAAAACAGCAGCAGCAGTTAAAGCAGCGTCAGCACCTACCACCATGCCTGCACCAGCAGCACAAAAACCTGCCGCAGCAGCTCAGGCGGCGTCAGCACCTGTTACCAGACCTGCACCGGCAGCACAAAAACCTGCTGCAGCAGTTAAAGCAGCGTCAGCACCTGCCACCAGGCCTGCACCAGCAGTAAGCTCAATTAACGGCAAAACTGATTTAGGTGCACACTTTAGGGATATCAGTTCTAAATATAAACGCACAGCAGCACAAAAACCTGCATCAGCAGCGCAGGCGGCATCAGCACCTGTTACCAGACCTGCAGCGGCAGCAGAAAAACCTGCAGCAGCAGTCCAAGCGGCGTCAGCACCTGCCACCAGGCCTGCACCAGCAGCAGAAAAACCTGCCGCAGCATCGCCAGTAACACCAGATGTGCAGCCAGCGAGTAGCATGGAGTCCGTGAAGTTAAGATTTGCAGCTGTGAGTGAGGATGTGCTTAATGACGCTGGACTTTTAGCTGATTTGGCTAGTCTTGATGAAACTATTGCTGCTGAAGAAGCAGGCGCCAGCGCTCCTGTCACACAGGCGACTAGTGAAGGAAAGGCAGACCTTGCTGCAGAACAACAACCTGCCGCAGCATCGCCAGTAACACCAGATGTGCAACCAGCGAGTGGCATGGAGTCCATGACGTCAAGACTTGCAGCTGTGAGTGAGGATGTGCTTAATGACGCTGAACTTTTAGCTGAGTTGGCTAGTCTTGAAGAAACTATTGCTGCTGAAGAAGCAGGCGCCGCACCTGAACCCCTGGTAGCAGAATCTAAGTCTGCAGATGCCAACGCTCCTGTGACTCCGGCGACTAGTGAAGGAAAAGCAGAACCTGCTGCAGAGCAAGAGTCTGACCTAGAAGATTATTTCGATGAAAGGGGTGATGATGTTGCGTATAACAAGGCACTTAAAGAAATGTTGCCGTCAACTGTTGGACATACAGGCGAAAGTGGTGCGGGTTTTGGTTCGTGCGCCTCAGCAACGGTTGACGTGCCAAATCCAGAACCTGAAATACCGCTTGATCCTGTTTATGTGGGCTTTGTTAATCAGGTATGTGATCATGATGCTAGTAAAGCAGAGCATTACACCAGCAATCCACCGCAACTCAATACCATCAAACACGATGGGCAAGACATGCAGGTGATGCGGTATCAGTTTCACAGCAAGGAAGCAGGCCAGCAATTTCATGAAGCCATGAAAAATGCTTATCCTGATCAGGCGGAATTATTTGATAAGTTAAATCCTCAATATGCTGACAAGTCGCCATCTGCAACATCTGCAACATCTGCACGAGAGTCTGCTGTCGCAGCAGAAGGTAAACAGGGTCAGCCTGGTATCTCAAGCGGGGGTCGTTCTGCTGCAATGGCCAGTACTCGCGGAATGGCTGGCGCTGAAGCTCCTAGTGTTGAGCAGGGCAATGATGCTGGTAGGCCTGGGGTGTCGTGATCTAAGGTTTAGTCACGCCGATTTAAGTGTTGGCCTTGTCGCATATTTTCAAACTAGTGCAGAATGATTTGCAGTAATGCGTTGTTTTGTGAGCTGCCACCTAAGCGTTGTAGCGTTTGCGCCATTTCATCTAGCATGGTTTGTCGATAGGCTTTATCATCCAAGCAGTGTAAAATTTCTTGACTGATTTTTTCAGCGTTGGCATCGTGTTGAATCAGTTCTTGGCATACCATTTTTTCGGCAATGATATTGCAGAGGGCGATATAAGGTGTTTTGACTAATCGTTTGCCGAGCGAATAGCTCAGCGGGGCGACCTTATATATGACTGTCATTGGTACCTGTAACAGAGATACTTCTAAAGTGGCTGTGCCGGACGTGCAGATCACAGCATCGCAAGCTTTAATGGCGGTGTATGTATCATCTTCTACGCACTGCACGTAATCGGGTAGGTCTTTAAATAAGTGCTTATCTAAGCCACTGGCGATGGGTAACACACATTGCAGGTCAGCTTTCTTTTGTCGTATTAATTCAGCAGCGGCGAGCATGGTCGGTAATAACTTCTCGATTTCTTGGCGACGACTGCCGGGCAATAAACCTACGACAGTTTTTTTATTGGCTAGCCCTAGCTGTCGTTTAGAATCGACAGTATTTAAATCATGAGGCACAATATGGGTTAATGGATGACCAACAACGGTCACTGGTACACCGGCTTTGCGGTAAATCTTTTTTTCGAAAGGGAATAGCACGGCCATATGATCAACGCATTTTTTTATATGATTGATGCGACCTGATCGCCATGCCCAAATCTGCGGGCTGACGTAATATAAAACTTTAATGCCGTGACGCTGTGCAAAGTCAGCAATACGTAAATTAAAGCCGGGGTAGTCAATAAGGATAATGATATCCGGTTTGCGCTCGAGTAATGCTAGTTGCATGCAGCGCATGCTGCGTTTAATTTTACCGAGGTGTTTGACGATTTCCCAAATACCGACAATAGCCATGGTCTCTGAGTGAATTAATGCTTCAACGCCTTGTGCGCGCATTTTGGGTCCGGCCATGCCGAACAGCTTCGTGTCGGGGTTGTGTTGCAGTAGGCTCTGTGCCAGATCGGCACCGAGTAAATCACCAGAAGCTTCGCCAGCCACTAAACAAATGGATGTCATGATGTAGTGGTTTCAGCGACAGGGCGACCCAGTTCGTGACCGACATGTAACAAGTTTTGTTCGCGCATAATACGTGTGATTTTTATCGCAACTTCTAATGCATGTTTGCCGTCTTCACCACTCACGGTGACCGGCTTATCTTCAATAATGCAATTTAAGAAGTCGTCGATTTGATCGTTAAGCGCGTCACCTTTATCGAATGCTTGGTCACTGCTAATGATCTCAGGAATGCCGGGGAACATTTCACCTTCGCCTTTGGCGTGGCTGTAAATTTTCTTTTGATCCAAGTCGAGTGATAGGTAGCAATCGTGTTGGAAGATGCGAATGCGACGTTCTTGTTTTAGGCTAATGCGACTAGCGGTAACGTTAGCTACACAGCCGTTACTGAATTCGATGCGGGCATTAGCGATATCAATGTATTCAGATAATACTGAAGCGCCGTTGGCTGAGATATGTGTTATATCAGCATGCACTAATGATTGAATGATATCGATATCATGAATCATTAAATCGAGCGCTACATTGACATCGGTGCCGCGTAATTTGAAAGGCGCTAAGCGCACGGATTCGATAAAGCGAGGGTTATGCAGCATAGGGTCGACGGCTTTAATCACATTATTGTAGCGTTCCAGGTGCCCGACTTGTAGTTTTAGTTGATTAGCTTTAGCTAATGCGATTAATTCATTGGCATGTTCAATGGTGGTGGTAATCGGTTTTTCGATTAAGACATGAATGCCATTGTTAAGAAAAAATTTAGCGACTTCATAGTGCGCGGCGGTAGGTACAGAGATACTGACGGCATCGACTTTGCCGACCAATTGTCGGTAATCGTAAATGGCTTCAGCGCCGACGTTTTGAGCGATTTTGTCGCAACGTGCTTGGTCGCTATCGCAGACGGCTATTAAATTAGATTGCTCTAATTTAGCGTACTTTTCGGCGTGAAATTGGCCAAGATATCCAGCGCCAATCACAGCTGTTCTGAGGTTGCTCATAGGTGAACCTTTTCTCTACATAAATTCGAATAATGGAAACTTTCTCCAAAAAGGATTTTACATTACCCTAAAGTGTGGGACAATGTTTTGTTTCATTTCGTCACCATATCCGTGACATTTCCTACGATTTACTAGGGGGCAAGGATGACTACGGCAGAATTTAGATGGGTGGCGGGTGTTGATGAGGCGGGACGTGGGCCGCTGGCAGGACCCGTAGTGGCAGCAGCTGTCATATTAGACCCCAACAAGCCCATTCGCGGGCTAATGGATTCAAAGGCCATTTCAGCAAAAAAACGTCAAATGCTCTATGAAGAGATTGTGAAAAAAGCCTATGCTTTTGCGATTGCACGAGCTGAAGTGGAAGAAATCGATGAGATTAATATACTGCAGGCCAGCTTATTAGCGATGCAGCGTGCAGTGGAAGCGTTGGATGTAGACCCCAATGAAGTGTTGGTGGATGGCATTCATCGACCAAATCTACCGGGTTTGGTGAAGGCGGTGGTTAAGGGCGATGTCACAGTGCCTTGTATTAGCGCGGCGTCAATATTAGCTAAAGTAACGCGGGATACAGAAATGATTGAGCTTGATCGAGTATATCCCGGCTATGGGTTTGCTTCACATAAGGGCTATCCCACTCGCCAGCATGTTAATGCGATAAAAGCGCTGGGTGTAACACCGATACATCGGCGCAGCTTTAGCCCAGTGAAAAATGTAATGATGTCAGAATTAAAAAAACAGGTAACAGATCATGAAGAAGTCTAACGTTACGGTCATCTGTGGTGGCCCATCGGTAGAGCATGAAGTGTCGGTGCGATCGGCGCAATTTATTTGCAGTGCATTAAATCCCGAGACGTATGATGTGCAGGTGATTTTAATCACCCATGAGGGGCATTGGTATTTACTACCGGACGTAGAAAAGTTTGAGTCGCACGGTTTGGATAAAGCGACAGTTGCTAAAACAGCAACGCGCGTTATGCCGGCGATTGGCGTAGAGGATGCCAGTTGGTTATCTATCGATGGTGAAAAAAAATGGCAAACCGATATGGTGATGCCGGTAATGCATGGCGCGTTAGGTGAAGATGGCTGCCTGCAAGGTATTCTGCGTTGGTTGAAGTTACCGTTTGTTGGTTCTGATGTTTTAAGTTCGGCCTTGTGTATGGATAAGGGCATAAATAAAGCTGTTTTACGTGATAGTGGTATTGCAGTGGCTGATTGGCAATTGGTAAAAGTTGAAGAGCTTGCTTTGTTTGATGCTGAAGCGCTGATAGGAAATTTAGGTTTACCGCTGTTTGTTAAGCCGGTAGATTCAGGTTCTTCGGTTGGTATTAGCAAAGTGCATAACGCCGAAGAGTTAATGCCTGCAATTAAGCTAGCACTGCAGTTTAGCCGTACGGCTATCATCGAAGAAGCCATAGCAGGGCGTGAAATTGAAATGGCGGTATTAGGTAATCATAACCCGCAAGTGAGTTTACCGGGTGAAATTATTCCAAGCCATGAATTTTATAGTTACGATGCGAAGTATGTTGATCCTGATGGCGCAAAATTAGAAATTCCTGCAGATTTACCGCAGTTTGTTATAGATGAGCTACAAAACAAAGCGGGCTGTATCTACGATTATTTGCAGGTAGAAGGTTTAGCGCGGATTGATTTTTTTGTTACCGAAGATAATCAAGTCATATTAAATGAAGTTAATACGATGCCAGGCTTTACAGAAATTAGCATGTATCCCAAAATGTGTGAATATGTCGGCGTGGATAAGTTTACGATGATGGATCGTTTAATAGCTTGTGCGGTGGAGCGTTTCGATCAACGTCAAAAATTGGTTTATCGGTATGAAGATTTAGTGGTAGAAGAGTTATAGTGTCTGAGTTCGTTCATTTAAAAGTTCACAGTGAATATTCCATGGTAGATGGCTTACCTACCGTGGGAGTATTAGCATCTGCAACACACAAGGCGGGCATGAATGCCTTAGCTATTACGGATCATTTTGGTTTGTACGGGCTGGTAAAGTTTTATTCTAAAGCGTTGAAGCAGGGTGTGAAGCCGATCGTTGGTGTCGATTTATTGATGCGTTCGCCGGAAGATGAAACTATCAGCACGGTGACGGTGCTCTGCCAAAATATGCAAGGTTACCTTAACCTCATGCAGCTTATCTCCAAAGGGTTTCTTGATGGTCAAGCTTCGGGTCAACCAATAATAAACTGGGATTGGTTGGTTGAGCTGAGCGGTGGCTTATTGATTCTTTCTGGTGGGCCTTATGGTGATATTGGGCAGGCCATTATTGCAAAAGATAGGCCTTTAGCGGATAAGCGTATTAAGCGCTGGAAAGCGGTTTTTGCTGGTCGATATTATTTAGAGTTACACCGAACAGAGCGTGAAAATGATGAGCGCTGTGTTGCGGGCAGTGTGAAATTGGCGCATAAATTTGACATTCCAGTTGTTGCTACTAATGATGTGAGGTTTATTGCTTCCGATGATTTTCATGCGCACGAAGCGCGTGTGTGTATTCATGATGGTCATGTATTGGATGATCATCGTCGTGTAGTGAAATACAGTAAGCAGCAATATTTAAAGACTGCCGAAGAAATGACAGCACTGTTTGCTGATATACCGGAGGCGATTAGCAACAGTGTAGAAATTGCTAAGCGTTGCACGGTCGCATTAGAGCTGGGTCGTGTATGTTTGCCGCAATTCCCAATACCAGATGGTTTAACCATAGAACAATATTTTCGCCAAAAATCGCAGCAAGGTCTCATTGCTCGTATGGGCGAGAACTATGGTAGCGAATACGATGATCGATTAAATATCGAATTAGATGTGATTAATAAGATGGGTTTCCCAGGCTACTTTTTGATTGTGGCTGATTTTATCGCTTGGGCAAAACAACAAAAAATTCCAGTAGGTCCGGGTCGTGGTTCAGGTGCGGGCTCTTTAGTGGCCTATGTGTTAGGCATTACAGAATTAGATCCATTAGAGCATGAATTACTGTTCGAGCGCTTTCTTAATCCGGAGCGGGTGTCCATGCCCGATTTCGATATCGACTTTTGTATGGAGCGCCGTGACCGAGTGATTGAATACGTGGCGGATACGTATGGTCGAGACTGCGTGTCGCAGATTATCACGTTTGGTACCATGGCAGCGAAAGCGGTGGTGCGTGATGTGGGTCGAGTGATGGGCATGCCGTATGGTTTTGTTGATAAATTAGCTAAGTTAATTCCATTTGAAATTGGCATGACGTTACAAAAAGCGTTAGAGCAAGAAGAAGAATTAATGAAGCGTTATCAGCAAGAAGATGAGGTGCGTTCACTCATTGATTTAGCGATGAAGCTTGAAGGTGTGACACGTAATGCTGGTAAGCATGCGGGTGGTGTGGTGATTGCGCCGACAAAATTAAGTGATTTTTCGCCGCTGTACTGTGAAGCCGAAGGCGCCAGCATTGTTACGCAGTATGATAAAAATGACGTTGAGTCTGTTGGTTTAGTTAAATTTGATTTCTTGGGTTTGCGTACGCTAACGATTATTGATTGGGCATTAACCACGATCAATCGTAAGCAGGCGGCAAACAATCAACCGTTGGTTGATATTGATAAAATTCCATTAGTGGATTTGAAGCCTTTTGATTTACTGAAGGCCTGTGAAACATCGGCTGTGTTTCAGTTGGAATCACGCGGTATGAAAGATTTAATTCGTCGTTTACAGCCAGACAGCTTTGAAGAAATTACCGCCTTGGTGGCGTTGTTTCGACCGGGTCCTTTGCAATCAGGTATGGTGGATGACTTTATTGATCGTAAGCATGGTCGCGCTAAAGTTGAGTATCCTCATCCAAAACTGGAACCGATTTTAAGTCCCACTTATGGTGTGATCTTGTACCAAGAGCAAGTGATGCAAATCGCGCAAGTGTTAGCGGGTTATTCACTCGGGGGTGCGGATATTTTGCGTCGTGCCATGGGTAAGAAAAAACCTGAAGAAATGGCTAAACAGCGTTCGATTTTTACTGAAGGCGCAAAAGCCAATGGTGTCGATGGTGATTTGGCGACGCATATATTTGATTTGATGGAAAAGTTCGCGGGCTACGGTTTTAATAAATCGCACTCGGCAGCATATGCTTTAATTGCTTATCAAACGGCATGGTTAAAAGCGCATTACCCGGCGGAATTTATGGCGGCGGTATTGTCATCGGATATGGATAATACCGATAAGGTCGTAAGTTTCTATGAAGAATGTGCGCGTATGCAGCTTAACGTATTGCCGCCGAACATTAATAAAGGCATACATCATTTTAGCGTCAATGCTGACAATAATATTGAATATGGCTTGGGTGCAGTTAAGGGTGTAGGTCAAGCTGTTGTGGAAATGATTATTGAAAGCAGAGAAGCTGACGGTGATTATAAAGATTTATTTGATTTGTGTTTGCGTTGTGATATTCGTAAGCTCAATCGCCGTGCGCTGGAAGCATTTATTGCGGCAGGTGCATTGGATTGCTTTGGTCAACCGCGCGGTGTGTTGGCAGCCTCAATACCTGCTGCGCTTAAAAATGCTGATCAGCATCATAAGAACGAGCTGGTAGGGCAGAATGATATGTTTGGTTCGTCCTATGAGAGTGATGAGTCGGCTTGTATGGTCAGTTATGCTGAAGCACCAGCGTGGCCAACTAAATTGCGTTTAGAGAATGAAAAAAGCGCTTTAGGCATGTATTTATCGGGCCATCCGATGCAGGTTTATCAAACTGAAATAAAAGCTTTTACCTCTGCAACCATCAATAAGCTGGATCCTACGTCATCTAAAAAGGCGGTGTTTGCTGGTATGATTATTTCTGTGCGAAATATCATTACTAAGTCAGGTCGCCGCATGGCCATTGTCGGTCTTGAGGATCATACAGGCAAAATGGATATTACCGTATTCAGTAATATCTTTGATTCAACGCGTGAAATATTATTTAAAGATAATGTGATTGTGGTGAAGGGTGAGGTGAGTAACGATGATTTTACTGGTGGTGTTAAGTGTGTAGCGGATGAGATCACAGCATTATCGCAGGCGCGTGAGCGTCTAGCTAAGCATATCATGATTGAAGTGCATGCAAAAAATGAAGTGGATCAGTTGTTGGCGCAGTTGCCGCATGTGATTAAGCCTTATTGTGGTGGTGGTTGTCCGATCGTGATTGATTACCGAACGGATACAGCACATGCTGAATTGAAGTTAGGTGCAGAATGGCAAGTGTTACCCAGTGATGAGCTATTAGAAAAGCTAACTGAATTGTGTCAAGCGCCGGTTAGGGTGAAGTATTAATTATTAATGCGTTTACAGATATCAGTAAATTGTTGATAGCTGGTTTTTTTGTCCAGTGGTTTAATGGTTACTGTGCATTGAGTTTTCGGTCCGGTTGGGTAGCTGATCAGCATATAGGCTGGTTTGTCTGGCGCCTGTTCATAGAAAGTAAATTTGCTGCCGCTGGTGCTAAATGCGCCGGGTATAATTTTTTTGGCTATCTCATTCACGCCATCGGCAAAGCGTTGTGCGCCTTCACAGACGTTGCTGTGCAACTGTGGGTATTTGAGTTGGCTGCAATCACTGACTTTATTCGTGATTTGTTGTTGTGATGGGTTGGTAGCACTGTCTGCCCAGGCAGTTGATGTGCTGAGTAGCGCGGTTATTCCTAGTGTTGTGATGACTTGCTTCGTATTCATGCGACTTATTATAGAATACAAATAATCGTTTTACATTCAGGGAGCTTAGGCGCAATGAAGCGACTGACTCATCACAATCCTAAATTGTCTTTTTTAAATATACGATCTGCTCGATAACTGGAGCGCACCATGGGTCCTGAAGCTATTTCAAGAAAGCCTTTTTGTAAGCCAATCTCACGGTACTCTTCAAACTCTGCTGGCGTAACATAACGCACGACAGGTAAATGGTTCATGGTTGGGCGCATATATTGGCCGTAGGTAATCACATCAACATGAGCTGCGCGCAAGTCATCCATGCATTGGATGACTTCTTCTTTGGTTTCACCGAGCCCTAACATAAGGCTGGTTTTGGTGATGACATCCGGACGCTTTTCTTTAGCGTATTTCAGTAAGTTAATGGTCTGCCAATAACCTGCACGTGGGTCACGAACGGGGTGGGTCAGACGTTCGACAGTTTCAACATTTTGAGCAAATACATCAACACCACTCGCTAATAGTGTATCAACGCAGTCTTCACTGCCAGAAAAGTCGGGAGTTAGCGCTTCAACTTTTGTCTTTGGACATTGCTTTTTAATTTCGCGTATGGCATCGGCGTAGTGCATAGCACCGCCATCGGGTAGATCATCACGGTCAACTGACGTCAAGACAACGTATTCTAGCTGCATGATAGAAACTGACTCAGCAGTTTTTCGTGGCTCTTCATGATCAAGCCACCCTTTAGGGTTCCCCGTATCTACTGAGCAGAATTTACAGGCACGTGTACAAACGGCTCCCATCAGCATGATAGTGGCTGTTCCGTGAGACCAGCATTCGTTGATGTTGGGGCACTTGGCTTCTTCGCACACAGTGGCAAGTTTATGCTTGTTAACCAACTTTTTTACTTTGCCGTATTTGGTTGACTGGGCCATCTTTATGCGCAACCAGGGTGGCTTTTCAAGAACTTCCTCGCCTTCGTTACGGAATTTTTTGTTCATTCCATCCTTTATAGCTTTAAAGCCATGAGGGGTTTCATATTTTTGCCCGCTTTCGGTCACAACCGGAATATCAGCTAATTTGCGTTTGTCCACAGCGTATCTCTTTTTAAATTTACTTGTCTCGATTGGTTGCATTCTACCACTTCTTTGGCTAAAACCTAAGATTCTTCTCAGTGAGGTGTGACAACGTCCCATGGCAATCATGCAAATGCAAAATAGCCAGCAAAAACTAAATGTACATTTTTGGTGTTGGATGAATTATAACGGGAATAGCCGATGATGGTGAAGCTCAGTCTTTATAATTAAAGTGATAATAGGGGGCTATCATGTAGTAGTGCTTCTAATTCTTCGGTAGAAGGAATATCCATCGTCAGTAAATCATCAGCCGTAGCTGGTGCTTTAGGATTAAAAAACTGTAGTCTTGGTGCGCCAGGGTGACGCGGTGGCCTTTGCTTTTCGCGGAGTTTTGCGGCAGTGGGTCTTGCAATAGCGCGGTCCGTTCGTGGTATTACACGAGGTTGTAGTGCAAGTGCTTGATGTGCTCTATGTAGCGATGCATTTTCTGTCTCTAGCTTTTGACTTAGCTGGATAAGCTCTTTAACACGAAGGTCATCATGATCTGGAAAAGCAACAACGATGCTGTCACCTAATTCTATCGCGAAGATATCATGTGATGTTGGTGCAGGCGCCCTGTCTGCTAAATGGGCTCGTAACTCTTTGTTTAAATGCTTATACATTGCAATTTTTTGACGCAGAATGCGCTCATACTCTCGGTCTACTCTCATCATTCATGCCATATTATTAATTCCCATTAATATATATCTATATTTCTAGTATGTCAAGAGAATGCAGTGGAAATCACTCAATATGGCTAATGCCGTTGGTCCGGTTGCGACCAACGCAGCGCCTGAGCGACTGACAGGGATGTCAGGCTGGGTGAGACACATGGATGTTTATTGTAACTCTCAGGAAAGAAACTAAATTAGGTCAGGGGGAGTACCGAGGGGCGAAGAAAGCGACCGTTGGTCCAGTTGCGACCAACGCAGCGCCTGAGCGACTGACAGGGATGTCAGGCTGGGTGAGACACATGGATGTTTATTGTAACTCTCAGGAAAGAAACTAAATTAGGTCAGGGGGAGTACCGAGGGAGGGACTTGAACCCTCACGTTGTCACCAACACCGGATTTTGAATCCGGCGCGTCTACCAATTCCGCCACCTCGGCTCATAGGGTGGGGAGTATAACATGTATCAAATCACTGTAAAGCGTTAAAAATTAGCATGAAATGCTTAAGTGTTTATTAAATCTGAAACGAACCCTTTAGCTGTTATTTATTTAGACAATGGTGCTTGTTAGTATTCAGCATTGGATGAAAAGGGGGAGTCAATCTGTGGCGATTGTCGTGTATTTAAATGTGCCTACCTATGGTTATGGGGATATATATTTTGCGCATAAAATCGCTGAGTTATTACAGCGACGCTACCCAGCACCGCAGCAGGTGATTAAAATGTATGAGTGCAAGCGCAATCGAGAAAGAGTATCGCACCTTGAACATTTGGGCTTTATATCAAAATCGCAGTGGTTGAGCCATCGGCCAGACGGTTTGGATTTGGACATGGTTGTCGAATGCCCGATGTATGGCCATGAGTCGTTGAATTGGTTGGTTGACTCAGATGATACGCCACCGCATGTGATGATCAGTGAGTATTCTTGGCATGCTAGCGTTGGTAAGGTGCTGTCTACAAAGCTACGTCCTATCAGATTAAAAACAGGCTTTGCAAAAGATGAAATGGGTGTGATTGCCAGCCATGGTTCACGAATAGCAGATGCGGCGGGGGCTGGGATAATCGTGGCAGAAAAAACGCTTCAAGATGATTCGATTGGTATTTCCTATTGTAAAGGTTATGTTGGTCGCTTGCGTTATACGATTAATCATTGCAAGCAAATGCTTGCTAATAAGCAACCGATGGTCATGCAGTTGGCATTTGGTAATCGTTCCAGTGTGCCGAATTGTCTCGAATATTTAGCTCCTTTTTTTGCTAAGCACAATTGTGGTGTGAATGAAGTGGCTATCAGTGATTATGGTATTGATGAATCTTCGAGCTTTGAGGAAATTATTGGTGTACTTGAACACATTAAAGAGCTACCAAAAACAGAAACCACTAAGCATTATTACACTGCTATATTAATGCCGTCATTGCCTTCAAGAGTATTTAAACAGTTACGAGATTATGCTGGTAGTTTGGAAGCTGATACTGGTGATCAATCATTTATAGAAGGCTTAGAGGCTGGAAAAGTTATTTGTTACGAGCTTTCAATGGAAACCATTGGTAAGTTACAATTTTCACATAAAGCAAATTTACGCCGATTATACCTTGAAAGAATGCAAGAAAGATTATCTGCAGACGCTTGTCATTTATTGCAACTACTGAATGTTGATGATGAAGATATTATTGCCAGTGTTGATGATGATGCGATTATTGCTTTGTTAGCACGTTCAGAATTGATGGCAGAAATATCCAAAGCGAATCAAGCATTAGTTGTGGATCATGATTTATCAGCCAATCTTTTCCGCATCACGGATAAGCTGTTAACGGTGGCGAGGGTGCGTGCCAAACTCAGTACTGTGCATGAGCCTGCAGGTGTGAAACTAATGGTCCAAAGGTTTTTAACACAGCTAGATAGCTTGTATCCGAGATCATGCTTTGTTGGCTGTCGTGTATTTGGTGCTGCAAAGGCTATGCCTATTCAACGATTTGTTATGCAAATGCAGCGGTTGTGTGATGGTGACTTGATAACAGAGCTTCGCACATTGCTTCCGCAGGCATTGCGACGATTGGAAAACACCCTGCTTGATCATAAAGCTGGATCAGCATGGCATGCGATTAGCAACGTTGCTTTACAAACTATGGTAGACTGCGCACTTTTGACTCAAGAATCAGGATTTGACCATTATGCCAGTGCTAGAGCGCCCATTAAATCAGCTAAGTGATTTTGATTATGAACTGCCATCGGAATTGATTGCGCAGTACCCATTAGCGGATCGTACCGCGAGCCGCTTATTGCAAGTCTCTGTTGCTGATGAAAAAATCAGTCACGGTCAGTTTACTGATATCGAGCAATTATTGCAGCCGGGTGATGTGTTGGTGATGAATAATACACGTGTTATACCGGCGCGATTATATGGCCAAAAGAGTACGGGCGGAAAGATCGAATGTTTAGTGGAGCGTGTGATTTCGGAGCAGCGCGTTCTGGCTCATATCCGTTCAAGTAAGTCGCCGAAACCTGGCAGTATTTTAGTGTTTGCTGATGATATGCAAGCGCGCATGATTGAGCGTCAAGGTGATTTGTTTTTATTGGAGTTCTTGGGTGAGCGGACTGCTTTAGATCAATTGCATCGTTACGGTCATATGCCGTTGCCACCTTATATAGAGCGAGCTGATGATGACTCTGATTTGGAGCGTTATCAAACCGTGTATGCCAAACAAGAAGGTGCGGTGGCTGCGCCAACAGCCGGGCTGCATTTTGATCAAGCATTATTAGATCGTTTACAGGACAAGGGTGTTGAGGTTACTTATGTAACTTTGCATGTCGGTGCAGGTACGTTCCAACCGGTACGTGTCGATAATCTTGATGACCATGTGATGCACAGTGAGTACCTTGAGGTGGATCAAGGGACTTGTGATGTCGTTAATAAAGCCAGAGCAGAAAACCGACGCATTGTTGCGGTAGGCACCACATCAGTACGTTGTTTGGAGAGTGCTTATAGCGATGGCGAATTAAAACCATTTCAGGGTGATACCCAATTATTTATCCGTCCGGGTTATCAATTCAAATGCGTTGATGCATTAATCACTAACTTCCATTTACCACAGTCGACGTTACTCATGCTAGTTGCTGCAATGACTGGTTATGATT
Organism: Coxiellaceae bacterium; assembly: GCA_029212925.1. GTDB lineage: Bacteria > Pseudomonadota > Gammaproteobacteria > Coxiellales > Coxiellaceae > JARGNX01. Next base: position 40,308 of record JARGOB010000019.1, on the reverse strand, counting down.
TTATGCTCAAAGCGTACGAAGAAGCCGTAAAAAGCAACTATCGCTTTTTTAGTTACGGCGATGCGATGTTTATCAACCAGTGTGGGTAGAGCGTCTACTCTATTTCACAATCGTCTCTTGGTAGAAACTACGGATTCAGGCCCTGACCAATAGCTATCTACTTAGACGATTGTAAAATGGCAGTAAAGCATGTACATTAGCGGGGTTTTACCTGGCCCTCAATGGGTCAAACATTGGCTGCCCATCAAGAGGAGAAATACATGTCATTTTTAAGTTTAATTGGGGTTGGTACAGCGTTTGCTGATACTGCCATTCAAGCAGCACCGCATGCCGCTGCAGCTGGTAAACAAAGCTTGTTATCTATGTTAGCTTTGCCTGCACTATTTGTTGTTGTGTTCTATTTCTTACTGATCCGTCCACAAAGTAAGCGTACCAAAGAACATCGCCAACGCATGAGTGAATTAAAAGTGGGTGATGAAATTGCAACCAGTGGTGGTATTGTTGGTCGTTTAACCAAGGTAAATGGTGATTTCGCAACAGTAATTACCAATGGTGCGACAGAGTTGACCTTGCAAAAGTCTGCGATCGCCACCATATTGCCAAAAGGCACGATGGACTCTACCCAATCTTAATGGAGCACAAATGAATCGATATCCGCTGTGGCGATATATTTTAATCGTCGTTTTGATTATTGTTGGTGTGTTGTATGCACTACCGAATATTTATGGTTCGAATCCGGCCATACAAATTTCACCAAAAAACGCTGCAGCGTTGTCGGCTCAAGTGATGCCCCAAGTTAAGCAGGCGCTTAACCAGCAAAATTTATCTTATATAAGTGTTACGCAACAACAAAAGAACGCGTTGCTAATTCGCTTCCATGATACAACGACGCAATTAAAAGCCCAGGAAGTACTGCGTGCTGTGTTGGGTAATAAATACTCGATTGCGCCTAACATTGCGCCGTTAACGCCATCGTGGTTACGTGCCATTGGTGCCAAGCAAATGCGTAAAGGCCTAGATTTACAAGGCGGGATTCACTTCTTAATGGCGGTGGATACTAATGCGCTGTTAAAACAGCAGCAATCTTCGGATATGCACTCTATTGGAAATACCTTGCGCGAGAAGGCGGTGCGATACAGTGGGTTGACTGGTTTAGGTAAGCAAGGTATTCGCATTGATTTTCGTGCGGCTGACCCAATGGCTAGTGCATTGGCTTTGCTAAATAAAAACTTCCCTAATTATCATTGGAAGGACTCGAATGATAATGGCAATTTCAGCATTGCGGGTGAGTTAACGCAACCGGCATTGGTTAAGCTGCAAAAATATGCGGTTGATCAAAATATGACGATTCTGCGTAATCGTGTCAACGCGCTGGGTGTGAGTGAGCCGATTGTTGTACGTCAAGGCTCAAGTAATATCAGTATCGATTTGCCGGGTATTCAAGATTCTGCGCGTGCAAAAGAGTTATTAGGTAAAGTGGCGACGATTCAATTGCACATGGTGGATGTGCAGCATGATGCTGAACAGGCGGCACAGTCCGGTGTCGTGCCCTTTGGTTCTAAATTGTATAAAGACGAAGATGGTCGTCCGGTTTTATTGAAGACCCAAACGGTATTAAAAGGTCAATCGATTGTTAGTGCTTCGGCACAAATTGGTGAAAACGGTAAACCGATTGTTGCGATTCGTTTAGGTGGCAGTGGTGTTACCTTATTTAATCGTATTACGGCACAAAACGTTGGTAAGCCGATGGCAACGGTGATGGTAGAAACCAAAATCGAAAGCCATCTCGTGGATGGCAAAGTGGTGAATACACCCAAACAATTTGAGAAGGTGATTAATACCGCGGTGATTCAAAGTGCACTGGGTAACAGTTTCCAAATTGAAAACTTACAGAGCCAAGCTTACTCTCGAAACCTTGCGTTGTTATTACGCTCTGGTGCGTATACCGCACCGGTGGTGATTGTGCAAGAACGTATTGTTGGTCCATCGCTGGGTAAAGAAAATATTAAGAAAGGTGAGTTATCGACCTTGGTTGGTACCTTACTCATTGTGCTGTTTATGGCGATTTACTATCGCGTGTTTGGTTTGGTGGCGGACGTTGCGCTGATATTAAACTTGGTATTTATTGTGGCGATCCTATCGATCATTGGTGCCACATTAACCTTGCCAGGTATCGCGGCGATTGTGTTAACGCTGGGTATGGCGGTGGATGCCAATGTGCTGATTAACGAACGTATACGTGAAGAACTGCGGCTCGGCATGAGCCCGCAAGCGGCGATTGCCGCGGGTTACGGCCGTGCGTTTATGACGATTGTTGATTCCAATGTAACCACATTGATTGTGGCGGTAGTGTTGGTCACGATCAGCAGTAGCTCGGTTAAAGGTTTTGCAATTAACTTGATCATTGGTTTGTTAACTTCGATGGTAACCGCGATGTTCTTTACACGTGCGATTATTAACTTAACTTACGGTACACGTAACGTTAAAAAACTATCGATTGGAATTTGAGGCAGAGACAGCATGGAATTTTTTAAACCTAATACTAAAATTGGTTTTATGCGCCAGCGTTATATCGCGGCTATTTTTTCACTTATTTTGTTTGTTGGCTCAATTACCGCTATCTGCATCAATGGTTTAAATTTGGGTTTAGACTTTACTGGTGGTACACAAATTGATGTGAATTTTTCACAGCCGGTGAATATTAATCAAATTCGAGAAAATTTAAATAAGCAAGGCTTTGAACAGGCAATTGTGCAAACGTATACCACCAAAGATATCAGTATCCGTATCGGTCAGCAGAAAGGCATGGATGTGGCGCAAATTCGCGCTAAAGTCTTAGCCGCGACGCCGGGTGGTAAGGTCGGTCAGTTAGAATCGATTGGTGCACAGGTGGGTAAATCGTTAATGACCAGTGGTATTTTGGCGATTATTGTATCGATGTTAGCGACGATGGTTTATATCGCACTGCGATTTGATTACCGTTTTGCGATCAGTGGCGCGATAGCGTTGATTCATGATCCGATTTTAATTTTGGGTATATTCGCGGCGTTTCATTTAGAGTTTAACTTGATTGTATTAGCCGCGTTGTTGACGGTGATTGGTTATTCGTTGAATGATACCGTGGTGGTGTATGATCGGGTACGTGAAAACTTTCGTAAGCATCGTAAGAAAACCCCGGTTGATGTGATGGATCTTTCGATTAACCAGACTTTGTCACGAACCATTATGACCTCAGGTCTGACGTTATTGGTGGTGATTGCATTGTTCGTTTATGGCGGTGAGGTGGTGCATAACTTTTCACTGGCGTTGATCATCGGTATCGTTGTGGGTACGTACTCATCGATCTATGTGGCGGGTTCATTTGCGATTGCATTAGGGTTGAGTCGTGAGGCGTTAGCGCCATCCACTAAAGTGGTGGATGATACCCCATAGTTGTATCATGACTATGTAATCAGCACCTAGGCGAACAGCGTATCTATTTTACTTCATGGCTCGCTTCGTTCCACTACGCTGCGCTTTACTTCCGTCCGGACCCGAGTTTGTCATCCCGGACCCGAGTTTGTCATCCCGGACCCCGATCCGGGATCCAGTCAGATAACCAAATAATCAACCTATTTCGTGGGCGTGGTGCTAATTGTGTCGCTAGGACCAGTCCCGGCACCGACACCCACGCCGACACTGGCTTCCACACGGGGTGGCACAAAAAAGCTGACGCTATCCGTAGCAGGTGTTGGGCTGCGAGTCGATGCTTCTAATAATGGTAAAGCTTCGGCGGCATGAGCTTTAGCTTCTTCACTTGATGTGTCACTAAGCACTACTTCTTTGAGATCAATGATGACTTGTTTTTTTAACTCATCTACTTGATTGATTACTAGGTTGGCCATGATACTTAGCGGTGATCGTGGTGACTGTGGTATTTCTTCAGCTAAGCTTTTTATTTGGTGCATTATTTCAATATATGCCTCAGCTGTAAGTCTGTCATTATTCATTAAATCAATATTAAATGTTTCTAGCTGCGTATACTCTTCGCCTCGAGAATAAAATTTTACTTTATAAAGTTGCGTGATTAGTTCGTCGCGCATGGTTGGTTGTAGAGTAGCAAGCTGTAGAAACAATCGAAATGACTGCTTAGCGCACGCTGTAATATATGAGATAGGCGTGATGACTGCTGACGGTTTATTTGTCTCCGCTAGGTCTTTTGATGCAGTCTGTAGTGCTTTAAGAAATGCGGGGTAAAATACTTCATCAGTAATGGAAAGTTCAATGAGCGTATTTATACATGCTTCAACAATAACAAAAAATTCGTTGCTTTCTACCATTAAGAGATTTATAAGTGGTGTATTGCCGAATTTATCAACTTCCACTATCGCATCACAGAAGGCTTTCTTGATTCGCGGAAATAATCTGCATATTTCGAGCAGTTGATCTAGTTGTCGTGTATCACGATTGTAAAATTTTAAAAAAAACAGATGTAATAAATTACGACCCAAAGGATTACTGGTATCTTCTAATCCATTGATGAGTATTTTTCTATAGGCCTCATGTTGTTTTGCGTAGTTGAATAATATACTCCATTTATTAGGGGCATAGTGTAACATTTCGTGAATGAGTGGCATGTCATAGTCACCTACCGTTAGGTTAGACTGGGCTAGCAGTAGATCATGGAAAGGTTCTACATTATAAGTGATGGCAGTGTGAAATAAATGCGATAGCATGTCAGGAGCAAGTATCAGTACATGGGATAGACTTGTCGGGATTACATCTGCCGCGTAGAGATGATTAAGATCCTCTACGATAAATTCAGCGAACTGTGGGTATTGCATCAGTTGATAGAGGTGAATTGAAGCAGTTTTTTCAAAAGTCAGCAGTGAAGTTATCGAAAGTCGTTGAGTGGCGTTAGTTTTGCGTAATGCTTGTAGTAAACCGTGGTTATAAGCTTCATTATGAATACTGGTGAAGCTGATGATGAGTGCTGCGGTTGCTACCAGTGATTTATTGTTGGTAGCATCATGATGCACTTCCAGTCGTTTAGTTATTTTGTTTGATAAAGCTTGACAGATAACGTCACTTATAAATGCTTGATCGAAAACCAGTGCGTCACTTTTCATCTTATCTATCATCGCATCATCCGTGAACAAAGCATGATAGGATGGCATGCCTGACTCACTGCTCTCGGTGCCCAAGCGTTTAGCGAGTGTATTCATAAGGGAAGCGCACATGTTGATATAGTCAAGTCTGCTAGCTGAGTCGGCATAAAGCGTGCGATGCGTTGTACTCAATAGCCATAACATATGCCGTGGTGTGATGATTGATGTTGTACGACTGTTAGCGTCTCTTAAAAATTCCACATGGGCTAGTGTTAGTGTTCGATTTAGCGTTATTGTGGTTGATCGTGATTTTTTCTTCTTGCCTTTCCTGCCGCCTTTAGCCGCTGTTTTAAATGTTAGGGTTAAGTCAGCAGGGCCACTGGATTTTTTTATTGTAGGTCTCGTCAGTGCTGGAGCGGTGGCTGCTGGCTTGGCAATACTAGCGACACCGGTATGGCTATGCTCAAGTGCAATTTGATCTGCTTGCTGGCTAAGGCCGTGAGCGGCTAATCGTTCTGCTTCACGTAACCAGGCGCTTTCTGTATCCACAGCCGTTGGCTCTTCTGTGGTTTCTGCACTAGCCGCTACGGACGCTATGTTTTTCATTAGCAGTTCAAATAGCTCATCGACGACAGGGTGATTTCTTGATTGCATAAATGACACATCCACTTCTGCACGTGTAATGGCGGTAAATAGATGGTTGATCAACTCAGTTAGTAGTTTATTTGCATCAGAGATGTGAGACCGTTCCCCCGTTTTTTGTTTGCTGAGAGCGACTAGTGACCTGGCTAAATCAATAGTGATCGCATTCCATATAACAATGCGTGGATATTCGAGACCTTTTATTTGTTTTACGCTAAATACAAGAGGAGTTGCTAGCTGTCTTTTTGTGTCGTCGATCATTCGTTCGTCTAAGCAAATCACGGCTGTTTGCGGGCTTCTACACCATGCTTTTATCTGTTCGATATCACTTGGTTTCTTGCGACAGATTGACCCTTGCTTGTCATGAATGCTTATTACCTTATCATCGACTAAATCAGAGCCATGAACTGTTAATTTCTTTTTTAATTCGAGTACCGTTGTAGCGACTTTGGCTACATTGACCGAGCAACGATAGGTTGTATTTAATTTGGCAAGGTACCCTTGGTGGCGCGGTAATTTTTCAATGCGCAGCCTAAGGAATTCCAAGGTGTGCGATATGTGCAATAAATCTTGATTATGGTCACCCTTGAATACGATTTTCGCACCGCATGCCATCAGTGTATCTAACTGATGACGACTGTAATCTTGCGCCTCATCAACAAATACAATAGACCCTTCAGGTAATTGTTTGACGTCAAACGGTGTAAATTTTAGATTAATTGCGCCGCTGTGCGTTAAGTGTTCTTGATATTTTTGATACCAATCCCATGCTATGTTTTGCAGTGCTTTATTTTCATGAAATTGTGAATGATTGCCACCTAATGCTTGATATGCTTCTAGTGTTTTACAACCCGACATCACTAAACATTCTTGTAAGAAGATCTCGGGCGTCATGGTAGACATGGCAATAGCAGTTGTGTCGCTGCGGGTGCCACGCGCTTTTGTTGAGGTGTTGTACTTGGATTGTTGCTTTGCAAAAAATGTGATGAGGTGGTCATCATTGACGAGTTTATCTGCGTCGATTATTGCACCAGCTTTTGTAATGATGTCGCTATAAGAGCAACATTGTACGGCTGATTGATTTTCCTCGGTATATAAAGCAGATCGTTGCCACTGTTCATGCATCATATCGCGCAAAGGAGCAGATTCGGTGACATACAATATGTGAGATGCTGAAGCCTTTGCGTGTGACTCACTCATCAATCGTTCGGTTAATACAAAGGCTAATAGTGTTTTGCCAGAACCGGGTACACCGGCGATTAAGCCGAGAAATTGATGATTATGGTTAATTCTGTGGTATATGGCATTGAGGTGCTCATTTTGCTGCGCAGAGGTTACGACTATTTGACGGTGGTAAAAATTGATTTCTTTGGAATAGACAGGCGCTTCTGTGCTAGCTCCCGCGCCAGCACCAGCACCAGCACCAGCGCTTACATCTGAATCAGAGCCAGCAGCTACAACGGCATCAGTACTGGCACCAACCGTTATATCATCAGTTAATCTGAATAGGTGCTTGGACGGTTTGTCATCGGTTAGTAATGCCTCAATTGCCGCGCCGTTTTTAGATAAAAAATCCCTGCGTGCGTTGGGTTGATTGTACTTTGAGCGGTGGTATTCGTGATTTAATAGCACATCGAGTAGCACGCAAGCGCTTTGCAGGCCGGGTCTTTGGTGGGTTATAAATAGCAAGCGTGCTTTATCGTTGAGCCGCGCGGACAATACATCCCCCTGGATTGGTTCAAGTTTCGCACCATGGGTTGTGGAGCATTGTTTAATATTGGTGACTAAGCGTGCAAACGCCTTAGCAACAGGTGAAAACTCGTTGGATTGCATTTTTCGTTTCAACTGCTGGGTGATTAAAATGTCGCTCTCACGCATAACCCTACCTATGATTCTAATAAATTATGATATAATAATTATATATTATTATCTTTAAGGTAGTATTAAGGGGTTAGGAAATTTTTATTGCCGGTTTAGTGTGCATGGGTGTTGCATAACTATATGATTACATTTGCATTACATTCGCGGTGGTGGCTGTAGTTTATAGGTGGTAGGAGTAAACTGATGCACTGTACCATCTTCAAGATCCTTATCCGGATGTTCATCAATTGTGGGTAAACGCATACCTGTGGCTCTAGTACCAATGCGAGGTGTCAAGCTAAAACTATGTGGCATTGGGCGGGCGCAATTTGCTATGCAAGCAGCAAAAAAACCGAGAACAGTTAAAGCACCGACAGCACAAAAAGCAGCGGCGGGGTTGGCATCGTAATGTGATCTATGGCTATAAAGGTCTGCCATTATACCCACTAACGCACCTGGCAATATTCCAAGACCAGTAGCCATTAAATTGCGCTTATGCAACTCTTTTTTATGCGCTGGTGCAGAGGCTTGATTGGCTAGCATATAACCAGTAACGGACAGTGTCGTTGCAAAAACAGCAGCGATAATAGGTAATTCTAAATGTGCGATGACTCCAGAGTGAGCATGCGGTTCACTGTTATTTTGAAAGTGTGGCATGTAAAAATCTTGTAAGCCGGTGGCTAAGCTAAAGCTAAATAACATGCCGGCGACAAACATTATACCCGGTGATGAAGAAGGGATCAGTTCTCGATTAAAGTTATAAAAGATTTGCGGCGTCCCGGTTGCCCTTGATGGCAGATTTAATAAACGTTCATGCAATTGTTCGCCGGTTGGTTGTTTCATATCTTTTATCTCCCACAATATAAAATAACTGCCTATGCTAACAGGCTTATCACTGGCATCAAAGCGCTGCTTAACTTGACCCGCCACCAATTCTCGTTTAGGTTTACAGGCTGCATTTCGATGGAGAGCAATATGGCATTACGCAACAACACTGAATCATATGGTGCAATAACTAAATTGTTACACTGGGTGATCTTCCTATGTGTGTTAGCTCAAATTGTGATTGGTTTTTTTCGTAAAGATATTGCCGGCAAAGCGATGCAAGGCAATTTAATGATGATTCATAAATCCATTGGACTGACTTTACTTGTGTTGTCGGTGTTATTTATCGTGTGGGGCATCTTTAGTCGCAAACCGGACTGGCCAGTTGATATGCCGAATTGGGAAAAGGTTGCTGCGCGCATTGGTCACGTGTTGTTGTATGCGTTAGTTTTAGTGATGGCGTTGAGTGGTTTGTGCATGTCGACAGCGGCCGGGTATCCGTCGTCTTGGTTTGGTGTGTTTTCTGTTATGGCACCGTGGGTGCCTAAAAGCAAACCACTGTCGGCAATTTTTGACAGCATTCATCAGGCCTGTGCTTGGACCTTGGTTGTGGTCGGTTGCATACATATTGCGGCCGCTTTTAAACACCAATTTATGGACAAAGATCACATCCTGCGCCGTATGATGCCGATGTAATAACAGGTGATAATGCCACTTTCTTGTGAGCTATGTCTCAATACACGCCGGGTAATGTATTAAAAACTGATCATTTTATGATCTGTTGTAATGGGTCAAATACAAAGTAATCAAAAGGATAGGTTTTATAATTGATCTAAAGAATGAGATTATCCATTGTTAGGCCATGATTAGTGCCTTGTCTACTAGGGTAGTTATGCTATCGTGAAGGTCCCTTAAGGTTAAAAGTGATTCAAACCAACAAGGAAGTTGGCAGGGAGATACGGAGTTCCACGCAATGGTTTTACTTTTAAGGATTGCTCAGGTAATTAAACAGGGATGACATAGTCATAGGTCTCAGTGCAAGGAAGCACAGCCGGGTAGGGATACTCAGGAGATCACATAAAAGCCACTTTCTCAGTGGCTTTTTTTTTGTAACGCTTATCTGCTGGTAATCTTGAACGTTTAATGTCACTCAAAAATACTTATGTATGTCACTATACACGTCGCATTTTTTCGTAACACTAAACGTCCAACCTTACCGCGCAGATAAGCGTTACAATATGTAACTATTGTGGACAATCTTGAACGTTTAATGTCACTCAAAAATACTTATGTATGTCACTATACACGTCGCATTTTTTCGTAACACTAAACGTCCAACCTTACCGCGCAGCTAAGCGTTACAATATGTAACTATTGTGTCCTAAGCCATACCAAGAAGCTGTTTGTTATGTTTCTAATATTACCAAATAAAATAAACACCAAAAAAACTAAACGTACCAAAGTGGATTGACTTAATTTTGATAGTTCACTATGGTGCGTGGCTAATTCAATTAATAACGAATGTGGGAGTTCAGTTATGAGATCAGGATCTGCCTCACCTGCAGCTAATGGAGGCTATGCGCCATTGGGTGGTTCAACAGCTGTAGCAGTAGCGCCACCAGCATCAACAAGCATGCCAGCACCATCAGCGCCGGTATGGAATGGCTCAGCAGATGAGTTATGGCAGCGATTTAATGTGGATCCAAGCCAAAAGTACGGCATCTATCCAACATTGGGTCAGTTGCCACCGCCAGTGGCTCCACAGTATGCCGTAGCGGTACCACCACCTGCTGCACATTCTGCATCTGCTGCGGTAGCACCCCGAGCTATTCCTCAGTTTGAGTTAAGTTATCTTCGTCGTGGTGTTAACGAAGCGAAAAACTATGTTAGCCAGGAAAATAAACGCCGAGCAAAAACCGCCGGCAGTGTCGCAGCGACTTTTGTTGGTGAATGGGGCGAGTTGGCTTCTATGGTTATCGGTATGTATTTTGCTTGGAAAGGCCAAGAGGCTGAAACACTGGCCGGTAAAGATAAAGCGTTACACAGTATTTCTATTGGTATGATGGCCTGTGCAGGATTTTTCTTATTGCGCAAAATTAAAGGAGCGCATTCTACATTGAGTTCGGCGCATCAATTGCGTGATCATGCATTAAATTCACCGGAGCTTGTTACCACATATACACCTGCATCAGGCGCCAATAAAGAGGTTATTCAACATAACAATGCGCATACCGTTCGTACGCGTATCGCGCATGCCTTGAATGTTGCCTCAGCTGCTTTAATTAGTTATGCCGCGCATCAATTAGCTGAAAATGATCCTCATCATGCGCATGATAATCTGGCATTGCTGGGTGGTGGTATGGTGCTGGAAATTTTCTCCGGTATCGTTGAGATGTATGCCGAGCAAAGTCGTGCTAAATCTATTCATCCTGTTGGTGACCACTCGGTAGCTATCAAAGGCAAAGGTTTATTGTTGTCCGTGTTTAGTGTGGGTGCATTTATTGCGTCGGCGAGCTTGGCGGTGACCAATGAGCATAATGATTATCGCAAAGTGTTAACCAGCGCGTTGATTGGTATGTTTGGTTTAGGCTTATTGACTTCATTAGCGAAACACACTGGCCACGAACTGACGGCTAAAGCAGTTGTCGATAAGGTGGATACTGTTGACGGTTTGCAGGGTAAAGGTCTAGACCCTCGAGTGAATGACAGCCGTGTGCACTTAGGCTTATGTAAAATAGGCATGAAAGAAAGCACGCGTCATCGTGTGGAAGAGGTGTTGATTAAAGGCCTGTTGTTTAGTGCTGTATTTACGGCTAAACGTTTCCATGGTGTGCCTGCGATTGCAGCGGTATTTGGCCATGTATTAGCAATCGCTGTGAGCAGTATTGCGATTAGTAAATCACGTGATGCACGTGCGGTGAGTCTGCATAATCGTGTTGATCTGACTTTGCAAGGTCATGCGGTTTCTAAGCAAGATTTGGAAACCGGGTGTTCGCTTAGTTTCGGTTGTTGTTAATTGACCTAACCAAGTCATTGCATTAGGCTGGTACCTTGTTGATGACAAGGATGCCAGTCTATGAAAATTTTCTATACAACCACGATTGTGGTGGGTAGCGCGATTGCCGCCACAAGTTGTTGGGCCAGTACCCATTATTTTAGCTCTGCACCTGCTGCCAAGCAGCATTATGTGAGTGCTAGTGACAGCCAAGCTACGCCTGCTACCAAAAAAAATTGGCAAAAGCCGCGCGTGCATGGTCGGGGTAATGGTGATTTAGCATTAATCGTGATGAATGGTAAAGTGAATCAAGCGAGCGAGCCTGGTTCCCCTAAAGCTATTCCTGGTCAAAACTGGAAAGCTAAACCGAATGCCACCCCGAAACAATTTCCGGGTATGGATTGGAAAAGTAAATCCAAAGCGAAAACCAAGCAGTATCCAACGATGGATTGGAAAAAGCGTCCACCGAGAGGTGCAAAAAATTTACCAGGCATGACTTGGAAACCAAAAAACAGGCCAACCGGTGCTAACTGATCAAACCGTTTTATCGCAACCTGAATGGGTGTTCGCTGATGTAGTTGATGGCGAACACCTGCTGTTGCATAAAAATATCGGTGATTGTTTTCGATTAACAGCGATTGGCGCGGCTATTTGGTCACATATGGCTGCACCCATCGAATACAAAAAGCTGATTGATTGCTTGATGCAAGAATACGTTGTGGCACGTGAAGTGTGTGAGCCGGATGTGCAGGCCTTTCTAGAGCAGCTACAACAGCGCGATTTGGTTACTATTGCGTAAACTCTCTTATCACCACCAAGTTTAGAAAACAATCAAATTCTGCATTTCATATGCAAATATTATCATTATATGATATAATTTGCATATGAAATGCAGTAATGACAGTCTAGAAAGCTTTATAAATGGGTTACAGCAACACGGACGCTATTGCTTTATTCGTGATGAGGCGGTTGCGTATTTAGGTAAATCTAGTGGTAAAAGTGGATTTATACAGGCTGCTATTCGATTGCAAAAAAAAGGAAGGCTTGCGCATGTTCGGCGCGGCTTTTATATTATTATCCCTTTAGAGTACCAAGCAATCGGTTCGATACCGGCATCATGGTTTATTGAGGATTTCATGCAATACCTTAATCAACCTTATTATGTTGCATTACTAAGTGCGGCGGCAATACATGATGCGGCTCATCAGCAACCGATGGTGTTTCAAGTGATCACTAACAAACAGACACGCCCGGTAATTATCTCAAATCTTAAAATCGAATTTTATCACAAACAAAGCTTTTCTACAGAGGTGTGGGCTTATCATAAAGTGCCGACAGGTCGTTTTAGTGTCTCAACAACAGAAATGACAGCGTATGATATTGTTCAGTATCATTCAGTTTCTGGTTATCTAAATAATGTTGCAACAATTTTGTTGGAATTAGCTGAAAATATAGATGCAGAAAAGTTAGCTGAGATGATTGAACAAAACCACGTAGGGTTGACAAATGCTCAACGTTTAGGGTATTTATTGGAGTCCCTGAATGTTGGGCTTGATTTGCAACTTATGCATCAAGCGCTTTCAAAAGGTAAAACTAGGTTCGTAGTGTTAGATGTTAAAAGTCAACACGATGTCTTTGATCGGAACGAAAGATGGAAAATTCTAATTAATGAACATGTGGAGCCAGATGTTTTATGATACCTCAATCAGCCATTACTGAATGGAGTCACAAAATACCGTGGGTTGGTCTCGATCAAATTGAGCATGATCTTATTCTTTCTCGTGCTATTTGTTGTTTGTATAATCACCCTGTTGTACAGAAGCAGTTGGTTTTTAGGGGGGGTACAGTTTTACATAAATTATTTTTTAAAAAGCCAGGTCGTTTTAGTGAAGATTTGGATTTTGTTCAAATAAATGCAGGTCCAATTGGTGAAGTGATAACAGCTGTCCGTGAAAGCTTAGACCCTTGGTTAGGGCTGCCTAAATGGAAGCAGGGTCAAGGTCGCTTTACATTATTTTACCGGTTTGAAACAGAAAATATGCCTGTAAGTCGTCGAAAGGTAAAGGTTGAGATTAATACAAGAGAGCATTTTAAGCTGCAGCCCTTAGTTTCTATTCCTTATGCAGTGGATAGCAGATGGTTTTCAGGTAAAAGTGATGTGATGACTTATTGTTTAGAAGAATTGATGGCAACTAAGTTACGTGCACTCTACCAAAGAAAGAAAGGGCGTGATTTATATGATTTTTGGTATGTTAATCAGCATTATCCTGAAATTGATACCGGAAATATTGTTTCAATGTTTGAGCGCTATATGGATAATGGTAACTGTTCTGTATCAAGAGCAGAATTTGAAGAAAACATAGCACGCAAAGAAAGTAATGAGCCTTTTAATAATGATATTTATCCCATATTGTCTGTTGAACAGTCTGAGCAATATTCACCATCTGAGGCATATATTATCTTGAAACAAAAGTATATGCCGAAACTTAAGGGTGAAACTTGGAAGGGTATTGAATGAAGGTTGTGTCTCGCGGCTTATGTGGTTTTTCATCCCGGCTGAAGAGTTTTGTCATCCCGGCCCTTGAGCCGGGATTCAGTCTTACAATTACGACCAGCCGTGACGTTTATTAATATTCACCAATTCCAATAAAGTCGGTAATTGCATATCGGCATTGATGTTTTTCAAGTATTTAACTGTATCTGGGTCAGCGTGTGTTGGGTCATATAATGCATTTAATAATTCAGATAAATGCATACCACCCCGTTGAATTTGTTCTAATATAGCTTCACGATTTTTAGCTAAAAAATCTTGCGGTGATGATAAAAACTCAGCGGTCCAATTCATGCTGGGGTTGCCTTTTGCTTGATAGCTAAAGGGTTGATCGCTAATAAACATCTTGCAGGCTAGTTTTGTGGTGTCTAAAGCCCAGTGTTTAACTAAGTGATCGTGCGCTTTTGCTTCATTTACCGCTGGTAATGTAGTGCTTAGGTGATCTAAATAATCCATGTAGTTACTTAGATTATCCATCCATAATTCATGACCGTGTGGGTCATAGGATGAATCAATAGTCTCGGGCAATTGATTAAAGGCACCCAACACACCATCTAAGTACGCATGCAGTTTAGAAACGTGTCGTGTGTGTGTGTTATTTTCTGGGTCGTTATCAAATACTGCTTGATAGCTCGGTTGTTGATTGTTCTGAAATGTGATGGTGTTGCCGCCATGGCTGCTGTGCTTATTGATATAAGGATCACTCAAGTGCAATGGCTGATGCATGTCACCCATAAAGTGAATCAATAAACGCAAAGCAATGGCTTTGGTGTTGTCATTGCTACGCTTGCTGACTAAGGTCTTTAGTGAGCTGCGGATGGCGTTAACCACGTTGTCGGCATTGGCATCACCGGCGTATTTGTTTAAATAGTCCATGGTGATGGTTTTGCTGCAATAATTATCGGCATCAGTGGTATCCATAGCGATGGGTACATCTAAATAATGCATATCACTGTAAACGTATTTTTCAGAACCAGAGCGCCACATGTAATGTTTGATGTCATCGGCCCATGAGGCATCTGTCGCCATCATGTTTAATGATTTGGCTAAATCGGTGGGGGTGATGCTCGGTTGTCTGGCATTTGATTTTAATGTTGGAAAGTTGAGCGGTGTGTTTAATAGCGCGGCAACTTGTGCTTTGGTTTTTGCTGTAGTGTTTTGATAAGCCACTTCAGCGGTTAATGCGTGGCCGGTTGCCCACCAGCTAAATGCCATTGGCGCTAACGAGACACCGACGATTATTGCTATACACTTTTTGAACATGTTGCCTATTCCCCACGTTATTTTCCCGGGGAGATGCTAACACAGTTTTATTACACTAGGAATAAAATTTAGTCATTATTGGTGTCATTACCAAACTTATACGTTCTCTGTCGTGAGAGAAGCAGATGACAACGTCAACCAATAAGGTAACAAGTGCTGCACGCGTTCAACAAATGCCGCAACAGCAATGTTGGGGTATTCTGCTTGGGCATTGCGGTGGGGTAATAACTCTGGGAAGGCGATACCCAAGCCATAAATATTAGGAGCAATCTCGCCGGTGTCGTGATCATAGTCGTATTGGCGGTGTAGGCCGAGGATAGGCACGGTGCGTTTTTCAAAACCAATGGCATAGATGGCTTTATTGCAGTGTGGAATGTTATTCACTAGGTTTTCGGCAGTCATCTCAAATGTCTCTACGTGTGGAAAGTTTAAATGACCGAGATGATAGTCGTAAGTATGAAAATGACGATAAAAGTGCACAATGCGTTTGGGCTGCAGTGGCTGTAAATTTTCCAATACACTGCGTGCTGATTGACTGCCACCAAATACAGCGACAGTATCTTCAGTGTTAATGACTGCAGCTAAATCTTCAGGGCTAAACGCAGTGACGATTGGAATGGTTGCAAGCTGATCGAAATCCAGCGTGCGAGGATAGGCGCCGGTGGCTAAGATCACTTTTTGGCTGTGTAGTGGTTGTCCGGTGGATACTTGTGCTAGCCAACCGCCGTCGCTGGGCTGTAATGCTTGCACGGCGCCCGCGACTGATAACACTTGTTGACGTAGTTGTGTGGTAATCCAATGCATGGGTTCGGCTGCCACTAATAACGGGCAGTTTTTATCTGCTTGCATGTGTTGTATAAAAAACGGTTTGGTTTGTGTGCCGTAGTGAAACGCTTTGCAGGAGTTGTAAAAAAACTCAAATGATTCAACGGGTGTATTGCTTTCGACCTTGCGCCACAATTGGCCGAAGTCACCGCATTTAAAATGCGGATCAATCCAAACAATTTTTTCTGGAGCAACATCCAGCTCGAGTAATTGACCAACACTGGCAATGCCTGCCGGGCCCGCGCCAATCACCATCCATTCGAAAGATTCCATGGCGACAGTGTAACGTAGAATATTGCTATCGACCAGTGAGGCGGTAGCTTCACTGGCGGTGGGAGTTTTATATATATTACTATTAATTATTGATTTTAATATTACTTAATGTTTTGTTATTAATTTAAGTAAACCCTAAGAATTCATGGGTACTATGACGTTGTGTGTGTTTTGAGTCGAGAATTATATGTCAAAAGCTATTATTGTGATGTCCAGTAGTGTAAAGGCGATGTTGCAAAATCCTGATTTTAATGCGATGTACCGAACTTCTTTTGAGCAACGCATTAAAGATATGCAAAATGAAAGCTTGAGGAGAGGTGCTAATCTCGAGCGAATAGGTCGTGAGAAAGTATTGAGCATACGGATAGGTAGAACACCTCGATTATTAGCGGTTAAACAAACCATCAATGATCAGCTGGTGTGGGTGTTGTTAGAGCTGTTACCCGATCATGATTATGATAATGCACGTTATTTAAAGCCGGGTGCTAAAGATCGATTTCTTGAAGCCAATAGCGATCGAATACAGGCTTTGGCAGCTTCGGGTGATGATGAGCGTGTGTTAGAAATTGCTGATAACACAGAAGATAAGGCTGGAGCCGGTTTACCAATGGCAGGTGCAGGTGGGCCACTTGCAAAAATAAAGCCGGTAGAGCTGGTGACCTATAATCGCCAATTAATTCACATGAGTGAAAGGCAAGATGAGTGTTTATTTAGTATCGCCGCGGGTTTGACCGATGATTCATTTATTGCATTGGTA
Source organism: Coxiellaceae bacterium (assembly GCA_029212925.1). Lineage (GTDB taxonomy): Bacteria > Pseudomonadota > Gammaproteobacteria > Coxiellales > Coxiellaceae > JARGNX01. The sequence goes on along the minus strand of JARGOB010000019.1, from coordinate 23,230 downwards.
GCGGGCGCTCCGGGTTCTGGAAAAACGCTATTGGCTAAAAGTATAATTGAACAGCTGTTAGAAGCAGGTGAGGATGGTGATGATGCGGCGAATGTGTATTACATAGCGCAATCGGATAAATTACGTCATGAAATGGCTGAACAATGTGGAGCTGCAGCAGCCGATACTGTAAATTACTGCGCTTATCAACAAATGCTGCAACACGCGGGTGTTAATCTCGATGACATGATGCAAGTCGATGATAGCCATTTACTGCTTTTTTTTACTAAAGTGCAAGATAACGCACGTAAATTATTCAGACATAAATCAAAAGATTTGACTGATACCGGTCCAGATATTGAAGCCATATTAGCAACGATGGATTTTGAGCACTTTCGCCAAGAGTGCATAGTAATGTCTGGAATAAATAAACCGGGTGACGAAGGTTTGGCAAAGTACCAGGCAATGGGCGGTAGTCATTCTTTATTTCATGGTAAGGCTGAATTACAGCAGCAGCTATGGCAAGTATATCAAGACTACATGTCTGGCCTGGCTGAAGCACATCAATATCATTTAAAACTATCACGTTTCGATGTTGCTAAAATTGAAGGAAATCCAACTTTATTGGTTGACGAAGCATTAGACTTAACACGAGTACAGTTGCAAACTTTGATGGCAATGGGCGCTAAAGTGGTTTTTGTCGGCGATCATAATCAAGATCTAGAAAATATTTCACATTCAATGGAATATTTACGTGGATTAATTACAGCCTCTGGTGCGGCACAGACTTATGTGGCGAAATTAAATAAGACCTATCGTTGTGCGACACATATTGCCAGCATAGCGAGTAAATTATTGGGTGTGAAAAAAGGCATCACATCGCACGGTTCGGACTTGGTTGATATTGAAGTGAACTCGGCATTGGATGCTACAGGTTCTGTCGCGATGATTGGGGCAAAGCCGAGCGAAGTAGAGCAAGTGCAAAGGTTGTGTGGCAGTGTAGATACCGCGGTGATATGCCCGCAAGACAAAAAAGCAGCTGTAGCGGCACAATTAGGTGCGACGTTGGTGTTTAGCATTGCTGAAATTAAAGGCCTGGGCTATAAGCGGATTATATTAAGGGACCTTATTTCAAGTGGTACCGCTGTGCGGTTGTTGAAACTGCTTGAGGGTGGCAAGAAAAAACGTGCTGACATTACTGCAGCAGATAAAATTCTGATTACTGACTTAAATAACTTATTTACGGCGATTAGCCGAGCTGAAACAGAGCTGGTATTTATGAGTAGTGTTAGGCACCCTAAGATTAAAGAACTTATTAATGTGTTGGCAGATGGCATACAATTCACCGCGATTGATGCCATGGGCATCGATGCTGGGCCTTCAACAGAAGCCGAGTGGCACGCAGAAGCGTTGCGACAACAGGGTGAGGGTAATCATGAGCAAGCACGACAGATAGCCGAACGGTTTGGGTTTATTTTATCGCCTGATGATGGCCCACGTGTGGATGTAAAAGAAAGCGAGACAACAAAAAAATCAGCACTACCAGGAGTGCTTGAGTCAAAAATTAGCAATCCTGCTGCGGACATAGCGCATGCCGTCGGTATGCCGGTTGCTACTGTTGCTAAACCAAAAGTAAGGAAAAGAAAAAGCAAAAAAAAGAAAGCTACAGCATCCGTATCAGTAGTAACCGAAATTAGCACCGCAAAAGCAAAGGCCTCCAAGGCAAAACAGGACGGTGACTTAATAATAGCTTTTCCGATTAAATTAACTAAGGCACAGAAAAAAAAGAAAGGTAACAAACGCAAACTTAAACGAAAGATTGATTTTTCATCAGTACTTAGCGTTGAAGATCTAGAGTTTTTAATGACGTTGCCTGAAAAGCATATTAATAATATTAAGGCAAAGCATATCCACAGTTTGCTAATGACACATGTGGATGATGATTTTCCACGTAAGAAAAAAGAATTGTATGAAAAGGCTATTAATCATGTTTTTAAAACATGTCACCATATATATAATGATTATCATGGCATCGTATTTTCTCATCCCCCGGATTTTTATGCTGAAGGCCACAGACAAACGGTAGCTTATCGGCTAATAATGGATCCTGTATCTACTGTTGAGTTTTACGTGTGTCTCTTGCCGCTAGCGATTAAATTTGCCAGTAGCGATGAGCGGGTATTAAAGCCGTTAGCAAAACGGTTGGGTAGCAAATCTGTGTTGGGCTGCTCGTCTGCTAGTGTTACTTCTGCGCAATCGTTTATGCTGTATGCGGATCCGCATTATACTGTGGCGCTATTAGATTTGTATATGGAGAACCCTGTTGCTTTAGATGTTGTCGGTAAGACTTTCAATACAGTAATACCGGATTTTATTGGTCTAGATGGGAGGATGTTAAGTGTAATGTCATACATGCTCACTAGGTCTGATGGGGTGGTTTTTTCGAAATTAGTTAAGGTGGCACGTAACATTTCATACATCCGAAATTTGATGATTGCAATGTTTGAGCTGACATACGTATATGAAGCATGTTTTTTTCAGGACTCGAAACAATTTCCTGTAGCCGCATTGGGTGAGTTTATAGCGCTTGCTGAAGATGATGTCGTTGTTATGGATTTTTTGGTTAACGTATTACAACGTAAAAATACAGTTAATTATCTGACGATACTGCATGATATTGCCAACAGAAATTTTCCGATCTTTAAGCAACTGGTTGCTTTGGCAAAAACCAACGATAAAATGCTTGCAGTTGTTAATAACGCACTTTTGAGTTCAAGCAATGAGCGTGTGGGTGTAATGACATGTCATGAGGCTGTGCTGGTGCCGTTGATTGAGTTGGCATTACATAAGTCTGAGTTTACAAGTGATTTGGCTAACAGCTTGTCGGGAAATAAAATACTCTATATTGATGATGGCCCAAGGGAAGTGTGTTTTGTTGTGCGTTGGATTAAAAATCCTAGCATCTGTAAGGAAGAGTATCCGTATGTTATGCGGCTTGCTGAGAAGAGTTCGGAATTTGCAAACGCTTTTATCACTTGCTTACTTGAAGGCCAGTTAGGCGAATATCACGGTCTTATTTTATTTGCAACGCATTACTCAAAAGAACTCGTCAGTTTTATTGAATTAGCTTTAAAAAATGCAACAGTATTTGAGCGACTATTTACTCAATTGGATGTCCCGAATGAGGCAGGTGTCACGCCATTAGATGTCGTAAAGCGTTATGATCCAGAAGGATATGAGCGAATAATCGACAAGCTACGCGAGCTAGCGAAAAGACATACGGCCGGTACCCATCGTGCGCGCTTATTTGGGCAGCCTGCAGATGAAAGCGATGCTCCAGCAAGCGATACGGCAGGTGAAAAGAGTGAATATATTGCATTGGCGCGTACGCCATAAGGGTATGTGTTGCGTTATGACATTCGTAAGGCAGAGCTTTGCCTGCTACGCGCTGCTATTTCATTGTCGAGTAAAAGCTTACTTTTGGAATTAAATACATCGCTATGGATTAACAGTTGTGAAAGTGAGTCATCGCTGAGTCGTTTTGCTTGTTGGCACAACACATTGATTTCCGATGGGGTTAAAGTTTCGTGTTGATCGCAAATGATTTGTATACTATCGGTGTTGAGCAGCCATGATCTAGCGATTAGTTCATGCTGTGTCGTGCGGTTCACTGCAGTAAACAATCGCTGTGTTATTTGATCCAATTCGTCAGGGTACAAGTCGCTAAAATGTTTTATGCACGCATTAATGGAGTCAGCTGTCAGATGAACTAAAAATTCAGGTTCAAAAAAAGGCATATAGGCATTAGAACTCAAGCGGTAGACTTGTTGACATAACAAATTAATCACACCGGGTGAGTTGATAATAAATCCGTCTTCTACTAATTTAAATAAATATTGCAGTGAGGTGGCGCTCAATTCACCGGCACGTTGCGCTAGGATCGCAACCTGTGCATCAGCAAGTTTCTCTGCTCTCATCGCCATCATATTTAATTCTAAGCTGGGCAATTCGGCTAAGTGATGGCTTGCTAAACGTGTTACCAGGATAGGCTCGGGGGATTCCAGTAACTGTAATAAGTGTAAGGCATTTTGTGCTTCACCGGCGCGTAACGCGCGATCGATTTCGATGGTGATATCTAAATCGCTTAAGGTGACACCGAGTTTTTGTTGGTAGTAATAAAGGTTTGAACGTCGACGAGCGCATTCATATTCAGCAGACAATTCGCAACAGACTTGTGTACCGAAATCATAAATGCGATAGGGGCCGCCGAAAGCTGGATTAGATGCGGTTATTAAGTAATGATTACCATGGTAACGCGGGTTATATTTGCTTTTTATAGCATCGACGTGTGTTACTTGCGGTGTAATGCATGCATCGTGACAGATGTCAGTGGTGTTGGCGCTGACTATGTTTGAGCTGTAACGCGGCATATGCAAAGTGGAATCACGTAATGTGTGTTCTAGGTGTTTAAGTGCGGTACCATCGGGTTGGTCATAACAAATTTCAACAAACACTTGCATTTGTGTATCACCGACAGCCACGTTGAAACCTGGATGGTTGGCGAGCGCTTTAGTGTTAGATAGTTGGCCATGCGCAATGGTAAATCGAACATCATCGGGTTTGCCTGGTAACATCTGAAACAGTGTTACATCCGGATCCTCATAGGTCAGATCTTCTTCAGAGGGTTGGCTTTTTATGACGCTATGCACTCGAGCATCAGCGCCACCGGTAATATAAAATGCCATATTATACAGCTCATCATCCATCTTTACCGCAATCGTACTTAATAACACATGCACATTTTCCGGTAATTCAGCAGCTTGTTTCTCAAGCCAATCACTGAGCTCAGTTAGTTGCATTTCATTAAATGGCGCGCTGGTGAAGAGACTGTATTCGGGCATGCTCAAACGAGTGACATGATACTTGCTGCGTTCTGTCGATCGATGATGATCCGCGGCAAATTGCACTATTGATGCAATGTGTTTTCGCAAACGTGCCAATTCATCGTCGGTGACTGCGTCGGTAACTGGTTTCCTTTTGAATTCACCGTAAAAACCTTCTTTGTTATCAGCCAACCAAACTAACTCGTTAACTGTAATACGCGGCACATCGAGTCGACGGCATAACCATTTAAATGCACGCTTTTTACTGGGGGCAACCACAGCTCTTGCACCAAATAATGGCGCTTGATAAGGAATAATGGCTGTACTACCTGCTGCTGATCGCATGGTTTACTCTCACACTGCTGTCTCGCGGCGCAGTATATCAAAGAAATAATCCGTATTCTTACTATAATTACTAGAATGGTTGGCATTGTTTATATACAGAGTGTGTGTGGTATATGCGTATTATACAAATAGGTCTAAAAATCATTGTATTAAGTGTCTTGTCGATGTCGGTGTATGCAGCAGTTATTCCAAAATCAGGCTGTTATGTAGAAAATGCCGGGTACCCATTAGTAATACTGAAGCCTAGTCCATCGATGATATCCAAGCCTGCTGTGGTCTGGTTTGATGATAGGCCGATTGTAATGAAGCGAAGCATTGATGCACAACGTAACACGGTTAGTGCATTTACTGCTGAATATGGGTTGAAGTCGGTCGAGTTTTCTTATGGTTTTTCTGCAGACAGTAAAAAGTACAAAATCCCTATTAAGGGTAAATGTCAGTTGACCCAGGCAATGCAACAAGATATTGCAAGTTGTATTGATTACCGATACACATCTCAAGGTCCAATTATTTATAAATGTGGTTTTAATATTGAGAAAACAACTGTTAGTGTACCTGGTGGCATATACCCCGTGACCTATGGCTATTATTTTGATGGCATGAATGCATTTGAAATGGAGTCATGGTATAACAACGAAAATTTAGCTCAGTTTTTTTATCCTGCTGGCGCTAAAGGCAGCTTGCCAATTGTTGTATTGATGCATGGTATGCATGAGTCGCAGTATCAAGGAAAATTTTTACCTAACTTTCTTGGTTATAACTATTTAGGTGAGGCACTAGCAAGTCAGGGTTTTTTTGTAATATCGATTTCTGCTAATGCCATTAACACTAACGATAGTTATCAACCGACTGCCATGAAAGCGCGCGCCAAATTAATTAATTTTCAATTGCAATACCTGAAAAATAATTTGCAAAGCAAGCTACCGGCCTTAGATTTTCAAAACGTAGCCATATTAGGACACTCCAGAGCAGGTGAAGGTGTCGTGTATGCTTACAATACTATAAATCCGCTTAAGCAATATGGGATCAAAGCGGTTTTTAGTTTGGCTCCTACCGATGATTTTAAACAATTTACCACCGGGGTAACGCGTGGAATAATGTTAGGTTATTGTGATGGTGACGTTGATTCGCTCGATGGGGTTTATTATTTTGATAATGCTATGCCTGGCCAGCAAAATAATACTGCCAATAAATATTTTTCTATTCTAATGGGTGCTAATCATAATTATTTCAATACGGTGTGGGGTGACCCGGCGTGGGGTGGGGTTGACGATTGGATTAATGATAGTAGTTTTTCCAAATCTGTTTTAGCTAGTGATCCTCACTGTGGTACTGGTAAATCAACACGTCTCACTCAGAAGCAACAACAAGCCGCAGCAGTTAGTTATATCGTACCATTTTTTCAAAATCACTTGCAGAATAAAATAAATCAACTTCCACCTGCAAGTAAGTTTCAGCATAACTGGTATCAACCCGCTAATAGTGACCGCTTGTTGATAAATACACTTTTAACTACTAACAAACAAAATAATCTGGGCGGAGCAGTCACTATTATCGGTAATACAAACACTGCTCCCTCTTGTGGTAATTGGCAAGCAGCGGCATCACAGCCGGTTCAGTGCATACCGATAAACACTAAAAGTACTACTTTGCCCATTGATGCAACACAGCAGCCGCATACCTATGTTAATGGGGCGAGCTTTGGTAATACAGAGTACTACAGTGTTCACCAGTACCAAATTTTTTGGCAGAATAATGCCAGTTGGGCCAATGCTATTCCATCGCAATATAAAAATTTTAGCGCATATAAGTATGTGCAATTTAGAGTGGCTGTAGATTTTGCCAAATACACTTCAGTTTCAACACCAAGCATGACATTGACGTTAACTGATACTGAAGGTCATGCAGCATCAAAAAAAATTACTAACCTTGCTTTATTTTATCCTCCGGGAGATGCAAAAAATTTAAGCCCGGTGCCTCGAATTTTACTGCATATGATACAAATACCATTGACAGATTTGGTGTCTAAGGACAGTAGTCATCCCATTGATCTGGGGTCTATCCAATCAGTTACCATTTCGATGACGGGTACGGGCAATATCATTATTGCGGATTTGATGTTGAGTGGGAAGAAAGCTGTCAGTAATGGTTCAACAAAGCCAGCAACGCAATAAACCCCTCTGTATTTTATATCGTTTGTGAATCCCAATAATTATCGTTATACTCTGCCGCATCGAAAGCAGGGGTAACGCATGGCTAATGCACGAAAAATGTTAATCGCAGGCAATTGGAAGATGAACGGATCAGCGTCATTCACGACGGATCTGTTGTCTGGCTTATTGGCGGATTGTCCGGCACTTGAGCAGGCACAATGGTTGGTTTGTCCGCCATTTCCGTATTTGTCACAAGCGCATCAACAACTCAAAGGCAGTCATATCTTATTGGGCGCGCAGAATGTGTGCCAATTTGAGTCGGGTGCTTATACCGGCGAGGTATCGGCGGATATGTTACGTGAAATGGGCTGCGAATTTGCAATAGTAGGTCATTCTGAGCGCCGTCATGTTTATGGTGAGAGTAATGAACTGGTGGCTGATCGCTTTGCCATGGGTTTGCAGTCAGGATTATCTTCGATTTTATGCGTTGGTGAAACTTTAGAGCAGCGCCAAGCGGGTGAAGCCGATGCGGTAGTGCATGCGCAATTATCGGCCGCATTAAACAAAGTTGAGCCGGATCAAATGATGAATGCTGTAATTGCTTATGAGCCCGTATGGGCGATTGGTACGGGTGAGACAGCAACGCCGCAACAAGCGCAAGAGTTGCATCAAAAAATTCGTCAACAGTTAATGAATTACGATGCCAATGTAGCGAATTCTGTTAGAATTCTGTATGGTGGCAGTGTGAAACCCGACAATGCAGCTGAACTGTTCGCGATGGACGACATAGATGGCGCATTAATTGGTGGGGCGTCATTAAAAGTAGAACAATTTAGTGCAATAGGTCAAATATGCAACAATTAATTTTAGTAATACATGTCATGGTGGCGATAGCGATCGTCGCATTAGTTTTGGTACAGCATGGTAAAGGTGCTGATGTTGGCGCGGCATTCGGTGCCGGTGCGTCAAATACTATGTTTGGTAGTCAAGGGTCGACTTCCTTTTTAATGAAAGTAACCGGGTTACTTGCCGCTGTGTTTTTTGCAACCAGCTTAACCTTGGGTTACATGAATTCTCATGGTGTAAAGAATAACAAAGGATTGTTAGACTTGCCTGATAGCACAAACCCTGTGCAATCAATGCCGATCAATAAACCGGTAATACCGAGCAGTACTCAATCTGTCGGTGGCAATGCAGATAGCTTTACGCCTAGTCTCCCAGCTTCACAGAAGCAAAAGAGTAACTAAGTTAAACATGTGAATGAGCCGAAGTGGTGGAATTGGTAGACACGCTGTCTTGAGGGGGCAGTGGCGAAAGCCGTGCCGGTTCGAGTCCGGCCTTCGGCATTCATTGATAACAAAAGGAGCAAGACATGCTAACAACCTACTTTCCTGTGTTAGTGTTTATTGGTATCGGTCTGTTTATCGGTATGGCGCCCGTCATGATGGGCAAGATGTTGGCACCAAAAAAACCTTACAAAGAAAAACTGTCAGCTTATGAGTGTGGCTTTGAAGCTTTTGACGACGCGCGTGCACCTTTTGACATTCGCTATTATTTAGTCGCAATATTGTTTATTATCTTTGACTTAGAGACGGCTTTCCTGTTTCCTTGGGGGGTAGTTATTCGCAAAATTGGTTTGCAAGGATTTTGGGCAATGATGATCTTCTTAGGCATTTTAGTGGTCGGCTTTATATATGAGTGGAAACGCGGGGCATTGGAATGGGAATAAGCGAGATTCAAGAAAAGGGCTTTATGCTCACTTCGGTTGATAAATTAGTTCACTGGGCACAAACCGGTTCATTATGGCCAATGACTTTTGGCTTGGCGTGTTGTGCTGTTGAAATGATGCACACAGCGGCGGATCGTTATGATCTCGATCGTTTTGGTTGTTTCTTTCGTCCGAGTCCACGTCAATCCGATGTTATGATTGTTGCTGGTACCTTGTGCAATAAAATGGCACCAGCACTGCGAAAAGTTTACGACCAAATGCCAGAGCCGCGTTGGGTGATCTCCATGGGATCATGTGCCAATGGTGGTGGTTATTATCATTACTCGTACTCAGTTGTTAGGGGCTGTGACCGAGTCGTTCCGGTGGATATTTATGTGCCAGGGTGTCCTCCAACAGCAGAAGCGTTGTTGTATGGCATTATTCAATTGCAAAATAAGATTCGTAATCAGTCGGTGCTGGTGCGCCCTGATGAAGAAGCAGCATAAGAGGTAGGCGTGACTGAAGTAATAAATTTAGCCGAAGAGCTACACAGCCGCTTTGGCGATCAGCTGCAAGCGATTACAACGGCAGCTGACGATATGGTAACGGTCGAAATCGCGGCCGATCAATTCTTAGCAGTATGCCAGGAGTTACGCGATGATCACCCATTTAACTTTGATCAACTGATTGATGTGTGTGGTGTCGATTATTTAGAGTATGGCATTAGCGAATGGCGAACCACAGAAACCACAGCAACTGGTTTTAGTCGTGGTCAAAATTTAAGTCAAACGGAACGTGTACTGGAGTGGGATAAGCCACGCTTTGCCAGTGTGTATCATTTATTGTCGATAAAGAAAAATCACCGTTTACGTTTGCGAGTATTTTTACCCGATGAAAAGTCATTACGTGTGCCTAGTTTGTGTGACTTATGGCCTGCGGCGAATTGGTTTGAGCGTGAAGCTTTCGACTTATATGGTATCGAGTATGAAGGTCATCCAGACCTGCGTCGTATTTTGACGGATTATGGTTTTAAAGGTCATCCGTTTAGAAAAGATTTCCCACTGATTGGTGAAGTAGAATTACGTTATGATGCCGCACAGCGTCGCTGCGTGTATGAGCCAGTGAGCATTCAACCGCGCATCAATGTACCGAAGGTTATTCGAGAAGATAATCGTTACCGTGAAACCCCAGCTGAAGAGGAACGCAAGTAATGGCTGAGATTAAAAACTTTACGGTAAACTTTGGGCCACAACATCCTGCCGCGCATGGTGTGTTACGTATTATTACCGAACTAGATGGCGAGGTCGTTAAAAAACTCGATCCGCATGTCGGCTTATTGCATCGCGCCACTGAAAAATTAGCTGAATCGAAACCGTATTATCAAAGCGTTGGTTATATGGACCGTCTTGATTACGTATCTATGATGGCGAATGAACATGCTTATGTGATGGCGATTGAAAAACTACTCGGCATTGGTGTGCCGATACGCGCACAATATATTCGTGTGATGTTTGATGAGATTACGCGTATTTTAAATCACTTATTGTGGTTAGGCGCACATGCTTTAGATATCGGTGCGATGGCGCCGTTCTTATATTGTTTCCGTGAACGTGAAGATTTAATGGACTGCTACGAAGCAGTATCGGGTGCACGTATGCACGCGACTTACCACCGACCAGGTGGCGTGTATCGTGATCTACCGGATCATATGCCGAAATATAAAGTATCCAAATGGCATAATGAAAAAGACGTTGCTGAAATGAATGAAGCGCGCTCGGGTACGTTGTTAGATTTTATTGAAAATTTTGCCAGTCGTTTTCCAAAATTGGTGGATGATTACGAAGGCTTGTTAACTGATAACCGTATTTGGAAACAGCGTACGGTCGATATTGCTGTCGTTAGCGCTGAACGCGCGATTGCGCTTGGTTTTACTGGGCCGATGTTACGTGGTTCGGGTGTGGAATGGGATTTACGTCGTAAGCAGCCGTATGAATGTTACGATCAGCTCGATTTTGATATTCCTGTCGGTACTAACGGCGATTGTTATGATCGTTATTTAGTGCGAGTGGAAGAAATGCGTCAATCGAATCGCATTATAAAGCAATGTATCGATTGGTTACGTAAGCACCCAGGTCCGGTGATTAATGAAGATCATAAATTAGCGCCGCCGCCACGTAAGCAAATGAAAACCGATATGGAAGCGTTAATTAATCATTTTAAATTGTATACCGAAGGGTTAAATGTGCCAGCCGGTGAAGCGTATGCGGCGATTGAACATCCCAAAGGGGAGTTCGGCATTTATATTGTTTCCGATGGCGCCAATAAACCGTATCGCATAAAAATTCGCCCAGCCAGTTATCCTCACCTTGCCGCGATGGATGAGATGTGCCGCGGGCATATGTTGGCTGATATGGTGGCGGTGATTTCGAGTATTGATGTGGTATTTGGGGAGGTGGATCGCTAATGGCGGATGTAGAACAAATTGTAAAAGACTCCCACAAAGAAATAGACCATTGGCTAGCCAAATATCCAGCTGATCAACGTCGTTCAGCTGTGGTCGCGGCATTAATGATCGTACAAGAAAAAAATGGTGGGTATTTATCACAAGAGCTCATGACAGCGGTGGCTGAGTATTTACGTATCCCGCCGATTGAAGCCTATGAAGCCGCTTCGTTTTATGACATGTATGAATTCAAACCGATTGGTAAACATAAAATAGGTGTGTGCACCAATGTGTCGTGTATGTTGAATGGCTCTGAAGAAATCGTAGCTAATTTAGAAAAACGCTTAGGCATTAAATTAGGTGAAACCACAGCCGATGGCCAGTTCACTTTACGCGAAACAGAATGTTTAGCGGCGTGTGCTAATGCACCGGTGTGCCAAGTGAATAATAAAGATTATGTTGAAGACTTAACCGTTGAAAAAATGGACGCGTTGATTGACAAATTATCAGCGAAAGGAGGTAACGATGGCGACTAAGCTGGATTTAGTGTGTTACCGTACGCGCCATTTAAAAAATGCGTGGTCGATGTCTACCTATGAAAGCATTGGTGGATGGTCGGTTTGGCGTAAGATTTTAAAAGAAAAAACACCGCCGGAAGAGATTATTGAAACCTTAAAGCAATCGGACTTACGTGGTCGTGGTGGTGCAGGTTTTCCTACCGGCTTGAAGTGGAGCTTTTTATCACGTGATGTGCCAGGGCAAAAATACATTATTTGTAACTCGGATGAGTCCGAACCCGGTACGGCTAAAGATCGCGATATCATGCGCTTTAATCCCCATCAATTATTAGAAGGCATTGCGATTGCTTGTTATGTGGTGGGTGCCAGTGTGGGATATAACTTTTTACGCGGTGAGTTCTTCGAACCTTTTCAGCGTTGTGAAGCAGCTTTAGAAGAAGCACGTGCAGCCGGGTTGTTAGGTAAAGACGTGATGGGCTCAGGGCTGGATATAGAAATCTTTAATCACTGCACGGCGGGTGCCTATATTTGTGGTGAAGAAACCGCATTAATGAATTCGTTGGAAGGTAAACGCGGTATGCCACGTTTAAAACCGCCATTCCCAGCTAACTTTGGTTTATACGGTAAACCAACCAATGTGAATAACTGTGAAACCTTAGCCACTGTGCCAGTGATATTAGAAAAAGGTGCGAAGTGGTTTTCAGATTTGGGTCGGCCAAAAAATGGTGGCACTAAAATCTTTACGGTGAGTGGCCATGTTAATAAGCCGGGTAACTATGAGATTCAATTGGGTACACCGTTTACTGAGTTACTGGAGCTAGCCGGTGGCATGAAAGATGGTAAAAAGCTTAAGGGTGTTATCCCGGGTGGTAGTTCAATGCCGATATTGCCAGCGGATATCATCATGAAAACCGATTTAGATTATGACAGCATCATGAAAGCCGGTTCGATGTTAGGGTCGGGCGGCATGATGGTGATGGATGAAAGCACGTGTATGGTAAAAGTAGCGCGTCGTTTTGCGCAATTTTATATGCATGAATCCTGCGGCCAATGCACACCTTGTCGTGAAGGCAGTGGTTGGGTATTTAAACTGTTGCGTTCGATTGAGTTAGGTAAAGCTAAATTATCGGATATCGATCGATTGGCGCAAACCGCTAAAAACATTGAAGGCAAAACCATTTGTGTATTTGGTGAAGCCATCTCTTGGCCGGTGGGTGGTTTCTTACGCCACTTCCGTAAAGAGTTTGAACAACATATTGAACACGGTGGTTGTGCGAAGTTTCATGCGCAGCATGACACGGTGACAACTGAGTAAGGCAGGCGAAACTGTATGGTTGAATTAGAAATCAATGGGCAAGGCTTGAGTGTTGAAGAAGGCACCAGTGTGATTGATGCTGCGGATAATATCGGCATTTATATCCCACGTTTTTGTTACCATAAAAAATTATCAGTGGTGGCTAACTGCCGCATGTGTTTGGTGGAGATAGAAGGAGCCCATAAGCCGTTACCTGCTTGTGCAACAACTGTCACACCTGGCATGAAAGTTTATACGCAATCAAAAAAAGCATTAGAAGCACAACGTGCAGTGATGGAATTTTTATTAATTAATCATCCGCTTGATTGCCCGATCTGCGATCAGGGTGGTGAGTGTGAATTGCAGGATCAATCGGTAGGGTTTGGTTACGCCAATTCCGAATATCACCGCAGCAAGCGTTCAGTGGCCAGTCAAAGCATTGGGCCTTTAGTGGCAACGGAAATGACACGCTGTATCCAATGCACGCGTTGTATTCGTGTCAGTGAAGAAGTGTGTGGTAATCGTGAAATGGGTGCGATGTTCCGTGGCGAGCACATGGAAGTTGGTACCTATGTTGAAAAAGCGATTGATTCTGAATTGTCTGGCAATATGATTGATGTGTGTCCAGTGGGTGCACTGACTTCAAAGCCGTACAGCTTCACCGGTCGTGCGTGGGAATTGCAAGAGCATCCGATGGTGGCGGCACATGATTGTTATGGTTCAAATATTTTTGTGCACACACGTGGTTTAGAATACGAACCACGCCGCGAAGTGATGCGTGTGGTGCCGCGTGAAAACGAATCAATTAATGAAGTGTGGTTGAGTGATCGTGATCGTTTTTCTTATTTAGGTTTTGATAGTGATGATCGTGTCACCGAACCGATGATCAAAAAAAATGGACAATGGCAAGCGGTTAGTTGGGAGCGAGCATTATCGGAAGTGGCTGACCGCATGAAAGGTTTAGTTGAGACGCAAGGTGCTGAGCAACTAGGTGCATTGTTATCTCCCAATTCTACCGTTGAAGAATGCAATTTATTACAACGTCTCATGCGAGGCATTGGCTCTAATAATGTTGATCACCGCATTCGTCAAAATGATTTTAGCGACGATGCTTGTATTAAGACATTTGCCGGTTTTGAAAGTTCACCAGAAGATATTGAGCAATCAGATGTGATTTTATTGGTTGGTTGTCACTTACGCAATGAAGTGCCGCTGGCGAATTACCGTGTATTAAAAGCATCGCAAGAAGGTGCGGCTATTATGAGTGTGGCGGCTTGTCGGCATGATTTTAATTATCCGCTGGCGCATGAGCGTGTTGTGCATATTAATGAATTTGTGAATCATGTGGCTGCGGTTTATTTGGCTGCTTTACAGCTAAAAGGTGAATCTTGTGATGAAGCTTGGATTAATGCATTAAAACCGGATGAAACGGAAGAGTGCATAGCGAAACAGTTACATGAATCAAATAATCCTTGTTTGATGTTGGGTGCGATGTGTATGCAACATCCGCATGCTTCACAGTTACGCCAGCTGGCATCGCGATTAATGAAGTTGGTGGGTGGACAATTCAACATGGTGACACCGGGCGCTAACTTTGCTGGTGGCTGGTTGGCAGGTTCTGTGCCACACGCCAGTGAACAAGCTGGATTAAATGCACAGTCTATGTTTGATGGGGATGGCTTGCGTGGTTATGTGTTGCTAAATGTGGAGCCGGAAAAAGATTGTTCACGACCTGAAAAGGTTATCAAGCAATTGGACAATGCCGGCTTGGTAGTGTGTTTAACACCTTACATGACTGACATTATGCAACAATATGCCGATTTTATTTTGCCAGTTGCGCCGTTTGTTGAAAGTGATGGTACGTTTGTAAATGCCATGGGGCAATGGCAGAGCGTGCATGCGGTGACTACACCTAAAGGCCAAGCTAAGCCTGCCTGGAAAGTGTTGCGTGTGTTGGCAAATATGCTTGAACTGGAAGGGTTTGATTATAAGTCAGCCCATGAGGTTGCGGAGCAACTAAAAGATAAGCACGATCTTAAACCCAGCTATGAAGCTACCGGTGATATTAAGGCACCTAGCGTTCAGCCTAATGAGCTATGCCGTTATGGTGTATGGCCTATCAATATGGTGGATAATGTGGTGCGTCGTAGTCAACCTTTGCAAGACACGTTACAACCAGAGCAATTCGAAGTGTTGATAAACCAATCGACAGCTGATGCCATGGGGCTTGATTGTGGTAATGATGTGCTGGTTAAGCAAGGTGATCAGCAGTTAGAGATGACGTTACAAATTAATGATCGCTTGCCGGATGATATGGTGTGGATGGCGATGGGCATTGAAAAAACAGCGGGATTTGGTGAATCCATGGGACAAATTACTATTACGCGGGGTGATAAGTGTTAGAGCAACAAATACTCGCTTTTATCTGGATTATTGTCAAAATTATTATTATTTTGATTCCTTTAATGGTGTGTGTGGCGTATGCAACACTCGCAGAACGTAAGGTGATGGGTTATATGCATGGTCGGATTGGTCCGAATCGTGTAGGTTTTCGCGGCTTAGCACAACCGTTAGCGGATGCAGCAAAACTATTATTTAAAGAAATTATTGTGCCATCGGCCTCTAACCGTTACTTATTTTTAATTGCACCGATGTTGTCTTTAGCGCCTGCACTAGCCGTTTGGTCGGTGGTGCCGTTTGCTAAAGGTTGGGTGTTAGCGAATGTCAATGCGGGTCTGTTGTTTGTGTTCGCGATGTCGTCGTTAGGTTTATACGGTATATTGATTGCTGGTTGGGCATCCAACTCGAAGTATGCGTTCTTAGGTGCGATGCGTTCTTGTGCGCAAGTGGTGTCATATGAAATTGCGATGGGTTTTTGTTTTGTTGGTGTATTAATGGTGTCTGGCACCATGAACCTAACCAAAATCGTTGAAAGCCAAATGGGTGGATTTTGGCACTGGTACTGGTTGCCATTGCTACCACTGTTTGTAGTGTATTGGATTTCTGGTGTTGCTGAGACTAACCGTTCACCATTTGATGTAGCTGAAGGCGAATCTGAAATTGTCGCTGGTTTCCATGTGGAATACGGTGGTATGGCGTTTGCGGTATTTTTCTTGGCTGAATATGCCAATATGATTTTAATCTCTGCCGTAGCCACTTTATTATTCTGGGGGGGGTGGTTATCACCGTTCCAGGGTATTCCGGGTTTATATGAAGCGTTTGAATGGGTGCCGGGTGTGGTATGGTTTGCGCTGAAAGTATTTGTATTTATGTTTATGTATTTTTGGTTACGTTCGACGATGCCGCGCTACCGTTACGACCAATTAATGATGTTGGGTTGGAAGATTTTAATACCTGTGAGTTTGGTATGGATAGTGGTTATAGCGATCGCAATTGAATGCGGATGGGGGTACTGGTAATGAGTGCTTTAAAAAGAGTCATTAAGAAGTTTACCTTATGGGAATTGTTAAAGGGTTTACGGATTACTTTTCGTTACATGGTAACCAAAAAAACCACGGTGCAATATCCTGAGGAAGAAACACCGGTGTCACCACGTTTTAGAGGTATGTTGGCGTTACGTCGCTACCCGAATGGTGAAGAGCGTTGCATTGCGTGTAAGCTGTGTGAAGCGGTGTGCCCAGCGAATGCGATTACGATTGATGCTGAGATGCGTGAAGATGGTTCACGTCGTACTACGAAGTACGATATTGATATCTTTAAGTGTATTAAATGTGGATTGTGCGAACAAGCGTGTCCAGTGGACTCGGTTGTATTGACCAATGAGATGCATTATCACATGAGTGAGCGTGGTCAAAATATTTTAACCAAAGAAAAATTATTGGCGATTGGTGATCTTTATGAAGAGCAACTGCATAAAGATCGCGAACTGGATGAACCTTACCGATAGGCGACAAGATGATACCGATTCATCAGATTATATTTTTTGTTTTTGCAGTGATATTGATTGCTTCGGCGTTGATGGTGATTATTAGCCGTAACCCGGTGCGCGCTGCGTTATTTTTAGTGTTGACGTTTTTCTGCAGTGCCGTGCTTTGGATGATGCTGCAAGCAGAGTTTTTAGCCTTGGCATTGATCTTTGTTTATGTTGGCGCTGTGATGACGTTACTCTTATTTGTTGTCATGATGTTGAATATTGATGTCGCCAGTTTAAAAGACGGCTTTGTGCGTTCCTTTGTATTTGTGTTGTTGGGCGTTATTGTGTCAGCGGCATTGGTCTGGGTGATCTTGTCGGTGATAGGCCCAATGCAGCTCAATGATGGCGCGTCGATTACCATGCCACGCATGCCAGCGGATTACAGTAATGTTAAAGCGATGGGCATGCTGTTATATACGCAGTACTTATACCCATTTGAATTGGCAGCCGTCATCTTATTGGTGGCGATTATAGCGGCGATTTCATTAGCGTTCTTTGGTCGTAAAAAAGGCACTAAGTCGCAAGTGGTTTCACAACAACTTAAAGCGAAAAAAGCGGATCGCTTACGCGTGGTTAATTTAAAGGCGGATAAAAAATCATGATACCACTCAGTTATTACTTAACCTTAGGCGCATTATTATTTGCGATCAGTTTGGCGGGTATGGTCATTAACCGTAAAAACTTAATCGTTATGCTGATGTGTGTTGAACTGATTCTATTAGCGGTAAATATGAACTTTATTGCTTTTGCTTCGTACTTGCAGTTGGGTGCTGGTGAGATTTTCGTATTCTTTATATTAACCGTTGCTGCAGCTGAGTCTGCCGTTGGGTTAGCTATTTTGGTTTTATTGTATCGCAAGAGAGGTGATATCAATATTGCATCCATGAATAAGTTGAAGGGGTAGCAGATGCATCACGGAATTTTTCTGACGGCCTTAATTTGTTTATGTGCTCCGTTTGTTGGTAGTTTGATTGCGGGTTTGCCGGGTAATAAGATGCCTAAAGAGGGCGCGCATGCGGTGACCATCTTCTTTATGGTGGTTTCGTTTATTTGTGCGTTGACCTTATTAAAGTGGGTGATCTTTGATAATACGCCGCTAACTGAAGGCTTGGTGTATACCTGGGGTGTTAGTGGTCGCTTTTATTTTAATATTGGCTTATATATTGATCACTTAACCGTAGCGATGATGTGCATTGTTACCTTCGTATCGCTCGTGGTGCATGTATACAGTGTGGCTTATATGCGTGGTGATCCAGGTGATAGCCGCTTCTTTTGTTACGTTTCTTTATTTACCTTTGCGATGTTGCTGTTAGTGACGGCGAATAACTTCCTGCAATTATTTATTGGTTGGGAAGGCGTTGGTTTAGTGTCTTACTTATTGATTGGTTTTTGGTTTCAAAAAGAAACCGCAGCGGTTGGTAGTTTAAAGGCATTTTTGATTAACCGGGTCGGTGACTTTGGTTTTATCTTAGGTATAGCGGCGGTATTAGACTATTACGGTACGTTAAATTACACGGCAGTATTTGCTAAAACACCAGCGATTGTGCATACCATGATGTCGATATTCCCAGGTACCTCGTGGTCAGTGAATACCGTGATTTGTATCCTTCTATTTATTGGTGCGATGGGTAAATCATCCCAGGTACCATTGCATGTGTGGCTACCGGAATCAATGGAAGGCCCAACACCGATTTCAGCTTTGATCCATGCGGCAACGATGGTGACAGCGGGTGTATTTATGGTGGCACGTATGTCACCGATGTTTCAATTTTCGCAACCGGCATTGTCGATGGTGTTAGTGTTAGGTGGTACCACAGCTTTCTTCTTGGGGATTGTGGCTTGGGTGCAGACTGACATTAAACGTATTATTGCGTATTCAACCATTTCACAGTTGGGTTACATGATGGCGGGTAATGGTGTGGCGGCTTATCATGCTGGTATCTTCCACTTGATGATGCACGCTTGCTTTAAAGCCTTATTATTCTTGTCGGCTGGTTCAGTTATTATTGCGATGCACCATGATCAAGATGTGCGCAATATGGGTGGTTTGCGTAAATACATGCCGATCACATATGTCTGTTTCTTAATTGGTGCGTTGTCATTATCAGCGATTCCACCGTTTTCAGGTTTCTATTCGAAAGATGCAATTATTGAAGCGGTTCGATTGTCGAATGTTCCAGGTTCTACTTATGCCTACCTCTGTGTGTTGGGTGGTGCGTTTGTTACTGCGTTTTATATCTTCCGTGGCTTCTTTTATACCTTCCACGGTGAAGAGCGTTTAAAACCTGAGATGAAGGGTAAGGTAAAAGAAAATGACTGGGTGGTGACAGCGCCATTGATCGCATTGGCAATCCCATCCGTATTCTTAGGTGGTTTGATTATCAAATCAATCTTGTATACCAAAGATGGTATGTTGGGTACCAGCATTGCTGTGCTGCCGTCGCAAAATATTTTGGCTAAAATGGGCGCCAATTTCCACGGGGCTTGGATGGATGCTTTGCATTCGGTGACAACTTTGCCGTTTTGGTTTGCGATTGCCGGTATTGCTTCTTCTTACTACCTTTGTATTTTAAATAAGAAAGTCACGCCATGGTTAATGAAAAACCTGCGTTGGATTTTCTTGTTGCTCGTCGATAAATTTGGTTTCGATCGTTTTAATGACATTGTATTTGTGAAAGGCGGCAACTTATTAGCGCGTTTCTTATTCCGCTTTGCTGATACAAAATTATTGGACGATTGGATCGTTGATGGTTCAGGACGCAGCACGACAGTGGTTGCGCGAGTGATACAAAAACTGCAGTCCGGTTTGTTGTATCAATATCTGCTGGTGATGATTATTGGTCTGCTGGCTTTATTAATTTGGATGGTATTAGGGTAAAACATGTTGCAACAACTACCGTTATTAAATTTATTGATTTGGTTGCCACCGCTGGGCGCGGTGTGCATTTTGTTGTTTACGCCAAAAGATCGGCAAGCACAAACGGCGCGATTTATTGCTTTAGTGACGTCACTCGTCACTATTGTTTTATGTATTCCATTATGGGCAGGTTTTGATACCTCGACATCGGCGATGCAGTTTGTATCATTTCATCATTGGATTCCAACTTACGGTATCAATTACAGCTTAGGGGTGGATGGTATTTCGATGCCGTTGGTGTTGTTGACTTGTTTCACGACATTAATTGTTATTTTAGCGTCATGGCAGACGGTGCATCGCAATGTACCGCAATATTTAGCTGCATTTTTAATCGTGCAGGGCACGGTGATTGGTGTATTTTGTGCTTGCGATACGATTTTATTTTACTTCTTTTGGGAAGCGATGTTGATTCCGATGTACCTGAGTATTGGTATGTGGGGTGGCAAACTGAAATCCTATGCAGCAATTAAGTTCTTTATTTTTACGTTCTTAGGCTCAGCGATTATGTTGATCGCTTTATTGTATTTAGGTTTGCATGCTAAGAGCTTTAATATTGCTGACTTCTATCCGTTAAAACTCAGCATGCGTGTGCAGTGTTGGTTGTTTATTGCTTTCTTACTGTCGTTTGGTATCAAGGTGCCGCTGTGGCCATTGCATACCTGGTTGCCGATAGCGCATACCGAAGCACCAGCGGGTGGGTCGGTTGTGTTGGCTGCTTTGATGTTGAAGTTAGGTGCTTACGGTTTCTTGCGATTTAGTTTGCCGATTGTGCCCGATGCTTGTCAATACTTTGATTGGTTAATGATTGTGTTGTCGCTGATTGCGATTGTCTATATTGGCTTTATTGCATTGGCGCAAACCGACATGAAGAAGCTGATTGCGTATTCTTCGATTGCGCACATGGGTTTTGTGACCTTAGGTTGCTTTATGATTTACGTGATTATTGGTCATACTAACAATCATGCCGACGCTTATTTAAGTGTTGAGGGTGCGATGATGCAGATGATTACCCACGCGTTTGGTTCGGGTGCCATGTTTATCGCCTTTGGCTTGTTATATGAAAAAATGCATACGCGTAATATAAAAGACTTTGGTGGTATTGCTAAGACCATGCCATGGTTTGCGGCTTTCTTTATGGTATTTGCGATGTCGAATGTTGGTTTGCCAGGCACATCAGGCTTTGTTGGCGAGTTTATGGTTATTTTGAGTACGTTTAAAGCCAGCTTCTGGGTAACCTTATTGGCATCTTCCACTTTGGTTATCGGTGCGGCTTATACCTTGACCATGTACAAAAAAGTATTCTTTGGTCAGGTGGTGAATGATAAAGTAGCTGCGTTGACGGATATGACGGGAATCAATTTTGTAATGTATGGCTTGTTAGCATTTGCCATTTTCTTTATAGGTTTTTATCCGCAACCGATATTGGATTTATTCCATGCATCGGTCGGACATTTATTAACACTGGCCACGGCCACTAAGTTGTAAGGTTACTGAACTATGTACACTGAAACGCACCATATGGTCCCAGCAACACCGCATATATTTGTGTTGATTATGTGCTGTGTCGCATTATTAACGGCGGCTTTTACTGATCGTAAATCACGCTCAGTATACTTTTTAGTGCAGTTTACTTTGCTGGTGACTATTTGGTTGGTGCACCGTTCGTTTAATGGCACTACTGAATATGAATTCAGTAAAACATTTGTGTCGGATGGTATGTCGTATGTGTTGAATATGTTTATACCGCTATTTGTATTTGTGACGTTTTTGTATTCGCGACAGTATGTTGAAGATCGTGATATGCCGCGCAGTGAATATTATTTGATGGGTTTGTTGGCGACTTTGGGTATGATGGTGTTAGTATCATCAGGAAACTTAATTACTTTGTATTTAGGTTTAGAGCTATTGGCGTTGCCGACTTATGCGATGGTTGCGATGCAGCGCAATAATGGCACAGCGATTGAAGCGGCGATGAAATATTTTGTGATTGGAGCGATGGCAACAGGACTGTTGTTGTATGGTTTGTCGATTATTTTTGGCGCCACCGGTTCGTTGGATTTGCATCAGATTGCCAAGATTGCTGCGAACACACCGGGTGAGCACAACATGATGTTGATTCTTGGTTTGGTGTTTATTATCGCGGGTATCGCATTTAAGTTGGGCGCGGCACCGTTTCATTTATGGGTGCCGGATGTGTTTGAAGGCGCACCGACTTCAGCCGCTTTATTTATTGCAGCGGCGCCTAAGGTTGCTGCTTTTGCCATGATTGTGCGTTTGTTAGTGCAAGCGTTGCCGAGTTTATCACCGGCTTGGTCACAGATGTTGATTGTGTTGGCGATTGCTTCGATGGGTATTGGTAATTTGTCTGCTTTGGTGCAAACTAATGTGAAACGTCTGTTGGGTTATTCTTCGATTGCACACATGGGTTACTTTATTTTAGGGTTGGCTTGTGCGACACCGCGCGGATTTTCGGCGTCATTATTCTATATGATTACTTATGCGATCATGACCTTGGTGGCATTTGGTCTTTTAATCCTATTTAGTAAAGCCGGTTATGAAGTTGAGACTTTGGATGATTTAAGAGGCTTGCATCACCGCAATCCGTGGATGGCATTTGTCATGATGATTGTGATGTTCTCAATGGCTGGTATTCCGCCGTTTGTTGGCTTTATGGCTAAGTTAGGTATTTTAGAAGCGCTGATTAATGTGCATTTAGTATGGGCTGCAGTGGTGATGATTGTATTTGCTATCATCGGTGTTTACTACTATCTACGTGTTGTTAAAGTCATGTACTTTGAGCAAGCACCACAACCTGCACCATTTCGTATGGCGTTAGATGGCCAAGTTGCCATTACCGTCAATGGTTTGTTTATCTTGTTGCTTGGCTTGTTCCCTGGCAGCCTTTATACGCTTTGCCATTCGGTTTTTATCGGCTGATTCCCCGTATATTTCACAACTGTAAACCTACCTGGGATACCTTTCTCACGAACCGGCTCCGAGTTTGTCATCCCGGACCCCGATCCGGGATCTACCGTCTTGATAGTCAAGTATTTAAA
>JARGOB010000018.1 GCA_029212925.1 Coxiellaceae bacterium | reverse complement strand
CACTGATTTCCAGTGAGGAACTATACAGTATTTTGTTTAATCAAACAGCTTCTTACATTACTCACGTAAAAGACTCTACACCAGAAGTTGACCCTACAACCCTACACGGCTGGCTAATTTCGAATATAGATGCTTTCGAATCCATTAGGCCTCACAAAGAAGAAGCGCGTGAACGTGATATTCCTTTAGCTAGTTTTCCATTGTGCGACTTTTCGAGCGATACAAGCCCGGTCGCAAAACAGCAAGCCGCTGAGTTTGTAAAAAAATACCATACAGTGATTAGAGACCAATATAAATTTATAGCTGTCAATATAACAGATGGAACAACTGGAGTAGCCACAGCCGATACATCCAAAGGCTTTATGGACAGATCACAAGTTATTGCAAATTATAAGCCATTCAAATACGATGCAAGCACACACTATGATTATGTTTTTGTTGGTTTAGAAGAAATGACCCACCATATTGATACCTTGGTCGACTGCTACCCCGACCCAGCAAGTATCGCCAAACAACAGGCAAGGCAACATCACTTAAAATCTGTAATTAGTGCTCGAAAAAAACGGCCAAGTGATGATATCCGAGACAAAGCAAAAGAAAATTTTGAAGGCAATCTAAAGCGAGCCCATAGGAATGCTCGCTCATACAATATTAGACAAACGGATGCAACACAATCACGGCCCGTATTACTTCAACAAGAAAAAGAGCATGGCCGCGTCGAGGATGCTATTGATTTACTATTTGCCACTAAAGATTATGAAGCCAGAATAGATACTCCCTGGGGAGAAGCAAAACTAGAAGACATATACCACCCCGTTTATTCTGCTCAAGAAACATGGTCAATGATGCTGGGGGTCATAGCCAAACATGCGCAAGAGCGAATAGTCAGTGAGCCTAAATCAGATGCAACTAAAGTCATTCGATCAAGCGAGTCAACAAGGCCAATGCGAGCTATTTTAAAAGAGGCCAATCAACGAGAAAGAGCAACAGAAGATTATACAAATCCACCCGACTGGTCTCCTGAAGCACGCCAAGCAATGATTTCCGCTGCCCCAGACTATATCAGCTCTGCAAGCGGTGGCTCGGCTTTATATTATTTAAAAGAAGAAAATCGCACGACCGAAGGTAAAAAACTATTACAAGATGGTGGCGTTAAGGAATTGTATGTAAACATGCTTACATCGCAACCCATTGCTTGGCCTGAAGACATTGCTGGCTGCTATGCCGATCACCTACTGACATTATTAGATACCCATAATGAGCTACCAAGTAAGGTTTTAATGATGATCTGGCTAGATCGCTACAACCCTAATTTAGCGCGCGATGTTATGTTTACTTTTCATTCTGGTCGAGATAGGCAACCTAGAGTATTTGGCATAGAAGGTAATGAGTGTGATGACACAGAAAATAACTCAAAATTATGGGAAAGAATCACAGGGGGCAGAGCGCTGCCAGAAGAGTATCAAATCCGTATTCAAGCAACCGATATTCAATTACCTATCACTCGCTGTTACGGCAAATACCACGATGCTATGCTGGCATTTAAACATGAAGTCACTGGATTGTTTGATCAATATCAGGCAGAAGTAGACCGAGCTAGAGCAGATAGTGCTGCAACATCTGATGATTTTATTACTGAACAGCGAGCTAAGATTGATGTGTTGAATACACCGCAAGATGATCATGTGGAAGAACCAGCTACTGCTCCCGCGTGGACTCGAACCATTGGTGAGATCGCTGATGCTGAAGAAACAAAAGATTTTGGTGAGGATGCTACAGAAATAGTGGCACTTAAAACATGGGCATCAGAAATTATAACCGCTGCCGAACATCCGAAATCCGACCGCATGCAACAAGCATTAAACAGTGCTGAAGATTTACCAAACACAAAAGAAGTAATAAAGGCGATTGTGCGATTAGTACACCGTAAGCATGGGGTTTTTAATTTATCGGGACGTTATTTAAGCGAGAATAATGCTAACTTAACATCTGCAAAAGAACAGACAGGCGAAGGACAACGTTTTAACTTTTTGGCGGATTATATTAACAATTACCAAGCAGATTATTCAAGCCGCGGCGTTACTGGAACATCTACTTATAATGAGCGAGTGATTTCAAAGCAAGAAGCTGAAACATATATCAGTCCCACGCCATGACTACAAAGTAATATTGCAAAAAAAGCTGTATGGATTCTGGATCCCGGCTCGGGGGCCGGGATGACAAACACAGAGCCGGGATGACAAAGGCTGTCATCCCACACTTGATGCGGGATCCAGCAATTCACCAACCCAGGCATTGAGATCATCATAGATCGGCACATCTTGCAAACCTTCGCCCTTAGCTATTGTCTGCTCGCCTCTGCCAGTTCGGACTAAAACCGCTGGGCAGCCTGCCGCTTGTGCCACTTGAATATCCGATAATTTATCACCCAACATCACCGCTTGCGATAAATCGGCATTAAAGTCTTTGGCAATTTGCTCCAACATTCCTGGTGCCGGTTTGCGGCAATCACAACCGTCTTCCGGGTGATGCGGGCAAAAATAAACACCATCTAACTTGGCATCATGCTTTGCCAATAAGTCATGCATCTTTTGATGAATATCATCTAAAGTCGCTAAGGTATAATAGCCACGCGCTATGCCCGATTGATTGGTCGCCACCACCACTTGATGACCAGCCTTGATCAACTGAGAAATAGCTTCAAGACTGCCGTCAATCGGCAACCATTCATCAGGGGATTTTATATAATCATCGGAATCGTGATTAATCACACCGTCTCGATCTAAAATAACTAACACCTTGCCACTCTCCCACGGTCAAAAACTGATAAGCCCATAAATCAATAATGCACAAGCAATAATGAATTCTGCAATAACAAATGCCTTGCCACCCATCACTCGGTATCCCTTAGCAATTTTTTTATGGTAACGCCCACTCCATACCATTAACACCGGCAGCAACACCAACAACGTCACACAAAAAATACCCGCATAACGTAACGCCGTAATAAATAAACCCGGATCGAAAATCACGATTAACCCCGGCGGTAAAAGTGTAATACACATCACGCGCCACTTGCCCGACAAATTGGCCTTAATACTAAAACCATCACGCACAAAATCCGCCAATGATAACCCCACCCCTAAGAATGACGTCGTCAAACACACCGAAGTGAATAAGTGCGTCATCTCATGCACCCATACATTATTCACCCGGTGACTCAATTGCGTGGTTAAGTCACTCACCGCGCGACTGGATTCAGAAATCGCGATCAATCCATTCTGGCCTTGCGCTGCAATATTTCCCTGCACGGTTAAATCCCATAACACATAACACACCAATGAAATTAAACTGCCGCAAGTAATAGCTATACGCAACTTATTTAAATCCGAATGAAAATAATTTCGTAAAGGCGGGATAATCGTGGCATAACCAAATGAAGTAATCACCACTAAAATTGCACTGCCCAATAAGCGTACTTGACCACCGTATAGTTTTTGCATATTAAAATGTGGCAACACTAAAATAACCACCATAATATAGGCAAACAGTTTGACCGCCATCAAACCACGATTGGTTAAATCAACCGCTCTTACCCCATGAAAAATAACCGCGCCTAATACCACTATAAATATAATTGTATTCAACCAAGCCGGAATCGATACACCAGCCATCGAAAATAATTGACGCAGCAAATCAGAACCACCTGCCGCATAAGCAGACAACAATGCAAATAACAACAAACAATAACACGCCCAGGTAACAATTTGGCCCAACGGCCCTAAGGTAACACGCGCCATCGATACCATATTAGTGTTCGGTGGTAACCAGAGGTTCACTTCTAGAATAAAAAACGCGCCCAGCGTCATCACCGCCCAGGCCAAAAACAATAAAACTGTAGAATGAAAAAAACCACCGGCAGCGGTAGCTAACGGTAGCGCCAACATGCCACTACCAATTGAGGTGCCCACAATCAATAAAATACCACCGATTAGCTTACCCATAAATGTGGACTCCCTTGTGTGAGCAAATATGATACGGTTTTTTACCGTACTTAGCAATTGCGTATTCGGTTAATAATTAGTATGGTATAGCGGTTTTGATAATGATCGATTGACAGAACAAGGAGCCAAACGCATGGCAAAACGGCACGGACTCTGGTACAGCTGGTTAATGATCGGCTTTGCCGCCATCGGCGGCATTTTATATGGATACGATCTTGGCATTATTGCTGGGGCCATATTATTTATTCGTGAATCCATTCCCATGACCGACGCGCAAAGCTCTTTCTTAGTTGCTGCTGTACTCGGTGGTGGCGCAATTGCTACTTTAATTTCGGGGCCCTTGGCCGATATGTTCGGTCGCAAACGGATGATTCTCTTGGCTGCGATTATATTCTTAGCCGGCGTACTGTCACTCGCCTATGCACATACTTATACAATGGTCTTGCTTGGCCGACTCACTCAAGGTGTCGGTGTCGGTATCGTTACCATCATCATTCCACTGTATCTTGCTGAATCATTACCTGCTGATATACGGGGCCGAGGCATCAGCGCATTCCAGCTACTATTAACGTTTGGCATATTGATGGCATCACTGGTGGGATTATACTTCACACCCACCGGCAATTGGCGCGGCATGTTTTTATCTGCCACAGTGCCCGGATTAATTCTGCTGTTGGGCGGCTTATTATTACCTAACTCGCCCCGCTGGCTATTCAAAAAAGGCCATGAAGATAAAGCCTATGACGTGTTGTGCAAATCCAGAACACATGCGCACGCCCAAGATGAAATAGATCGCATGCGCTCCTTACTAAAAGCGTCAAGTAAACATTGGAAAACTGAACTAAAAGCACTGGTCTCACGTCGATATGTAGTGCCTGTCACCATCGTTATGTTAGTCGCCATGCTACAACAATTAATGGGGGTAAATTCTATTTTACAACTCAGCGCCTATATTTTAAAAACCGGCGGCTTAAGCTCAAACATCACTGCCATGCTAGGCAGCACCGCCATTACCAGTATCAACTTTTTACTAACGATCGTCGCCTTCTTTTTAGTTGATCGCGTTGGCCGCAAGCTGTTATTGATGATCGGCACAGCCGGTTGTATGGTGTCACTATTCGGCCTAGGCTGCACATACTTTATATTTGATGCCGGATTACTCAAAGGCTACTTATTACTGGCGGGTATTATCGGCTTTATTATGGCCTATGCGATTGGCCCCGGTGTTATTGTGTGGCTAGTGATTTCTGAATTATTACCATCACGCATTCGCAGCACAGGCATGTCGATAGCGCTATTCATTAACTCAATGACTTCTGCCATGCTAGCGTCAGTGTTTTTACCACTGGCGCATCGCATTGGTTACTATAGCGTCTTTATGCTATGTGCGATTGCTGCAGGCATGTACTTTATGATCGCATTTAATGCCATACCAGAAACAAAAAACAAAACGCTAGAAGAAATCGAAATAGATTTTGGTGGGGATGTGGCTTATGACTAAAGTAGTCATTACCGGTGGTGCAGGATTTATAGGTAGCCACCTTGTAGCGTTAAGCTTGCAAAAAAAATACCAAGTAGTCGTTATCGATAACTTTGACACTGGCTCAAAAAAAAATATTAAACCTTTTTTAGACAATGAAAACTTTACACTGCTCGAGGCCGACATTTGTCATAAGCAACAAATAGATGAAGCCTTTAATGATACGGACTATGTTTTACACCTTGCTGCACGCATTAGTGTTCCAGAATCAATGGACAAACCAACCAACTATTTTACCACCAACACTATCGGCACACTCACCGTGATGCAATGTGCGCAACAGCATAATGTTAAAAGCATGGTACATTCATCATCAGCTGCTGTTTATGGTGATAACCCTGAGCTGCCAAAAACAGAGACCATGCGACCTGAGCCGCAATCTCCCTATGCTATTAGCAAATTGGATGGCGAATATTTATTATCCATGGCTGCATTACACTCCACATTAAAAACCACTTCACTGCGTTATTTTAATGTATTTGGTCCACGTCAAGATCCATTATCAGCTTATGCTGCTGCCGTACCTATTTTTATACATCATGCCATGCGCAATCAAGACATCACTATTTTTGGTGATGGCAAACAAACGCGTGATTTTATTTACGTTGAAGATGTGGCCAAAGCCAATTTGGCCGCCTGCAAGAAAGGCGGCGATGTCATTAATGCCGCCTGTGGGCGCAGCATTACCATTAACGAGCTTGCCAAACAAATTATTGATATCACTGGCTCATCATCAAAAATATTGCATCAACCCGATCGTGCAGGAGACATTAAACATTCATGCGCTGATAACACGCGCCTTGTTGAACAGCTAGGGCTGCAACCACAAGCAGACCTGCGAAAAGGATTGGAGAAAACCATTGCCTACTTCGACTCTATTAGAGTGTCGCGCGGTGATTAATAATATCGATTTCACCTCACTGTTTGATCAATTTCAAGTGGAGGGAGAATTCGATGACGTCAGGTCATTCGGCTCAGGGCATATTAATGATACCTACTTAGTCACCACTCGCAGCCCAATACATCACAACTATATTTACCAACGCATTAATGCCGATGTATTTACTGATGTGCCGCAGCTGATGAATAATATCAGCTTAGTAAGCAATCACCTGCGACACAAGCTAATAGCTCACAATGACCCCCACCCCGAATGGCACAGCTTGACCGTTGTACCGTGCTGCAATGGCCAAATGTATTACCATGATGAACGCAATAATTATTGGGCTGTTTATATTTATATCCCAGGCCAGGCACTGGATTTAGTGCCCAGTGCAGACCACGCTTACGAAGGCGGAAAAATTTACGGTCAATTTTTGGATATGCTGAGCGACATCGACATCAACACCATTGCCGACACTATACCCCACTTTCATGACATAGACTTTCGCGTCAAACAATTTGAACAAGCATTAGCTGAAGATCGTTGTCGCCGCAAAGCAAATGCAATAGAACAAATTTCGTTTATTCGTGACCACGCCAAACAAATGCGCACTATCCTGCAATTAGGCCAAACCGGAAAAATCCCATTGCGTATCATTCATAATGACACTAAATTTAATAATGTGTTATTAGATAAAAATGGTAAAGCCTTGTGCGTTATCGATTTGGACACCGTTATGCCTGGCTATTTGCATTACGATTACAGCGATGCTATCCGAACAGGCACAGCAACCGCCAAAGAAGATGAGGCTGATTTAAGCAAAGTAGATATTGACCTCAACCTATTTGAAGGCTTTTGTCGCGGCTTTATTACCAGTATGCAGCACAGCATTACCGAAACAGAATTAGCATTCTTGCCACTATCATCACACCTACTGCCATTCATTATCGGTATGCGTTTTTTAACCGACTACATTAATGGCGATACCTATTTTAAAACGCAATATGACCAACAAAACTTAATTCGTGCTAAAGCACAATTCCAATTAGTCAAACAAATCGACAAAAAAATGGGTCAAATCGAAAATATCATTCACCGCATTATAGATGAAAGCGAAATAGCGTGACCACAACATTAACCTCTGCACTTGAGTCATTGTATCAAGAAGAAATTCAACTCGGCTATATTGAGCCTGCGCGTTTGAAAGATAACTTATACTTCAGTTTTGAAGACTCAAAATATAATGTAATATTTAAGGCACAGGTTAATTACTTACGCGATCACTACATACAAGACATGGCCAATCGCCAAAAGCCTGCGGGCTTAGACTGCCCTATTTGTTACGAGAATATCAATGCACCCGGTAAAGAAACTTTACGTGTGCATGAACTCAAGCTAGCAAACCAAGATTATTTTGCGCAATACTCACCGTATCCGCTATTCCCCTACCACACCGTAGTAATCAGTAAACAACATTATCCGATGACAATGCGTCGACAATGCGTTATTGACCTAGTCGACTTCGTAAATCAAGCACCTGAATATACGTGCTGCTCTAATAGTGATGTGCAGTGGGCAGGCGCCTCGATACTACAACATCATCATTATCAGATTTTTAAAGACCTCACCTTACCAATTCAAACCGCTCATGCAGCATTTGAACAACTCAATACAGACTATACACTTGAATTGCTGAACTACCCTATTGCCTGCGCCCGCCTTAGCAGCTGCAACAGCAATACGCTTATTAAAATAGGCGGTGATCTTATCGAGAACTGGAAAAGCCAACGTAAAAAAAACAGCTGCAATTTACTATTGGACAAAAACCACGGCACATATCACCTTTATATTTTATTCCGCCATCCCGACTTTCGCACCCCTATCCCCATCCAAAAAGTAAAAAGCGAAGGCATTGGTGTTGTTGAAGTCTGTGGTTATGGCATATACCCTGTGCCACATGGCGATAACAGCAACATGATTTGGGATAAAATCAACAATGACGGCCTTAGTGTGATAAAGCATTTAATCAGCGGCAACAGTCCAATAGCCGAAGCTGATTACGCTGAATTTTGGCAACAATTACAAGTGAGATTTGGATCGTAGTTGACCGAAAATAATGAGCGACAATAACGGAATACACCCTAGCACTAACCATACGTTTTTAAATACCGATTGATTAATATAATGGCCATGTTGTGCACCACCAAAAACCAGCAATAAGCCCGCCGCAACGCAAACACCCAAACTCATGGCGAACTGTTGCATAACGCTACTGACACTGGTTGCCGCAGATTTATCTTGCGCCTTAATATCAACAAAATTTAACGTATTCATAAAGGTAAATTGCAACGAACAAAAGAAACCAATAATAAACACCAGCGTAACTATCCACCAGATCGGCGTAACTGAGGTAAAAGTGACTAACTCAAATAAACAAATACTGATCAGTATCGGCGTAATAATTAATAGTTTTTGATAACCCACACGCTGTATTAATGGTGACACCAGGGGTTTAGCGCAGATTAGCGCAACACCATAAGATACTAGGTACAACCCCGACTGAAATGCTGACAAACCAAAATTCAACTGAAATAATAATGGCAGCAAAAATGGAATAGCGCCGATGGCCATACGTATTACCAAGCTACCTAGCACAGCCACGCGGAATGTAGCCGTACGAAACAAACCGAGATTAACGACTGGATGAACAACTCGCTTATAATGAAAATAATAAGCAACAAATAGCCCAGCACTTATCGCCAGCATAATGATTTCAATCCAGCGCTCAATGCTGGGCTCAGTCAGTAAAGTCAATGCAAAAATCAACAATGCTAATGCCACGCCAAATACAATAAATCCGCTGATATCAAATGGTTTTAATTCATCTTGTTTTTGGTTATCAATAAAATGGTGGATAAAAAATAATGCAATAATGCCTATCGGAATATTAATAAAAAAAACCATACGCCAACTAATACCCGTCGTTAACGCACCGCCAACCACAGGCCCCAAGGCCGGGCCAATTTGGCCGAAAATCGTATACAAACTAAATGCTTTAGCGAATTCGGATTTAGGAAATGACTGTAATAAAACCAACCTACCGACGGGCGTCATCATCGCCCCACCAACACCTTGTACAATACGGCCAATCACTAACATCGGCACTGACACACTGCAACCCGCCAAAATGGATCCCAGTATAAAAACCACCATCGCCCAAGCGAAGGTCACTTTGGTACCAATGCGATCGGCAACAAAACCACTGATGGGCATAAATGCAGCAAGGCTTAGTAAATAACTGGTAATCGCGATTTTTAATGAAATCGGGCTTACCATTAGTGAGCGCGACATCTGTGGAATGGCTGTATTAATGACGGTGACATCGAGCGTCTCCATCAACATGCCAAAACCAACTATCCACGGTAGGTATCGTAATTTTTTTGTGTCCATGCAGACATCATACTGAATTTTTAACTGCTACGCACCTAGGTACTAGAAGACCTTAGGCTTTTTAATTGTTGTAAAATATGTTGCCGATGCGCTTGGGTATCAGAATCTCTTGCCGTCAATACTGCATTCAGGCTCTCAACAAAGCGTGCTGACTCAAGCATTGTTATATCATCAACTAACTGTTGTTGATGCAACCACTTTACGACATCAAGCCATCGCCACATAGGAGATTTATCTGCAAGCCCAGAAATAGGGTTAGGGAATGGTATTGCTTGTCGACGAACCCGTTTTGCCCATAGCGACACTGATTGGCGGGGCTTATTAAGCCGTTTGGCAATTTCAGCTTCTGTCACTAAAGCATCAGGAGACATGCTAATCACTTGCGCACCCGCTGGAATACTTTCAATGGCTTTAATAGCTGACAACACAGCCTTCTCTAAAGATGATGACTGGCGTGAAAAATCCAGTAACACTGTACCATTTCGAAAATAAATCAAGGCATCATCACACCCTGCCTCATACAGCTGATCTTCTAAATCTTCAGTTGTATCACTTACACCATCTAGTATTAATGTAAATTTATATTGATTCTGTTTCATAAAAAACCTCGATAACATGTAAGCATCGGTCTATCCGCCTTTTAATTTGATCAGCATGTATTCTTACATTCCTTGGCGTAGACCATATCGATAATGCACAGCCTTCCGGTGTATGTAACGGACATAACAATCGACCCCATGCATGTGCAGAATTGACTGATTTCTTATATAACCAACCTTTTGACTCCGCATATTGAATTGCTAATTCAATTTCTTTGCGCGGATGCTTTTTACGTCCAGGCATAGTCAATTACCTATATTTCGAGTATAAAACAGATGTTGACATATGTCAACGATTAGAAAATAAAAGTCAAAACTTCAGAACCGAAGGTACACTATAACCGCAAGCTAAAAAATACCGTACTTTGTATCAGCTGTTAAGCATGCGCCTCAGCGCCCCCCTTAAAAGCGCACAATCAGTTGTTTTTATGCGCGTATCTTACCAGGGGGCTATTCCCGCTTGTTTAAGCGGAAATATCTGCATGTGCATGTGGCGCCGCTACAGGTCGGTCCACATGCGCATCTAGGTATCGCCGCGCCTGCTTAACAAAATTAAATAGTAACTCTGTTGTTGCCGGTAACCTACTGAAACCACGCATACCCCAAAGGTTTGAAGCACATGAATCACCATGCGAACCATGGCGATGAGATAATGCAGTAAATTCTGTATCCTCCTCATTGAACTCACCAATTTTATTTCGCAGCCTTACTTTATAAGTAAGCTTATCCGACGTTAAAAAAGCATCGCGCTGCTGACGATCACTAAAGTCAACTTGACCTGCCGGACCGCCCAACCAATCATACACACCAGCCCAAGCGCGATCACGATCGTCAGGACTAGCATCTAACGCTGTGCGTAATCTCAGCATCAGCCCATTCATATACGCTTGCATATTAGCCGCTTTGCCAGCACCAATCACCACATAATTAAATTCACTGGTTTTCTTTTTATTACAGCGATATGAGGTTTCATACTTATCATAGCTTGCTTGATTATCTTGTATGCGCTTGGTTAGCTTTTGAAACGCTTTGCCACTAAAAAATTCCGCCATTACATCCTGCTGTGGCTTTGCTAATTTCGCCAATTCCCTCTTTGGTAATGGAGTCTTAAAACGCACACCTTTATGACAGTGGCCCTGACGATCAACCATAGCAACATTATACCTTTGCCCAATTCGCTTACTTTCTTTACCTGCTCTTTCAACGGATGCAACACGCAACACTTTATATTGCTGCTCTTTCCGCCACTTAATATCACCAACCGTAATATGCGCACGACCATCAACTTCATGTCCAGCCAAGTGGGCTGCTTTCGATTTTACCGCAGCTAACTTCTCTGTAATGCCTGTCAACGCTGAACGATAACTGTGTCGTGAAGCAGTAGCCACATGCCATTGCTTACAACAATATTCATACTGTGACGCACGTGTCGCCGCCACCTCATTATATAAAGCTTGCGTGCGATCAATTAAAGTCGAAATATCATTTATCCCATCACCCAACAATATATGACCGGGCAAACGCTGACAGTGAACATTTGCAGCATCCCAATTAGCGGCTAGGTTACCACTCGCCAGATCCGGTAGCACTTGTGCTGCCTCAATTGCCGCCAACATAGCATGCAATCGATTGAGCGTCTGCTCAAGAGCAACCATATTCTGCCAAATAGTTAAACGCACAGCTTGCAAACCAATGTGCTGCTTATCACTAGCACATTCTGAATTTAATTTTTCTGTTAAATATTCCTGCTGAGTTATGCTGTGCGAGCGCGCCAAACTTAATGCGTAACGACCCAGCATGCCATCAAACGATTCATCGTCACGACCATAGTAATCGAGCAATGCCTGACTACTAAAATCAATACTACCAATCGGGTCCGTTGAATTATCCACCAACATGATACCACCGCTATTTTCCATCACAGTAAAATCAGCCGTATGATAAGGTGGCTTTGATGTCATCGTAGACTTTGTAGCTAAGCCTGCTTGATTAGCAGCGATTAGCAACGGAAATAATACATTTAAGCCCTTGCCACTTCTCACCAATTCTCGCTTATGCTCTGCATAGCGCTCAGGAGCATCCCTATACTCTTTTAAGTCCCTATAGTGTGCCTTAAAAAAAGCTTCATCAATCGCCATATCGCGCTCAAATGCTTTCATTTCAGTGCTATCACCGTGCTCTATGTCACGCGTTCTAGGCACAATGGCTTTTGGACTGCTGCCCGGCAATATACGCGCAATCATTTCTCCGACAACATTCATGGAAAATGAATCTTTTGATTCAACCACCGGTGTCGCCATTCTAAATGCACCCATGTCTGTTAAAGGATCACGCAGCTCATCAATTACTTTAAATTCACGCGTCGGTTTTGATTCAGCACTGCCAGACACATCGCGCACCTCAACAGTTGGTCGATATTGTTCTACCTTTCTGTATTCATCTTCTGTCAATACTCCCGCCCTTAATAGCTCTTCTGCAGAACTCGATGCATCAACAACAAATTGCTTTGCTTCTTTGCATTTCTTTTTCAAATACCCCTCGGTATGCAATAAGCGGATACGATCATCAATAGCATTATAATCCGTATCGACTGAATCCAATGCAGTAGATGCCGCACTAAATTCACTTTCCATTACGGCTGCATTTTTATGAAAACACGTACCACCACGCGGAGCTGAACGCATAATAGTAGAACGCACGCCATTCAATTTTGCCGTTAATTCAGTAATCTTTCTATTTAATGCGCGCCATTGTAATAACAATGATTGCATAGCCCAATGCATGTGGGCGTTATACACCATATTATAATCACCAACAAAGCTGGCCGGCCCTTTGCCTTTTTTAAATTGTTGAGCAATCTTATGCGCTTCAATCAATAAGCCAAATAATTGCATAACATCTGCTGCTAACTCATCGCCTTCAACTGACTGGCCATTTTCTAAATCTAAAGGAAAATATTCATCGTTTAAAAAACCACTCCAAATATAATCTCGCCTAGGCATTAATTCTGGCGTCTCTTTTAAAACATATGAAGCCATATGACGGAAGCTTTCCGCATACGCGCCTTTTGTACAATTTAAAAATCGATTTTCAAACGGCTCTTGCTTTTCTATCGACTGCAGCGTTTCATAGAAATTAGTAATTACTTTACCTAGCACTGAATTATATAGTTTATCTTCATAGCTACCGCGCTTCGTAATCACTGAGCCCACACGCATACCACTAGATACGTTATGACTATAAAACTCATCAAAATCGAAAGTAACACCACCCGGTTTTACCGCGGCATCTGCAGAAAAATACAACGCGAAACAACCCAAGTGGGAAACTGCCGTGGTTAATGACGCACCAAACCCTTGCAACATATCACCCAATGACTGCATCTCTAAAGCCAACTTTACCGTTTTCTTTATGTTGGTCACTTTACGTTTGACTTCTCTTAAGCGATTAGGAAAGCCATTGGCACCTTTATCTTTAGTCGATTCTGGATAAAAGTTTCCGACCGTTGCTTCTTTTGTGCAACAATCTAAATAATATTCTAACTGACCAATCTGTCTTAATAGCTCAGCATTGGCAGGCTGCTTTACCATATTCTGTAATTCATCGCACACCCATACAATAATGCGATTACGGCCAAAACTGAGATTCACATCACTACGTGTAAAGCTCGCATTTCTTTCTACGGCATAGCTTAATAATAATTTAATTGAAGAAACAACATCGCGATAAATCAAACTGCGATTATAACGCTGCAAGTCATGCTGACGTCGAGTGTACTCAAAATCCATCGGCGTCAATGGCGATACCAGCGCATGTTGACCATGATAAAGACGGTAAGGACCTATAGAATACCAACCTTTGGCATATTCTATCTTAAACATTTCCGGCAAAACAGCTTCAATCTCTGCTGGTGTTGGCGCCGCGCCGTCGTTATACCCCTGCTGCCGTGCTGCCACATAGGTATCACGTGCAAATCCTAGCATTCCCAAATCATCGTTGGATCTACTGAAACCTTGTCGAACAATAGCTTTCACTTCACGACTCATCACTCACCCTCCCACGGTAGGTTATGACAATGCGATACAGGGAAAATTTAATAGGAACGGTATTTTGCGAGTAACCGTCCCTGTTTACTCCCACACGTTGATTGTTTAGTCTACGAGCGGTTGATTAATAAAGTATTAAACCAATAGTATTGAGAAATAGACTACGCTAGCGCGGGCGAATGGATGGGGTATAGAGATATTTCGAATTGCAGCATCGGCAGTATAATAACACTGTTAACAAATTACAACCGCAATAAACATAACCTACTGAATAGACATAATAATATCACTTCGAACTGCCTATTTTATGATCTCTTTGCTCTAAGTAACGACTTTGCCGTCGGCTTGCCGAGGAATCACTACCCGTCAACATATCAAGCACTAGCCTAATATCAGAACAGCACTCAAAATATATTCTTAACTTTGTTTTATCGTGCAGTTTTTCGTAATGCTTAAGCAATCGCTTTATTTGATTCAAGCAATACAGCAATTGCTTGTTTATATCATGATCACACGCAGGCACATTTACTCGCCCCATGTCATGCGCTGTTGACTTGGCATTAATAGCATTAATGATTCCGCTAAACTGCGGCGGTACTGACAAAGTGGATTTATCCAACAACTGTGCCACAGCAATAACATTATCCTTTAACAGCCCCAAGTTATTCACTACTTTTGCGCGGTACTCATTCTCTAATTGCTGTTTGCGTATATCAATCTCGCTCGAGATATAGCCGTTCATGTAAATATAATAAGAGAACAAAACAATTGCACCACCATGCTTAATCATTTCACGCACGGCCTCTGTGCTATTGGTTTGCAATAAATCGCCATACAAAAAAATCGAGCGGAAAGCCAGTAGTACACCGTATATCAACCTTTCTGATGATTTAATCACCCATTGCAAACTGCATTGAAAGTATTTCTGTCGGTCCATATCATATGAAATAAGTTTGTTAATTT
This sequence comes from Coxiellaceae bacterium, assembly GCA_029212925.1. Taxonomy (GTDB): domain Bacteria; phylum Pseudomonadota; class Gammaproteobacteria; order Coxiellales; family Coxiellaceae; genus JARGNX01. Next base: position 43,694 of record JARGOB010000018.1, on the reverse strand, counting down.
GCAAAGCGACTGCTTTATTTATATTTGCCAAATGTTGATGCACTATCTGCAGATCTTGATCATTACGCTGACTAGAAAAAGTGTACGGCAATATTAAAGACTTATATTGCTTCTGCATATCGCAAGACTGCTGTTTGATATCATCAACCCAGCGCTGATGTGAATTCTGACACCAATATAATTGCAATAATGCCATGCCCCAGTTAAAACTAAAAAACACACCACTAGCGATAATCGATGCATATAAAAAATGGTCGAAATTACTGTCCGGGCTAATTATATCAAAATTACTGGTTATGACCTCCCACGCTGCTACAAAACATTGACTGAAATCCATCCAGGCCGCACCGGATAAAAGCAGCAAATAAAATGTCATCCGTTTATTTAATCGTGTGTCACTAGCCATAGAACGTGCATAACTTTTATGAAAAGTACGGTAAGGACTCAGTGCTGCTGCGTTTTTATTACAGCGCCGGCTAATAGACACAAACTCAACCGCAGCTGACACTAAAAAAAATATTGAAACCGTGAAAAATACCGGTAATTGCACGGGAACATCTGGGTTGTTATCAAGCCATTGCCGTTGACCTACATAAGCTAAGGCTGTTGATGCCGCAATTATTGAAAACCCAAGCAGCGCTCGCAAACCATTTCTTTTGCGTTTACGCTGTCGATGACTCAAACCCCTTAGCGGTTTATAAGGTCGGCTGTGTTTTACTTCACCTGTTTCCATTAGCGCTCCACCGAACAATCCATATCTAAAATACTATAAAGCAATCTCGAACGAGTGCCATCTGTATTGATATAAGTAATATAGCCTTAGTCATTTTAAAAATTACCTACAGCTATTTTTCAACTTACATTATATTGAAAAATCAATATTGATAGAGCTAAGGAAGATAATAATGAGAGCACTAATGAGCGGCATGCATTGCCTATCACGCAAGGCGAGCATGCCGTGGTTTAAACCAAAACACAAATTACTAACTGGCATAATAATGGCTTTTTTAGGCCTATTATCGGTTATCGCAGGTACTTCATTATTTTTAACTGAAATCAGTAGTGACCACCCAAACAGTGACCACCTATGGTCAAGCGACGAGCTTAGCATAGGTGGTGCTTCCGTTATTTTCATAGCAGCTATCTTAAGCCACCTAGGCTTAAGCCAGTTAGATTTAACCTGTACCAATAGTGTTAATACAGATGACAACGCTACCGCTGACAAGCCGCCACGCTTCACCTCGCAACAACTACGCTGGATGGCCACCACCAGTGTTACAATGTCTGCAATATGCTATGGGGTTCCTTATTTTTTACAAGACAGAGACTTTATCCAAGAGGTAGATAAAAAACAAGGCGCTACCATTGCGCCACTCACCATCGCTTCTTACCCTATTACAATGTTCTTTTTTGCCACGTTTATTATTTGCTTTAAACAAGCCCACAACAATAAAGTTTATGAGGCAGAGCATAACAATCCACTGCTCTTTGCAGATAGCGGTTCTGATGTGGATTTTCAGAGGCTTGAGGATGGGTCTGATACAGAAGTCATACATTATGAGTCCGATAGCTCAATAGAAAGAACGGCAAGCGTATCAGTGAGCTCTACTGTTGATGATGCTGATCTTCGTTTTCACTTGCTACCGGCTGAAGATCAAAAATCGGCGGATGGTGCCGGCAGCGACTCCGAATCTGATGGCGAGCTATTTGGTGACCACAGCCGCCCATAATGTTAATCGCTACTATTCAACTAACTGCCGTTAGTGTTGGTGTTACTGGAGTTGTTGGCTCACTAGCGGCATACTTACGAAGCGTCTTGGCCAGCAACGCTGCAAAACTAGATAACGGCTTTCTCGTAGCTGTGCTAATACAACAGCAACTATTACTGCCAAACAATCGCGCCGCACTGCTTAAACTTTGTATTGGGATAGTCACCCCATTTTCATCACGTTTATTACCATAACGATGCATGTTCATATGAAAACCCTTTAGCCGCACGATATTACCTTCTGCATTCATTAACGGGATCTTATACTCTGTGTCATCAATCTCTTCCAGCTCTCTCAATACCGACTGCAACTTGCCTACAGGTACAGCCTCAGACTCCAAATCTGCATACTTGGACAGCTTTCTTAATACCTTATAAATCATATCAGCCTTTTTCATGCCTAACGTTACGTAATTATCCCGTGCAATTTCAGCTGTGGTTAGCTTACTTTTACTGCGGCAATTAAATCGATTGTACTCGGTGACTAGTTGCACTGCACGTGATTCCAGCCTGCTATAAGATGAGCTATCAAATAGCTGCTTCACAATACCTGTGCAATCAACCACATTAGCTTTTAATTGTTGAATACTTTCTATGGTCAATTCATCAAAAGTCGGCTGCTTTACTATTACATTTGTCGCTAACTTTTGTTCGGCGCTAGCCTGTAAATCAACGCTTGTCGCTGTCGTTGTATCGATTTCTGGCTCCGACCTCCTTCTACCCGCCTCTTGTTGGCGTAATGCTTTTAATTGTTGCCAAGTGATAGTTGTTTGTTGAGCGGTGTAACCTAGCTTTTGCTTGAGGTCATTGATCTGCTGCTCACCACACTCAGTTATTTTTTTCATTGACGAATGTAATTTTTTAAAACGCTCAGCCGTACTTGTTTTAAGTGCCACATGCACATTAGGAAAGGGGAATAATGCCAAAGACTGTATATGCCTTCGAATCAAATTCATTTTAGCTACTGTATCGCCCATGGATGCCAATAAATCACTGTGTTCATCGATACGTTCTTCTAAGCCAGAAAGTGCTAATGCGTGCTGAGCAGACAAAATAGCATCGACCGATGTCCAGTCTAAACGCTTGGTTCCTTCGTGTATTGTTTGATCTGTTTCCTTAACCGTTTCGATAAATCGCATACGCCGTCGAATTTGCGTTTCTAATACTTTGGATAAATCGTAAAATGCATATTGCAATGCCAATACGCGCAACCAGTTGGCTTCACTATCCTCTGAACCATGCGCTAATTCAACATCAATATAGGATTGCAGTTGTTGCAATGATTCTTTTACACCAAAAAATTCATGCTGAAATAATCTATCGCCTACCCGTAATGCAAAGCTTCGAGCCACCTCTCCATTACCACTAGCCTCAACCACCTCGAGATAACTACGAGGCACATTAATCATTTGTTGCGAAAAGACTCCTTTCATACGCACCGGATCTTTATTAGCAACCAGAGACATAAATGCCGCTCTTAGTGCAGACACGCTTACCGTTTCATACTCAGCGTTACTAACCTTAGTTTCTTCATGATTTTGTTGCGGGTGTTGTTGCACTGTCAGTGGTTGCAATATACGCCGCTCAGGCCGCCTACTAATATCAAAAGTCTTTGACAATAATGAGTGAAACGCTAATTGCCTTAACGTATTCACTTCCAGCATATCAATTTTTTTTGCGCCAACGATGCGATTATATTTTTGTAATTCTACTGCATCAACTGCATATACTGTTTGATTGTCACGCTTATTAAACAGCTGCCACAATTCTCGCGCCTGACCAGAAGCATCAGAAACGGCAAACCTTAGGCCGTATTTTCGTGGGTTTTCAAGCAGATCTTTGGCCAAACTATCCCGAGCTTGCTGCGAATAGAGCGTGCCGCAACCTGTCCTCTTTAAACAATTAATAATCAACGGGTAGAATTTCGCCGCATTACTGATTACTCCGCTTCGGGGTTTGTGTTGTAATGACTGCTTTCTAGCACCGTACCTCAATACATGGTAGTGATTACTGCTACCATCTCGCACCTTTTTAGCTTCACTACTGATTAACCGAAATGCCGGTATGTTTTCCGGTATTAAACTTGCACCGCGCACATCAGAATATACCGCTAGAAACCTAGTGGCTTTTTCATTTCGCTGACGCAGCACTTTCCGACAGTGACGCATTTTTTGTAAAAATACAATTTCACTATCAGCGATGACCGCTGACTTAACTTCCTCAACTTCCGCGTCAGTATCAGCCTTAGATAATGAATCTTGCTGTCGTATTAGCCCTGATTGCATTGGCATAGGACTAGGTGCTTTTTCAGGCAACACATCAAGGTTTAATCGACGACGCTCAGAAACAGCTGCCAATAACTTAGCAAATCCGCCCTGTACACTGCCCGCTAATGCCTGCCAACTTTGCAAGTCATGTGAACTCACTGCAGAAGAATTTGGATCAAGTTTAATTTGATTCCGATACATCTCGAGCACGGGTTCTGCTACATCGACATAACTAAAGAGAGTGTTAGCATAAGATGGCGCAGTAACATGGCGGTCTTCATAATATTGCGAAATGACCTCACAACAAATATCATAACCACTTTTATATAGCACCTCTGAAAATACAATTTCTGGATGCTCTCTTGATACAGCGAACCGACCCACATAGGCATTTGCAGTAGCTTGCTGCGATTCAGTCAACGGCTTTGGATCAACCAGCATCACATGTTGTTTAGCACGATAATACTTTGCTTCTACCCACAAAGCCAAGCGGAATGCATATCGCTTATTGGGTGTACCGAGGATCTTTTCCATTTCGGTTATTGCATTTGCAATACGACCTGCATCGGTTGCTAATAATAACTGCTTACATTGCTGAATATCCGCCGGATTCAGATCAGCAGGCAAATAAATATGGCTATAGTTGTGATGAAAAATCTCAGGCAATGGCACAGGAGCTGATGCGACATCACCTCTCTCATAAGCACTCTGCTGCTCCACATGACGCCTACTTAATGCTTGACTGACTAACTCGCGCACTTTTGCCGCATATACCACCCCCTCATTGATAAGTGCATTACATAGTATTTTTTCGAGCTCGGCGGGTGATTCACGCAAATCGTGTATAAGCGCTGCAAAATCGGCTATTGCTCGCTCACATGCATTTTCTTCTTCTGCACGCATTTTAAATTTCAGATATAAGGCATGCTGTGTTTCTGTTTCAAGTTGTTGGCAATAGTGGGGCCGTTTATAAGGTTCATCACCCATCATAACGACATCCGCCCTGTCCAGAAAGCTAACGCTAGCTCGACCTTGGCTACGGCTTCTTATTTGACGAAGACCTCTGCCACTCAGACTCCTACCCCTACGCCGACCTCTGCCTCTTTCATCCTTTGTTTCATCACCCCTCGACCCAGCTCGCGAACGCGAACGTGCTCGAGTCAATTTTTTTTGTTCGCGCTGTTTTTTCTGCTGAGGCCAGCTCAGTGGCTCACTAATTATTGCCTTAGGTGGCGGTGAAGGTGTCTGTTCCCTTTCAGGCTCTTTAATAGCTACTGATTCGTCAGAGTCATTGTTATCACTGCCTGTTGGGCTCGCAGAATTTCTGCCTAACTGCTTGAGCCATTGCCACAATGATGGTGATGTTGTTTGATCCCTCATCGCTCACCCCCCGCCTTATTGTTTGCGTGTGTACGGACAACCCGAACGGACACGGACATTTTACGGACATGAATTGCATCTATTGAATATCAATAATTTTTTATGCTAACAGAAAAAAAAATAACTGTCTGCGAAAGAAATGAAAAAATGTTTTGTTAACCGAGTTAACAAATATTGTATTGAATAACTAATAATAAATTTTATGAATAGTACTACAACATCGGCTGCAATTTTATATTTAAAACGCCATCCGCATAGACCCACACGGCGTTGCCATCACAAACGAACCGCTGATTAGGCTGGCCAAACTGATGACGCATTTTATTGGCATCCACCAAATCATCGCCAAACGCAATGAAGTTAAAATGCAATTGACGATATGGCGGCAATGCATTTAACCAGTACTCAGTTAGCATTTCATGGCCCGGCTTAGGCGATGCGCTCGGGTTTTGCATAATCGCTACCGTACGCATGCCGCGCTGCGAAAATAAATTGATCGGCTTAGATTGCCAATATGACACCAAGCCTGCGTGTAAATGGTATTGGTCCATATGCCGATCTAAACATTGCGCTAACGGCATGCTGTAATGCAGTCGATTATCACGATTCAGTGGCGGTGCTTGCCAAAACAATAATGCACTTACCGCAACAACCAACGCAACAACCCAGCGGTTCGACACATAGCGATACAGAACCCGGCTGTTACTCAACATCAACGGCAACACAACAAATAACGGCGTCAATATCATCACCTGCAAATGACGCAATTCATGTGAAAACACACCCTTAAAATCAAAATCCAACATAATCGACGTTAAGGAACAAATAGCTACACTCATCACACCAAAGTAAATCACTATAAAATAAACTTGTTGATGCGGCGTTTGTATTTGCCTGGCAATTTCCGTTAGGCGATATTGCTTAATCAAATAAGCCACACTGCACAGCATAATAACAGCGTATACAGCTGCGATCATCGTATTGGTTGTAATAAAGAATGCCACTATGTTCAAATAGCTCAGCGCACATGACTTGGTATGCGCATAAAACGGCGTGCCGCGATACGCTGAGTAACACAAACCAATCACCAGCAATGCCATCACTATTGCCACTGACATCGCAACAAGGCGCTTGCTCCAATTAATCGGCTTGTTGAGTTGGCGCACATATAAGGCTACAAAAATCAGCAAAGGGCCGACCAAAGCCACACCACGATGATTAAAAAACTTGCGGTCAAATTGCAATGGAAATAAATAAAATACCAACATGGCCAATACAATGGCAATACCGAGACACAGCGACAAACGCTTTAATCGCTGCGAATCTACAATACCAATGCAACTTGACAGAAACAGCACCGCAAATAGCGGCGCAATAAAACTAGTGAAATACATAATATCAGAGATAACCGATGCCACTACCAAAGCCGTCAATGCTAGCAAGTGCCACACTTTTGGTTGCAGTAAATAGGCACAACAACACCACAGCGATAATAATACAACAATCAATAAACCAACATGATAACCCGCCACCACCGTGGGTAATAATTCATTGCCCAAATAGCCGAAACATAACAGACTCAAGCTAATAAATGCTGCTAATACAAATAATGGCGATCGCGGTCGTTGACTAAACGTTTTAAAACAAGATACAGTCCAGGCATAAAGCGCTGTTTGCAATAGCGCAAAACCGGTCATTGCCTGTAAAGCATTTGAAGTGAAAAAGCGTGAGACACTATATAAAAGGAAGTCTGGCACCAAAAAGGTCATGTTCGACCCGCGGATATCATGCCAATGATAATGCTGCTGAAACAAATATTTATACAAGGTCGGTACAAACAAGGCATCGGCGTTATATAAAAGCGCGTTGTGCACCGGTTGAGAGTAAAACGCCACCACACTGTAAACAGCAAAAGCTACCGCTATCCATAACAATAACCTAAGCCAGTTACTTGACGAATAACTCTTTGTGTACTGCATTTATATCACCGCTTATTATAAGCGGTGATCATAACCAAGGCACTTAACTAACGCAACTGGTTAGACTGGCGATGTCCCCAAAAGGGGCTGATTCAACGTGCTATCATCACCCGTACCACCTGCAACAGCAGCACGAGGCTTACGTGTACGCCTTGGCTTACGCCTAGGTGCTGCCGCCATTTGAGCCGGAGGCTTAGTCGGCGAATCGAAAGGGCTAAACGGTTTAGGTTCTGCAACAGAGGTCAGCTCAAGACACTGAAAAGGATCCACTTCAGGAGGATTACCTTGCGCAAGCTTATACCCCATGCGACCTACACTCGCTAATGCAAGTAGACCAGCACCAAAACCGATACCAAAATGAAGAAACGATGCAGGGCCGCCATTCTGCACTAATCCTGCAAATACAACCATAGCTGCGCCAACCACAACACCATGCGAACCCGCCTCTACATCTTTAGCCACCACTTCACTCGCTTGCAAACGCTGCTTTGCTAGCGGATCACTTGGACCACTGTACATGTTGAATGCCGTTATATCTTTAGTTAAATGCTGCTGTGCTGCCTTAGCGGCAACAACCGTTGACAATAATGCCACACCAACTGCACCTAAACCTAATTCTAATTTGTAATCATCCGCTACTCGAGTAATGTTTTGACTTAAAAATGACGCGGCAACTGTTAACACACTGAATCCTGCAACAAAACTACTGACTTCTGATAAACGACGGTAATTGACTAATTTCATTCTGCTCTCCCACCAATACTTAAATACATGTTCTCTATTGATATAAAATTTAACATCGGCAGTGTACCCTTTATCGCATAAAAAAATCAACTACACAGGTACAATTTATAGGTTTAGTTAAGCATTGTGGCGTATAATAGAGAGTACAGATGCCATATATGATGCTAATGCCAAAGGACTTGGAACCTGTAACGATCGCAGTGAAGCCGCTCATCATTAGTCGACATCGTGAGTCAAATCAAGAACTAAGGAGGCCCCATGGTCAGTATTCCTTTACAAGTAACTATTCGCGATATACCTCAATCTGATAACATTGAATCCCGCATCCACGAAAAAGCTGAAAAATTAGAACAATTTTGTAATCAAATTATCAGCTGTCATGTGGTGGCTGAATACAGCAAAAATCATCAAAATCACGATAAGATATATTGTGTACGTATCAACCTAAATATACCAGGAAAACAGTTGGTAGATCAGAAGGAAGATCCCAACCTGTATGTCGCCATTGCCGATGCATTCGATTGCATCGTGCGACAACTTACCGAATACAATCAGCGCCGACAGGGCGACGTAAAAACGCATGCCACCGTCGTTCATGGTCAAGTCGTACGAAAATTTGATGATCGCGACTTTGGCTTTATTGAAGGCAAAGACGGTGAAGAGTACTACTTCAACGCAGATAGCGTATTACACCCGTCTTTTACCAAGCTCACCATTGGCAGCAATGTACATTTCATTGTTCACATCGGTAAAGAAGGGCGACAGGCCCATCGCGTTACCTCTGGACATCATTAGCAACCGTACCGCCTAGCCTGGCCACGCCAACCACGTGGTCACGCATGGCGCGTATTAATGATTGCGTGGTTATCGTATCTCTAAATGCCAATTTCTTATCCAGCGCATACAAACGTAACACATAGTGGTGCTTTCCTTGCGGAGGGCATGGTCCGCGGTAGTCAACAACACCCCAGCTGTTCTTTGCTGCAGTTACACCATCAGGCAAGCCCTTAAGGTGTGCAGTAAATCGCGTTTGTTGCGGGTTAATATTAAATAAAGCCCAGTGATACCACACACCATTAGGCGCATCTGGATCATCCATTACGAGCGCTAAAGATTGCGCGGTTTTTGGTACGCCACTCCAATGCACAGGCAGCGAGTAATCTTTGTCCTTACAGGTGTATAAAGCTGGAATAGTTGAGCCGTCCTTAAATGCAGCACTGTATAAATTGAAATCTTGCGCTTGTGCGCTGTCCGTTTGACCGTGCGTCATTAAAAATGCTAAAAACGTGAGCATCTTGACCATGGATTTACTCCTTCCCTGGAATTGCTTATCCATTCTACGCCGGATCGGGCGCAAACAACAAGCATTAGCAATACCGACCCACAATAAAAATCAATCGCCCAGATAGCCTGCCGGCGGACCTCCTGCCTTCGTGAGCAAAGCTGTTCAGGTTACCTTTCGAGCGACGTACGGTACAGGGATTGTAAGGGAGTACGAGGATAGGGACATCCGTTCGGGAGAAAGGTAACCTGAACAGGTTTCGCTCAAAGGAAAAACCTCGAGCTGTATGACTGAGTTGCAAATTGGAGTATTGCTAATGCTTGCCGCCATGACTTATACTGCCGTTAATTCCAAGGACCAGTACAGGACAGCCAAATGCCACAACCCGCCATTTTGAGCATGTTTGCTCGATCGCCAATACGACCACTTGAACGCCATATGGATAAAGCCAATCAGTGCGCACTATTACTCGAACCATTTTTTGTTGCCGTGATGAAACAAGACTGGCAGCAAGCCGAACAAACACAACAACAAATCAAAGAACGCGAACACGAAGCCGATGAACTTAAAATGGATTTGCGCATGCATCTACCCAAAGGTTTATTCTTACCGGTGTCACGCTCAGACTTATTAGAGCTGCTCAGCAAGCAAGATCATATCGCCAACTGCGCCAAAGATATTGCGGGTTTAGTGCTGGGTCGAAAAATGGTAATACCCGAAACACTACAAAAAACTTTTTCAGAATACGTTAATCGCTGCATTGATGCCTCACAACAAGCAACAAAAGCCATTAATGAGCTGGATGAATTACTTGAAACTGGTTTTCGCGGTAAAGAAGTAAAGCTGGTCGAAAATATGATTCAAAAACTGGATAGCATCGAAACGGAAACTGACACCTTACAAGTCACCTTGCGCGCACAGTTGTTTGCGATAGAAAAAGACTTACCAGCCATTGAAGTAATGTTTATGTATAAAATTATTGACTGGATTGGATCAGTCGCCGATATAGCGCAACAAACCGGTGGTCGCTTACTCGTGCTTCTAGCCCATTAATTTCTGATAGGATACTCACCATGCTGCAAGCCATGATAGATCAAGCACGTGAAGCAAGAGCATTAGCTTATGCACCCTACTCAAACTTTCATGTAGGCGTTTGCATTCGCACCACCGATGACCAACTATTTCGTGGCTGTAATGTAGAAAATGCCGCCTATTCAATTGTACAATGCGCAGAACGTAGCGCGATTGGCAATATGGTCAGCAACGTTGGTAAACAATTAATTAAAACAGTAGTGATCTGTAGCTCAAGTGCAGAGCCATGCCCACCCTGCGGCATGTGCCGTCAAGCACTCGCAGAACTAGGCAGCAAAGAAACCCAAGTTATCTGCGTCGGTGACAACGAGACCAAGCAATATACGCTAACCGAACTACTGCCCGAGAATTTTAATTCACAATGGTTAACTGAGGACATAGTATGAACTTAACAACACCCCCACAATTAGCAGCGGCTTATATAAGGAAACATATTGCTGAAGATTTCACTCCCGCCTTAGGCATTATCCTTGGCTCAGGCTTAGGCGTTCTCGCCGAAGAGCTAACGGAGGCAACCAGCCTGAGTTACGACGACATTCCTGGCTTTTTTAATTGCTCCGTCGCTGGTCATGGTGGTCATTTACACCTGGGTTACCTCAAAGGTATACCCGTGGTTTGCTTACAAGGCCGGCCACATTTTTATGAAGGCATATCAAATCAAGATATCCTAACACCGGTTCGCACATTAAAATTATTGGGTTGCGATACACTCATTAGCACCAATGCTTCCGGCTCTTTGCATGAGGAAGTGCAACCAGGCAGTTTAGTCTTAATTAAAGATCACATTAACTTTCAATTTAATAACCCACTAGTTGGCCCTAACGATGATAACTATGGCTGCCGCTTTGTTGGCATGGAAGACACTTATGATCCCGCACTGCGCGAACAATTCAAAAAAATTGCTGACGAACAAAATATCACACTAACTGAAGGTGTTTACTTTGGCGTGTTAGGCCCAAGCTTTGAGACACCTGCTGAGATCAATGCCTACCGCCTATTGGGTGGCGACGTAGTGGGCATGTCAACTATACCCGAAGTCATTGCCGCACGTCATTGTGGCTTGCGCGTCAATGTAATAGCAGTCATTACCAACATGGCTGCCGGCATGACCGACATTAAACTCAGCCATGAAGAAACTTTACGTGGCGCTAAGTTAGCCACGGATAAACTGATTACATTGTTCCATGCATTCTTTGAGCAATATAAACAACTGGCTGTGGAGTCTTAATTAATGGAACACGCAACACTTTATATTACACTCGCCGTTATCTTTGGCTTTTTTATGGCCTGGGGTGTTGGCGCTAACGATGTCGCTAATGCGATGGGCACCTCTGTCGGCGCAAAAGCGCTGACCATTGGTCAAGCCATTATTGTCGCCGCCATTTTTGAAGCAGCCGGCGCGATGTTAGCCGGTGGTCAAGTCACCGATACCATTCGCGGCCAAATCATCAACGCCTCGCACCTGCAACACTCGCCACAGATATTAATCTATGGCATGTTAGCGGCGCTACTCGCCGCAGGTACCTGGCTAGTGATTGCCAGTGTATTTGGCTGGCCGGTATCCACCACGCATAGCATTATTGGTGCGGTGATTGGCTTTGGTGTGGTTGAACTAGGACCCGAGGCTATCTATTGGAACAAAGTGGGCGACATTGCATTAAGCTGGATAATCACCCCCATCATTGCCGGAGTACTCGCTTACCTGCTATTTCGTAGCGTTCAGTGGTTAATTTTTAATAGCAATGCCCCTATTCGTAATGCAAAAAAATATGTGCCGTTTTATATTTTCTTAGTCGCTTTAGTTCTCACCTTAGTGACACTACTAAAAGGCTTAAAGCATGTCGGCTGGCATTTCACTACGGCAGACTCTGTATGGATAGCCATTGCACTCAGCGTTGTCATTATGCTGATCGGCAAGCTGCTCATGCGCCGCATACCTGATGAACAACCTGATGACGCACGCATTGATGTAAAAGCATTAGAAAAAGTATTTGGCATTCTAATGATATTTACCGCATGCGCCATGGCTTTTGCTCACGGCTCCAATGACGTCGCTAATGCAATTGGCCCATTAGCTGCTGTCTATGGCATTGTCAAAGAAGGTGGCTCAGTGATGGCGCACTCCTCATTGCCGTTTTGGATTTTAGGCTTAGGTGCCGCCGGTATTGTGATTGGTCTTGCTACCTATGGTTACAAAGTTATTGCCACTGTTGGGCATAACATTACGCAATTAACACCGAGTCGTGGCTTCGCTGCTCAACTGGCTACCGCCAGCACGGTGGTGATTGCTTCCGGTTTTGGCTTACCGATTTCCACCACGCAAACTTTAGTGGGTGCTGTGCTCGGTGTTGGCTTTGCACGCGGTATCGGTGCGTTAAACCTATCGGTCATTCGTAATATCTTTTTATCATGGGTGGTGACTTTGCCTGCTGGCGCGATATTCGCCATTATATATTTCTATATATTGCAATGGGCAATCAACACACTTTGAGCGGGTCATGTTCAAACAGCTTTATCATTATGGAAAACAAGCCAACACGCATGATGTCACTAAGGCGATTGCTGCTATTGCAATGCTTATTGATCATATCGGCTGGGTAACACAGCAAGATTGGATGCGCATTATTGGACGCATTGCGGCACCGTTGTTTTTCTTTTTAGTGGGTTACTCCAAAGTCTATCGCTGGCAAAATAAATTATGGCTCTATGCTTTGGCATTAGCCTTATTTCACGCCATTTTTTTATTGCCGCTCATCTACATCAACATCTTGTTCGGCTTTATCATTATTCGCCTAATTCTCACCTGGCTGGCACCCGTCAAACTGGATCGCCAATTATTACTCGCGTTATTTATTGGCTGCAATGTTACTAGCTTTTATGGCTATACATATATTGAATACGGCGCTTTAGGCCTGCAAATAGCTTTGCTTGGTTTGTTTGTACGCGAACAACGCTCGTATGCGGTTTATTGGGGAATTGCGACATTTGCCAATTATGCATTTATTCAAATCATCTATTTACATTTAAATGCCTGGCCATACTTTATAAGCACAGCACTCGTAATTGCATTGACGGGGTGGTGGTGCTGCAATTACCAGCAGCGCATCTGGCAACTGCCTAAAACTTTTGTCAGGCCAACTCTATTTTTATCGCGCTATTCACTACCGATTTATTTTTATCACTATACCGCTATCATATTGTTATACATAGGTATTAAGCATCTTATTGGTCGCTAAGAGCCGCCGGCTTTTTCCACACAAATTTGGAATACACCACGTAGTTGTAGACTGAACCCAGAATAATACCAACGAACACGAATAGGTTTTCTTCCCACACACCATAGCCAAAAATATCTAAACCGATCGTTAGGACTAGCGTTTGAATCGCCATAGCACCCAGGGATAACAAATTAAATTGAAATAATTTTTTAAACCAGCTACGCAGTGGATGATGACGACGTAAGCGTCGGTCATGAAATGAAATACGATTATTCAAAATAAAGTTTGATATGATTGCAAACTCAATGCCGACAATATTGGCATACTCAGGCTGCCAAATATGGCGCAATAAGTTAAAGGCGATCAATTGCACCACCATACCCAATATACCAATGGCGCCCATAGCGAAATAGCGGCGCATTTCATATAGGCGTAATAAAAAAACCACCTTCAAAGACTCGGTCGCATTGTTCTTAGGGAACTTGCTATAACCTTGCTGGCGATCGATAAATTCAATGGGGAACTCTACAATTTTGGCACCGACTTTATGCAGCGCCCAAAACAAATGAATTTTATAGGCGTAATTTTTTGATAGCAGCTTATCAATATTAACTTTTTTCAAATACTCAACTTTCGTACCGCGAAAACCACTGGTCATGTCTTTATATTTACGTGTTAACAAAGTACGCGCTACGATATTACCGGCTTGCGAAATCAACTTACGATACCATGGCCAACCCACATCCGTCTGACCGCCTGGCACATAACGACTGCCCACCACCACATCCGCGCCCTCATCTAATGTTTTCATCATGCCGGGTAAATACTTAGGTTGATGTGAACCATCGGCATCAAATTCAAATACGACATCTGCCTGCATATGTTCAACCGCATGATGCATGGCTTTGATGTAAGCGCTGCCCAAACCTGACTTCACTGGCTCAGTTGCTAAATGGATATTAGGATATTGCTGCTGTAAGCGTTTGATTATAGGCTGCGTGTCATCTGTTGAACTACTGTCAAAAATCAGCACATGCATATCATGTTGTAGGATATGACTAAACACCTGCTGCAAACCCAGCAGAGTGGACTCAATACAATCTGCTTCATTGTAAGTCGGAATTATGATGACTACTTTAGACACGCTTTGTCCTTGGTCGAAAAAATCGATATCATATCATACTCATTGGCAAAAATTGTATTTTTTCAGCCTACTAAACGTACGCTCAGGCGGTATTTAAGACTAATTTAAGCCTACTTCGATATACTAATCATAGTTTTGTTTTAGAGTGTAATAATGAGTAGAGTTGCCCCACAATACAACCAGCCATTAAGCCGCGCCGCAAGCGTGATTAGGCACAGTGGTATGTGGTCAACAGCAGCTCGCGCGGCTAACGACATGAGACAAACGGACAAGGGCCAAGACGGCATCACTGCACCAACTCCTTACACGCAAACACAACAATCCAGTGGCTTTACCTTATTTAGCAGTTCTCCGATCGACCTTGTATTCAAACAAGTCGATGCGCTGGTCAAACAGTTTGGCAAGCTAGGCAACAACAACCGTGCGCTGCTCAAGTTACTAGAAAAGCTATTTGATCTTAAATTCAACAACGTTGGCGAGTTCAAACAGTTCTTATCTAAGTGCATGCAAAATGGCACGTACAACAGCGTTGTCGCCGATAAAATGTCGACACTGGTGGCTAGCATGAATAACCACCCCAACGATCCACGCGCTGTCATGGCTGAGATGCATACCTATATCAATAAACTAAATACTGACAAACAACGACGCCACGATGAAGATCATGAGCATGATCATTCCAAACGCCCGGGCATGAAACGCTAAAACAACTGCATATATAACATAACTACGGCAGTGCAACGTAAGGCTGGTAACTCTCACTTTACGCTGAATTCTGGTTTATCAAGGCGATCAGCTTGTCATCCCGCACTTGATGCGGGATCCATATATTACCCTGGATCCCGGATAATTGCTTTGCAATTTCCGGGACGACAAAGTCGCTTCATGGCTCGCTTCACTCCGTTGCGCTGCGCTTTACTTCCGTAAAATGGACACCCTATCCACCTTGACACCAAATTTCAGCTTAACCGCAGTGATAGTCGATTGAATGCAGATTGGACGAAAACCTGATGAAAAATGAAATGGTCATTTCAAGGTTATAATGAGGATTTTATATAACATAAATGACGACATTTTTAATATGACGTTTTGTTCAAGACCGCCCATTAATCGGCGCTATAAAAAAAGGGTGCTGAAACAGCACCCTTTTTTTGGTAATCCCTACCACGAAGCCCCATCCTTAGACCCTGTTACCGCGTCTGTGCGGTAATCAAAGCATTAAATCCTTTGCTAAGCCCCATCCGGTGGACTCTAGAAGCTATCCTGTTGCTCCGACAAACAATTTAGCAAAAATAGCAGCGCAATCAAGGACCTTAAGGATTTGTTAATAAAGTTGATCGTTCAATACTTCAACAGACGTGAATTTTATCATTTAAAAACAGTGAGTTAAAAATATTCTAGCAAATTGCGTCAAAGATTGCGTGCCAGCGAAAAGAAAAAAGTCTTACGCTAGCTTGAGATATATCTCACAAAATGGAAGCTGATAATTCGCCCCAGATACGTTGCGCCATGGCTATTGCCACTACACCTGCTGTTTCCGTGCGCAAAATGCGCGGCCCAAACTGCACGGGCTGGAAGCGTTGCTGTAAGGCTTGCTCACATTCTACATCGGTAAAACCACCTTCAGGTCCTATAGCTATCGTCAATGACTGTGGTTTTTGTTCAGATGCTGCTTGGTCGTCTTGCCATTTCATTTGTGGCATGGCAATCCATCTTTTATCGCTATCGATTTGTTGCAACCATGTATCGAGGCGGCAAATAGGGCGTATTTCTGGTACTTCACAGCGACCTGATTGTTCGGCAGCTGATATGGCCACACCTTGCCAATGCGCCAATCGTTTTGCGCCGCGTTCGGCATCAATTTTAACACCGCAACGTTCACTCACTATGGGTGTGATCGTAGACACGCCCATTTCAACTGACTTTTGGATGGCATAATCCATGCGTTCACCGCGTGATACGGCTTGACCTAAATGGATTGGAAACTGGGGTGCTGGACAGCCGTCTAATTGCTGTTTAATTTTAACCTGTGCTTTACGCTTATGAAGCCCGGTGATCTCAGCGAGGTACTCACCACCCTCACCGTTAAATACTGTTATTGAATCACCGGCTCGCAAACGCATAACTTGCACAACGTGCCGACTTCCCTTTTCATCCATTGTCCATTCAGCCCCTAATGCTAATGTACGAGGGCAATATACGCGCGTTAATTTCATAAAAATACTCGATAACTATTGATAAAATCCCTAGCTCTATATTACCAGAAAAAATCATCTGGAAAAAAAGTTGTAATCAGTTTAAGGTGTAGTGATATAAACGTTGGAGCGTATACCATTACACGATTACGGTCATTACTCACATTAGTGCTGCTCGCTGCTGCTATGGCGACGGTTAGCTATGCATCTACACGAAGCTCCGCTAGCTATAGCCACTACTTAGCTGAGAGTCAATACAACCGCCAGGTAGCACAACAAATTGATCAAGCTGTCTACTATCTGCAGTTTCGCATTAATGAACACAAACAATTCGACTCTGCTTATCCACTAGCGATTGTATTAGCGGTTGACGATACAGCCATTTCTCATGACCCTGAGCCATTAAGCAAAATTGCACAACAAAAAAATATCGACCCCAGTATATCACTTCCTGTCATACCAACCCTCAAGCTGTATCGCTTTGCCACTGCAAATAACGTCAACGTGTTTTTTGTATCTGGCCGACCTGAAAGCCAACGGGCACAAACGATTAAACAGCTTAAGAATGCCGGGTATACCCAATGGCAGAAACTGTATTTAAAGCCTGAAGATTCCACTGACGATGAAGCCACTTACAAACAAGCGGTTCGTCAAGCGATCCAAACGGCAGGATATGATATCACCGAAAATATTGGTGCGCACTTGAATGATATTAAAGGTGGCGGTGCTGATATGGCTTATAAACTATCAACACCGCAATACTCTTAATTACATCGTGGCACATCTATTAGGACAACAACCAGATGAGGACTTTTTCTTAGCTGAGGCTTTTGCTGCTGCTTCTTTGGCAGAACCCGCCAAAGGGGCATAGCCCTCATGAGAAGGTGAAGCAGAAGCATCACTGCCTGCTCGGCGGTGCCATAACCTTGAAGAGCTTACAACGACATCGGCAGCAGAGGCAGCAGAAACCTCAAAAACTGCAGGTGCTCTTGCAGGAGCAGGTTCAGGAGCTAATGGTAAATCAAAAAAACTATCAACAGCGTGCGGTGCATATTCGCGTGCTTTCTCAATCTGTGCGGGTGTTACTAATAACGACCTAATGTCTTCATTAGCGAAAAGTATTTGCGCTAACGGACCTTCTTCTGGCGTAACCGTTGCATAGTTCAATACGCTCAGCAGCATATCGGCATCGTCAATTAATGTTTGAAACGCAGGCTCAGAAAATATCCGGGTAACAATATCAGCGCACTCTACAAGCGCTAGCTCAATCACTTTAGAATATTTTTCTGCAAATTTATTTTCAAAAAAGAAATTTTCACCAAAAAACCATTTGCCAGTACATTCGGGATCATTAACCATATCGAGCCAATTCTGGCCTTGCTTCTCAACACTGCGTCGTAAAATACCTTCGCATACTGCATTAAACAAATTATCAGCCGTAATAAATTCAAGCATCGCCAAGTCATCTATTTTTAACCAGTCACTGATTTGGTCAAAAGTTAGGTGAGAATATACCTTTGGATCTTCAAACATGCCCGTGATGTCTGCACCTATAGAGTCATGATAGTGAACTGCACCCCCTCCATCCAAATAACGACTCTCGCGCTTAATTGCAATAAACTCTTGTTCAACCACATATGACAACATAGTACCACCCAACCTTCAGAAACATAAAAATATGACAGAGATTATACGTTCCCAACCCAACCCGATCAATCACACAACCACAATAAACACTTAAACGAACATTAAAAAGGGTTAAAAATCGGCAGTTTTGTTCTATCATTACAGGATGAAAATATTACTAGCACTATTAGCAAGCTTATTGATCTCTCCATCCGCCTTAGCCAGCTCAAATGACTCTTCGTGCGATATGAGCAAAAGTGTCTGCTGGATCAAGGTGTTGATTGCCGAATATGAGCCGCCTGCCGATACAAGCACCTATGTTAATGATATATACACGTTAGCCCCCAACCTTGATGAGTTCCACGTGCGGGTTAAAGCAGGCAGCGACCCTAAAGTGATTGCTGACACTATTAAGCAGTTAAAAGCCAAATATGGCGATGCCTTACAAATGGGTTACCACCCTGATTTATCCAAGAGTAAAGACAGCTACAAAGCCTGGGGTTGTGCAGGCATTAACGATACAAAAAAACTCAACACCTGCATGGTGACTGCTGCCGCTAAAAAATTTAATGCTATTGAAGCGAAGGGTGGACAGTTTGATATTCTCTCATTAGAACAAAGTTACATTATTACTGGTCACGGAAAAGACGCCAATGACCCCACAGGCAAAATGTATAACGGTTGTTTTAATCATGGCGCAGGCAATGCATGCCCTTCCGATAGTGCATTAACAAACACGAGTGTAAAGATCGGCAATGTATTAAGCGCCAGCAGTGGCATAGACCCGTCGATCTATAGTACCGACCAATTACAATACGGTTATCCGCAGCTCTATAATATCTACCAAGAAGACATGCAGATGAATCTAAAATTCCCAACATTTCTGCAAGACTATAAAGGTGCTTCAGCATCACTGCCTTCAGAACATAGCAATCTTGTGGTTGTCGATGCTTGCATTAATGAGGCGGCATGCCATAGTTTTACAAAAAAACACGCCAATCGTGTCGTGGCACCCAAACCGATTGAAGGTTTAAATAATAGCTATAGCTATGGCAATCCTTTAATAGTAGCCGCGCATGTCGGCTGGATTGCACCACGTTATTTCTCTGTCACCATACCACCAGAAGCCAATGTCACTTGGATGCTATCAGGCGAACCAGAGTTTTTTGGTGCGCCGGATAATATAGACAGACCCAACAAATGCAAATTCGATGC
The DNA here is from genome assembly GCA_029212925.1 of Coxiellaceae bacterium. Classification (GTDB taxonomy): domain Bacteria; phylum Pseudomonadota; class Gammaproteobacteria; order Coxiellales; family Coxiellaceae; genus JARGNX01. The sequence goes on along the minus strand of JARGOB010000018.1, from coordinate 23,784 downwards.
TAAAACAATGAATGCGTTTTATTCAACATTAATACCGGCTGCCTTAGCCGCTTGTGCCGCGCAAGGTAAATCGTGTGATGATCTTAGCAAATTACGTTTTGGTATTTGGAACTTTTCGAACTTGCTACGCAGTAACGAATGCGGCGCTATGTATGAATAGTTTTTCAACGTGCTTCATCGATAAAAATAATCGACCGCTCTTCGCCTGAAGGGTTTCAAAACCATATATTGTGTAAAATTGTTCTGCTTTAATGTCTTTAGCATCAACAATGACAGCGAGTGAAGCAACTTCTAGACTAGCATGATAGGTACGCTTCAATGCATCAATTAATAGTAACTCGCCGTATCCTTGTTGCTTGTATTGACTGTCAATGGCTAATCGACCCAACAAAGTAGCAGGCAAAAAAGGATAGTCTCGTAATTCAATAACCGCTGATGACAACGTATAGTAACCTACCACTCGTTGCTTTTTTTCATCGTTCAGCACATAACAAACCGATAATTTTTTTCGCCCTTCTTGTCCTGCTCGCAAACAAAAATATTCATTAAGCGCGTCAACGCCACAGTTGAATAGTTTTCTATTATGACTTTTATTGAGAACAGATAAGGTAAAATTTTGTGTAACTGTGCTTTGCATGGGTGTATCTAGTCATCTTGTTCAAAAAATTCATTATACCGTTTCGCAGCTTTTTGCAAATCCGTATTTGGCTCTGAAGGGTTTAATAAAGCATCAACAAATTTTCTCGATTCTTGTGCAGTAAGTGTAATAACTTCGTTCTCACGAATAATTTTTTTTGCTGCTTCCTGCGAGGCTGATAAAACAAAATCCGTTAATGAACGCCCGGCTAAATCAGCCGCATGCTGGATTAACTCCTTTTGTGAAGCGCTAAGACGTGCTTCTAAACGCTCAGATTTTTCGGTGGTATAGCTTGGTCGTTGTGATTTCATAATGTAATTATACGGCATATTGCCGGATATAACAAATAACCGGATAAGGATTAAGTAACTGATTTATAGTTGGATCCCGGATCGGGGTCCGGGATGACAAAGCAGGGTCCGGGATGACAGCCAGAAAGACTACACGGTTTCTTTTTCTTTTTTGGTAGGCCGCTGCCAACCATCGATAATTTTTTGACGACCGCGGCCAACGGCTAGTGCCTTCTCTGGCACATCAGCAGTAATGGTTGAACCCGCACCGGTGGTTGCGCCTTTACCAATGGTCACAGGAGCGACCAATGAATTATTGGTACCGATAAACGCATCATCTTCAATTACTGTTCGGTGTTTGTTAACGCCATCGTAATTGCACGTTATCGTACCGGCGCCAATATTTACATCTTTACCAATTTCGGTATCACCCAAATACGCCAAGTGATTCGCCTTGCTGCCTTCGCCCAAAATAGTTTTCTTGAGCTCTACAAAGTTACCCACTTTTGCACCGCGACGTAAGATCGTACCGGGACGTAAACGTGAAAAAGGACCGACTTCACAATCATCTTCCAGAATCACACCATCCAACACGCTATGCGCACCAATAATTACGCCTTCGCCAATGATGGTATCTTTCAGCATGACGTTCGGGCCAATACGTGTGTGCTTACCCAGCTTTACCGTGCCTTCCATCACCACGTTCACATCCAACACCACGTCTTGTGAAATATCAACATCGCCACGCACATAAGTCCGATTGATATCCATCACCGCCACACCAGATAAGGTAAGTTTTTTCGCCATTTCACCTTGGAAATAATGTTCAAGCTGCGCCATCTGCCAACGGTCATTCACACCCTGCACTTCTTGTGTGGTGCGCGCCAAGATGCCGCCTACTGAAACACCATCCTGTACTGCAAGGCCAACTATATCGGTTAAATAATATTCGCCTTGCGCGTTAGCATTTTCCAGCATCGGTAACCAACGCTTTAAATTCGCGGCCGAGGTTGTCAAAATACCAGTATTAATTTCGCGGATTAGTAATTGCTGCTCATTCGCATCTTTGTGCTCAACAATCGCTACAATATTACCCAGCTCATTTCTAATAATACGACCTAACCCTGTTGGATCTTGTAATTCAGTTACCACCAAGCCCAGCGCGTTCTTCGCCGTATTGTTTAGTAATAAGGAAAGTGTTTCTTCAGAAATTAACGGCACATCACCATACAGCACTAACACCTGATCATTTTGATCGATACTTGGCAGTGCTTGCATCACCGCATGGCCGGTACCTAACTGCTCTTCTTGCTTGACCCATTCGACCGGCAAGTAGTCCAGTGCTTCGCGCACCTTGGATCCACCATTACCATGAATCACCTGGATACTGTTGGGATTAAGTTTTTCAGCGGTACGAACAACGCGCTCTAACATGGCAACGCCAGCCAGTTTATGCAAAACTTTCGGGATATCCGAAATCATGCGTTTGCCTTTGCCCGCTGCGAGAATAACAACATTTAAACCCATCGTGTCTTCCTTATCAGTTGGGTTGATAAATCGTCAGCAGTCAAATCGCGTCGTACGGTTATTTAACTTTCTTGCGTATCGCTTGAATCGCGCGAATTTGTGCGACTGCTTCTGCCAATTCGGCCACTGCCTTAGAGTATTCTAATTCAGAGCGCTTGTCTTCCAACGCCTTCTCGGCTTGCTCTTTTGCTGCTACCGCTGCTGCTTCATCCAAGTCTTCAGCGCGCGCTGCGGTATCCGCCAAAATCGTAACCATATCAGGTTGCACTTCGAGCATACCACCATTGATATAGAATACTTCCTCTTCACCACTGTCCAATGTGGCACGTACTTGACCCGGTTTAATTGAAGTCAACAAGGCGGTGTGCCCAGGAAAAATACCTAGCTCACCCATGCCACCGGTCATTTCAATTTTAGAAGTCGTACCACTAAACACTTGCGATTCAGCGCTAACAATATCTAAGCCCATGGTTTTTGTGCTCATAGCAACTGCCTCTTAAAGTGACTTGGCTTTCTCAATAGCTTCTTCGATGCTACCTACCATATAGAACGCTTGTTCAGGTAAGTGATCGTATTCGCCTTCAATAATCGCTTTAAAGCCACGAATGGTATCTTTTAATGATACGTATTTGCCTGGTGCGCCCGTAAAGATTTCTGCCACAAAGAACGGTTGTGATAAGAAACGTTGAATCTTACGCGCACGCTGCACACTAAGCTTATCTTCATCAGACAATTCGTCCATACCCAAAATCGCAATAATATCTTTAAGCTCTTTGTAACGTTGCAAGGTTTCTTGCACGCCACGCGCTACTTGATAATGCTCTTCACCGATCACTAATGGATCCAATTGACGCGATGTTGAATCCAAAGGATCCACCGCAGGGTAAATACCCAATTCCGCAATTTGGCGTGATAACACAACCGTTGCATCCAGGTGAGCAAAAGTTGTTGCTGGTGACGGATCAGTTAAATCATCGGCAGGTACGTATACCGCTTGCACCGATGTAATCGAACCCGTCTTAGTCGAGGTAATACGCTCTTGCAGATTACCCATTTCTTCCGCTAATGTCGGTTGGTAACCCACCGCTGAAGGCATACGACCTAACAACGCTGATACCTCCACACCCGCCAAGGTGTAACGGTAAATATTATCAACAAACAATAACACGTCACGGCCTTCATCACGGAAGCTTTCCGCAATCGTCAAACCACTTAACGCTACACGCAAACGGTTACCAGGAGGCTCATTCATTTGGCCATATACCAATGACACTTTATCCAACACGTTCGATTCTTTCATTTCGTGGTAGAAGTCATTACCTTCACGCGTACGCTCACCAACACCGGTAAATACTGAATATCCACTGTGCTCTGCCGCGATGTTACGAATCAATTCCATCATGTTCACGGTCTTACCAACACCAGCACCACCGAACAAACCAACTTTACCACCTTTAGCAAATGGGCAAAGTAAATCGATCACCTTAATACCCGTCTCTAATAATTCAGTGCTAGCAGCTTGATCAACATAGTCAGGTGCTTTACGGTGAATCGGCATTTTTGGTGCGTCGATATCACCCGCTTCGTCAATTGGCGTACCTAACACGTCCATAATACGGCCCAGTGTTTTTTCACCTACAGGCACTTCAATCGGCTTGCCGGTATTTAACACATCCATATCACGTCGCAAACCTTCAGTGGTTCCCATGGCAATGGTACGCACAACGCCGTCACCCAGCTGTTGTTGCACTTCTAAGGTAAGGTTGCTTTCTTCAACCAATAACGCATCATAAATTCTTGGCACGTTATCACGTGGAAACTCAACGTCGACCACCGCACCGATGACCTCGATGGTTTTACCTTTTACAGTTGCTGCTACGTTCATTTTATTTACCTCTTTTAAAAATTCTTTAGTAATCTATTTATGGTTTAGCATCATTCTAAAGCAGCAGCACCACCAACGATCTCAGAGATCTCAGCGGTAATACTGGCTTGACGCGCTTTGTTATAAACCAATTGCAAATCATCAATAAGCTCACCGGCATTATCGGTGGCGCTTTTCATCGCGACCATTTGTGCTGCTTGGAAACACGCAATGTTTTCTACCACCGCTTGATACACTTGCGATTCGATATAACGGCGCAATAGCATATCCAATAATTCACGCGCTGAATCTGGCTCATAGATATAATCCCAATGGCCTTTCTTTTCAGACTCATCAGGTTCTAACGGTAACAGTTGATTCACGTATGGTCGTTGCACCATGGTATTAACGAATTCGTTACTCGCAATGTATACCGCATCGAGTTTGCCTTCGACATACGCATCTAACATCACCTTCACAATACCAACTAGGTCTGCTGCTTCCGGCGCATCGCCCAAGTGATCCGCCATCGCTAACACATTACCACCGTGACGCTTAAAGAATGATTCGGCTTTACGGCCAATCAAACAAAAATCAATTTCAACGCCTTTGTCGTGCCATGGTTTCAGGTCAGTCAACACCTTACGGAATAAATTAATATTCAAACCGCCGCATAAACCGCGATCGCTAGTGACGACAATATAACCGACACGCTTGATTTCATTACGTGGAATCAAAAATGGGTGAGGGTATTCCGTGCTACTCGCCGCCACATGACTAATCACCTGACGGATCTTAGTCGCATAGGGCTTAGACAATGCCATACGATCTTGCGCTCTACGCATTTTACTCGCAGCCACCAACTCCATCGCACGCGTGATTTTTTGCGTGCTTTTGATGCTGCCAATTTTACTGCGTATTTCTTTTGCTTGTGACATAGTTACTCAGCCTACCACGTTTGTGTTTGCTTAAAGCTTTCAACTGCTTTCGACATACGATCAACCACTTCATCAGTCAATGCTAATTTTTCATTGATCATATCAATCAAGTCTTGATGTTCAGCATGTAAATAGCTACGTAATGCCAGCTCAAACGCGTTCACTTTTTTCAGATCAACATCATCCAAGTAACCGCGATCTGCAATAAACCAACTGAATGCAATTTCCGCCACGCTTAATGGTGAGTACTGTGCTTGTTTCAATAATTCAGTTGTACGCTGACCACGCTCTAGTTGCTTACGAGTTGCCTCATCCAAATCCGAAGCAAATTGTGAGAACGCTTCCAGCTCGCGATATTGCGCTAAAGCAATACGTACACCACCCGCTAATTTCTTAACGATCTTAGTTTGCGCTGCACCACCCACACGAGACACGGACAGACCCGCATTAATCGCTGGGCGAATACCGGAGTTAAACAAGCTGGTTTCCAGATAAATTTGGCCATCAGTAATAGAAATAACGTTAGTTGGAATAAACGCCGATACGTCACCCGCTTGTGTTTCAATAATTGGCAATGCGGTCAGTGAACCAGTTTTACCTTTCACTTTACCATCAGTCATTTTTTCTACGTATGCTGCACTGACTCGCGCTGCACGTTCTAGTAAACGTGAATGCAGATAGAAAATATCACCAGGATACGCTTCACGCCCAGGAGGACGACGCAACAACAATGACACTTGACGATAAGCCCACGCTTGCTTAGTTAAATCATCATAAATGATCAGTGCATCTTCACCTTTATCACGGAAGTATTCACCCATCGTACAACCAGTGAATGGAGCAAGGTATTGCAATGATGCCGCATCTGATGCACCCGCCGCTACCACGATGGTATGTTTCATCGCATCGTGCTCTTCTAACTTACGCACTACGCTAGCTATCGATGAGGCTTTTTGCCCAATCGCCACGTAAATACATTTGATACCAGTATCTTTCTGGTTAATGATGGCATCAATCGCAATCGCGGTTTTACCGGTTTGACGATCACCAATAATCAACTCACGTTGTCCACGACCTACAGGTACCATCGCATCAATCGATTTAATACCAGTCGCCATTGGCTCATCGACTGATTGACGATCAATAACACCAGGGGCCACTTTCTCAATCGGTGAGGTAATATCTGTTTTGATTTCACCTAAACCATCAATCGGATTACCTAAAGCATCTACCACTCGGCCTAATAAAGCCTCACCAACAGGCACCTCTAAAATACGGCCAGTACAGTGTGCTTTCATGCCTTCTTGCAAGTGCTCATAAGGGCCTAACACCACCGCACCAACAGAATCGCGCTCTAAGTTAAACGCCAAACCAAATGTATTATCTGGGAAGGCAATCATTTCACCAAACATCACGTCGCCTAAACCATAAATGCGAACAATACCGTCTTTCAAATTAACGATAGTACCTTCGGTACGAACGCTTGGCGCAATATTAAATTTAGCGATACGCTCTTTTATAATCTCACTAATTTCTGATGCTTTGATTTGTGTTGTCATGTTAATAAATCCTCGTCGAGTCTTGCTATTTTACCTTTGATTGAACCATTCATAACCCAGTTACCAGCCGTGATCACCATGCCGCCCATCAAGTCGACATCTTCATCAAAACTTAATTCAACCTTGGTATTAAAACGCTGCTCGAGTTGTTGTTGTAATTTTTGGCGTTGATCATCACTCAGTGCATATGCCGAAACAACGTCTGCTTCCACCACACCTTGCTGCGCCGCATAATGCAAATGAAACGCGCGCGAGATATCAGCCATGATATCTAGGCGTTTCGCTTCTGCCAGCACTTTTAAAAAGTTCTGCAAACTATCGGCTACATTTTTAGCAGATTCTGCTGATGTGCCATTAACAACATCCAGCAACAAATCGATCACTTCTGTTTGCGATTGTTCTGGGTTGTTCAACAACTGCAGCATCTGTGATTGACTTAATGTGATTGCTAATACCGACAAGACTTCTAGCCATGCAGGTACTTGATCATGCGCCAACGCATATTCAAACAGTGCTTTTGCATAAGGACGGGCAATTGTGATGTTAGACGCCATTTATACCTCACCGATCATTTCATCAACCAAGCGCGCATTTTGCTCTTGATCAACGCGTTGACCTAAAATTTTCTCAGCACCAGCCACCGCTAATGTTGATACTTCTTTTAGTAAGGTTTCACGTGCCATATTGCGTTCTTGCTCGATTTCAGCTTGCGCTAAGTTTAATAAGCGCTTGCCTTCATCACGCGCTTTATCTTTAGATTCCTCGATAATATAGCTCGCACGCTGATTCGCTTGTTCAATTACCTTGGCTGCTTGCGCTTTGGCTTCCGCCATTTGTTCTTGCACTTTAATATGTGCCAGCTCAAGCTCGCGGTGGCCTTTTTCAGCTGCCGCTAAACCATCAGCAATTTTCTTGCGACGTTCTTCCATCATATTGACCACAGGCGGCCAGACAAATTTCATCACGAACCATATAAATATGGCAAACGTAATGACCTGACCAATTAATGTGGCGTTTATATTCATAGTTTAAGATCCTGCAACTTTAGTTACTTGTTCTAATACAGCACCCAAGAACGGGTTTTTAGCAAAGAATAAGATGAAGCCCATCACGATACCAATCGCCGCGAACGCATCAACCAAACCCGCCATCAAAAACATACGTGTCATTAACATTGGAGTTAATTCAGGTTGTCTTGCAACACCTTCCAAGAATTTACCACCCAATACACCAAAACCAATCGCAGTACCTAAAGCCGGTAAACCGATCAGCAAAGCGGCTGCAATAGCAGACATACCCTGCACACTAGCGATTAAACTTGCAATTTCCATTGTAACTCCTCGTTTTTAGTTAATAGTCTAAAATTAATGCGTATCGTGGGCCATGCCAATATACACAATCGTTAACATCATAAAGATGAATGCTTGTATCAAAATAATCAAAATGTGGAAGATCGCCCACATACCACCCGGGAACCACTGCGCCCACCAAGGCAATAACGCAGCAATCAAAATAAATACCAATTCACCGGCAAATAAGTTACCGAATAATCGCAAGGATAGCGCCATCGGCTTAACCAGCTCTTCAACCAAACGAAAAATAATATTGACCGGGAATAACCAAGGGCCGAAAGGCTTAGTGGCTACTTCTTTAGCTAATCCAGCAACACCTTTCATTTTAAAGTTGTAATAAATAATCATAACAAATACGGAAATCGATAACGCAAACGTCATGTTGGGATCAGCTGTCGGCACCACGCGTAAATGATTGATTCCCATTAGACCTGCTAGACGCGGAAAAAGATCTACCGGCAGTAAATCCATAAAATTCATTAAGAAAATCCAAGCGAATATCGTCAACGCTAATGGACCAATCATCTTATTTTCAAAATGGAAGGTTTCTTTAACCACACTATCAACTGACTCTATCGACCATTCAACAAAATTTTGCCAGCCAGACGGTATGCCTGCATGGATCTTACGAGCGGCTAACCAAAATAGCAGCACAAAGATCAAGCCAAGAATCGTTGAGAAAAACATCGTGCCTACATTAATAGTCCAGAATGTGGTTTGCTCATGCACGATAGACATGGTCTTAAGATCAAACATCAAATAGGTTAAATGATGCCCAATGTATTCAGAAGTTGTAATTGCCTGCGCTGATGCCATCAGTACCTATGCCCTTTTTCGCTGTTTGTTATCAAACAATGGCGTTAACCAAAATCCCAACTGCGCTACTGCGAAGCCCAAAAAAAATGCCGGCAAATAGACGGCAAATATTTTTATAAAGGCCATCACCAGGACAACGCTTAATAATAGCTTGATAAACTCGCCCATATAAAAGGAGCGGATTATCTGCTTGGCTTGCCGTGCATCAACACGAGCAAACACACGCCATGCGAAATAACTGCTGGGAATTACACTGGCTAAACCACCTAAACTGGTTGATTTAGCAATAAATACACCCCAACCGAGCCAGGCCACAATAGTCACCACAGCCACTATGCACAACTGTGCAAAAATGATCTGAAACGCACTTTGTCGCGCTACACTTTCTGGTCGTCTTCGGTGCAAATACACTCTCCCCGCTGGCTACACACGGCCAAATTCGCGGGAAGTATATATAGTTTTGGTTTTATAAGCAACGTAATAATACGGTTCCGTCATATCTGGGCACGCTAGTGGTAAAAAGGATTGACTAAAACAATAAAACAATGGACAATACGAGCCTCAAAAAAGTACTCAAACTAACTATTATGACAACAAGCATAACCCCCCTAAAAACATGGGCACAGCCACAATTTATTTCGCTAAACAGCTCGAAGAGCCTCAGTGGCAATCAGGTAATGTCATTTGAGACAAAATTTAATAACACCCATAGCGTAACTTAAAGCTAGGCCGCGCTCTTAACGACAGTCAGTTTCACTTTATCTTCTAAGTCATCTAATGAGCGATTCTTCATTTCAGGCACTAACAGCGTCGTAAGAATACCACCCAAGCTCACCAATGACATCATGCCGATCGTAAATGACAGACCATAGCTGTGTAACACATTGGGTAATAACACCACACCTAAAAACGCACCGACCTTACCCACCGCAGCCGAAATACCATGTGCACGCGCACGAATGCTAGTCGGATAAATTTCTGAAGGAATTAAAAACGTTGTTGTGTTGGGGCCAAAGTTGGTAAAGAAGAAGCTCATGCCATACAGCGCAATAAATGCAGGTAAGTATGCCCGCACCCCAGGCACAAGCGCAATTAACGCAAAACACAAAGCCATCATTACAAACCCTAACATCTGTACTGTTTTGCGCCCTATTTTATCAACATATTTTGCAGCCATGGCATACCCTGGCACAGCAAATAACAAAAACACGAGCGCTGAAGTCAGTGTATGACTTAATAAAGTAGCGTTCGGCGTGATCGCTTTCATAATCAACACCGATGACACACCATTGCCATAAAATGCCACATCCATTAAAAACCAAGCACCTGCAGTACCAATTAAATATTTCAACCAACGCTTATTCCATAAACTGTGCTTAGCATGCGCCTGACGCTGCACAGAGTCTTTAAAGCCAGCCAAATCACTCACTACCCGGCCAACCTCAACCGGTGTCTTTTTAGATAACAAGTAACGTGGTGACTCTTGTATTTTACGGCGCAAAAAGAAAACAGAAATGGCTGGGATAGCACCAAACCCTGCCAACAAACGCCAAGCAATATGAATAGGCATATGCGTTGCTAGCAATAGTGAGGCTAACAAGGGACCCAATGTTAACCCCACCGCTTGCATCGCAAACACCAATAACACCATAAAACCACGATTGCTTCGCGAAGCTGCTTCGCTGGCTACCACCGCACTGGTCGGATAATCACCGCCAATACCAAAGCCGACAATGATTCGCGCAATAAATAACATGGTGAAGTTAGTTGAACAGGCCGACATAATCGCGCCAAAAAATAGAATTAAGATTTCATAGCCATACATTTTTTTACGGCCAAATTTATCAGCCAAGAAACCAAAAAAGATAGAACCAAATGCCGCTGCCGCTAGCGAAGTGGCGTTTAAGATAGCCAGTTGATGAATACTCAAGTGCCAAATCGGCGCCAGGATCGCGGTAACCACACCTATTATAAAGAGATCGTAAGCATCAGTAAAAAACCCCATGCCAGCGGTAAAGATCATTTTGAGATGAAAGCGGGAGAACTTAGCCTCATCTAGTGACTTAACTTCGGCCAGCGACACTGTCGACATAATCATTCCTCACCTTGCTTTATCTGAGGCTAATGTAACAAGCAGTTGTGACAGGATTGTGACGACGATCAGGCCAAGATATGAACAATGGTAGTGGCCTGATTATTATAGGATTAATGCTCTATTGGTACAACGCGGCAGATCTATTGGTACAACGCGGGATTTATGGCGCATAATAAATACAGCAATAATGGTCAAACCAGCGCTTCAAGAATTGATTAACCTTGTTTGCGTAAATGAATAGAAACCAGTGAAACTAACATGAATTATGAACGCCAAATACAAAGTGTTATCGACTATATCGGTAAACACCTTGATGAAAAACTAACCTTAGAGCAGTTAAGTGGCGTCGCATGCTTTTCAAAGTATCACTTTCATCGTTTATTTACCGCTTATACAGGCTTATCGTTAAAACAATATATTCGATGGCTACGCCTAAAACGGGCTGCGCATCAACTAATTGTTGAAAACAATAAGTCAATTATTGAAATAGCAATTAATGCGGGGTTTGAATCTCATGAAGCTTTTACAAGAGCATTCAAACAAAGCTGTGGTGTTAGCCCTAGTGAATTTAGATCACAAATGAGCTGGCATACATGGGAAAAGCCACCGTATGATTTGCCTAAACAAGGTGAAACACAAATGAAAGTTGAGATTAAACAAATCAAAGGTAGACGTTTAGCCGCATTCGAACACCGTGGCGACCCCAAAAAAATAGGCGATAGCGTCAATAAGCTCGTCAACTGGGCAAAGGCACAATCGGCAGATTTAAAACCCAAACCAGGTGAAACATTTGGCTTTGCTTATGATGATCCCAAAGTAACACCTGCAGATGAGTTTCGTTACGATCTTGCTATAACTGTACCCGATCACGTGAAAATTGACGGTGACATTGTTGAGAAACAATTGCCCGCGGGTCGTTATGCTTCGGCTGTCCACAACGGGACTCGTGAGAATATCGGCGAAACAGTCTATAAACTGTATTGCGACTGGCTGCCTAACTCCGGTGAGGAGCTTGGTGATCTGCCGTGCATTTTCTGCTTCTATAATTTTGAACATGAAGTGGCTGAAACAGAACTTAGGGCAGAATGCTGGCTATTACTTAAGTAGCTGACATTTTTCCAAATTCAACAGCAGCGCTTTATTATCCATGCCACCGCCAAAGCCTACCAGCTTACCATTGCTACCAATAACGCGATGGCATGGAACCACAATCGGGATAGGATTCATGCCATTCGCCATACCAACCGCACGCGCTTTGTTTTTATCACCCATACGCTTAGCTTGCTCACCGTAAGAAATGGTTTCACCATACGGAATTTTAGATAGTTGTTGCCACGCTTTATTTTGAAATGCTGTGCCATCGAACACCAGCGGCAAGTCAAACGCTTTTCTTTTACATTGAAAATATTCAGCTAATTGTTTTTTGGTTTTCTTAATTAGCGGGTAATTATCGTCACGCTTTAAATTGCTTACAATTGATTGGTACTTATCATTCTCATGATCATTAACCCATAATATAGCGTGCAAACCCTGCTCAGAACATACAAGAGTTAGCTTCGATACGGGTGATGGCATCTCACCATACACTGCATCTTGTGGTAAGTTTTTTATTCCCCTGGTGGCTTTCATCTTTACATTCCCGTGGTTAACTGCACAACAATAACATGGCGGCATAAGCACGCCATGGCACCCAAAACTTGGGGTTTAGGCCATAACGTTTCACTTGTTTTAAAATTTCTAAATCTTTTTCAGGAAACGCATTAGGATTCCTTAAAGCACGCATTGCGATTAGCTCAACTGTCCAAGGCCCTATGCCTTTTAAAGCTAACAACCTTTGACACGTTTCGTCGTAATCCGCCGTGCCATCAAGCACAATAGCGCCGTCTTCAATAGCCGCCGCTAAAGCTTTTAACGCATTTATTTTTGCGTTGGTTAAACCTACACCCGACAAATCAGCTTCTATTATGTTTTTTGGTGTCGGAAAATATTTTTTAAGCGTTATGCTGTCATCAAACACTTGATCTTGACCACATAACTCAACCATTTTGATTAAAGCGGTTCGAGCACCTTTAACGCTGATCTTTTGACCGACAATCGCACGCACTGCCAGTTCAAATGGCTCAAAGCAGCCGGGGATTCTTATACCCGGCAGCTTACGCAGCAACGGCTGCAATTTTTTATCCGCTTTTAAATCATTCGCTATCGCCATCGGGTCAGCATCCAAATCAAACATATCTTTTATGTTTGCAACAATACCCATAATATTCGCTGGCTTATCTAACTTTAATTCAATATGTATTTTATTAGCGTCGCCATGTGTCACCCTTAGCCAACCATGGGTATTAGCATAATTAAAAATTCGTTGGTAGCCATCTTCATCAACATATTCGGTATTCGGCAATGCTCGTGCACTAAAGAATTTAATTAAATTGTTCCAGTCATATGGTAGCCGATAACTGAGTTCAATCTGAAATGAAGCATTGAATGGTAATGAGTTTCTGATATCACTGGGGGTTTGTTTAAAACGCTTTTTAAACGCGTCATTAAAACGCCGAATCGATTGAAAGCCTGAACTAAATGCAATATCGGTTATTGATAGCGATGAATGATCTAATAGGTTTCTGGCGACATTTAATTTTTTATATAACAACACCGATTGTGGGCTCGCACCGACCTGCTCATGAAACAATTCACGCAACCAGCGATCACTCACACCCAAGCGTTCTGCAATTGAATTGACCGACACTTCTTCCGTTGAAACCGAATCCATCATACGAACCGCACGTTGCACACAAGCCGACGTGCCTATCCATGCAGCAGAACCCGGTGCGGTTTCAGGGCGACAACGCATACACGGTCGAAACCCCGCCTCTTCTGCTTGAGCCGCATAAATATAAAAATCTAAGTTTTCTAATTTCGCTTTTCGCGCAGGGCATATCGGCCGGCAATAAATCCCTGTGGTTTTAACCGCCACAAAGAACTTACCATCAAAGCGCTTATCTCGCGCTAAATGCGCTTTATAAAATTCTTGTCTGTCATAGTCTGTATTCATAACCAGGATAATAGTGAATAAACCACACGAATGCTAGCCAGAATCGGAGGTGAATTTTTTCAGCATATCTTCGCTAAATAATTGTTTTTCCTCATATTCTCTATAAATCAGATAGTCTTGCTGTATCTGTTGAGAGTTGGCATTAACGAAATGCAAATATCCCGGCGTTGTTGCAATGTCGAGGGTCTCGCTAATCTGCGCGTGCTTTTTTAAACAATGGTGCATTGAATAGAATGATGGCAACTGCTCCACAGCAGATAAATCCAAGTCTTTATGTAAATAGCCTGATACTGTTGACCTCATAAACAACCGGTAACAATATTGCTTGAGCCGGTATTTCTTGCGAGTCGCTTTAAATGCTTGGGGGTCTGCATATGACAGCACCGTTTGTGATAGTTGACTAGCTCCTGTTGCAAGCTCAACTGCTCCTGCGTCGACACACCCCTGTAATCGCGCCGCTGCTTCGATCAAAATAGGCCCTTGCTCAGTAAGCATAACCTCCATATGACCAGGTCCATACACGATGTGGAGCGCATTCAAAACATCTTCTGCATAAGCAATTAATACCTGGCACACAGCGTCATCAGGATGCACTAATGCTTCTAACAAGGACAAATTGCTTTTACCTGACACGAAATGCTTTTCACAGCGCCAAATGTCAGTTATATGATGCTGGCCATCACGACTCACACTGTTGATAATATATTCCGTACCCATTAACAATGCCTGCGCCAAAACGACATCGTTAGGGTGATTAAAAATATTCTGTTGATGAATGATTGCAGTAAAAGCACGCTTAATATCATCAGTGGATTGACAAAAGTAAACGCCATCATTGCCAGCGCTTTGTAATGGCTTGAGTACAACAGTGCCCTTTTGTTGTCTCGACCACTGCAATATTTCATATAAATCTTTGCTTTGTATGCAGGGAACAGAAGGCACGCCGACTTGCTGCAAAGCTTTAATCATTTCAAATTTATTATATCGCGACTGACTATAAGCCACCCCATTGCCTGGCAGGTCAAAATATTCACATAGCTGATCTGCCTCTGCAACACCCGTTTCCGACCCAGCAACTATGGCCTGAATATCGTATCGCTTCAATCTTGCAATGACTTCTTGCAAGCCATCTTGAACAACAATATTCTCGATAAAGTTATTGGGCTGAAAAGACGATCGAAGAATGTTGGGAATCACGGCTTGAGTTTGCACATGCACGCACGAAAAACCCATCTGCTTAAATCTCGACGCTAATAACCGGCCTGTAGAATAAGCATCAACCACTACAATTGTTTTCCGGTTTATCATTTCCTTCACTTTATTTGTACTCATCAACCGTTAAAGCGAAAATTCAAACCGATGCCAATTGATTTTCTTTTGGCTTGTAGGCGCTACAGCTCAAAGTATTTGTTTTACCATTGAAAACAAGATTTACACCCGACGCTCCAGGCTCCTGCCTTACAGGTAACGTAAATGTTACCGCAGTATAATCTTGCAGTCCTCCATTAAAAGTGCGAACACTGCTTTTTACTTTATAGGGGTAATTACTGCAGCTTTTTTTATCGACGATTAATGATCGATCCCATCGCAATAACGCCGTTACTTTCGTTTGTTTTGGTGGGGTCTGATATTCAAAGTTTCTAATTAAACGCACGGTGTCTTCATTGGGTGGCATTTGCGCACAAGTGACCTCATGAATCTGATCATAACCCACACACAATAATGGAATATTTAAAGCCGAATCAACACGCTTTATGCTGACATGTACGGTGCTTGAAGTGACTTGCTCGGCCAACAAGGGTGTTGCAACTACGCAAAGCGATAATGCCAAACCAGCTTTAAAATATCGTGCCATCAATTGTCTCCCACTATTAAATTTTGACCGATGGTATTTCAAATGCGTCTGCATAACAAGCAAAAACCCAGGTTAGCGGTGGCGTGCAATTATCACAACCACATTCTGATAGATTTAACTATTAATCAGTATGTTATGAATATGCCTGCATATTTTGTCATATATATATGACACTTTAGAGTATATTTTGTTGTTTGTATTTTGCAATTATGTGTCAATAGTGTAAGATAGTAATTGCAATCTAATGGAAAACAACATGCTTGAAGAACTGATAGCCAGCCACAACCAGGTTATAGCTGGGTTAGACACATCACACCAAAGATACCTCTACCCTGAAATTAACTGGGACTCTCAAGCAATATGCCTATTAGGCGCACGCGGTGTTGGCAAAACCACACTCATTTGCCAGCACTTACTCAACCACTACACCTCACATAGCAAGGCACTATATATCTCGGCAGACAATATTAATGTTACAGCCATTGGTTTACTCAAAATCGCCACGGAACACTTTAAATATGGCGGAGAAGCCATTTATGTTGATGAAATACACAAATACCCCAATTGGTCTCAAGAAATTAAAAACATTATTGACACATACCGCAGAAAAAAAGTGATATTTTCTGGAAGCTCCGCTATTGAGCTACAAAAAAGCAAATACGATTTATCACGTCGCGTTAATTACTATCAACTACCAGGCCTATCGTTCCGTGAATTTTTAGCCTTTCAATACGACATTAGTATTGAACCTGTTTCATTACGAGACATCCTTGAATCCCATGAAACGCTTGCAAAACAATTTAACAACATACCTATTCTGAAATATTTTCAAGACTACTTAATATACGGATACTTTCCTTTTTTCTTGGAAGGCACCAGTGATTACTTACATAAGCTTAACAATGTAGTTGAAAAAGTTATTTACGAAGATATCGCCACCAGTGAAAACATTCATAGTAGCACTGCAATTATACTAAAAAAATTACTGTGGCTTGTTGCTACCTCAAAGATCTTACAACCGAATATAGATAAAATCAGCAAAGATATGCACGTGTCCCGTGAAATCATTTACAGCTGCCTTGACTACCTCGATCGCTCTTGCTTACTAAACAATGTCTTCCCTCCAGAAAAAGGTCTGCGCTTAGTGCGAAAGCCAGCAAAAGTTTTTTTAGACAACACCAACCTTATTTCAGTCATACACAGCGAGTTAAAACTACCCGTAGATATTGGCGGCGTCAGAGAAACATTCTTTGCCAACCAAATAGCAGGAAGACACGACCTAAAAACACACGCAAAAGCCGATTTTATTGTAGACAGCCAATACATATTTGAAATTGGCGGCCAATCAAAAAAGACCACCCAAATAAAAAACATTGAACAAAGCTATCTGGCGATAGATGGCATAGAAATTGGCTATACCAACAGAATTCCTCTCTACCTTTTTGGCCTTTTATACTAAAAAATTATCATTACAGCGAGTACACCTATGCAAAAACTGCTAGCATTCATCTTTTCCATTACCTTCTGCTTAGTAAATATTGCATCAGCACACAATAGTGTCGACATCAAAACATTACAATCCGAAATACACCTGGGACAAGTTGGCTTTAATGCAACAGCCAAAAATGAAGCCGCCGCCCGCCACTTCGAACTGGGCCTCGAATTCTTACACGCGTTTATGTATCAACTCGCCATCGATCAATTCAAAGCCGCACAAAAGCTAGATCCAGGTTTTATGCTCGCTTATTGGGGCGAAGCCATGGCTTATAAGCATGCCATTTGGAATGTAGAAAACCAACGGGCTTCTAGGGACGCTTTAAACCGATATGAAAAAAATAAAGATGGCCGACAACTTTCTACGAAAGAAAGCTTCTATCTACAAGCGGCTAAAGCATACTTTGCAGATGCCCCACAAAAGCAGCGGGATGATAACTACGTCAGCATAATGAAACGTTTTTATGAAAAATATCCGAATGACCCAAATGTTGGCGCTTTTTATGCGTTATCCATACTGGGCAGAGCCTCCGACTTTGCTAGCGACCCAAACAGTAAAAAAAATATTATTTATGGTAGAAAGGTAATTACAAAGCTATATCAACAATTCCCATTGCACCCTGGCGTGGTGCACTATTTCATTCACTATCATGATGTACTCGACAAATCCATTGCACGTAAAGCGCTACCTGCTGCGAATACCGCATTAACCATCATGCGATCATCCTCACATGTGACGCATATGGCGGCACATATCTATAGAAGAACCGAGGCCTGGGATGATTTTATTGCCGCCAACAAACAATCGATAGAGGCAGCTAATGCCGTATGCAAACTCATCAATGGAAAGCTGGATTATAAATGCAATGCAGATAACAAATACCACTCTTTAGAGTGGCTACAATACGGATACCTCAAACAACATCAATATAAAAATGAAAATAACGAATACAAAGTCATTAGAGGCCTTTATCTAAAGGACCAATCACTGCCCTACAAACAGTGGTATTATCGCATGTGGGCACGGCATGTTATTGGCAATAAATTATGGAAACAAACCCCCATACAAATTGATGCCATCACAAAAAATGATGGGCAACTCTACTGGAGTGGCTATACTGAATGTGCCGCATTGCTAGCTAAAGGCTTACAAAAATCTCACCAAATGCAACCAATTAAACCTACGCTTAACCGTCTAGATACAATCATTGCACTCACGAGTAAACTCAGCGAACCTTACATCACGCAAACATGCCAAATGGTGAAACTAGAACTCCAGCGTACAAACGCCAAACTAATGAAGCACCCTAAGCAAAGTGATGCGTATGCAAAACAAGAAGCCGCTATCGGTAAACACAGGATTTCAACTGAGCTAACACCTTCGTTGTCCGTCTTGCCGAGTACGCTATAAACGTAGTAACGGGAAATCAGACTGAGTTACATCCGCCATATTTTTCTTCAGCCTTCAAACACAGCTGAATAATCAACTGTTATACTGCTAGTTTTCTTATCTGAAGAGAATATTGACTTAAGATCTACATATTTTTGATAAAAACTGTTTTTTTGCTTAACTGTCTTAGCTTCAACTCTTTCTATAATAAATAACCGCAGCATAATCTCAATATTTCTATCCATATTGGTAACACTATCACCAAATTTTTCCCATTTACTAACAGCCGTATGTGACTCATGTACCACATCTTTTGAAAATCTACGCAATGACATAGCAAAGTAAGTACGAATAAATTTTACTTGGTTGCCAGTCAACCTTTCTTTTTGAGTGGCTAATACCTTAACAACCTCATCAGCCAATTTACGCACATCAATTTTAGGATACCAGTCACCATCAATTTTTATCATTTCAACTTGATTAAGCTCAATGGGAAAACCCAAACCATTATATGTATGACGTTTGATAATTTTTTTCTTCATCATAATCACCTTACTATTTAAGCCTAATCACTGTAATAATGGGCATTAACCCATCTTGAAAAGAAATGATTACGCGCACCTTTATTGCATCAAGCGTTACTCCTTCTATGCAATACTTCCAATCTTCAAAACCTTTCTCATACTTATCCTTACTTTTATTTCGCTTTCTTTTTCTTCCCTTTTTTCCCTCTAATATATCTAACACCTCTAAGTCTGAGATTCCTCGATCAACCAATCGTTGCTTTGCATGCTGTAAAAAAACATAATTACCTCTATATATACATTCATTTAGCTGATGGTATAAGTCTCTATCGGTCCTTTTGCTTGGCTTACTGAACAAACAAATGCTCCTTATGAGTTAAAGAAGTATAATACAGGAAAAGGTGCGTGTAAACCTAGTATACACCCCTCGGCGAGAAAAGCTCCCTGTAGTTATGATTACGTACCTTTGTTACTGTTTATTTTTTAAATTGCCACACAATCAACTGGTTATTCGCTGGCATAACATGATCCGCAATGAGTGAAAAACCCTGCGATATTAAAATCTCATTAACCCGGTTAAATTCGCGAATACCGCGCTCGACATTGACCTGCTTCAATTGCTGATTAAAGCGCGCATTACTTTCTGAAGTAAACTGACCATCGTAACAAAAAGGTCCATAGATAATTAAATAGCCATTGTCACATAACGCTTTCGAAACATTCGACAAGAACTGTTCGCCGTTTGACTGACTCATGATATGTAGCGTGTTGGCAGAAAACACAGCATTGTATTGTTGCTGCGACCAGTCGTACGTAGTCACATCTATCTGCTTTTCAGGTAATACGTTAACGGATGAACCAACAGATAACCCTTGCTGCAACACATGATAATAATCACCCTGATCACTGGGTTGCCAAATAACGTCTGGCATCTGCTGAGAAAAATACTTAGCGTGTTGCCCCGTAGCACTGCCAATTTCCAATACTGTATCACCTGGCTTTAGGTATTGCTGCAGCTTCTCAAGGATCGCTTGTTTATTACGCTCACAAGCTGGTGAATAAGGTAAATCAACATTATGTGATAACTGCATAATAGTGCAATCAGTGATGCCATCGTTTTCGTTTCTGACAAAAGTAAAGCCCGCTTTTTCATAACAACGAATCGCACGCTTATTGGAACTCGCTGGATCAATCAGTATTTGTTTAGCGTCAAACTCTTTTATGAGTTTTTGACAAAATAATTTTACAATTTCTGTACCATAGCCTTTATTTAAATACGCCTCATCAGCAATAAACAAATCCACACAAAACGTGCCTTTTGCTTCATTGGTAAATAACCCTTTGGGCTCAGGACATAGTGTGCGATAAGCATACAGATCACAGCACTGAACATATCCAATTGGCTGATCCTCTAAACAAATAACAAACGGATAGTCATAACCATTACCCGCAATTTTCTCCACCATGTAGTCAGCCGCTTCATAGCCCTCAATAAACCACACATCTTTAACGTGGGGGATTTCAATCCAGCGTTGCCATAATGGTAGTTCTGATTGAGTAAATGGTTTGAATGTGATTTTCATTTATGCTGCTTTTTTTAGTTCAACTTCAAAGTTAAGTCCTGCACGATCAAGTATATCTTGCAAAGCAAGCCTAACAAACTGTTGTTCAGAGTAACCTAACTTACTCGCATAAGCAGCTGCTAATTTCGGACTAACTGGCTTTCTGCCATGCTCTATATCACATAACTGCTGCTTAGACATTTTTAATTGTGCAGCGAACTCAACCTGAGTTAACTCATCTGACATTCTAATAGACCAAAGCAATTTCCCTAGCGTCAAAGTCTCACCAGTTATCTTTTCTAACTGTTTTAATGTTTTATTAGTTACTTTACTTTTAGTACTCATGCTCGCAATGTACACTTCTTATGTGTACTTTTCAAGTTATTTAACTTATGCAGATATCCCATGGCATTTAACTTTTTGATCAACATACGCTTAGTATCACAACTAAATTTTTCGCGTAGAATTTTACTGTAATCTTCAACGGTTCGCTCTGAGATTTTCAGATCCAATGCAATAGCCTTTGCACTTTTATCTTTTAAAAACTCAATCAACACCAATCTTTGTCGTTCAGTTAAATACTTACCCGCATACTCACCATCCAAAATATACCGCAACTTATTATCATATAATTTGTGTGGTAATTTTTTTCGATATATTTTTTTGGTGATACCGATTTCAATCAGCACATCATGCCAATGGGATGCGGCTGTATTTTCACGATCATGAGATTCATTAAAAAATTGTGGAGATGTCATATTAGCTTCCTTGTTAAGAATTAATAAAGTTTTCCACACTATGTCTTTTATCAGAAACCACACTTGCGAAACATAACATTAATGTTACGTATAAACAACTTTTTTGTGCTTAACAAATGTTGTGATTACAATGGCATTGATTACCATTCTTTTGAAAAAAAACTAATATGTTAAAATGCAAAGTCTTAATAGCCGAGAAGCATCATGAGCATTGCAGCGAAAAAAAATCTAGCCACAAATAACCTACCCGAAAACCTACAAAGCATAATGAGTTCATACAATATTGGAATTACAAAACTATCAAAAGATTTAAATCTTCCGGTAATGACAATTCGTAGGATTTTAAATGGAAGCACTACCGACCCTAGAATATCGACTTTAGAAAATATTGCCACTTACTTTTCAATTTCAATTGATGAGCTTCTTAAACCAACTCTCTCGAGCAAAAATCGACCGCCACAGTCCAAGCCTGAATTTATCCCGATAGTTAGTTGGAATTTTTTCAAGACGAAGAACTTAATAGCTGAATACTCATTTAATGACTGGAAAACTTGGCTGCCCATTTCACTCGATAATAATGAAACAATTGGCGAAAAAGTATTTGCTTTAAAAGCCCGGCCTTCTATGCACCCTCGTTTCCCACAAGGTACATTTTTTATAATAGACCCATGCATTACACCAAAGGATGGTGACCTAGTATTAATAAATATGGGCAAAGAAACCACACTACGCACACTACTAGTAGATGCGCCTGCGTGGCAACTGCAATCAATCATTCCTGGGGCTGATATTTTTACCTACAACCCAAAGCAGCACCACATACTTGGCATTACAATCCTAACACTATTATTTAGAAACCAGAGTTATTAGCCATGAAAATACTGAAAGTGGCACTAAAATTCTTTTTCTATTATGTTAACGCCGCAAATAAATTAATAGCTATACAACGTGATTCATATATTTATAAGATTGAAGAGATTAACGAGAATTTGAACCAAGTTAAAATTTCCTGTAGTGGTCGGGGAGCTATCCTGATAACAAGCATAGATGCTGTCATTTATGATGACTATATCATAAAAAAAATGCCACCCCATCATGCATGCTGGCTAGGTTACTACTACGGAAAAGATTGGCTAAAGAAAAATAACAAGTTACATATGAACCATAAATACAAAGCTAGCGATCTAGCCTCTTCATCTCGTTACATAATACAGTATCAAAATAGAGCTGGTCTTATCTCATACTCTGATCAACAGACAGGAAAACACTACCTTATAGAGCCTTCAAGATTAGCAGCGAGTTTAAAAATATCAGACTTTGAGTCACAGCAGGCATGCTACATTGGCTTTTTATCAGGTCTTGAAACATTAAAAAACACTTCAAGCAATATACCTCACCATCAACCTCAACTTAGAGTAGTAAAATGAACACTAATGATTCAGATCATCCAACCACCACAATCTGGGATGCCCACGCCTGTCCGACCTTAGAGCCAGGAGCCGACCTTTCTACTCTTTACAATTATAAAGACTCTGGCTTTACATACATATCACTAAATATTGGTTTCGACCCACAGGATATTAATGGAATAAAAAATTTCTCAAATTATGTAAAAGAATACATATCAACTAATTCGGGGCATTTTGTTTATGCAGATAAGCCTTATGATGTAATTCAAGCAAAAATTGAAAATAAACTGGCAATTGGGTTTGATATTGAAGGAATAAGTCCACTACTAAAAACAGACTCATACATAGACACTCTTAACGAGCTTGGAGTCAAACAACTCGGCTTAGTTTACAACAAAACAAATTTAGTTGCTGGAGGGTGTAATGATACTGACACAGGGCTAACTAGATTGGGAAAAGACATAGTAAAACAACTTAACGAAAGTGGGATTATTATAGATTGCTCGCATATGGGCGAGAAAAGCAGCTTAGAGGTAATTTCTTCATCAGATCATCCAGTTATCTTTTCTCATTCTAATTTAAATCAACTACACAATCATCCACGAAACATGACCTTCTCCCGTTAAATCGGACTGTTTTGAATTAGAGTAATCTGGCAAAAT
>JARGOB010000017.1 GCA_029212925.1 Coxiellaceae bacterium | reverse complement strand
GCCCCAGACGTCAGGTTTTTCTAAAATTGACGGTTCAAGAAATGGGGGCAGGTCAGGTCCTAGGTTCAAGTCCTAGTGGGCCCACCAATAAAGCAAGATCCACACCGGAGACATAGGCAACTGTTCAACAGCGGGAGAACTATTTCACTGGTTCACCGGGCACCACCATTCCAGAGCATTAATAGAATAAGACATCTAGATTTGCAATAGTTATTTGGCGATATATGCACAGCAACGCATAGATATTGATCAAGCATTCTCATTGTATTATATTAATAAAATAAAGTTAAAATATTAGTGAAATAGCATAATTATAGGAGAGTGTTGTGAGATTTGGAGCAAGGTATAGAGGTATGATGTTTGATTCTTTAGGCGATAGGTATACTGCGATGAAGACCGCGATCGCTTACGCTAAAATAGACGAATTCGAGCACTGCACAGCAGAAGCCAAAGCTGATGGCAATTTAGCGCGTTTAAAAAGCTACCTGATGGCGGATAACTACGCACTACTCACTAGAGCTTTAAGTGTTGCAACTGATGAATCAAACACCGCTAGTATGTCTTCGATTATCAGCAGATTGCTTACGGAAGCAAAAAACTGCGGGGTACTGACAGAGATGTTAAGTCATGGTAATTTTGACCCGTTTTGGCGTGCAGTATCATATAATAGCCCAGCGCTTGCTTTACAAATGTATCAAGCAGTTCCAGACGAGCAAAAAGTTGTTATGTTAAGTGATGACCGCTTTGTTAATTCCATTAACTATATAGAAGGTGAAGATCTCGACCCGCAATTGCTTATGCAGCTTTATACATGGCGGCCTGAGTTATTTAAACAAGACAATATAGACCGTGTTGCTCCACTCCATCATGAGTCATTGTTAGCAGTCACACGCAAAGTTAGCTCATTACGCCGCAGTGTATACGACATGTCTCGGCAGTTAGGGATCCGTTAAAATCGCCTTCGCTAATTGAGACCGGGCAGCAGAAAAACCCTGCATACCAGGAAATGCATTTCGCATATTATTAGACAGCTGGGTTAAGATTTTGCTACTCCACTAATGCGCTTTTTGCTTCTCAACAATAAGCCCTAACTGCCAGTAAAAACTAACCAGCTATCTCAACTCATTTACCATAGGATAAAACCACAGTATCTCATACCTTCTAACTTACAGGTAGGATTGCATTACAACCAAATCAGTGTAATAGTCATATTGCAATCCGACATAGCTTAATTAAAGGAGCATCAGCATGAGCACAACATTATTTTGTATGCCATTGAAACCGGGTAAAACACAAGCCTACAAAGACTTTGTGCAGGATTGCTGCACCGGATCAAAGCAAGCCGAATACAAAGACCTGCTACTGCGTTATGGACTCAATAACGCAAAACTTTGGCTACATACACTGGACGGTAAAGACTATGCGATGTTTATACATGACATGGATGATGACGGCATGGAAAAACTCAAAGGCTGGGACGATTCCACTCACCCTTTTGATCAGTTGTTTAATGCCAAACTGCAAGAATGCTATGACTTTGACACCATGCCAGAACAACCTAGCTTTGTTAGTGATTTTGATGCACGAATATAAGCCAATGCAATACAGCGTGATTCAAGATAGTATCTCTGGCAGCTTTCCGGTTAAATACAACGGTAGGTGATAAACTGTTTTATTTTTATTTTGATGCGGCACATTGGCTGACAAAATAACGCTCTGACTAGGTTTGTATTTATCGATATATTTCTTTAAGCTCTTCGCACGAGTTACCTTACCCGCCTTCACTTCAATCGGCACAACTTCACCATCATTCGGCAATAAAAACTCCACCTCAGAGCGATCCTGTTGCCAACTAAATAGTTCATTATTCACAGTAGCAACCAATTGTTGAGCAACAAAATTTTCAGCAAAATAGCCCTTATAAGTGCCATAATCATATTGCAAAATCGTACTTGGATCCATTCCGTTCATTGCGCCTAATAAGCCTACATCAAACATCATCAGTTTAAATAGATTTTCTTTAGCGTATGCTTTTATCGGTTGCTCAAAAGCTCCGACAAGTGGCAACCGTATCACAAGCTCTGCAGCTTCAAGCCAGTCAATCACACTCACCAGTTCTCGATAACGACTAACCGTAGGAATGATACCCTTAAAACGAAAGCGATTAGTACTGGTATCATAATTACTGGCAAGTTGCATGGGTACAGCTCGCCAGGTGCGATCAATATGCATGGCATTCACTTTACCCGCATGTTTGGCAATATCAGCATAATACGCCTGGATTAGCTCGTCTTGTTTTTGACGCACATGCTTTGTTGCTTCATATAAATTTGCTTTTTTCTCACCAAACAAACTAACGACTTCTGGCAATCCACCCGTGATAAAATAATATTTTAGTAACTCCCACAAACGTTGGTGCTTAACTTCAGATATTATCTCGTTAGCTTGATAGCTATAAATAAGCTCAGCAGCCATTTGATCACCAATACCTGCTAAAAACTCAGCAAATGTCATGGGATATAAATGCATCATATCCACTTTGCCCACCGGAAATGATGCTTCATTTAAATGTAAACTCAACAACGAACCAGCACTGCACAACGCCAACTGAGGCAGGTCTTCACAAAAATACTTCAAACTGGTTAATGCTTTCGGGCAAGCTTGTATTTCATCAAATATCAAGAGATCTGTGTCTATATCAATATTCGTTTTTAATTTAAAACACAAATCATTAAGAATTCTGTGGGGGTCAAGATCTTGCTCAAATAGTTCATTTAATGTCGTCTGCTTTTCAAAGTTAATAATATGACAGTGCTTAAAGTGCTGCTTACCAAATTGGGTTAACAAATGCGTTTTACCGGTTTGACGAACACCACGCAAAATAAGAGGTTTGCGCCCTACCGCTGCCTTCCAAGCAATCAATTGTGTCATTAAGTCTCGTTTCATAGCTCAACCATAACCAAACATCCCACTTTTTACAAGTAATAAACGGGTAATTTACCCACTTTTTACAAGTTTATTTTTTGATCAGTTATTCATGGCAACAATGTTTAAGGTTTCCTTAAGAAAAATAAGTTAATTTCTAGAATCTTTGTTGTTTTGTAACCATCTGTTTAATATGTAATTTATCACAATTCAATTGACAGCTACAATACCCCCTGTATCATAAAGTGGTTATTTTACTGGGGAGTAAAGAGCACAATGCCAATGCAGTTAGAAACCTCCAACTTTATGCTTGATGCCATGTTATTCGTCACCGTGTTAGATTGCAGCAGCTTTACCGCCGCTGGCGAACAACTCGGTATTTCCAAGTCGATTGTAAGCAAACGAATTCGTCGTTTAGAGACTCAACTGAAATTGCAATTACTGCATCGCAGCACACGCAGGCTTGCACCCACCGAAGCTGGCACAAACTTATATAATGAATTCTCTCACCTGCGCACCAAAATTAATAATATTCAATCAGGAATATCTGAGCATCAAGAGCAGCCTCGCGGCACATTACGCCTGCACAGCCCGATCAGCTTTGGTATCATCCAACTAGCGCCAGCGATAAAAATATTTTGTGAAAAATACCCCGACATTAAAATCGAAATGTTTTTAGGTAAACAGTTCGATAATATCATCGAACAACGCATGGATTTATCCATCCATATCGGTCCGATTAAAGATTCAAACCTCTATGCCAAACGTTTAATGCAAAGCAAACTTGTTGCATGTGCCAGTCCGGAATATTTAGAACAATGCGGCTACCCAAAAACACCTGAAGAACTATTACAACATAACTGCTTACGCTACCATCACCCCACCATTGGAAACGAATGGTATTTTAAACATAATCACATCACCACGCCGATTAAAATTGATGGCAACTTCTCAGCCAGTAGCGCCAATACGCTAGAAGCTGCAGCAATAGCTGGCCAAGGTATTACCTTACTACCAAACTATGTCATTGAAAAAAAAGTCCGCCAAGGACGCTTAACACGCTTACTGCAAGATTATTGCGCCAGCCATGTCGATATCTTTGCTGTTTATAGCGAACGCGAAAACATGCCACCCAAACAGCGTGCTTTACTCGATTTTCTCAGCAGTCACTTCGCATAAATCCGACAAATCATACTATATTATTCTAGGATGCAGTTATGGAATAAACGGCAGCGAGCAACATCATATGAAAGTAACGGAATACATAGCCTATGATGCATTGGGACTAGCTACACTTATAAAGAACAAAGAAATAAAAGCATCAGAACCGCTAGAGTGTGCCATTAAACTCACCGATACCTATAACCCACAACTGAATGCCA
This sequence comes from Coxiellaceae bacterium, assembly GCA_029212925.1. GTDB lineage: Bacteria > Pseudomonadota > Gammaproteobacteria > Coxiellales > Coxiellaceae > JARGNX01. The sequence goes on along the minus strand of JARGOB010000017.1, from coordinate 56,112 downwards.
TCGTGGCAACTTATTATGACAAAGCATACAAACAACTCAAACAGCAAAATCCGCAATCACCGTTATATGGTGTTCCCAGCTTAGTAAAAGACCTCTATTTTGCAATAAAAGGTACGCGCGAAACCAACGGCTCACAGTTTTTCTCTAATAACACATCACACCACAGTTGCGAATATGTGCTACGTATGATGGCATCAGGCACATTAATTTTTGGTAAAACCAACACCGCTGAATTAGGATTATCTTTTTCTTGCGAACCCAAACTGTTTGGTGCATGCCATAACCCTTGGAATTTATCACTAACTTCTGGAGGATCTTCAGGTGGATCAGCTTCTGCGGTCGCTGCCCGTATCGTCCCCTTCGCCGCCGGCAATGACAGCGGTGGCTCACTTCGCACACCTGCTGCATGCTGTGGACTATTCGGTTTAAAACCAACACGCGGCAGCACACCACACAACCCCAACCAAGCTGAAATGTGGTCTGGGTTATTAACCAATCATGTCATTACTCGTAGCGTACGTGATTCGGCAGCTGTACTGGATTTAATGCAAAACCCGTATCACTCCTTACAACAACGTAATCGAAACCCCTACACCCAAACCAGTGTTAATAAAGATCAACGTCATTTAAAGATTGCTTTATTAACAGGCGTATTTCCACAAGTGGATATCGCTGAACCTTGCCAACGTGCAGTCGATTCAGCCGCTGTGCTAGCTGATCAACTCGGCCACCATATTGAACCCATCCGTTTATCTATCGATATTGAAAAAATTGATCAAGCAGTTTTCACTATTATCGCAGCCAACACACTGCAATTATTAAAACAACAAACCATGCGTTGTGGACGTCAACACAACGATAAAGATATCGAACCCATCACTAACTATTTTGCTGAACACGGCCACAGCATTAGCGCTCATGATATCCTAAACGCCAAACATATCATTCACACGCACGTCAATCCGATTTACCAACTACTCGAACGCTACGATGTATTACTCACCCCCGCCTTAGCACAACCACCGCTAACCATCGGCAGCTTAAGCCATACTGACGAGCTACATCAATTTATGAAAAAATGCATGCAATTTTCGCCATTCACCAGCTTATTTAATCAAACTGGCCAACCCGCGATGACTCTGCCTGTTTTATTTGACCAAAAAAATCAACCGCCAGTAAGCGTACAATTTGCCGCACGACACCTCGATGAACCCACCCTCTTTAAACTTGCCTACCAATTTGAACAAATAAACCCATGGCAGCAACACCTGCCTGCTTTAGTACAAAGCTTTTAGAAGTCTCAAAATACATATACATCTCACATAATTAACGCTATCCTGGCACATCATATTGACAGTGGGAGCCAGCATTATGAAAACATCGTTAGATACAAAACAGCCTAAAGGTATGTTAACCATTTGCCTATTACAGTTACTAGGCATGATTGGATTTTCCATGTTTCTTGCTTTGCTCGTCCTGTATGTCACCAAACAACTGCATTTTAATGACAAAAGCGCCTATGCCATTTCAGGCGCATTTAATGCTCTCGTATTTATCACATCAGTACCCGGCGGTTATATCGCTGAACGTTTTTTAGGTTATTTTAAAGCGGCATTTATCAGTATTATTATGTGCGCACTCGGCTCGCTTGTTGTGGCTATACCCACAGCACTAAGCCTCTATATCGGACTCAGCTTATTCATTATGGGTACTGGCATGATGGTACCCTGTTTGTTTGTGATGCTCGGACACCTGTATCCAGAAGATCATACCCGACGGGAAGCTGGCTTCGTGATGGTCTACGTCAGCATGAATGCAGGTGGTTTTCTTGCATCAGCTATCTCAGGCTCTCTATCATTACACTACAGTTATGCAGCCGCATTTCTGTTAGGCGCCATAAGCGCTGCCATTATGCTGCCCGTATTAATGCATCATAAAAAATACCTAAAAGACACTGAGCTCTTTAGCTCTCAACAGCAAATCGGTGGTATTGTTTTAACTATTGGCGCCACGATTGCAGCCGGTCTAATTGTAAAATTTGCTCAAGTAGCTAACTCCCTGATGATTATTATGGGCGCTCTCGCCCTACTATACACACTTAAACTCAGCTTTAATCATCATGGTCATGCCAGAAAAAAATTATGGGTATTCATATTACTCACCACCATGTCGATTATGTTTTGGACGTTATATTCGTTATCACCATCGTTACTAACCTTATTTACTGAAAGAAACGTCAATCGCGAAATCTTTGGCTGGGTAATACCTACCGCCAGCTTAAGCTGCCTTAATCCATTCTTTATTGTTACCACAGGCCCACTGCTGACATTGCTATGGCTGAAATTAAAAACAGCTAAAGGCATCGAAATTAGCACACCAGCAAAATTTGGCTGGGGCTTGGTGCTAATGGGAATTGGTTACTTGGTCTTAAGCATCGGTACAGAACACGCGAACGCCTTAGGGTACGTGGCACTGGCCTGGTTAATACTCAGTTATTTTTTCCAAACACTTGGCGAGGTATTCGTAGGACCGATTGGTTATGCCATGGTCGGTGAATTGGTTCCCGCCGATCAAGAAGGCTTAATGATGGGTATCTGGCAACTAGCAGCAGGTATCGCCGGCGCACTATCCGACTGGTGTGCTGAGTTCACCCAAACTAAAAGTCATATCATTAAACCACTCGTGACCAACCCGAGTTATATCCATGCATTCACCTTGTATGGCAGCATTACTGTGCTGATTGGACTGATTGCGTTTATTATCACACCGAAACTGAAAGGATTAATCAGTGGTGATAAAGATGATGCAGGCGATGCGTTGCCTAATTTATCACTGTCGTCCAGCACCTAACAACGCCATGCGAGCCTAAACCATAATTTACTTTTCGCTATCCAACATTTGATAGATACCGGAAAAGTCTAAATCACCACCACCGTTTTCGACGTATTCTTCATACATGCGAGTTGCCGCTTTCGACAAAGGCGTTGCTGCACCTGCATGATCCGCTGCCGTTTGACTCAAATGCATATCCTTTAGCATCATATTGCCACTAAAGCCGGCTTTATAGCTGTTGCTTGAAGGCACATTCGGTAATACACCCGGCGCCGGACAATACGTCGTCATCGACCAACACTGAGCACTGGCAGTGGATGATATATCAAATAAAGTTTTCGCATCTAAGCCCAAACTTTCACCCAATAAAAATCCTTCCGACACGGCAATCATCGACGCACCTAAGATCATGTTATTGCAAATCTTAGCCACTTGACCATTACCCGCTTGCCCCGCATGAATAATATTCTTACCCATGGCTTCGAATAACGGCTTAGCGTCTTCAAATATTTTTTTATCACCACCGACCATAAAAGTTAATGTCGCCGCTTGCGCTCCTAGCACTCCGCCCGACACCGGGGCATCTAACATATCAAAACCTAATTCAGATGCTCGTTTATGCACTTGACGCGAAGACTCAACATCTATCGTCGAACAATCCAAATACATGCTGCCTTTCTTAAGGTGATTAAAAAGACTATCATCACCGAAACAAACAGACTTTACTTGATCACCTGTCTGTAACATCGTAATCGCCACATCCACTTGACCAGCTAATTCAGCTACTGACGAAGCCGACTTTGCACCTTGTGATACTAATGCCTTGACAGGCGCTTCAGCTAAATCAAACACCACTAAGTCATGGCCCGCTTTAACCAAATTCTCTGCCATTGGTTGACCCATGTGACCTAAACCAACAAATCCAATAGTAGTCATTTTTTTGTCCTTTTTTTGTCGTTCCTGATTTACATTTGTTAATGGCTGATATCAAGGCGCACAGCGTACCCATTTTACTTCATGGCTCGCTTCACTCCGTTACGCTGCGCTTTACTTCCGTAAAATGGGCACCCTATACACCTTGATACCATATGCAGCTTAGTCACAGCAACCACACAAAAATCAATGCGCGGGCATAACCATCGCTGATTCATCCATAGTACCTTCCGGCCATTTAATCGTTACCGATTTAGCCTTGGTATAAAACTGTAATGCCTCACCACCGTGAATACGCAAATCACCGAACACCGAGCGCTTCCAACCACCAAAACTATGGTAAGCAATCGGCACAGGAATAGGCACATTAATACCCACCATGCCAACTTGCACACGTTTTGCAAATGCACGTGCGGTACCACCATCACACGTAAATACAGCTGTTCCATTGCCATATTCATGGTCGTTAATCAGCTGTAACGCGGTTTCAAAATCGTTAACACGTACTACACATAATACCGGGCCAAAAATTTCTTCTTTATATATGCGCATATCCGACTTCACGTTATCGAAAATACATGGTCCCATAAAGTAACCACCTTCATGCCCAGCAACAGTGAGTTCACTGCCATCATAAGCCAGTGTCGCCCCTTCTTTTTTGCCTAGCTCCACATATGAAAGCACACGTTCGCGATGCTCCGCCGTAATCAACGGCCCCATCTCAACATCAGCTTGATCCCACGGACCCACCTTCATGTTTTTCAACATCGGCTTTAGCTTTTCAACTAATGCATCCGCCACCTCATCACCCACAGCAACCACAACCGGTAATGCCATGCAACGCTCACCTGCCGCACCAAACGCCGCACCGTAAATACAATTCACCGCTAAATCTAAATCCGCATCCGGCATTAAGATCGCATGATTCTTTGCACCGCCAAACGCTTGTGCACGTTTGTTATTTTGAATAGCTGTTTTATAAATATATTCCGCTACCGGTGTTGAACCAACACACACCATAGTTTCGACATCAGGGTGATTTAATAAAACATCAACCGCCGACTTATCACCATTCACCACATTAAATACACCAGCAGGCAAACCGGCTTGATTCCATAACTCAGCTAACATCATCGGTGTCGATGGATCTTTCTCTGAAGGCTTTAATACAAACGTATTACCGGTTGCAATCGCTGCTGTTGATTGCCAAATTGAAATCATAATTGGAAAATTAAACGGCGTAACCCCACCACACACACCTAACGCTTGACGCACCGTGTAACAGTCCATGCCACCAGCAACATCTTCTGAAAATGTACCGCGCATTAAAGCAGGTGCTCCACAAATAAACTCTACCACTTCAATGCCACGCATCACTTCGCCTTTAGCATCGGCAAACACTTTTCCGTGCTCCTCGCTTAATTTAGCAGCCAGGGCATCCATGTTATCTTCTAACAATGCTTTAAATTTAAATAATACACGCGAACGTTTTAATGGCGTTTGTGCGGACCACGTTTCAAATGCAGCCTTTGCATCCGTAACCGCTTGCTTAACATCCCCTTCACTCGCCATCGCAACAGTAGCAACCACTTTACCAGTCGCCGGATTGTGTACTTCCAAAGTGTCTTTGCCTGTACCAGCAACTACTTTGCCATTAATAAAGTGTTCTATTTTTTCCGTCATTTTTTTACCTTATGATTTTCCTGGATCCCGGATCAAGCCCGGGATGACAACTCTCCAACCGGAATGACAACCCTCCAACATCGACGACAACGTTACTTCCAATTAAACCGCATAAACAATGAAAGTAAATGTCTTCATAGGTTTCGCTAGATTGCGATGAAATGGGTTGATTTCAGAGAAGCGTAGCGGAGTTTATAGTGAACTAAATGAGCAACGCATCGCAAGAAATCAGTCCATTTCAGTCAATATAGTAGAAACCTATGCAGACATTTCATCATAAGCGTCGACGGCCTCTGCAGCATACATAAGAGATGGTCCACCACCCATATAAATAGCTAAACCCAAAGTCTCCATGACTTCTTCACGCGTCGCGCCGTGTTTAATACAAGCCGCTGTGTGAAAGGCAATACAACCTTGGCAATGATTAGCAACTGCTAACGCTAACTCGATTAATTCCTTGGCTTTTTTATCCAATGCACCTGCTGTACCAACCGCTGCTGATAAGCCGCCAAATGCTTTCATAACTTCCGGCATGGACTTATGCATTTTGCCGAGGGTTTGAGTGCGCTCTTGCACTATTGCTTTATAAGATGTCGACACGTTTAGCTCCTTTATAAATGATAGATGCCAGATCATTGCCCGGCATGACAATGCTGGATTATGCGTGATATTGACATGCTTTACAAACCATGTAATAGTGCATCTTATGAATAAAAAATTGACACAATTACATCTCCATCATCTGCATATATAGCCTTTGTGCTAGGCGTTCTATCGCCTTGTCATAAAGGCATGAGTAAATCCCACTTTTAATTAATAAAACAAACCTTATAATGGGTTACCTCATATGGAGAGCAACATGTATAGTTCTGGACCACGCAAAAAAGTCTTAAGTGTATTTGGCTTAGCCATGATCAATGTCATCGCTATCGACAGCTTACGCAACTTACCCATCAATGCCGAATATGGCTTGTCCATCGTCGCGCTTTATATTATTGGCACGTTATTTTTCTTTATCCCCTGCATTTTAGTCACTGCAGAAATGGCTACGCATATACCACAAACTGGTGGTAGCTATGTCTGGGTTAGAAAAGCCTTCGGACCGCGCATCGCTTTTATGAATTCCTGGCTGCAGTGGGTTTATAATATTGTCTGGTTTCCGACCATTCTTTCGTTTATTGCTGCAAGCGTTAGCTATCTTATTGACCCCAACCTAGTAAACAACAAAAAATTCATGCTCAGCATGATTATCGGCATGTTTCTGCTCGCTACTTTTGTTAATTGCTTAGGCATGCGGCTAGCTAGCTGGATTAGTACCTTTGGCGCATTGGTCGGCACGATCATCCCGATGGCCTTGATCATCGTATTAGGTGTTTGCTGGGTTAGCATGGGTAAACCCACAGCAATTAATTTCGATAATGCTGTTTTATTCCCAAAAATTACTCACATCAATGACCTGGCCTTTTTAGTGGTGATATTTTTCAGCTTAATCGGCATAGAGATGTCAGCTGTGCACGCCGGTGATGTCGAAAACCCGGCTAAAGACTACCCACGCGCCCTATGGATTTCTGGCTTATTTATTGTCATATCAATGATTTTTTCATCACTATCGGTAGCCATTATCATGCCACGCTCATCGATCAACATTGTCAGTGGCCTCAACCAAGCATTTAATCAGTTCCTTACCCACTTCGGGCTCGGTGCTTGGATGCCAGTTGCTGTATTAACCATTATCATTGGTGGCTTTGCTGGCATGGCTGCTTGGGTATTAGGCCCCACTAAAGCATTGATGGTTGCCGCTAAAGATGGTTGCGCACCAAGCTTCTTCGCCAAGGCGAATCGCTTCGGCTCACCAGTGGGTGTATTAATCGCACAGGCTATTATCGTCATTGCACTCTGCGGTGTATTCTTATTATTCAAAACCGTAAGCGCTTCCTATTGGGTATTAAGCGATCTAACAGCGCAACTCGCTCTTATCTATTACATTTTATTGTTCGCCTCTGCAATTAAATTACGCAGCAAAATGGACAAAGTTACTGGGGCGTTCAGAATACCCGGGGGGAAACTAGGCATTATTGTCGTTTGCGCCATTGGCATCATCACTTGTATAGCCGCCATTGCGCTCGGCTTTTTACCTCCAACTGATGTGAAAATAGACAATACAACCACTTATGAGTGGAGCTTAGGTCTAGGAATTATTATTTTTACACTTGCACCACTCGTTATATTCAGTCTGAGCAACAAAGTTAGGAAAACTTAATAGATTGTAAGACATTGACCATTGTGTAGAGGGCTAACAAATCTATAGAATAGCCCTGATAGCAAAGTCTCGTTTCGCGCACAAGGATTGGTGCCGACAACCTAAGAGGTGATGTCACCCCCCAAGGTACAGAATTCGGAGGTTGCTTTAAGATTCCAAGGAGAGGCCAGGACTGCCCTAAGGAATGCGCGTGACCTTGCTATCACCAATTACTCTTCCAGCCCAACACACAATCGAACACATCACGCTTACCGTGCAGAATTGTTTAATTCAGGTACTTTAACTGTTTTATCAACGCTACTGTTTTGCACATCAGGCCTTGGTCCAAGCGGCCACGCCACAACACCGTCCTTAGGTGATGTTTCAACCTGCCCCTTTGTTGTATCGCCAGACTGATCACTGTCCGGCTGAAAATACACAGCCGCCACTGACACAGAAGCTCGATCAAATGGCGCCCCACCCTCTCTAGCACCACCGCCAATCATAGCCCAAGAAGGAAACCATGCGGCAATATAGAGTCGAGCAGGCAATGAAGGCACATTTTCAACAGCAGTTGCCACTGTTGTGCCATTAATTTTTAATATGGCTGTTTTACCTTCGTGATAATACCATTGATTGTCTTTTTGAATAATTTGCCTACCGGTTAACACCTTACACAACTGAGGAAGCTGAGCGCCCTCCTTTGGAAGGTAGTAATAAGACGATTTACCAGAGAGCTGCAATGTTTTCTTAAATTGCTTACTGATACAATCAGCAGGTAATGGCTGTAATTGTGTTTTCCAAATAAGCTGATAAGTAAAGTAACACTGACTATCTAGATTTTGATGCAAATGATTATAAACAACCTGATGAATTGTTCCGCTATATCCATCATTTAAAACCTTATCTGAATAAGCATTCAGCATAAGATTATTAGCCTGATATGGTGAGGCATCTAATTTACCGATTTCAGGTGCATCAAGCTCACCCATATCGACTGTGAAATCTCCAGACTGTTTACGAAAGGGTGTATAAAGCGGATCACCCGGATAGTGTTCCTCATAATGAAACAGCCAAATCGCAGGAGCAAAGTACAGTTTGTTTTTATCCTGCATTGTTTTATCATTGGTAATTTTCATAACTATTGTATAAGTACCAGAACCGTAACTTTTTTTGCTAACAATACCAGAACCAACACGTTTAGCATTTGCGCCATATAAATTAGTAACTGCTGTGCGGTATTTTTTATCTATGGGATCACGCTTTGGTAAATATTCAGGATTTTTTTCTATGCCTTTTGAATAATGTGCTTTTGCATTATCGCCATGTACATTTAACACAATCACCGCCTGTTGTTTACCAAAAACAGTATCCGTTGACCAACTAATCATTGGCTTTTCGCCTGTTTCTCCTGGAGTAACGCCACCATTTTGATTTTGCGTTTGGGTCCCCCCCCATGTTTTTCGTAAAGCATCCCAATTTTCTTGGTTAAATGAAATTAAATATTTGCTATCGATATTAGGATTATATTCTGTGCACGATGATTTAAGCTGAGTAGTTGTAGTTGCAAACGCTGGTAAACTTAGAGTGAGACAAAACACTACAACACCAAGATGTTTATACATGAACCATTCCTAATCTATATGCGCCAATACTACCGTCAAATATAGTATAAAATTAATGCGTTATTTATCGCAAATTAACTCAAGTGCATCTGCCGGATTGTTAATCAACGCCACTTTATCTTTGCGTAACAAGCGCTTAATCCGCGCCTCTAATTGCTTGGCTTCCGCGGCTGTTTCAAGCTGCCAGTGCGCCACCATTGCTATGGGTGGAAATGCACGTGTGTATTTACACTTCGGTGTGCCCTGCTGGTGCTCGCGATAACGGCGCTCTAGATCCGTGGTGTAACCGGTGTAATACGAGCCATTTGAACACTCTAATATATAAACGAAATGTGCCATTCGGTTATTATAAGCCTATCTTAAGGATCATTGCAGTGACTTTTGTTACAAAATTTAATACTATATATTTCTAGAATATATGAATACAAGGTAACTAAATATGTCGCGCAACTTCAGCCATGCACCCCTCATTCAGGCCGCTTCAAAACTCAGCAATGTTGAATGCGACGAAGTCAACCCACTTCACCACGCCATTAGCGCCATTCGAATAGCACTTGCTGAAGACGACATTGATTATGATGAACTATTACACCTCAGCAGAAACATCATCAAACTAATTCCAGCCTCACTAAAATCACCTACCCGTGATAGCGCAGTAGAACTGCTAAGGCAACACGAAAACAATATAAAAGCAGCAACAACAATCGCACAACCACGATTGTTTACTGAAGGAAAAGCCTATCAAGCTGCCAGTAAATTATTAAAATACTGCCGCCTTCACGTAAATCCATTGTACGCTCCCAATGCCGCCAAATTGCGCATAATAACCACCACACCCGGCGCCGACAGAACCGAGATCACGCAACAAACCAAAGATTTATTATCTAATATACTCGACACTTTAGGCATCGCGACCCCCAAAAATACTTCTGACATACCAGCCTGTGAAGCCTATTTACTCAGCACCGACACCTCCAATAAACCACTACTACTCAATGCGCTCCGTTGGCTACAAAGCACTTTGCCAGCACCTGGCTCACATGCTGCACCGTCAGCAACACCAAAGCATGCCTAAATACACTTGAGGTAAACTTGCTTGTATGGGAGAATCGACAAAGTTTTACTACCCATAACCAAGGCAGCCTAACTCGTGAACATGCATAAAATAAAACCGTTACTATTTCTATCATTGTTAGTGCCGTTATCATGCTATGCAACCAACTTAGTAGACTTTCAATCGATAGAACTAGCCATGCACGCTGGAAAACCAATCACAGCTTACGTTGACTTCAGCAAATGCACGCGCCCAATGCCGGTGAACGCATATCTAACAGTGAAAAATGCCCTTATACTCAATAGCCCTAACAAGGGTAAATCAATCGCATTTTCTGACTCACACCTTACCGTTAATGAACCAGGCTTTCCTCACCAAGCGATTCGCGAACAAATCACTTATCATCTGAATCAACAAGGCAGCTTAACTATTGACTCGGTATTATTAAACCCAGCAAGCTATAAAATCATAAACCAAAAACCGATGCATAGTAGTTGCCAATTGAATGACGGCGTACTATTCCATACAACTTAAATTTAAAGAATAATGCGAAGCCTTTTATTTTATTTACATCAACCAAAACCTTCAGAGGTTATTGCCGCAAGCGGTCAATTAATCAAGCAGACTCCCGACAACCCCGAGAGCAATCATATACGAGCCGAAATGAAACGAATGATCAGTAATCCGCGCGCCGAACCTGATGCCTTACAAAACCAGTTAATTGATTTGCTCTACATCAACTTTGAATTACTGGGTGTTACTAGACCATTTGATGCGACTGATATTGAACGATGCCGCAGGCAAATAGAAAGCATACATGAAATAAAACCAGCGAGAAAAGATGCTTTGCTAAAGATCTTTGATTTAGTAAGCAATTACTTATTTATAGAAAAAGAGGTAGCCACTCCTACGCCATGCACGCCATAAACATGTTGACATTTACATTTAAACTGCGTTAAAGTGCCCGCCAATTGATGCCAGACCAACCAAAGGAGCAACATCATGAGATACAACTTCAACGCTTTAATGCCACCCAGTCGATAGCCTAGTTACAGGTTATTACATCTTAGCCTCCGCTAGGCGAAACTCTATTTAAAAAACTTTAACTGCGGATCATTGCATCTGCAGCGATTTATATATTTAAAACAGAAGAGACCATCATGCGTCATCTCAGATTATTTGCGCGCCATTTTGCGCGTCGCGTCGCATTTCCTATTGCGATTGTTAGTAGCTGCGCTGAAGGCTTAACAGCCATTCCAGCATTAGCTGATTTAAGTTTTTGGATCCATCAAATGGTTCGCCCAAAAGATACCACATACAACAACTCGGAAGATTTTATAAAAGATCACTCCGGAATATTGGTATTTATTTTAGCGGTAGCCGTTTGTGGAATATTGACAGACTACACACTCGAAGGAAGAAATTTTGTTACACAAACAAAGCAAAGATTTAGGGAAACAGAAGAGGAACCTGGTGCTTATTTAGCTATCGCAGATGCGGTATAAGTAGCCTCCCTCAATGATGCGGTATAAGTAACCTCCCTCAATAAATTAAACAAGTTTACATCCGAAGGAGGTTGATCATATAATAGATTTATAGAATAATAATCATTAATTATATATTGCTGTAGAAAATCACACCATTAATTTAAGGCAGTTTAATGAGAATTTTAAATACCGAGGGTGACATTGGCCAACGTTTTGCTGAGCCTAGCAAAAGAGATATTCGTGGCGAACTTGTTGCCATTCATCATTTTTTTACTTTGATAGCACGTTATGATTCAGGCGTGGACCATGATGAAGCTCAACATAATCCTGTGGTTATTGATGAAACTACGCGTGTATATCTATCAGATGAAGCCATCATTTCTGGTGAACACGTGAATAGATTACGCTACATTGCTCGCGAATGTACCGATGTTATTTTAACTAAGCAAGATCGCATATTAGCACATGAGCTTCGCCACACACCCGCCGTAAATCACTCATCCTCTGAGAGTAATGAGAATTTACTGCAGTGGCTAATATTAGCAATTACTAATGCACTTCAGAATGGTCAATCCACACAATATTCTGGATCCTTAGAAAAAATGTATCGACACCTCCCCATTTTTTATGGACACGCTGCATTTGATTTTGATCACGCAAACACACAAACGACTCAGCTAAAACACATATTGAAGCTATTCAATGCCGATGAATGGCGTGATTTAAAATTACTCTATTCAACCGTTCGATTTGCTCACCTTGACGCTATCAATTTAACTTTACCCGCAGCTGGTACCACTCTAACCTCATCTACAATACAGAAAGCCATTATTAAGTTAAAGTATCACTTACAACAGTTAAGTGATCATGGACGAGGCGCGACCTTCTTTGGAAACCCAACAGCTAAATCTTGCTATCAAGCAATGATAAGGTGTTTGCTGTCTCAATATATGGTGATGGGTCAACAGTGCCTTGAGCAGGAAACTTTCTCAACAGTATTCACGCGTGAAAGCATGCAAACATTAAATAGCCGTAGAATGAGCACATGGAGCGCCCCGCCACTAACAGATCAAATGGTAGATCAACTAACCCTACTAAATGCCACAACTATTGAAGTATTTGCAGGCACTAGGGCATATGCTGGTACTGACACAGACATGAGAACTAGCGACCCCAAAAGCATCACAAAACCCACCAGCCTGAAACAAATACATAACAAATTCCAGTCCGGAGATGCGGTTGATATAGCTTCATCTCCAAGGATCCATATTGACGGCAGATTACTCAATAAAAAACAGAAGGCATTATTACAACAAGCCTACAGAGATTCAGCCAGTTGTTTTCACGACGAAACACCCAGCTATGCACTTGCACGAATTCAATTATTTAATTTACGCCTGATGTCTATCATGCAAATGGGTCAATTAATTAATATAAAAAAATTATCCGTTACAAACCTAATGCAGTGGGTTGATTTAGATGCCTGCCCACCAGACAGCGGTCATGCATTTAGCCCTAAACATGTAAAAGCCGTACTCAACAAACTTAGCCTTGTTATTAAAAATACTAAAATATTATTTGCAGCCCTACGATTTTCACATCTTGAAAATATTAATGTACCACTTCCTGCAAACGGACAAGTGATAAACATAACCGATATTCATTCATCATTAATATTATTAAAAAAGAAACTAGAAGAAATCACATCTTTACATACAACCATTCATCACCAAGAATGGCCTAGAAGCCTTGATCGTAATAGCACTTCATACTATCGTGAACACATATATCCTAAAATGGTACGTAACCTCAACACACAACGTAAATCTGCTGATTTTGTGCTACAAGGTGCTCAGCATTTATTTTCACAATACATGCTATTAGCACACCAATGTCTAGATGACAAAAAAACAGAAGCTGCCTTTACACTGAGCACAATGAATCATTTAATTGTTACCACTCCAACGCAGTGGGTTGAGCCAATACTCATTAACACAACACTCCTTAGGCTAGAAGAACGCATAGCAAGCTTAGGCGCCACACCAGCAGAACCTTTACCGTCACCGACAGCTCCACCTTACAGGCCTGAGCTGAAACCAACACCGGGGCGGTGCAGCTCTGTAGATGCTATGACACACCACAGATGGCAACTATCCATTGTAACTAGAGCTGTAGATGAAGACCCTCAACCACACAGCAACATAACTCCGAGGTAAATGGATGCGCCATACTGGCACAGCATTCATCAATAAAAAAGCAACCCACCTAAGTGGATTGCTTCGTCGTAAACCCCTCGCAATGACGAGGGTGTTAATAAAGTATATTGTTATCACCTAGCTCTTCAACAGACACACCCTCAATAGTAATGGTTTGATTGTTTAATAAACTTAAATCAATCACCGCATCACCATTAGCGTTATTATAAACAGATACTTCATCTGATGAAGTCCAGAACGAATGCAGATCAATGACATCTTCATTGGTATCAAAGTTTGATACCACGTCATCACTGCCCCATGCCCAGGTAAAGCTATAGACATCTTGTCCATCATCCACCACAGGATCAGGAGTTGGTGCTGGTGTTGAATCGACACCATCATCAACAGGTGGCGCCGTAGACTCACCAAGCGCCTGACCAATATCGCCTTGCACACCGCGAATATTATCAGCACCTAACTCATCAGCAGACACACCCACTAACGTAATGGTTTGATTATTCATCGCAGTAAGATCAATCACCGCATCACCGCCCGCATTATTAGCGATAGAAAACTCACTATAACTTGTCCAGAATGCAGAAAGATCCACCACGTCTTGTGAAGCATCAAAGCCACTAATGTTGTCATGACTACCCCAACCCCAGGTATAGCTATAGACATCAGCTGCACCGCTATCATCCGGAACCGGATCAGGTGTTGGGTCAGGTGTAGGATCAGGAGCCGGCGTATCGTCCACAGGAGGCTGTGTATCTACCGGTGGTGCAGATGCATCGGGATAGGTTCCACCCACACCGTGTATATTATTGGCAGACAATTCATCCACTGACACTCCTTGCAATGTAATGGTTTGGTTATTGATGTTAGACAAATCAATCACGGCATCACCATTGGCATTATCGGCTAATCCAATTGCACCGTAGTCAGTCCAAAAAGATTGAAGATCTAACACATCTGTTGATGCATCAAAATCCGCCACCACTTCATCAGCACCCCAGTTCCAAGTGAAACTGTAAACACCATCTGCTCCAGGTACAACAGGGTCAGGCGTTGGTGTTGGATCGACAACAGGGCCTGGATCAGGCTCTGGTGTGGGGTCGGGTGTAGGTGTTGGGTCGGGATTGTCGTTGACTGGCGGTGTATTGTCTTGTCCAAACAATTCAGCAAAACCAATCGGCGCTTTAATAAAATGGTATGGCTCCAATTGATCTAAACTAACGCCTTCCAATATATAACGCTGGTTATTGTTAAGCACATCAATCACTACTGAACCATTTTCTTCATACAACGCAAGGCTACTCAAATCAAACGCATAATTTAAATCAATTAAATCATGTTGCGGATTGTAATTTTCCAGTACGGTGTCACCGCTGTTGTAATTCCAACCGAGTGTAATCAGACCTTGTACAAAGTTAAGTCCCGACAATTCCGCCGCATCCACGCCTTCTAAAATGATCTTTTGATTATTGGCCAAATTGACTTGTGCATTACCATCGGCGTTATTAACAATATCTAAATCTGAATATTGCACGCCGCCCAATTTAGACATCGATATCGCATCCTTATTAACATCGAAGTCTGTAACTACATCAACACCATTCGCATTTGCGGTGACTTCAATTTTATCGTAACCATCACCGGTAGTAATCGTATTCACACCTGCACCACCCGAGAAAGTTTCATCATAGTCACTGCCAGAAAGCGTATCATCACTCGCTGTGCCAAATGGGTTATCGTAACCGCCAAAACTGTCCATATAGAATAAAATATTGGTGCCGTATTCATCGGAACTGGCTGAATTATTCAGTAGCAAATTTGCCACACCACCAGGACCTTGCAGATGAGCGCTGGCCAATATTCCAGACAGCGTCACTACGGCTGTTTCTTGCACACCATTTCGTGTGTATTCATAGGAAGTACCAATATAATCATCGAGGGTCTTACCCGCCTGCTCGAGGCGAGTTTCGATCACCGTTGTATTCATCGCAAACGCTTCACGAATTGCAAGCTCTTGCGCGGTAGACATAAAATCTTCTTTGCTATTCACACCATTTTTACCAGTCCATGTACCCTGCCACTCGTTAGTCGCAGTGGAGCCATAGAAACCGTTAGGTCCTGGCGTGTAATAACCAAGGTCAATTAAAAGAGGCTCCCCAAATTGATACTTTCCTAAAAATCCCAGCGTATTATGCACGTGGTATTGCAAGGAAGATAAGTCTTCAGGGTTTGAAATATCTACGGTAGAACGATCCACGTTACCTTTACTCGGATCAAATACCATCAACCAATCGAGATCATTCGGACCATAAGATTTAGTAGTATCAATGCCCGATTCGAAAGCACCGAGTGCTTCAAGAAAAGCTGAGAAATCATTAGTGGCCATTGGTCTAACTCCCGCACTATGTGTGCATTTGTAGCCAATTTGCCAAGCCTGCCAGTATTATAGTACAGATAATTAATTTTTCACTTTAAATATGCGCTTTATTATGCTGATTTACTTCAATATAATCATATTGTTGTACCCATCACTCGATACCGCTATCATAACCTCTGGCCATATCATCAAGAAAAGGGACTCACTTGAGAGCTATATTTTACGCCTCACTCAGCTGTTTTGCAGCCTGCCTGGCCATACCGCAAATCAGCATAGCTGCCCCTGATCTACGTACCGTATTAATAGATGCCATCCATCAGAATCCCGGATACCAACAAGACATTGCCGAATTCCACGTCATCGCTGAAAATGTTCCGCAACGACGTTCGGTATTATTACCACAACTGGATTCAATTGCGCAGTTTGCACGTGAACGCGAAGCGCGCAGTAATGACGGTCATAGCTGGATATCTACAAATAACCTTGGTTTAGATTTAAACCAAACCATTTGGGATGCCAATGCATTAAAGGAATTGGATGTGGCTAAGCTGGCTACAAAGGCCGCTGCATATAACTTATTAGCGCAACAACAAGATCTGATTATTGAGGTCGCTAATGCCTACTTGCAAATATTACAAGCACAAGACTTAGTAGGCTTCACATCGCAACAATATAAATTCAGTCTTGAACAGGTTAGCGCCACTAAAACCAAATTGAAACATGGCGAGGCTACCATTACCGAGTTCGAACAGTCCGATGGTCGTGTAGCATTGCTCAAGGGAGAATTAATCACTTCGCGGATTAATTTATACAATGCCAAACAAGCCTTGTATGCATTAACAAATAAACAATACAAACGCATCAAAACCATGCACCGCTTTCCATTAATCGTGCCTAAACCTAACCGCTTATCGTCATGGCTCGATATTTTAATGCATAAAAACCTAACATTAATTGCCGATCAATACACCCTGCAAAGCTTACAATCTAAAGTTACTGCGGCTAAAGCAAACTACTTGCCGGTATTATCTGCAGTAAGCACATACAGCACCAACCAACGTGCACATGTTGAAAACAGCACCATTGGCACCAATCATAGAAACACTTTTGCTGTCGGCGCCAATATGACGTGGCCGCTGTTTCAAGGTGGCTTACGCCCCGCACAAGTGCGACAAACCACCGATGAATATTTACAAACCTATGCTAAATTGCATGAAGATTATTTAAATGCCGTAGAGCAAACCAAGCAATCATTTAATAATATCACCCAAGGCATAACACGTATTCGCGCCAATCGCCGCGCCATGGCGACCAACCAAAAAGCACTCAATCATGCTGAAGAAGGTTACCGCGCAGGCACAGAAACCGTAACCGATGTGCTGCAAATACAAACCCAGCTGTTCTCATCACAACAGCAATATGCGACTGACTATTATGCATATATGCTAGCGATATTGCAGTTGAAACAAGCCGCAGGGATTTTAAGCGTGCAGAATTTACTGCTGTAGCTAACAGACATCTACTCCATTGATAAATTGGCATAAATAGAAGCATCAATAAGCATCGCAACTTAATATACGCTTAATATATTAGGATTATACTAGCATCATATAAATATATGTTAGGTAAAGTATAAGATGCCGAAGCGATACACCCAATCAGGTCAAAAAACCAAACACCAACAAGCCAAATACTTAGCGAAACATGCTGCTAAGCAAGCCAGTAGGCAAAAAAAATTAACCAGAAAAAAATTTACTGCACCGCCAACAGAGCGTAAAGAAGATAGTAGAAAACCAGAAAGCACATACACTCCGCATGGCACCCTTAATATCACTTCTCGCAAATCGCTACTTGTTTGTATTTTACTGATGCTAGCCAAGTATACATCAGGCATGGATACAGCAGCTGACATCAAGGCAGTCGCTACTGGAAATATGCTTATACACTCGTTTCAAATGGACGATGTAGCAATATGCAATAAACCGAAAAGAAGCATGCAATACAGCATGGGTGGCAAAAAGAGTGCATGGTTTAGCACACAGAAGAAGACTTTTGTTAGCTGTTCTCAAAAAGTAGGACTCATGAGACCAAAGATATCAAGTGCTAGAAACGGTCAACACAATAAGCTCGACCGAACCAAGCTGACCTTACCTAAAAAGTGTAGTATGGAGACCGCTAAACACTTTGCAAAAGTAGTTATCGCGGTTGAGCATGCCAGTAGTTATTCAAAAAAACACAAAGTCACTCACTGTGGGGAGTTAGCTCAGCGAGTACTCTATGAGTTTATGTCGTCAGAAGATCCTGAAATACGAAAACACCCCATTGGCATAGTCACACTAACACACCCTCTCGCCACCGATAACCATGCTTTTGCCATTATATTTGCTGAAAATAATGCACCAGCGCCTAGCTCAATTGTGGAAAGCAGCCTCGTAGATATCATAGATAAATATCCCGATGCGCAGGCTGTCGACTTATGGAACCACTTATCATTTCCACTTGCTCATTTCAATGACGCGGAGAAGTTCAAACAATCAATCACTGAGCATTTACCATACGTACTGCATAGTGGAGATGAGCCAGGTGCCCGCCTTCCAAAGGCGACAGCAAAAATCCAAAGGGTTGCTGATAAGTATTCAGAGAAAGTGCGTGATTATTATCATGGCCTTTCAAACTGCCAAATTGAAGTCATGCCAGCAGCACCACCGCCAGAGTGCACAATCGATACAACTGCATTCAAAGCATAACGTTACAATCTACTCTATAATATACCGACGAATATGAGCGAGCGGTATGTATGCAGAACCTGATCCAGAAAACCCTAGAAAAATGCAAAGTAGCAATTGGTTACACCGTTGTACTCAGTTTAGCAATTAATTTATTAATGTTAACGGTGCCGCTGTATATGCTGCAACTGTTTGATCGCGTGATCGCCAGTCAAAGCAGTGATACATTAATTTTCCTTACCATCATCGCTATCGCTGCGCTTGTTGTGATGGCTATTTTGGATATCGTGCGTAACCGCATTGGCGCACGCATCGGAAATTGGTTTGATCATGCAATAAGCCCTGCCACACTACAACAATCAGTCACGCATCAACTGTGGGGCAATCATTACAGTAAACAAAGCATGGTTGATGTTATGCAATTACGACAATTTATTTCCAGCCCAACATTTTTTGTCATATTCGATGCGCCTTGGATCGTGGTTTACTTACTGGTTATTTATTTACTATCGGTTCCATTGGGAGTTATCGCCACCGTTGGAGCAATATTATTAATTATTCTTGCCGTGCTGAATGAAACACTGGTACGCAAAAGCATGAAACAAAGCCAAAAAGATCAATCAGCGACACAAGCGTTAGTAGAAAATACGTTTAACAATGCCGAGGTAGTACAAGCCATGGGCATGGTCGATGATATCGAGAAACAATATCATCATCTGAATAAAACTGCTGGTGATAGTCGTCTGACGGTGAGTGATCGATCAAATACCATTTCTTCTACGGCTAAAGTGATTCGATTAATATTGCAAGTGTTAATGTTAGGTGCGGGTGCTTACTTAGTGATTCAAGGTGAACTCAGTGCTGGTAGCATGATTGCTGGATCGATCATCATGGCGCGAGCTATGCAACCGATTGAACAAGGCATTAGCGGCTGGAAAACGATGGTTAACTCCTGGACTTCATTTCAACGTTTAAGACAATTTTTTCAAGCCAGCCCTGAAAAACATGAAGCCTTAGAAGTAAAAAAACTCAGTGGTGTATTACAGGTAGAACACTTAGCCTTTGCTGCTACTAAACAAACACCGCGTATTTTACAAGGCATTACTTTCACTTTGACCAAAGGCCATGGCTTAGCGGTAGTTGGCCCTACCGGCGCCGGCAAATCAACATTAGCACGATTAATTTTAGGCATTTGGCCACCAAGCCTAGGTAACGTGCGTCTCGACAACATTAAAACCTATCAACTCGGACAAAAAGTTTTAAATTTAAATATCGGTTATCTGCCACAAGAACCTGCTTATTTTAATAACTCCATAAAGCAAAATATTTCACGTTACGGTCTACCGGACGAGCAAGCAATTATCAAAGCTGCCAAAACGGTTAATATCCACGAAGCTATCTTGAAATTACCCCATGGCTATAACACTCTCATGGGGGGGTATGAATTATCTGCAGGCTTTAAACAACGTATCGCATTAGCGCGTGCTTTTTATAATGACCCCTGCTTAATCGTATTAGATGAACCCGAAAATCAATTAGATAATGACGGCTTAGTGTCTCTGAACCGAGCGGTAGAAGCCGCGAAAAAACAAGGCACCAGCTTTGTTATTATCACCCACCGACCTCAATTGGGTAAGCTATGTGAGCACACACTAGTAATGAGTCATGGTACCTGCCAACGCTACGCCAAAACTGATGAAGTGATGCAACCTCCACAAGGAGGCAAGCATGAATAAGCTCAATATAAAACGTGAAATCATTATTGGCTGCATTACCATTATTTTATTCTTTGGCGTATTTGGCTTATGGGCCACATTTGCACCCTTAGAAAGCGCTGCCGTTGCACCTGGTACGATCGCCATCGCTGGCAAGCATAAATCGGTACAACATTTAGAAGGCGGTATTGTTAAATCACTTAATATAAAAGAAAATAGCCTCGTAAAAAAAGGCCAAGT
Source organism: Coxiellaceae bacterium (assembly GCA_029212925.1). GTDB lineage: Bacteria > Pseudomonadota > Gammaproteobacteria > Coxiellales > Coxiellaceae > JARGNX01. Next base: position 34,988 of record JARGOB010000017.1, on the reverse strand, counting down.
ATTATTAACATTACAAGAAACACACTCAAAAGCTAGCTTGCAAATTATTCATTATGATTTATATGAGCAAATCGCTATTCGTACACGTTTACTGGCAGAATTGGCAGATAAAAATAAAGTCAACTTTCCAGACAGCATCCCAAAAAAAAATGATAACAAAAAAATTGCATCGATACTCGATGCACAACGCTCGATTTTTCATTCAAACCAAAAAACGTTACACGGCATGATATCAATACATAAAAAGCGCATCAGCGAAATAGACGAACAAATAGAAGGACTTCAAGATAAATATAAAGCCAACCAAAGACAATTATCACTGATTGCTACTGAATTGAAAGACGTTAAAATACTGGCACAAAAACGTTTAATCAAAAAATCACGATTGCTATCACTGCAACGTGAGGAAGCCCGCCTACAAGGCCAACTTGGTGAAAGCAAAGCAGCAATAGACAATAATCAACGTAAGATAGCTGAAATCGAATTAGAAATTCATTCATTAAAAAATCAACACCGTAAAGAACTCTTGGCATTGCTACATGAAACACAGCAACAGCTGGCAGAACTGATTGAAAAGCAACGTGCACAAACCGATGTATTAACAAGAGCCACCATTCGTGCTCCCATATCAGGACGCATTGTTGGCCTCAAAGTACATACCATCGGTGGCGTGGTATCACCCGGTGAAGTATTGATGGATATCGTGCCTTCCAATGCGCATATGCTGGTTGAAGCTAAAGTAAGCCCTTTGGATATTGATATAGTCATCCCTGGTCTCGTAGCCAAAGTGCGCGTGAGCGTGTTTCGTCAACGCGACGTGCCATTATTAATTGGTAAGGTCACCGAGGTATCAGCAGATAGCTTTAAAGACGAGCGCACGGGTGAATCCTATTACTTAGCACAGATTGATTTACCTGATAAGCAAATCGCTAAACTGCCGGGTGGCAGCGTCTACCCGGGTATGCCCGTAGAGGTGATGATCATCACCCAAGAATCGACACCCTGGCAGTATTTTATCGCGCCGATTCATAGAAGTTTTAATAAAGCCTTTCGCGAAGAGTAAATCCTATGTTCGCCTTGGAGCAGCTGCGCCACCTGCTTCAAGATTATCAGCTTCAATACTTACAGGCCCAACACCAGCAGGTGCACCCGTAACAGCAGGTGCAGGTGCAGGTGCAGGTGCAGCAAACAAACGAGGGTGCGGCTTAACTGAACGACGGGTGAATAAGGGTGTTGCAAACTCGGTTAACAGCTTTGTAGGATCAACAGGTCGTAGCATATGATCGGCGCAAATGGCAGCATAAATCTTCCCAAATAATTCATCATCTTTAGGGAAAGCTTTCAAAGGATCAGTAATAGCATTCTCATCAAATGTGGCATATGAAATTCTAATCATTGAATCGAGGACTCGATGCAATGCGGCATATGTTTGCAAATAGGTGCTCTCATCAGCGCAGCCATCACGCCGCCTTTTTTTAGTTGGCTTTGGCATGCTAGGGTCTAACGCTTCTCGCTCAGCCGCTCGAAAAGCTTGATTGGCACGCAAACAACCCATGCGCTCATCCGCTAAAGCATTATATTCTGGACCAGCGCCATGTGATATCATAAACTGACCGACGCTCTGTACCAAAATACGTGTCATGCTATCTAAAGTTTCATTATCTTTAGGTAAATCATCAAACAAAGCTTGTCTCGAATCTATAGCCCCTCTACTCATGCCAATCCCCTCACTGTAGCTAATTGATAGTTTATTTATTGTGTTGATATATATTACGACACAGATATTATGAAACTATTAAACAGTAAAAGGTAAATCAGCTTAATCATTAAGAACAGCTTAAATGACCGCTATGCGTTCAGCACATAAGACTTACGATAAAGTCTATATAGAATAAACAACATCACGACAGCAACTAAGTTAATACCAATCATCACTCCACTTACTGGCTGAGTAGCAAATGTCATCCAGTACTTAACACCCACTCCATAATTAATACCAAAGCCACTTTTGCCAAAGCTCATAATAAATCCAGCAAGTGAATAAAATACATTATAAAAATGCGGTGTTTGAAAATTAATGAGTTGTATTGCCCAGGATATAGCAGACATACCATAACCTGCACGGTTGTTTTTCCATAGTTCAATACCAGCAGCTACGCTTAAACTACTTATGCCTAAGTAGATTAACAAGCTAATCACAAGCCCTTTTGACCACGGCGATTGGACCACTACCCGCTGTGCTCCATGAGCATTTGCTGCCTGAATCATAGGTGTCATCATATCAACCAAATGCACAAAACCAATCACCAGCAATACAATACCGGCAACCACTTGAATCATCGCTAAAAATTTACGCATAATCGTTACTCTTGCTATTTATTCTCTATACAACCAATGCGTATTGTACAGATATTTATCAAGAATCAAACCACCAGGGGGCTTTACCGGGATGACTACATCGTCATTGCGAGCCAGGCAGTGGCGAAGCAATCTCATGACTGAAGCTTAGATTGCTTCGTCGCAGGCTCCTCGCAATGACATAGTTGATGACAGCAAAGCAGTGCGAGATAATAACGGGCATGTTATTATCACCTCATGACTTTCCATCGTCCCATTTTGAGCATTTTATTACTGCTACTCGCTGGCAGTCTACTTGCCACCCCGATGAACAAGCGCACGCAGAAAATGGTGCAAGACAGCATCAAAAACTCAACCGATAAAAACCAAGTGTTCGATTTCACACCTGGTGCAGGAGTGATGTTGCGCAGTCAAGACGGAGACGTCTCCGCATTACTCAATTATTTAATTCATATTGATAGCGTGTGGTTAACCAACAACCCAACCGCCAGTAATGGAATCGATATACCATTATCCAAAGCCTACTTATCAGGCAATATCCACCGCGTTACTTACTATATGTCTTATGATTTTGCACAAACTAATTTAGATCAAGCTAATGTGGGTATCGGTTGGAAACACTTTAATACGCAAGCCGGTCAAATCGAACCGTATTTTGGTTTGGTCAATGACGTTGGTGATAATGCTTATAACTTTATTGCAGAACCATTAAATGTCGCCGCTTTTAGCCCTAATTACTCCGAGGGGTTGGTTTTCGAAGCTAACTCTGACCACTTTGTTCAACAAGGCACTATTTTCGGCCAATCTGCCGACGAACCCAGCGGACCTGCCACCACATTGAATGCAACATTACGCACGCTGTATGTACCGATACATTCAAAATACAAAGTACTGCACTTTGCAGTGAATGGTTGGACTAATACTGTCGGCAGCCCGCATCAAGCACAATTTTTTAGCTTGCCTGGCATTAACTTACAAACTGCACAACCCATGGTGAACACCAGCAGTATTCCTAACGTCAATAACTACCAAGTATTTGATGGTGAATTTGTTGCTTTAAAAGGTCCATTGAACTTTCAATCAGAATATACGTATACCTGGGTGCACCGCATGAATTCACAGCCTACCCTTCATTTTAATGGTTATTACTTTATTGCCAGCTACTTCTTAACCGGTGAATCACGCGATTACCAATACCCCGACGGTTATTTTGTTGGTATCACCAAGATTCGCCATAGCTATGGCGCCTTTCAGCTACTAGCACGATACAGTGCGATTAATCTCAATAGCGATAATGTCCATGGTGGCTCTGAATACGATTATGCGGCAGGATTAAATTGGTACATCACTCGCATGGCAGAGGTATCTTTAAATTATATTCGCGCTAATGGTAACCCGACATACACCGGCATTCAACGAACATCCAATCTCTATGCCTTGCGATTACAAGTTGGACTGTAACTAAACATTATCCGCATTTCGAATAGTACGTTTTTTCAATATTCAATTCGAAAATTATTCTAGTATAAACACAAACAATCTATATAATTTTTGCACTGTGGGAAAATAATAGGGAGACATCCATGTCGCGTGGCACTACTCAAAATACGTATGAAGCAGCTGATAAGTATACAGATGATACTACGGGGCAAACTACTGTATGGCATTTAGCCATAAAAGCCAAAACAAGTACAGATGATACCAGCTTACCTCGTGTCTTAAGTAAGCACCTATTTGAAGCATGCTCTCTGCATAGCGTAGATTTTTCGGGAATTAATTTAACCGGAACAATATTTGGCAAAGATACTTATTTATATAACCTTAATTTTTTCAATAAAGACCTCACCACCGTTACTTTTAGCCCTGAATGCAAAGTGCGTTCTCAGGGTTCAGACCGCACAACAATCCAGCCATTTAATTTAACCAATGCAAAAGTGACCAATGAACAATTATTATTGTTTATAAAGCGTGGTGTTTTAGATATTAACCAAATTAATTGGGATATCCAATCTGAAGAAGTACAAGCCAACAAATATAATTATATCGCCTTATGCCAAGTGATGTATGCCAGCTCAGACCACAGCGCCGCATCACCTGAAGGCCCATTTACATTAGAGGCATTCCGCGCATCGTTTCGACCTTGCGACCGACATGGCAGAAGCAAAATACAACAACTATTAAACCACTGTGACCCTAAAAAACAATCTCAGAGCAAGCATTACACGCGTATCGATATTGATGCTCCATTTCCCGCAGGTAAAACGCTTGCGCTTGCTGATATTGTTTACACATTAGAACAAATACGCATACGACGCGATATAAGCGCTACGCCATCCAGTGGCATCGGTGAAAGAATACCAACCATTCAAAATATCACCTATCATCAGCGCCAGCTCGATGATCAACACATGCCAGTTGAGGCATTTAATAGTTGCACCTACAGTCGTAGCAGTCTGCGCAATATCACCTACGGCCAACCGACGACCAGTTATAACCATTGCGAATTTAGTCACAGCACTATAGCGCCATTAGCCATAGAAAGTGGGGAGTCAGCACAACGCTCTACTTTTTTGCGATTCGACCAATGCACATTTAATAAAAGCACCGTGATTGAATCAACAGAAAGCATCTCAGCTAAACTGCAATTTACCGATTCACGCTTTAAAGCAGCAAAATTGCACGGTGACTTTAACCGCAGTAGCTTCAGCAATCCTTATCTCAGCGAAGTGTCTAGTGATCCAAAGCCTTGCACATTCAAGAACAGTGAACTCAAAGGCTCGTTTCGCGGCGCTTCATTTGTAGGTGCAGCACTCTCTGACAGCACATTAGAGGGTGACTTTGCCAATGCAGATTTTAGAGGAGCAAATCTCACCAACTGCGACTTGTCTAAAATGACATTCAACAAGGACACCTTTGCAGGCGCAACATTAAAAAACTGCACGGTGGGCGGGCATCAAAGAATTATGTATTTTATGGTCGTATGCCAACAAGATATTCGCCAATTAAATTGGAAAAAAATGGGAGTTGATTCTGCTCCTTATGTAGCTCTACAAGCACTCTATCAACATTCCAAGATGCCAAAAGTAAAACAAGCCGCTATGTTTACTCATCTTATTTGTGATGCGTCAAAACATGTTAAGCCATTAACAGGTATCGAGGCTGCACTCAAAGCCGAAGGTAAAAAGCACCATACGCGTTTTGTACCCGACCTTTTCTTACCTCACGCACAGAGAAATCGTTACTTTAGAGCGCTAAAAGAATTGGATATGCCAAAACCTGCCCCTACTCGATTTAGTGCTTAAGCTGTCATCAAATGATAATGCCTGGATCCCGGATCAAGTCCGGGATGACAAACCCAGAGGCAATCTGGTAAAGAATTACTGCCTTGGCAAGTAAGACTGCCAGGGGTGCCTTTCGAGCGGCGTGTGATACAGGGAACGTAAAGGAACACGAGGATAGGGACATCCGTTCGGGAGAAAGGTATCTGGCAGTCTTACCTTGACTAGAAGCTTATTCTTTAAAAAAATCCTTAACCGTATCAAACCACGAGCGCGATTTAGGTCGATGATTTTTATCATCAGCATCTAACATTTCATCAAATGCTTTTAGATGTGCCTTATGAGCATCGGATAAACGCACAGGTGTTTCAACTGCCACACGGCAAATCAAATCACCGGTGGTGCTACCGCGTACACCTTTAATGCCTTTACCGCGTAATCTAAATGATTTACCGGTTTGGGTTTCTGCAGGAATCTTTAAGTTAACCGCGCCTTCTAAGGTAGGCACTTCGATCTCACCACCAACGGCGGCTTGTACAAAACTGATCGGCACTTGGGTATACAAGTGGTTACCATCGCGCTCAAAAATTGCATGGCGCTTAACCTTAATTTGCACATATAAATCACCAGCCGGTGCACCATGTTGCCCGGCTTCACCTTCACCGGATAAACGAATACGATCACCGGTATCAACACCGGCAGGAATCTTTACAGAAAGTGTTTTACGTTTTTGTACACGACCTTGGCCACGACAACTGGTACAAGGGTCCTTAATGACTTGCCCACTGCCCTGACAAGCACGGCACGGTTGTTGCACTGCAATGAAGCCATGTTGGATTTGCACTTGGCCACGACCTTGGCAAGTGCCACAAGTCGTAGGTGAAGAGCCTTTCTTCGCACCCGAACCATTACATGGCTCACAGGCAGCATAGGTTGGCACTTCAATATTTTCGTTGCAACCTTTATACGCGCTTTCAAGATCGATCTCTAATTCGTAACCTAAATCAGCACCACGCGCTTGGCGTTGTTGACCACCACGACCGCCGAAGATATCACCAAAGATATCACCGAAGATATCGCCCATGTCACCAAAACCAGCGCCACCGCCACCAAAGCCGCCACCCGCACCACTAACACCGGCATGACCAAATTGATCATAGGCTTGACGCTTTTGTGAATCGGATAACACTTCATAAGCTTCACGCGCTTCTTTAAATGCCGCTTCAGATTCCTTATCACCAGGATTACGATCAGGATGATGCTTCATGGCTAAACGACGGAAGGCTTTTTTAATTTCATCGCCTTGTGCGCTACGACCAACCCCAAGAACTTCATAATAATCGCGTTGTGACATGTTAAAACCTTATTTTTTTGTCTTAGCTTTTAAACAAATCTGCCCCGAAATAATTCGAGGCAGTTTGTAAAACGTTTGAGTTGAAAAATCTAGTCTTTCTTCTCTTCATCTTTAACTTCTTCAAATTCAGCATCGACCACATCGTCTTTGCCTGCGTCTGCAGAAGCACCTTCGCTAGAAGCTTGTTCACCACCCGCTTGTTGCTGTGCTTGATCACCACCTTGCTCAGCATAAACACGCTCAGCCAGTTTCGATGAAACTTCAGTCAATGCAGCAGTCTTCGCCTCGATTGCATCTTTATCTTCGCCTTTAAGCACTTCTTTAAGCTCTTCAACGGCTTTTTCAATGCTTTCTTTTTCGCCAGCTTCGACTTTATCACCTAAGTCTTTTAGCGATTTAGTCGTAGCGTGTACTAAAGCATCCGCTTTATTACGCACTTCAACTAACGCATGGAATTTTTCATCCGCATCTTTATTGGCTTCAGCATCGCGCACCATCGCTTCGACTTCTTCATCAGATAAACCACTAGAAGCTTTAATCACGATCGATTGCTCTTTACCGGTAGCTTTATCTTTAGCAGATACATGCAAAATACCATTCGCGTCGATATCAAAACCCACTTCAATTTGTGGTGTACCGCGTGGTGCAGGTGGGATATCGCTTAAATCAAAACGACCGAGTGATTTATTGGCAGAAGCCATTTCACGCTCACCTTGCAATACATGCACAGTCACAGCTGTTTGGTTATCATCAGCGGTTGAGAATACTTGCTGCGCTTTGGTTGGGATCGTGGTGTTTTTATCGATCAACTTAGTCATCACACCACCCATGGTTTCAATACCCAAAGACAATGGTGTTACATCTAACAATAATACATCTTTAACATCACCCGATAACACCGCACCTTGAATCGCAGCGCCCATCGCTACTGCTTCATCAGGGTTAACGTCACGGCGTGGCTCTTTACCAAAGAAATCTTTTACTGTTTCTTGCACTTTAGGCATACGTGTTTGACCACCAACCAAAATCACGTCAGTAATATCAGAAACGCTTAGACCAGCATCTTTTAATGCGATCTTACAAGGATCAACAGTGCGCGATACTAAATCTTCAACTAACGCTTCCAACTTGGCGCGCGTCACACGGATATTCAAGTGTTTTGGACCTGAAGCATCAGCCGTTACATACGGCAAGTTCACATCAGTTTGTGCAGTAGATGATAATTCAATCTTGGCTTTTTCTGCTGCTTCTTTTAAACGTTGTAATGCTAATGGATCTGAACGCAAATCTACGCCAGAATCTTTCTTAAATTCGTCAACCAAGTAATCAATCAAACGCATATCGAAATCTTCACCACCGAGGAATGTATCACCATTGGTCGCTAACACTTCGAACTGATGCTCGCCATCAACGTCTGCAATTTCAATGATCGATACGTCAAAAGTACCACCACCGAGATCGTAAACAGCGATTTTAGCATCACCTTTATTCTTATCTAAACCATAAGCTAAGGCAGCAGCTGTTGGTTCATTAATAATACGCTTAACATCTAAGCCTGCGATCTTACCCGCATCTTTAGTGGCTTGACGCTGTGAATCGTTAAAGTAAGCCGGCACAGTAATCACTGCTTCTTTAATATCTTCACCTAAATAATCTTCTGCAGTTTTCTTCATCTTCATTAAGACTTCAGCAGATACTTGTGGTGGCGCCATTTTCTTGTCGCCCAACACTTCTACCCAAGCATCACCATTATCCGCTTTGATGATTTTGTAAGGTACCATTTTGATATCTTTTTGAACCACATCGTCGTCAAATTTACGACCGATCAAACGCTTGATCGCGTATAGGGTATTTTCAGGATTAGTCACTGATTGGCGTTTAGCAGGTGCTCCCACTAATACTTCACCTTCTTTACTGTAGGCAACAATCGATGGCGTGGTACGTGCGCCTTCAGCGTTCTCGATTACACGCACTTTTGTGCCTTCCATAATAGATACGCATGAGTTGGTGGTACCTAAGTCTATGCCGATAATTTTTGAGGCCATCGCTGGTTTCTCCTTTGTGTCAATTTTATGTTGGCTACTAGATGGGGCCCTCGGAATGGATTTCAAGCTAATAAAGCAAAATAAAGTAGATCATTCTTTAGACAACCATGACTAAGCATGGTGCGTGCAAGCCTCGTGCTCAAACAGTTACAACTGCGCGCGAGACTTACCCACACCATGCTTAGCCGCAGCGTCTCAAGACCCCAGCTTGTCATCCTAGTTCGGTTACTCTGAGGAAACCGCGAAGCGGTTGTCTCGAAGGGTGTCATCCCGCCCCCGCACTTGTCCTCCCGGCCCCCCGCACTTGTCATCACGTCCCCGAGCCGGGACCCGGTCAATAAACAATTGATTTAAAAGGATTTATTTAGCCGGCGAACGACTAAGGGTTGGCAAATTATGAACACCAGCCATGCGTGCTTGCATATCTTGTGCATAGGTTTGAGCGGATAAAATCTTTTGACGGAAGAAAGCTGACACCTTGTCGTTGGTCATTTTGTCATGGATAGCCGCCAGTAGCATCACGGCTGATTCGATTGATTCTGCGGTTTCTAAAGAGATACCTTGATCCACATCACCCTCTAGCTTGCCCCAGCCAGCATATATAAAGGCATAGTGGCAATGCAGCAGATCACGGTCAAGCTCATACGGACTGGAGGCATTTTGTTCTATTGCCTCATTGTCTGCTATGACTTTGATTTGCTCGAGCGCATTACAAAAATCGTTATAGCTAATTACTGACGCCGGTGAATAAAAGTACTCGTATACCGCCTTATTGATATCGGAGATCACCTGTTTTAAGTGATCACAATCGACATCAAAACTAAACGATCTGGTAGGCTGTTGATCTAATGAGTCCAACGAGGGTAAATCACGCTTAAAGCTAACGACATTATCACCGTAGTGATTAACGCGGTCCGGGATAGCTAAACGCTCTGGATTGACCGCTTCACAGCCAGCCCAATCTTTAACCACCGCATTGGAACGACAACGCACATGATCCAGCCATTCATTCAAGGCTTTACGAGCCTCGGCATGGCCTCTGTGGATCTCTAACTCATTGTCTTTTGGTAAGCTCATAGTTATTAGTATAGAGAGGGCAGATTAAAGTAACCTTAAATTGCACCTGGACCCCGGATGACAACATAACTAATCACCAGTAAGTCTAGGCCAGGGCTGGCACAAAATAATTAATCTATTAGGGCGACACCGGAGGCGGAACCTTCGTGCGCGCAGCGCAGCGAGCACACCAAGGCTGCCCGCAGGGGCGACGCCCGTAAAATAGATTAATTATTTGACTGGATCCCGGATCGGAGTCCGGGATGACAACACCACCACTCACGAGTAAGCTCAGATTACCCAAAGATGGACTTACTGGGCCACCATCACCATAGCTGCTCGGAGAACTCGGCCATTGAGGGAGTACCCCTTCTGCAATACCTGCACCACCGTATTCTCCGGTTGACCACTGTTGGGCACAGCCGACATCGCTTCATGTTGCTCAGGATTAAACGCATCACCTGCTTGCGGCTCAATCACCTCAACACCGTACTTGGCCAATGTTTTTTCAAACATATCCAAAGTGAGCTCGATACCTTGACGCATAGCTTTCGCTTGTTCATCGCTAGGTTCTGGGCCTTCAAGTGCGCGCGTTAGACTATCAATCACTGGTAACATATCAGACAGTAATTTCTCTGCGCCGTATTTGTGTGCATTCTGCACATCGCGTTCAGCTCTTTTGCGCACATTTTCTAATTCAGCGTGTGCTAATATGGCCTTTTCTTTGAATTCGGCTACTTTTTGCTCGGCAGCTGTTAATTTATCTTCAAGCACTTGATGCGAAGGAAACTCTAATCCCTCGGTTGCTTCTTCATCCAAAGCAACGGTTTCATCCTCTAACAAATCTTCCAATTCATTTGCCCCTACTTCTTCATCAATTTCTTGCCACTTGCTTTTGTTGGACGCTTGGTCTTTTTTGCTCATTTTATTTCCCGCTTACAGCTAGTTCGTTGTACTTGAGTAACAAGATAAGGGTTTTGTAAGAAAATTCAAGCGCCGTTTCGTTATTCAATGCAATTTTGATACACTGTTTATAACTTCATAGGCAGACACTGTTGGATAAATAATGAATCAAAAAAGTCAGTTCGAGCGCGTAGGACTAATAGCGCGCTTCGGCGTACGTAACATCCCCACCACACTCGAAGCACTCAAGGACCACTTAATAAAAACTGGCAAAACGGTTGTCATTGAAGAAAAAAGTGCACAGATGATTGATGCTGGAGATTTACTGGTTGTTCATTGTTTAGAGCTGGCTCAGCACTGCGATGTATTAATTGTGGTGGGTGGTGATGGTAGCTTATTGCATGCTGCACATATTGCGTTAAAAAATAACTTACCCATCTTTGGCATTAACCGTGGACGCTTAGGCTTTTTAACGGATATCCCACCCGACCAATTAGAAAAAGTCGATGCTGTACTCGATGGACAATATATCATGGAGGAACGTTTTTTAGTTGGTGCGCAAGTACACGACGATGCCGAACAAATTGCTGAATTAGAAGCACTGAATGATGTGGTGTTATTGCATGCGGATGCTACTCACATGATTGAATTTGAACTGACAATTAATAATGAATTCGTCTGCCGCCAATTGGCTGATGGCTTAATTATCGCTACCCCAACTGGTTCAACGGCTTATGCCTTGTCGGGTGGCGGGCCGATTATGCATCCACATTTAGAAACATTGGTGATGGTACCTATGTTCCCGCACACATTGAGTAACCGTCCGATTGTCGTACAAGCTGATGCTGACATTGATTTACGCCTAACAGCCGCAAATGATAATGCGGCTTACATCAGTTGTGATGGTATGCAGCGCGTGGACATCCCAACCGAAGGTCGCATACATATTTTCAAAAAGCCTGAAGCACTGCAATTGATTCACCCTATAGATTACAGCTATTACGGCACATTACGTGACAAGCTGGGCTGGCAGCATTACGCCGAACGCGGTTAATGGAGGACACCTGATGCTAATGCATATTAATTTAAAGAACTTTGTGTTGGTCGATGAATTATCATTGGAACTGGCAGATGGTTTCCATGCCTTTACTGGCGAGACCGGTGCGGGTAAATCAATTTTACTGGATGCGATTAACTTAGCATTAGGCACACGCGCTGAGGCTCGCTTTGTAAAAAGTGGCAGCGCACGTTGTGATATTAATTTAAATTTTGACATCAGTGATCAGCCTGATATTCAACAATGGTTAGAGCAAAACGAATTGGATGATGATGGCGAATGTTTATTACGCCGCAGCATTTATGCCGATGGCAAATCACGCGCCACGATCAATGGTCACCCAAGCCCATTGCATTTATTAAAAGAGTTAGGCCAACATATGCTGCAAGTGCATGGCCAGCATCAACATCAATTGTTATTAAAGCCAAAGTACCAGCAGCATTTATTTGACCAATATGGGCTGCATCAAGATATACTCAAAAAACTGGATGGTTTTTATTTACAATACCAAGAAATTGACCAGCAAATTCAATTATTGTTATCAAAAAAAGCGGATCGTGATGATCAGCTGTCTTTATACGAATATCAACACAGCGAATTAGAGCAGGCCGCCATTGAAGATGATGAATGGCAGACATTACATCAAGAACATCAACGCCTGCATCAGTCGAAGAGTTTAATCAGCGCATTGAATCAAGCGATAGAATGCACAGCCGAAGGCGAGTCAACCAGTGCATTGGCATTATTGCAACAAGCGATGGATCAACTCAACAGCGTTGGCTTTAGTGATGAACAACTCGATAGCGCTAAAGCTTTACTCAACACCGCCTGTATTCATGCGCAAGAAGCAGAATCTGAGCTTAACAGTTACCGCCAAAGTTTGGACTTAAGCCCTGAGCGCTTACAACAAATCGAGCAACGTTTGAATATTATTTCCGACTTGGCACGTAAACATCATGTCGAACCAGAAGCTTTAAAAGAAGTGCAGGTTAGTTTGCAACAGAAAGTTGAGCAACTGAAAAATCTGGATGAGCATCTCATTGAGCTAGAACAGCAACAGCAAACTATTTTGAGCGACTATAAAAAAGTGGCGACCAAACTAACTAACAGCCGTAAAAAACTCGCTAAGAGTTTAGCGAAAACCATTACCACACTATTATCGCAACTCAATATGGCGGATAGCCAGTTTGCGATTGAGCTGATCAGCAATGACAGCGCTATTAGTGCCACAGGCCAAGAAAGCATTCAATTTACATTAAGCTCCAACCCTGGCCAACCGTTAGCGCCACTACAAAAAGTGGCATCCGGCGGTGAATTATCACGCATTTGCTTAGCGATACTGGCCAGCCTTGCTGGTAAGCAAGCGATACCAACCTTAATCTTTGATGAAATTGATACCGGCATAAGTGGCAAAACCGCCGACACCGTTGCGAAACTTTTAAAACAGATCAGCCAATCATTACAGATCATGTGTGTTACGCATTTACCGCAAGTGGCATCACAAGCGAAGCATCATTATCGTGTAGAAAAACAAGTGAAAGGTAAATCAACCACAACGACAATCACCAAGCTTGATAACGAACAGCGCATCCATGAAACGGCGCGCTTACTCGCCGGTGAAACCATTAATAAACAAGCACTGGCTAATGCCAAGGCCTTATTAATGTCCTGTTAATCTCCCTGAGCTATTATTGTTATAGTCTGAAATTATATTCACAGAAAAGAACATAACTGAATGATTATTCACGAAATAGCTCAGGAAAAGTATTATGAGATCTTGCGGCGAGACAGCAAAAGCCTTATTTGATTCACTGACACCAGAAACGTTGTTTAATAGCCCGCTTTTACCCAAGGCATTGCAGTCTATTTTGACAAGCGATAGTGATATTTTATGCTTTAAGTATCTTACACAATCCAAAGATAACGCAAATCATACAGTTGAAAAGCAAAGCCTGTCAGCGGTTGACTGGGCAGAAGTTCCAGCGGAAAAACAAGTATTGATGATTCATGTAAAGCATGTGGCAAGTAACTTTATGGGTGATTCAATTGAAATCGATATTGTTATCGCCAAGCGACAACATTTTATTTATCGATCTCCAATGCTAGGTAAAGAGGTGAGCGCACTGGGAAAAGAATTTGAAGCACTTGATGTAATGCAATTTGATCATGATTCAGCGGAAAAAATCCCTTACAATGGCTGTTTATTTGTCGCTCGTGCCATCTATAGTAATAACATGATGGGCGAACAGTTATCAATTATTAACCGTGCCGTACACCCAGATCTCCAGCGCAAAGGCCTTATGCGTTTAGTGAGTACACGATTATTACAAGCTATTGAACGTTTAGTTGGTAGTGATCTCATCACTAAAAGCATTGTCGAGCACATCGGTACTGCTGCTTTTTATTTATTTACACCCGAAGAGCGTGCGCTTGAATTGAGCCGCATTCCCATTGATCCAACCGGTAAATTTCCACCTTTTACTAATCTTGAATTACAACGCACAATTGGTGAGTTAACCACCTATCATCAAGCTATTCTGGAAATAAAGGAAAAATCAGCATCAGCATCAGAGGCTAAAGAAGCAGTAGCAAGCATGTTGACGCATGGCGTATTATCCTCCAACACAGCCCCAGGCGCTGATGACACAGCAGCGCCCAGTCACTTAAGCATGCTGAAATAACCTCCGCTCAAACCGTAGGATTATGTGGAAAAATGTCTGCAATGCCTTGCTCGCGCGTAATAATTGGCTGCCAATCCAATTCTTTTTTTAACTTTTCTGTTGATAACGTCAATGAAGAGGACATTAATGCCACGGCAAACGGTGTAATGGGTGGCTGTGATTTTAATTTCAAAATTCGCCATAACCAATCACAGCTGTTCGCTACAGTACTAGCAAGCCACACAGGAATAGAGCGTGTTGGCATGGGTATCGATGCTAGTTTAGCTAAATATTTATACCATTCTTTAATCGTCAAATCGCCATCGTCTTTAATAAAATATGTCTCGCCACTTTTATCGCTTTTTAGCGCAGCGTCAACACCTTGCACAAGGTTATATACGTGACAGGTACTAATCATGTGTTGGCCATCACCCAGCAAAACAAACAAACCACGGCGCGCCATGTCTTTAATCACTTTCAATATGGATGTATCGCGCGGCCCCCATATCAATGTAGGTCGCAATGATATTGTTTTCATGTGTTCTGAATTAGCAGCTGTCACTAATTTTTCAGCTAACATTTTAGTTTCACAATACGCATAAGGCGATGACTCAATCAATGGCATATCTTCCGTTAAATCCAACTGCCTGCCTGGCTCAAACACCACAGAGTCCGTCGACATATTAATAAACTTTTTAACGCCCGCTTGCTTTGCTGCCTGCAAAATATTCTTTGTACCCAATACATTCACGGCATAAAACACGTCCTTAGGGCCCCACGGCTCAGAGTAACCAGCCACATGCACTACGGCATCCATACCCTCTAGGTGTCTGGCATTAATCGATTCCAAACAACATGCCACAGGTGTCGCGCCGTATTGTTGCACTAACTTACTGGCAGATTCACTGCGTGCCATAGCATAGACCGTATGTGTTTTAGCGAGGTATTCAACAATATGCCCGCCTACAAATCCTGACCCACCGGTTATAAATATTTTCATAGCTTATTCCCCATTGTAATTGTGTTACTCAATATCAAAGATAGATTGCCAATAATCCGTTAAGAAAACTTTCTGCGGATCCAAACGCTGCCTTAACGCAAGCCACGCATCAAATTTCGGATAAGTCGCCCTTACAAATTCAGGCCCAAACATCACCTGTCCACAACGTTGCCCTACGTGTGGCAAATACTTACCCCAATGCAAACGCGCGCCTTCGTCACCCAAAAATTCATCCCAATAAAATTCAAAAAAACGGCGTGGATCACCAATGTTATATGACCACCAATAAGGGTCAATGCGTATAACATCACGACCATACGCAGGACTTAGCCAAAACGGCGATTGTTTGGTGGCATATATTTCCATTGCAAAATTACCCGCCACTTCAGAATCTTTATACATTGTTTCCAGTCGATTTATCACATCGGTCGCAGTAGTTAATGGCAGCCAGACCTCGGTAAAATCAGTTTTAAATAATGTTTTTACTGGCACGTAATCATCAGCCGGCAAAGCTCGCCACCACAGGTCATTAAACTCAGTGACCGACTCCGTCACAAACTGACCAACCAACGCAGCGACTATTTTATTACTGATGATCGATTTTTTATTTATGCTTAACGCCCAGTTAGAAAACAACAAAGCCATACTGGCTAACAGCGCCATCCACCACTTACCTACTACGTTATGGTAAGCCACAACCTTACTTGGTTTACTGCTTTTTTGACCACTCCACTGCATGACATTATTAATATAAGGCTGTGAAAACCAATTCAAATGCATGTATTCCGTTTGTGTAAAACGCTCAGCCAAATGCAACCGGCTATCATCACTTAACCACGACTGATTTAATGCCACGTTTTGCTCTTTACCACGCACATAAAATTGCGGTATTGCCCGAATGGTAACCGATACAACAACGCCCATTAAACCCATCGATACCGCCACACCATAGAACGCTTCATCATTTTTTGTAAATATATGATGCCTACCCATGCCATCAATCAACTCGATTGATTCAATAAAGTCATGTAAACCGTGTTGCACTGAACCGCCTGACGAGCCGGTAAGTAGAAAACCAGCAATACTTTGATGCGCCAAACCGCCCATAATAGGGATGGCATAACCGTGATCATCTAACCACTTATTTAATGAATTGTGCCACGTGCCCAGCGGGTCGCCAGGGCTTCTACCGATATAACATCCTGCCCCTACTTTTACATAGGCTACCTTTTGGTTGCTTTCTTCAACCTCGTTAATCAGCCGTATACTTCTTAAATCACCGCTTAACATCACATTCAAACAGTCAGGCGAACTGTGTATACCAATTGCTTGTTTAACTGAATGCCCCGAACCTATAACGCGTAAAAGGCGTTTATTTTTTCTAGCATAATCGATGTATTTTTTTACTTGGTCTGTGTTGGTTGCGTATAATAATTTTTTACGCCGCGCCATCAATGAATCTTTCTCATACTATGTCACCCCCAAATCACCAGGGCGCGATAGTATCACTGATAACTAATGGAAGTAAATTTATTATTGCCTAGAATATATATGGATGTTTCGTCGGTAATTGTCAGACTGATTTAGTTATCCATCTCGGTCCATGCAATGCTTGCAAATACCATAGATCGTCAAACTATGATCTGTCATTTGGAAGTTAGCTTGATCGGCGATATGCTGCTGACGCTGTTCGATGACGTCGTCAACAAACTCTTCGACACGATTACACTTAACACACACCAAGTGATCATGATGCTCACCCTGATCAATTTCGAAAACCGAATGACCACCTTCAAAATTATGACGCACAACCAGGCCCGATTCATCAAATTGGGTCAACACACGATACACCGTCGCAAGACCTACTTCCTCACCCATCTCTTTGAGGCGCTGAAAAACATCTTCAGCACTTAAGTGATGAGGATTCGCTTCTTCCAAAATACGCAACACCTTCATGCGCGGTAATGTTACTTTAAGTCCCGCTTTGCGTAAATTATCATCCTGCATTGGCATTGATCAGTCTCCAACCATTTGCTTCCGAGTATAAATAGAGTATCATCCCATGCTTAGCAAACAGAGCCTAATGAAGGAGCCAGCTGATGATTCGATCGACGATTGTAGCATTAATTGCAGTAACATGTCTTACGTTGGTAGGCTGCGGTTCATTATTTCGCGTCCATCGCCTGGACGTACAACAAGGCAACGTTATCACCGCCGAAATGATGCAGAAATTGCACAAAGGCATGTCACGTCAAGCGGTATTAGCCTTACTCGGTGACCCCGTATTAACCACACTGTTTGAAGGCGATGAGCTGGAATATGTTTATACCTGGAAACCCGGTTACGGCACATTCACTGCAAAACGCCTAACGATCTTATTCCACAACGGCCGCGTGTCAGACTTTAAAGAAACGCAGTTTAAAAAATAATGCAGGTATTAGTCGTAGGCGCGACCGGCCATACCGGTCAGCGTGTGCTAAAACATTTAGACAACTCCGATCATACCGCCTATGGATTGACCCGATCACCCGACCAGGCTGAAAAAATAACCGCATGTAATGCCAAACCGATTATTGGTGACTTAGAAGCAAATATTGATACCACCGTAGAAGGCATGGATGCGATTATTTTTGTTGCCGGTTCACGCGGTACAAATATCGAGGGTGTCGATTATCAAGGCGTGGAGAAAATGGTATCGGCTGCCACAAAAAGCAACTGTCAGCGTTTTTTATATATAGGTTCACTCAATACCTACAAACCACGCGAGCAATACCTACAGGAAATGCGTGATTACTATCAACAACTCAACCAACCGGTTCCTGAGGATCTTGCTAAAACAATTGAACGCGACGGTTATTACGATTACTTACAGATGAAAGCACTGGCTGAAAAAAGCATTATTGAATCACCACTCGACTATACCATTTTGCGTGCTGGGCTATTAACTCATGAAACAGACACCCACGGTGTTAACGTTTCATTGGACGGCACGTGTAAATTTGGCACCACATCACGTGATGCCATTGCACAGTGCTTTATTGCTGCATTAGAAAACACCAATACCCGTCGCAAAATTTACACCGTCCTAGATGGTGATACGCCGATAAAACAGGCATTTGGCTAGTTTTTCTAAAATACTCCCCACAAAACACGGAAAACAGGATTTTGTTTAGTGAAAGCCCTTTCTTTCAACGCAAAACAAATGAATTTTTAAACTAGTTCTTTTTAGCACGTGCTGCGCGTAATAGGCGCGCTTGCTTGGGATCAATCTCTAATGGCCGATAAATTTCAATGCGGTCTCCATCATGCAGAGCATCATCAAGTTTAGCCGGTTGACTAAAAATTCCCAGCGACAATGAGGCCAGCTCTAATTCAGGAAAACGTTCTAAAATACCCGAACGCCTGACCGCAATCGCAACGTTGCAATTGGGCTCAACCTCTAGTGGAATTTCAACTTGCTCTGTCGGTGTCGCATAAATAACACTAATCTTTAGCATAAATAACATCCGCGCGCTTAACAAAGGTATCAACCAATGTGCTGGCCACTTGGTTAAATACCGGACCAAACACCATACTCAACATACGAGAGTTAAATTCATAATCCAATTCAAACTCAATTCGGCAGTTACCATCAGCTAACGCTACAAATTTCCAAAATCCTTCCATATGCTTAAATGGACCATCCACTAAGTTTACCGCCATATGCTCATATGGTGTCAGCATGTTACGCGTAGTAAATGATTTCTCAATACCACCCTTAGCAAAAGTCAAACAGGCACATAGGTGCGACTCGTCCTGACTGATCACTTCAGATTTCGCGCAAAACGGCAGGAAGTTTGGGTATTCCCGTACATTATTAACCAAATCAAATAGTTGTTTGTCTGTGTATGGCACCACGGCCATTTTTTTTACGCGTTGCATACGGTAACCACCTTAAAAAACTGCAAATCAATAGTTAACATGATAATATATCGCCCACTATGAGCAAACAATCGAAAAAATCTGCAAAGGCAAAAACTGACCGCATTATCGCCGATAATCGCAAAGCACGCCACGATTATTTTATCGAGCAAAAGTTCGAGGCTGGCTTAGTGCTCGAAGGCTGGGAAGTCAAAAGCTTGCGCGATGGCCGCGCACAGCTCAAAGAAAGCTATGTGATTATCAAGCACGGCGAAGCCTGGTTAATAGGCGCGCACTTTTCGCCATTAAAAACTGCGTCAACGCACATCACACCCGACCCCATACGCACACGAAAATTATTACTGCACGAGCGTGAACTCGACAAATTGAAATCTGCGGTTGAGCGCAAAGGTTATACCGTTGTCCCGGTCAATCTGCACTGGACACGCAATCGCGTCAAACTAGAAATTGGTTTAGCCAAAGGTAAACAACAGCACGATAAACGCCAATCATCAAAGCAAGCCGATAGCAAACGTGAAATAGCACGCGCGCTAAAACGCGGCTAAAATACTAACCAATACTTACGCGCCTCACCCCTTTTTCAGCATCATCTACATCAGCATCGATAATGGCTTGCTGTGGTACTAAACCAGCAATCACCGAAGACTTCGCAAACGGTGGTAATAATCTAAAGCGCAAACTGTTTGGCTGATCAGCGACTACTCTTGACCCTTCGTAACCCGGCGCATCTTGCTTTTCAAGTGTCTGCGGAAACCTACCTACCCTTCGCTGTAACTTCATACCTGAATACATATTGACCGTATAAAAAAACATAGCTGAACCCAATAGCGCATAAGTCGCTATTTTCATTTTTTCACTATGGCCTGCGCGACGCCCACAATAGTCAATCGCCAACGGCCAGATCGTCGATAACAAGCTCAACACACTATGATTACATTTATAAGCTCTATGCTGTTGCTTATAGCGTGAAATACTAGAAACTTGTTCTGAGCTTAAAACATTTTCTTCTGTATTTTGCGGCTGATAGCCATTTTTACCAAACGACATTGCAGCAGCAACCATTAATACATTAGCCGCAATATGGCCCAACATGCCCCACTCAGAAAAATAACGATATGACATCAAAGCCATCGAATTAACCAGTGACGCACTAAGATGCAAACTCCATTCATGATCGCGCCCGCCGTTACGATACAAACGATAAGTTGGACCACGCAAATGATCTAATGTTAAAGGCATTAAATTGACCGCCGCCAGTAAACTTACCCAGTTTTTGGCATGATAATGTGCCACGCTACGAATTTGGTGCGTATGATAAAATAAAAATGACCAATAAGTGTATTTAGCAAATTCAATAGCCGCATGGCTCGTATGGCGCCCCGCACTGGCTCCAATATATTTTGCCTCATCAAGCTCATCAAAAGTTCGCTGATAGGTGTTTGTTGGCATGCTGTCTCCTCCCTGGCGACACAGTCTACCACTTCAATCTCAAGTAACTAAGATTACACAAACGGCAAGTTGACAAATCTACACCTTCAAGTCATTTAATGGCATGGGATCTAGATCATTATCTTGTGGTGGCGGCGAAGCCTCTGCCGGTTCAACACCTACCGGGTCCAATGAAGGTGCGGATGGATCTGGCGCAGGACCGGTGGCAGCACTCATTAAACGCGGGTAATTATTCCTAAAAGACGACGGCGGTGGTGGTGGCACAGCCACTGCAACAGCAGCGTCCTCCCACGCTGTAGCCTTAGGATTATCATCATCATCAAAATAAGTCGGTGGTGCCACTACTTGAGCCACAGGTAGTTGTGCAAAAGCTCTCATTGCAAATTGATCACGTGCTGCCGATACAGGCACCACAGCATACGGTGATATTTCATCCGGCGTGGACTCCGCCCGCAAAGCCCATAACAAAACTTGCTGCGGCCATGCTAAACCCGACACGTGAAGGGAATGCAAGACACCGACAGATAATTGCAAATCTGTCACGGTATCTGAACGCAGAATGCTACGCTCAACACCATCTTCCATCACCATGGTTTTCACACGCAAGCCTGAAAGAATTGCTTCAATTTCCCACTTAAACGTAGCTCGGTATAACGCTTCACAGGCACTGTATAGCAAACGACGCGCAGCAGGGTTATCATGAGTCCAGCGTGTACGGTGAGCACTCCAGACCCAATCAAGCGCCGCATAGCCCCCCTGCCACTGTGAAAACAATATGGCTACCGCTTGATATATTTCTTTTCTTTTTTCACCTTTTGGCGCAGTGATATAGGGAGCAACCATTTCAACACCGGATGCGGATACTCCTCCTCTTCTAGCCGCCTCTATGCGATGTCGATCCAAGTCGGAAGTCTCAAGCAATGACCGAAGCTCCGAGCCTTGCGGTAAATAAGCAATCGCTAAATTACCATTTTTATCCTTTATTTTTTTTGCCTTTGCAATACTATCGAGAGAAAAATTAAATAACATAAAGCGTAACATATCAGCATCACCACGCTGGCAAGCTGAATGCAGCGCTGTTTCCCCATAACAATTCACAACATTTAATTTTAGTGCATTGCCACGATTTATATGCGCATTAAACAATAAGCTTTGCTCTACTATACCGCCATTCTGCGTAACATGATGCAAGGCCGTATAACCATGATCATCTTGATCATTAATATGCGCTAACACCTCCGGTCGCATTAATAACATCGACATAACATTGGTGCGATTACGCAAAGCCGCTAACATCAAAGGATTTGCCTGATGAGTGACATGGCTATTTTTTTCAGCACAACGCCGTGAAGCATCATCCGTTAAAATTAATACCTCATGAATCAGCTCATCATCAAATACAGGACCAGCTTCATCCTGCGCTAATATCATTTTATGCAGTAAAAAATCACCCGGCTTGTCATCCGCTAAATCATTTGATGATTGACGTGCATTCACCGCTGCCACCACATGTGCAAACGGCAATCGTAAAATAGCTTTTATTGCTGCCGCATCACCACGCTCACACGCTTCAAACAATATGGCGGAAAGATAGTTTGCATGCACGCCTTCCACCCAAAGCTCACTGGCACGAGCGATCATAGCTAACGGTAGAGCTGCATTGCCACTGGCATAATAGTAACGTATCGCTTGATAGCAGCCCGCCGCATCCAATTCAGGTGAAACACGCGGCCACAAATCCAATAACTTCGCCATCACCTCACCGCTTTCGAACGTTTGATGCACTAATTCAGCATAATGTTCTGGCAACATTGCAGAACGCATTTCAGGTAACAACGTTAGCGCTACCACAAGTGCTTCAGGATGCGAAGTCAAAATATGATTTTGCAAAGCTACCCATGCATTCACATCCGCACCGATCAATTGCGCTACTTGACGACGTACCAAAGCAATATAATCTGCTTGTAACTTATCTTTAAACTGCAATTCAGCATAGAGACCACCAAGAAAAGTTAATGCCTCTGAATTCTCCAACGCTTCATCTAACAAGCTTCGAACTTCCGGCATACTAAAACGTACAGCCTCTGCATGCACACCAGCACCATGATGCGTAATAAAACTGCTTGCTTGACGTGCCGACGACAACGTCCAACCTGACGGATATTCCGCTGAAGGGTCAGGATCAGTTGGGCACATTTCTTCTGTGGTGTCAGTAAGCAATAACAACTCATCTGCCTGCAAAATTTTTTTAAATTCCGCCGGCAAACTAAAGCAATTAAGTAAATTAGGAAGTGTATACGGGCGTTTATCACCCCATGAACCTGGTCTAGACATATTGTTTTCTCCCACTGCGACTTTCAGTATACCGCTGTGTTCTTGCAGCAGCAACAGCCATTCAATTAACCAATGTAATCCGTGTAAACTCACACAAAAGAATGATGGCGAATAATTGTGTATTTTTTGCATAGAGGACGGCCTGTACTATAGTTAGATCCATGAAAATTTTGTACTAGGCGAAGTAAACAAACCTATCTGTCGTCCTAGTCAGATAGGAAGGAGAAAGTAATGAAGTGGACCGCAGCGGCTATCTTAACTGGTGGCTTATTAACCTGGAGTTTTTCAGCAAATGCGAATGATCGCATGGACTTGCTGCAGCAGTGCACGGACGTAAAAAGTTGCTATCAAATTACCGAAAAACTACTTAATCAAGTTCACGCTTCTTCAAATACTCATATGCAGGTGGCTGCAAATAGTAAGAAAAAGCGTTACGTTAGTCATCGACAACTGTTCTACCACCTACCCTCAAGTGTTAACCATCACTTAGGTGAACGTGTTTTTGTATTCAGTCCACGCTTGCGTCAATGGGCTGCTTATAATGCCTACGGAAAACGCATTGGTTACGGTGTAGCTAATGGCGGATCGAATTGGTGTGCTGAGTTACGCAGACCTTGCCGTACCCCCGGAGGCTCATACCGCATTCGCTCAAAAGGAACTGCAGGATGTGTTTCTAGTAAGTATCCGTTAGGTCGCGGTGGTGCCAAAATGCCGTATTGCATGTTTTTCCATAAAGGCTATGCCATACACGGCTCACCACATATCTCAAGCAGAAATGGTAGTCACGGCTGTATTCGCGTGAGAACACCAGCCGCACAATGGTTACACCGCTACTTCTTAAAACATGGAACCAAAGTGGTCGTATTACCTTACTCATAGAAGTCCCATCGTTGTAAACAAGCCTTGCATTCTGCAGGGCTTTTTTACGTAAAACGAAAAAATAGACCTAAACCAGACTGCGGCTCAACTACAACGACCGATGCCAGTGCTCGAACACAATTCAGGTTATTTGCATTTAACCAAGTTGAACCATCAACTGCTTGCTCAGTATCGGCCGCTCTCATGAATTCGTCTGCCCATGCAATAACTCGCTCTTTAGTAGCAAAAATTAAATTACTGCCTTTATGGCCATCTTCAATGGTAATACCACAAAATATTTCGACGCGCTTGAGAAAATCCACCTTATCATCTGTCATTTTAGCAGCTAAAGTAGCCCAAACATGGTCAATGTAATATCGAAAATAGTGCTGCAAACGCTGCTGATTAGGTATCTCCATTTTACGCTCAAACTCTGCAAACACATCTTGATTTTCTACAATAAATCTATCTCGCTCAGCTCCCCGAGGTCTTTTGCAACAGTCAACAAGCATATCTTTAATTCGTTTAACCGGTGCCATCGATGAAAAATCACTATGTTTTTTTAACAATGACAAATGCGCTTGAAGCCAAATATCCCTATAAAAGTGTCTTTTATCCTCAACACTTCTAAACGCCTCAAATAAATGACCAGAACCCGCCATGTATAAAAGCGCCATGCGGTTTAATACTTTATGCATTAATAAATCAGTGCGCTTTGACCTCATGATACAGGTAAAAAATGGATTATCATTACCTGACACCCAAGCAGGTGGCATACGAAATGAACTAGCAGAGCCAGTAATTGTCATTGGTAAACTAACAACACTTGCTATAGTAGACGCACTACCACTTAAGGTGAAATCTGACATATTAATTTCGACGTATTCACCTTCTTCTACATCATCTCTACGATGAGCTTCTACACGTGCTAATACAGGCTCTGGTACTGGCTCGCAGGCAACTAATGGCGGCTCTTGCAAAAAACCAGACAACATAGCATGCTGCCCAACCGGCACTGGCCGTGCTGCCTGCAAGAGCCGTGCTGCCTGCAAGGGCTGTGCTGCAGATACTGGCTGTGTTAACGGCACCGGTCCGCCACCCGCCGAAACAACATCACGAAACAAACGGGGATACACTCGTGGAAAAGGGGGCGGAGGAGGTAAAGGGTCAAATTCCAATGGTGGCGTAGGATTATCAACACATCGCCGCACTATAGCAGCCTCATCTTGCGCTGGTACATTGAGCTGTTTGTCTCGCGCTAGTTTAATAACACCACCGGTATAATCCAGCACACCATCATAAAACCTTTCACGTCGAACAAAGTCACTCAACTCCATATCTTCTGCCGGAGGTTCAGATGCCCGCTGCCATAATTCAGCTATTTTATCTTCATAACTATGCGCTAAACTCCAATCAATCTTGAACTCACCCACAAGCATTTCACACAATCGCCCAGCCGCTACTGGTGCTGTATCTTCCGTTGGTGATTTAGCTTCTTGTCTATGTAGAGGCGCAGCAAATGGAGGTGTAGAAGGTAGCGCTGATCTGACATCAGATTTAGATTCATCAAAAAACTGCTTGAGGATACTGCCACACTCAGAAAAATCAACCTCTTCATTAAATGCTCGATCATTAAACTGTGTAAATACACGTTGTTTAAGCATATCATTGAGCTTGCGTTTTATATCTGGCTCATACAAAACTGTTTTATCTCGAGGTATCTCTCTCATCACTTGGCTCCCACGTTCACTTTATCCTAGCAAACATGGGTTGTATTGTCATCCCGCAAATAATTCAATCGCAATAAAGATAAGTAGAACCGAAAATATTTTCTTCAACAATGACACATCAACGCGATGACTTGTCTTTGTACCTAACGAAACAAACAACACACTGCCTATAGCCACACCGAGAAATGCAGGCCAATACACATAACCCGAAGCATAATGCACAGCTACATGATTAATCATACCGGTAATGATAAAGGCTATACCACCCACAACAGATAACGGCAAAATCACTGCCGCCGATGTGCCTACCACATCATGCATGCGGTAATGCAAGAACAACATAAAGGGTATGATTAATACGCCACCGCCAACGCCCAGCAACCCTGAAAATACACCAAACGTAGCACCACCCAAACCATATACAATATAGGGCACTGCGCGAATAGCTAGTTGCTGATTATCTGATTCGCTGTGACGCGCATCCCAATAGATATGTGTCGCTATAAATAACAACACCACACCAAAAATAATAGCTAACACATGCGTGGGTAATAGACTGGCGATCCAAGCGCCTACAATCGCGCCAATAACGCCACCGGGTAAAAACTTCAACCACACCGACCAATCAACATCTTTCAATTTTTGATGCGTATAGGTTGAACCGGAAGCAGTGATCACCATGGCGGCTAACGATGTCCCCGCCGCCATGTGCATTACACTGCTCGCTGGTATGTTCGGCGAAAAATACTTAAACACCAATGCCAACCCTGGCACAACGATCACACCACCGCCAATACCTAGCATCCCAGACAAAAAGCCAGAAAGGCTACCGATAATGATAAATAATATAAATTCAATTGCGAGTACTAACATGGTCATCCCTTACCATTTTAAACAACCCACTCAGGCTAACATAATACAGAGCAACACAGCTATAAATATCGCCAACCACCATACTATTTTTGTTGTTAATATTGATTTCATTACATCACTCATCATCATCTACTTATCGAAATCGTAGCAGCTACTGCGCAATTTACCCGCAACCGCTGCAAAGATAAATGTAATCACTAAGCCCAATAACATATTCCAACCATAATCACTGAGAATATAGTGATGACCACCTTGTAAATGCATCACACTCCACGTATTCATTGCATAACTGAACCGGTCGGTAATAAATGTGCCGATATAATGCCTTGGTAATAATATTGCTTCAATCACAACGATAACAACTAGTGATACTACTGCTGATAACGCTGGCATTTTTTTCGCATAAGCCGACCATAACATGCACCACGCTAATAGCGGCAGTAACCACAAGGCCTGTATAACCATCACTACCAAGCTACCAAACCACATCTCAAACATCATTGGAATATCCCACAGAACAGTCCACGATTGAACCGGATGCATGGCCAACATAACACTGCCAAAAATAATTAGAATTAATTGCGTCAGTACCATGGCTATCCATGCGCATAATGGCGCAACGATAACACCGGCTAATACTTTAGAAAAAATGGTCTGCGATTGCGATACCGGCATAGACTGCCAAAACAACACACTGCGATCGCGTCGGTCATCATATAATGTACTGGTAAAGTAATAAAATATCGTCAGCCACAACACAATAATAAACGGCATACTGCTTAGAAAATAATAACCTCGCGTTGATTTTGACGATAACATATCAGCCTGCCACGTCATGCTTATATGCGAGGAACCGTGCACAAACAACGACAACACTAAAACGCAAAATGCGGCTAAAGTAAATATAACCGCCAGCGCTAATGGCACTTTAAAGAATAAACTGTACTGCTCCCAGTATTCACGCCTCACCAAGGTCCATAACGTTTTCATTGCTTCACTCCCGCATCTACCATTGCTAAAAATACATCACTAACGCTAGGGACTGTTACCTCACCCAATTGTTGCAATTGCTGCTTATCAGCGTTATGAAAAATATATTTCATACCACTTAACTGCTTGCAGGAGTAAATGGGATTCAATGCTTGGATCGCTGTTTGATCCGCTGCAGCCACCATCACCTCACTAAATTGATCACGGTATTCATCGATACTGATATCAAGCTTAATCTCACCCTTATCAATAATGATCAAGTCCGTCAAAATCGCTTCAACCTCTTCCACTTGATGCGTAGTAATAACAATCGTTTTATGTTCGCTATAATAGTCATTCAATAAACTGTCATAGAATTTTTTACGATATAAAATATCTAAGCCTAACGTTGGCTCGTCTAAAATTAATAAGTTAACATCAATCGCCATCACCAAAGCTAAGTGCAATTGCACTGTCATGCCTTTCGATAATTCTTTAATACGCTTATCCAACGGGATACTGGTTTTGGTTAAAAAACCCATGGCTTTTTGCCGGTGAAACTTTGGATGCACACCCTCTACAAAATCTATCGCTTGAGACACTTTCATCCATCGCGGTAGCGTTGCCACATCAGCAATAAAACACATTTGATGCATTAGTGCGACATGTTGTTTGGTTGGACTCAGACCATTAACCACCAAATCTCCCTGATAAGGCGTCAAACCAAAAATCGCTTTTAATAGTGTGGTCTTACCCGCACCATTCGGCCCAATCAAGCCAACAATACTGCCCGGTTTAATCGCAAAATTCACATCTGACAACGCCGGAAAATCACCGTAATGTTTACTGACATGCTCTGCTTGTATAATTGTTTTCATTTTAATAACTCCGCAATATCAAAACCAAGCTGACCAATACGCTGCTTGATCTGTGGCCATTCTTGTTGTAAAAATCGTTGCTTCTCTAATTTCAGCAATGCTTTTTGCGCACCCCGCTTAACATACATGCCTAAGCCTCGTCGCTTTTCAATCACCTCGTCATCTACCAACCCCTGATACGCTTTCGATACTGTTATCGGGTTAACCGCATAATCAGCGCTAATTTGCCTTATAGAAGGAATCGCTTCACCTTCTTGCAAACTGCCATCCATAATGGCCACTGCTATCTTATCCTTTAGCTGTTGATAGATCGGTTGCTTATTGTTCCATTGCATAAGTGATCACCTTTGTTAACCTCATCGACACCACTGATGATTATTCAGACCTTTGTTAACCTCATCGACACCACCGAGATTATTCACATCATTTTTTAACCTCATCGACACCACTGATGATTATTCAAACCTTTGTTAACCTCATCGACACCACCGAGATTATTCACATCATTTTTTAACCTCATCGACACCACTGATGATTATTCAGACCTTTGTTAATCCCATCGACACCACCGAGATTATTCACATCATTTTTTCTATCATTTATCCGAATGATGATTACTCTGATCATCTTTATCTTGATGGCTTACTTTATATACCTTTGACTCAGGCACAATCACCCATAGAATCAAATAGATCAACACACCTGATCCCAGCGATACAAAACACAACAATATATACAGTAAACGCATTATCGTTGGGTCTACTTTAAAATAATCAGCCAAACCGGCACATACACCGCCAATCAGCTTGTCATTGCGTGATCGATACAATTTTTTTACTTCATCATTACTCATTGCTAATTCCTCACTAATCTTAACTTATTTACTTGCTAGGTGTTATACTCATGTATAACACCAGATCAATATAACACCACAACAGCTGGAAGTCAACAACGGCGCGGGCAACAGCATAGTTGATCCATTTTGCTAACCTAGATCCAACCCATTGCGCTGCCAATTTAAGTCCGTATACTTGCTTTTATTGATTATTTTATAAACAAAAAAATGAGAAAGAGAAATGAGACAGAGCATAACAACAGCAGCAACAATTACACTATTTGGCCTAATGCGAGCCAGCTTAAACACACTAACCTTTTATCCAGCACTTAAATTTAATGATATGAAATCACTGCAACCCATGGATTATATTGCAGAAAATACCGGTCCGTTTATACCCAATTCAGTATACTACCTCGCAGCTGCTAGCTTTGTGCTTGGCGCCTCAGAACGCATCATCGCTAAAAAATACAAACTACCAGAAGCTGCGAAAGCGGCTTACCGCATATCACTGCTGGCTACAGCCGGAGCGGCAGCGGCTAGCATAGCCTTTATGCTTCTCGGCACTAAAATGGTTAAAGAACACCTATTGGAGACCTACACCGGCTCAAAATGTGAAAGTGTAAAAACAATTGCACCCGAATGTTGCGACAACATTAAATCATGCGGCCCACTAATGCAGTTCGGCGCCCTGAAATATGTTACTGAAAGAATGCCCACTATTAGCATCTACACCAACCTCGCTTACTTTGCAGCCTTTGCAGTTCTGAGCACAGCCGCCTATGCCAGCTACACAGCTTGTAAAAAAACCGAAGCCAAGTTCAGCCTCGAGGCAAGCGAACAACTTCAGCGCCTAGGACAACCTTTAATGGGAATCATCCCCAACCCTAGCACCGCCAGCATGGTATAAGACGACACCACTGTTGGCATTTGATTTATAAAACAAAAATCACCTGCCAACGCATTCCACAAGTCCGATTAAAATCATCTATTTCTATATATGAGATATAAGTTATCGATTTTCCATATTACTTAAGGCTGCCTTAAGAATAGTGCTGTAGTATTGAAAACTAATGACTCTCTTGCGCCGGCACTTTCTCTCTCTCACACAACACACACAACCGGCGCATCTTTTCTCAACACCACCCAACTCAAACACTTTCCAGCCACCTAGAATTGGAATATAGTCTTACAAATGAACCATCCCTTACAACAACACAGCAACCATGATCGCGCCTGCTTATGGCTGGTCTGTTTAATTTCAATGGTTGGCTTCCTAGGCGCCTCCATCGCCTACCCGATATTACCGGTCATCTTTATGCACCCCGAACAAGCCGGGGTTATTTCAAGCCAACTCAGCCAAAATTGGCGCGCCATCTTATTAGGCATCACCCTAGCAACCTACCCTTTAGGCCAGTTTATTGGCGCACCCATCCTCGGCGCCATGTCCGATAAGTTTGGCCGCAAACCAATATTGCTACTATCAATGCTCGGCGCCTGCGCCGGATACCTGGTCACCGTTATCTCATTACTCAGCCATAACCTCACGCTGCTTATCGTTAGCCGACTCGTTACCGGTATAATGGAAGGCAATATTGCCATTGCCCGCTCGATTGCCACCGATCTTGAAACCATCCCCAAACAAATCAGCCTTGGCCGCATTAATGCCGTTAGCGCTATCGGCTATGTTATCGGACCATTGATCGGTGGCGTGCTATCCGACAGCCACCTATATCATGGCTTTAACTTTGCCATGCCGTTTTATGTCGCCATGATAACCACACTGCTCAGCATTGTATTGACCACCTGGTTATTAAAAGAAAGTCACCATACACCCAGCGCTCAACCGTTTCGCCTCGGTGAATTAAACATCTTAGGCCGCGTCGCCAAACTGTGCCACAACCCCACGATTAAACGCTTATTAATCACCAGCACCGTATTTACATTAGGTATCGATATCTATTACGAATTCGGCCCCGTTTACCTCACCAGCAAGTGGAACATGTCGGCAGCAATGATTTCGGTTTATAACTTAGTACTCTCTACCACACTAGCCATTGGTAGCATGTTACCCTACTACCTATCCAAACGATTCAATACGCACACCGCGATTAAAGCTAGCATGCTACTCTGTGCAGTGCTCTTAGCATTGATGGTGGTATTTGCTACCAAAGGATCGGTACTGCTATTATTTGGCTTAAGCGGATTTACCATTACCGTCGTCAATGTAAACTTAATGGTTTTATTATCTGATAACACCTCAAAACAAACCCAAGGTGAAATCCTCGGTACACAATTAGGCTTACGCATGTTGGGCGACGCGGTGATCTGCTTACTCGGTGGTTTCTTAGTCGCCAGCTCCATCAGCGCACCGCTATTATTTAGCAGCCTTGCTGCAGTAGTAGCCTTCCTGTATTACCACTTACGGTTTAATAGCCGAGCTCAACACCTAACTGAACAGAGCGATTAGCAAAGTAGTCGTGCAGTCAGGTCATCTCGGTCTTCACCTGGTAGCAAAGCAACGGCATTACCTGCTTGTGTTGCTGACGCTGACTCACATTCACCACTGCCTGCCTCAACTACTGCAGGGGCAACATCAATTGCCACTTCAGCTTGACCGGCAAACGCTCGAAGACTAGCCGGCCTAGTTCGCAGCAACGCTACTCGAGCTGCTTGAGCACGACGTGCGGCGTAACTCCTTCGAAATAGCATCACGCAGCCGCCAGGTTGCGCGTGATCTTCAGCCCATGCTCTGAGCTGTTGATATTCCGCCAATGGAGCCAAGTGTTTGAAACGAATGGCACCGCGTGAGGCTCGAACTACTAACCTTTTCAATTGGAATAATGATGCCTCGTTAACATTTTTCGTACCCAATGCAGACAATAACTCTGGTGATATCAAGAATGTCATCACATGACGCTGCGCTGATTTATGCAACATCACTTTACGATTATCGCTAGCCAGATTACACAGTAAAAGCATACTCACCGCATCACCAGACGTTAATAAAGCTGTCGTCGTCTCACTGGCACCTTGCGCTCGCATATCAGCAATTGCATGTTTTTTATGTATGTCATGCAATCGATGCAGTTGTTTAGCACGGAAAGCCTCTAACCGGTCCATCCACGACACATCAGATGGCATAAGGTGGCTGGGTAACGGTAATCTATCAATACCTGGTTGTAAAAAAGCAATAATTCTCAATCGAGCAGACTGAGGTAGACTGCGCATACCTCGATTAAGTGTGAACTTATCCGCCATCAATAACTTATTAGCGATATAGTTTGTACTTGCAAATTGTACCTCATCACCAGTATACGCATACGTTGTTTTCATATCTGTGATCGCCCGTCGCTGCAGCATTGCCGGCCTGGCGCGCTTAGCACCTCTTTTATCAGCAACCACTGCACGCAACCTTAGCAAGGCACAAGTCACCACGACTGTAATGGTAAAGGCCAATAACCCCCTAGCGAAATCAACACCCAGTTGTCGAGCACTGTCTTGCTGCTGATTTTTAGCATTGGCCATAATCGCTGCACCAGTCAATTCCGACCCAGCCATCGTCAATACCGGCAGTAAAAACGAACCAATACTAAGCAATCGATCAAAAGCCCGGTAAATTTTGCCATAGTGACGCCGGTTATTTAGCTCATTAAATAGCACCCCCAATACAGGCAATGCCGCACCAAATATCACGGCCGAAATAGCACTGTTTCCGAGTTGCTGTGACAAACTTCGTTTGTTTTGCCCTATTGGCAATTGACTAGATACCAATGTTGTCATGATCGAACCGTAAACATGAATAACACCGTATATAGCGGTGATCCACCCCACCTGCTCTAATAATTGCCGACAATCCGAACCTTGATTTCTCATACAATTCTCTTATTTTTCTAGAATTGCAATAATATATCCTCTTTATTAAGAGAATATTAAATAGCGATATTATCTAAACCAATGTCATCATTAGATGGCATGATGCAGGTATAGGAAGCCTTAGTCCGTGCCACCTTCAGCGGCTTTTAGGTCTTTATGCAAAAAACTTGGGTCTAAATTTGCAGCAGCAAAAGCTTTATCATTCGGTAAAATAATCTGCAGATCATTCATCGGTGCAATACTGATTTTGGCACTTCGCATTTTAACTTCTAATACATGGCCACCGGTCGTACGCTTATCATTAACAAAATGCATATGAAAACCACCAACACCAATACCATTCCAATAATGCGGAAACCAAAAGCCTACCATCGTGCCTTTAACGTTTTTAAAATCGAACACCGCTTGCTCACTGGCTGCTTTAACTAAAGGTGGATACGGCTTTTTCTGCGTACGCAAGTTACGCGCCCTCACCAAATCAAAATCACCATCGACACGAATCGCATAAGGAATGTTTTTATTTTTGAAATCTTTTAACAACTCATCACTCAGCACCTGATAACTATCAACCTTACCTACTGTTATGTGAATAGTCGGTTTAAAGTTAGTCACCTCAGCAAACGGTGTCTTTTGATTCGGCTTTACTATACGTAATTCACCTGTATCACTGATTTGATAATATTTACCATCAACAGCAACCATCTCACCGGAAAGATTATTAAACGTACCTAAACCTTGATCACCATTTGCCATTAACTGCTTAAAGGTGAATGGCCCATCATAAACACCCTGACTCAAAGCGCCAATAGTCGACACTTGATACAGTTTATTATGATGATAAGCTAAGGCCAAATCAGTGAATGCAATGGACGTAACAGCAACTAGCGGCAGAATAAACTTATTCACTCTATAATCCAAAAATTATTTATAGGCACGCAGTATGCTATTAGAATAAATTAGCTGTCAAGCTAAACGGCCCTGTACCGACACAAAAGAAAAACAAACCAACCGCACCAATCACTACGTTCTTTTGCGCACAAGCAGAATTACCCATCACCGCTAACGCCTTGGCATCACGTAATTTTCCTTTACTATCATCAGTAGCCGATTCATCCAGCTCAATATCAGCCGCAATGTTTTTCAATATCATGTGCATGCGACAACCCATCATGCAAAAGAAAAACAAAAATATGCCGCCAATTTGGCCATAAATACCAAACAGTATTGACACCGCACTTCCAACCAACACAACAATCATTAACACCGCAAAAAATCCCGTCGCACGCGGAAACATTAATCCCACCATGTCTTCTGTCGCTGACCAATCCGGTAACAACGCCTTCAATGCATAAATCAATTTACAAAATAATAAAATCCGTAAGATCAAAAAACCTTCAATTACTAACATTACTTTTATCTCCTTCAGTTAATTAGCCTAATAAAGCTTGGGCACAATCGCTTCCATTCGCTGTCATTCCTGCGCAAGCAGGAATCCAATCTGACTGGATCCCGGATCAAGTCCGGGATGACACATCCAAGTCCGGGATGACACAT